>CAZNRD010000005.1:5688-113627 GCA_964575425.1 uncultured Anaerolineaceae bacterium | reverse complement strand
ACCCCTTGGCTGGGCCTTATCCAAAGGGGGTTAAGGACGGAAAGAACCCTCGCCCGGACCGGCGTGTGGAATGCACAGCGCCTGCAATTCATTGACACGCTCAAGAGCAGGGAAACAAGGTGCCGGGCGAAGGCCATGGAGGAAGTGAAGGCCGGCGAGACCGCGTTGAGGACGTGCAGCGAAACCTCGCCCTGGAGGACCACGAAGTCCGACACCAGGCGCTTCGTCGGCCAGTGGACGAGTTGGGCGCGAATGCCAACCTTGTGGGCCGGCGCCAGGTCTTGCGGGCGCAGGTCTGGCACAAGCCGGCGAGCATCGGCATACACCAGGGCCTTGACCATCCAGCGCGGCGCGGCCATCGCGGCCGAGCGAAAGCCGGGATCGGCAAAGAGCAGGACTGCATCCCGCCACAGGATTGGCAGCGCCTCCCGGCTGAGCCCTTTCAGGAAGCCGTAGTGCTCCCTGCCGAACGCAGGGATAGCCGTTGGCCCGACGTACACCTCCTCGTCGGCGCTGCGGGTGAAATGCACGCCCAGGAAAGGGCTGCGCAGGTCGGGGACCTGGTAGATGTTGCCCCGCACCAAGTGGGTCGCTGCCGTCGCCAGTTTGCGATAGGCTCCTTTGAAAGGAAGGATCCTGTAGTCGCGGCCGAGTCCGTGTTGATGGGCGATTCGGTCGGCGTGGGCGCCGGCGGCGTTGATCAATCGGCGGTAGCGGATCACGTCGGCGGAGGTGCGGGCGACCCCTTTTCCTCCCGGTGCCAGGAAAGCAGCACCGAGGCGCAGGTCGACCTTGCCTGTGGCGACAAGGTCCTCGGCCAGGGCGGCGAGGATTTCGTGCGGGCGAACCACGGCCGTCTCGGGCGAGTGCAGGGCCAGGCCACAGGTGGCTGCGAATGGTTCGAGGGCGGCCAAGTCTTTGTCGTCGATCAGTTCGGCGCGGGTGCCGCTGGCATCCGCCCGGCGTTTGAGTTCGCGCAGCCCGTCAGCTTCCTCAGGCGAACGCGCCACGATGACCTTGCCGCTCTCCCGCAGGGTGAGGCCCCTTTCGCGGCAGTAGGCCTTCATAAGGCGGTTGCCTTCGACGCAGAAGCGCGCCTTGAGGCTGTCGGCGACGTAGTAGATGCCCGCGTGCAGGACACCGCTGTTGCGCCCGCTGGCGTGCGCGCCCAGGACGGGTTCTTTGTCCAGGATGAGGATGTCGGACTGTCCTCGGGCGACGAGCTCGCGGGCGATCGTGAGCCCGGTGATCCCGGCACCGATGATCAGGGTCTGGCAGCTATCGCGCACTCGAGCACCAGGCATGTTGTGGCCTCAGGTCTTCATCGGCGCTATGGCGTGCTGCCAGGAGCGAGAAACTCGCCCGGACTCCACTCCCAGGCCCAACAGGAACCAGAGCCAGACCATCAAGGTCACGCTCTGCATCAAAGGCAGGAACAGGAAAGCCACCAGCGCGGCGACCCAGCCGCCGACGGCCGTGCGGGCGAAGGCTCCCACAAGGGGCTCATCGTTCCACCATCCCTGGCGGACCGTGAGGACAAGGGAAACGCCCCACAACCCCAGCCAGGCCGCCAGTCCCCAGACCCCCCATCTCCACCGCGATTTGGAAGATCGAGCCCTCGACGTGGAAGGCTCCTTCGACGGCCAGGAGTTCCATGGCACCCTTGGGTTCCACCAATCCCATGCCCACGCCGGCAGGGTTGCTCACCAGGAACCGGATTGCCTCGACGCTGTCCAGGTAGTGATATTGCTGAGTAAGAGTAGTGACGGTCTCCCAGATCAAGCGCAGGAACCCCGTCATCCACAGCAGAAGCAGCACGGGCAGTGTCATCCCGAGTGCATAGAGTGGCCAGCGCCGGTAGCCTTGGCCCGAACGCGGTGGTGGCCCCTCTCCTCGATGCCGTTTCAGGAACGGGAATGCACCAGCGCATGCCAACGCGGCCAGCATTCCCAGGAAGGCCGAGCGGGAGTAGGAGACTGCCAGGCCCGCCACGAAGAGCACGGCCAGGCTGGCCGGGAGCAGGCGAACCCCGGGGCGGACAACGGCAGCCGCCTGAATGGCCAGCAGGAACAGGATGACCATATCGAGGCCGAGCTCGTTGGGTCCGCTGACCGTTGACGCCGGTCGGAGGTAGGACCGGTCACCGATGCCGACTTGTGGCACCACCAGCTGGCCGTCCTGACGGACGTAGCCCTCGGCGCGGTAGATGTCGGCGTTCCAGGCGAAGGCCTGAACGAGGGCGAAGGCGCCGACGACGGCGCCAGCGGCAAGCCACAGGGCGAGCAGAGCCCGCAGCTCCCCGCGCGTGGGGAGGAAGACGCGCGCCACGAGGAACACGACCAGGGGCTGCAAGTAGCCACGCAGCGAAGTGAAGCCGGCGCGCAGGTTGGGGGAAAGGATCGCAGCCAGTCCACTGACAACCAGGACCAGGCCGAGCAGGATGTCGACCGCGCCCGGCCTGGGGACGCGCCGGGCGGCCCACCAGACCCTAAGCAGGCGGAGGGCGGCCAGCAGTCCCAGGACCAGGATGACGACAAACCACCAGCGAGAGATGGCGTTGACGACCTGCCAGGGGAGGTTGGTGTGGGCGTTGAGCCAGCGCTGGCTGAAGTCCCGAAAGGACAGCAGCACCACCAGCGCGCTGAGGGCGAGGAAAGGACGGCGCAGACCGACGAGCAGGGTGGCCAGGGCAACAGCGATGGCGACGAAGATGGTGTATGGATCGATGGTCAAGGGTTCTCGCCTCTTGCGCTCCGACAGCGCGGTGCCGGGCTGGAGCCTCAAGCCTGCCTGAGGGGCGGGCCCCTGGCAGAGGAATCCCGGGAAGGCTTGCGTCGGAGGCGGCCGGATTCAACCAGCAGAGGCCGAGCACCGCCTCTGACCTCCCCGTTTCCTACCGAACCGGTATACTAGGCCATGGGCCTCCCGCACTGCAGCTGCACATGCAGTGCGGGAGGAGAATCAGTACGAGACCTTCTCGTGCCATTCATCGAGAACGGCGGCGCTGGTGGGTGGTGTGGTGGCCAGAGGCGGCACAGGCTGACAGTCGCAGCAAGATACGGGGTCCTCAAGACGATGAAACACTGGTGTTCAGCGCCCGAACTCGCCTGCGCAGTCCGCGACGGGGGCGAAGTGATCGGCCACCTGGTCGTGGACAGCTTCGTGAACGGGCGCTCACACGGCGGTGTGCGCATGCACCGGGACATCACCGAGGAGGAGCTGCGCCTGCTCGCTCGAACGATGACCCTGAAGTACGGGTTGCTCGGCCTGCCCTTTGGCGGAGCAAAAGCCGGCGTGATCGGGGACCCCGAGGCACCGCGCGAAGAAAAGCGCCGCGGGCTGGCGCGCTTCGGCCGCGGCCTGCGCCCACTATTGGAGCGCGAGATCTTCGTGCCGGCGGGCGATATGGGCACGGACCTCGAGGACATCCGGTCCATGCTGGTGGAGGCGGGCATTCGCCTCGAAAGACGACGACTGCCGGCAGTCCCCTCGGGCACATTCACAGCGCATTCTGTGTTCGCCTGCGCCGCCGCGTCGACCGAGGCGCTCGGCCGTTCCCTGAAGAGAGCCCCAGTGGCGATTCAGGGTTTCGGCGCGGTGGGCAGCGCGCTGGCGGAACGGATGCACAAAGCCGGAGCACTGGTAGTTGCAATCTCCACCTCCCGTGGGGCGCTCCACGATCCGCGTGGACTGGATGTCCCATCACTGGTGGAGGCGGCGAAGCGGTGGGGAAGCTCGGTCGTCGAGCGAGCGCCGTGCGGCACCCGCATCGACCGTGAAGCGGTGCATGCACTTCCGGTCGAGGTTCTTTGCCCGTGTGCCGGCGTCCATGCAATCCACGAAGGCAATGCTGAAGACGTGAGCGCGCGGGTGCTTTGCCCCGGAGCCAACAACCCCTGGACACCGGCGGCGGAAGAGGTCCTCAGCCGCAAGGGCATCCTATTGATTCCGGACTTCGTGGCCAACGCAGGAGGAGTGCTGGGAACCGCAATGAGCTACGCAGGATTCCGGCCAGCGGAGATAGAGTCCTTCGTTCAAGAGAGTTTCCGGAACTCCACGCGATATCTACTGGAGGCCTGGCAAAGGGACGGCATCCCGCTACGGATGGCGGCCGAGGCTCTGGTTGAGCAGCGGCGCATTCGAGATTCCAGACCCGGCAGCCCAACCCTGCCAGGCATCTTGATGAGCCTGGGCCTTAGGCTGCACCGCCGCGGCCTGGTGCCAAGAGCGCTGGTGCGGGCTGTCTCCCGCCCCTATTTCCGGCGCAAGATGACGGCAGGCCTATCGGCGCCTCCACTCCAGACGGCGGCGAGCGGCAAAACAGGCCGAGTGCCAGAGGAAGGAAGGGATACCAAACAGGTAACGGGCCGCTAAGCGGCGTGGCTCGATCAGCAACCGCCCCAACCACTCCAGCCCAAGGCGGCGCATCCAGAGCGGTGGTCGGGGCTTGGTTCCTGCGACCAGGTCGATCCATCCTCCGGCGGCCCAGACCACCGACACCTCGAGGACGACACGATGGTGCACCATCCAGATCTCCTGGCGCGGGCTGCCCATGCCAAGTACGAGCAGGTCTGGGCGAACCTCCCGTATATGGCGAATGACCTCCCGTTCCTCCTCGGACTTGAAGTAGCCGTGCTGCGTGCCAGCGATCACAAGGCCGGGATACTGCTCCTTCAGCCGGCACGCGGCGAGGGCAGCAACACCGGGCGCGGCACCCAACAGGTACATAGAGTATCCTTGGTCCTGGCACAGCCGACACAGGTCGGGATACCAGTCAGCGCTGGTCATGCGCTGAGGGAGCCGCTGTCCGCTCAGCCAGGCCGCCAGGCGCGGACCGTTGCCGTCGGTGTAGATCAGGTCGACCTGTTGCATGGCCTGGCAAAAGGCAGCATCGCGTCGGAGCAGGTTGCAGCTGTGGGCGTTTGCGTAGGCAATCAGCCTGGTGGCAGATGGCTGGCCGCGACCCTCGCGAAGGGAGGTGTGGAAGTAATCCAGAAGACCTTGTTGGGAAAGCTGGGCGACTGCCATCCCAAACAGGTCAACACGAGGTAGGCTATCCTTGCGGCAGTCTGGCCCAGCAGACACCTCGGAGGACTCCGGCATGATGCGATATCGATCGGGGTGCATGTCCGATACGAGTCTATACGAGAGCTGCCAGGCGGAGAAGTGTTAGGCACATTCGAAGAGCCCGGAGAGACAATGCAGCCTACGGAGCGTAGAGGCATTTGGTGGCGCGAACGGGCAGCCGTCCTGCACAGGTGGATAGCCAGGGCCGCCGGAATGGCGCCATCGGGATGGGCTCTCAAGACCGATCTCTTTGATGAAGCGAGCGGCCCGCACCACCATGCTGCGGATCCATCCCCCGAGCATCACTTCCTGGGCATAGATGCAAGCTACAGTGTGGCCCGGGCCGCCAAACGTCGGCTGGACGTCGAGGGACGACAACCCGTCCTGATCGTCGCGGACTGCCGGGCCCTTCCGCTCGCCAGCGGATCCATCCCCCTCGTCCTCTCCCTCTCAACGCTGGACCACTTTCCGCGCGAAGAGGACATCGTCTTCAGCCTGCAGGAGCTGAGGCGAGCACTGCGGGCCGATGGGTGTATGTTCCTCACTCTGGACAACCCGCTCAATCCGGAGGTTGCCCTCAGAGCCCGACTGCCAGATTGGCTTGTCCGCCGACTGCGAAGTGAGACTTTTCCCCTGGGTGTGACCCTTGTCCCCACCTTCGCTCGCCAGCTCTTCGCGGCTGTGGGGTGGACAGTTCTAGAGGAAGGGTTCCTCATCCATGCACCGCGCTATCCGCTCATCCGCCTGGCTCGCTTCGTGGAGAAGAGCGGACCCAGGGTGCTCCGCGCCTTTCTGGAGCGAGTCCTTGAGGCATTCGAGGGGCTGGCCCATACTCCTCTGCGCGCGTGGACGGGCCACTATGCCGCCTGGATTTTGGCGGGAAATCCCGTCCGTGAGGACACGCTACATGAGAGCAGCGGGCCAAGCAGAGGCCCGTCTGAGCAGGGGCCGTAACTGTGGAGGCTGAGCGACTGGGCATGCACCTGCAGGACACCCGCATCCTGGCGCGCGGGGTGGGTCTTGCCCTTCCGGGGCACGTGCTCGGCCGGGCAATTGCCATCCTTACCCAGGTTGTCTTGGCGCGCCTGCTGGGCACGGCGCTCTTTGGCCTGTACAGCCTGGGTTACACCCTCCTGCGGCTGGGGGAGATGATCCTGCCTCAGGGCATGGACCAGGGTGTACTGCGCTTCGGCGCGGCTGGCGAGGGAACTGGGGTCGCGACCCACCGAGGCGTGATCGTGGCAGGCCTCGGTGTGGCTCTGCTGACAGGGGTGGTGACGGGAGCAGGCTTGTTCCTGCTGGCACCCTTGCTGGCAGAGGCGGCCTTCCATGATCCCGGAATGGAGGAGGTGCTGCGAGGCATCGCGCCGGGCCTGGCTGCCGCCTCGGGTCTTCAAGTGGCTTCCGCGGCCACTCGCCTCACGCAGCGGATGCAGTACGCGGTCCTGACGCAAGACCTGGGGCAACCCTTGGTGAACCTGGTGCTGGCTGTACTCCTCGTGTGGCTCGGATGGGGACTGCGGGGGGCGCTGGGCGCAGTGGTGGCCTCCTACGCTGCAGCGTTCTTGGGAGCCGTCGCCGTGCTGGCAAGGCTCTTTCCCCGTTCAACCGGACGCAGCGGCCCGAGGGAAGTGCCCCTCGGAAAGCTGCTGGCATTCTCCCTTCCCGCCTCTCTGGCACGCATCTTTGCCAGCATGGTCTTGATGTTCGACCGGGTGCTGATCGGCCTCTTTCGGCCGGCGTCTGACGTCGGCATCTACCAGGCGGCCTCTCTCAGCGCGAGCATCTTCTCCATCATCTTGGTGTCGCTGCACGCCGTACTCGCCCCGATGGTCGCCGACCTGGATCAGTCTGGCGAACGCTACCGGATCGGGCGGCTGTACCGCCTGTCCACCCGTTGGGGGATCTCCCTCGGGCTCCCCTTCTACCTGCTTATTCTGATCGCGCCGGCGGAGATCCTCCGGGGCGCGTTCGGGAATCCCTATGCCGAGGCAGCACTGCCTCTGGTGATCCTGGCCACTGCGCAGTATGCCAGCCTGGCCGTGGGCGGCGTCGGCGTGCTCCTTCCGATGACCGGGCACGAGATGCACTGGCTGCGCCTTGCGGCGGGCGCAGTAGCCTTGCATCTGACGGCCAGCGTTGTCCTTGTTCCGCGGTTTGGAATCGTGGGAGGTGCCCTGGGCACAGCGATGGCAATGTTGTCCCTCTTCGCGGGAGGGTTGATCCAGGTCCGGCACCGGCTTCGCATTTGGCCATACGATCGCGGCCTGAGAAGGGTGTTGTGGAGCGGCCTTGCTGCCGCCATTGCAGCCGTTGTGGTGCGGCAGATCTTGACTGCCGACCCCCTGCTCAAGGTGGTGGTTCTGGCCGCCGTGTTGGGAGCCGTCGTGACAGTCACCCTGGTCCTCCAGGGCATCGAGCCTGAGGAACGCGACCTTCTCATGCGGGTCAGGTCCAGGGTGGAGGTATGGTGGCCTTGGGCCCCGGATTGACTGCAGGGCGAATGTGCCGTTCACCATCGAAGACGGGGGCACTTGTGATCATCGGCTTGTCCTGCCCCGGCCAATGGAGATGGCACCTGGCCTGCCAGATGCCTTCCGGTTATGAGAATCAAGGGAGCGGTGGGTTTCTCAGGAGGGCTCCGTGAAGGATCCTCACGTGTCGCGTCTGAGCCTCCAGCTCGCCACCGTCGACCTCCTTCTGATCCCCGTCAGTCTCTTTCTTTCCGGGTGGCTGCGCAGCCACATCCCGATTGGCCGTGGCGGCGCGCTTCCCGAGGAGATTGTCGAACTACCCTGGTTCGTCTTCCCGCTGGCCCTGCTCTGCTGGGCCAGCGCCCTGGTGATGGCCGGCGCCTACGACCCTCAGCGCGTCCTGCGCTGGTACAACGAGGCTCTGCACGTGGCGTGGGCCGGCACTCTGGGCACGGTGCTGATGGCGGGGGCGCTGTTCATGACCTACCGCGAGATGTCCCGCCTGCAATTCGTCTACTTCTTCGTTGTCAACCTGGGCCTGCTGCTCAGCCACCGGGCGCTGCTACGCATCTACTACCGGCTGATCGGGAGGTCCCGACCCGGCTGGGGAAGCCGCATCCTGATCCTGGGAGCCGGGGAGCTCGGCCAACGAGTGGCCAGAGCGGTCCACGACCACAGCCGCTGGGGCTACCACCTGGTGGGCTATCTCGACGACGCGCCGTCCAAGCAGAGCCAGGTCTTCGAGGAAGCGCGTGTGCTTGGGACGCTCGATGACACGCGCATGGCCGTCGAAGCAGAGCGGGTGGACGAGCTGTGGATCGCCCTGCCGCCGCGGGCCGTCGAGCGGACCAAAGCCGTCCTTCTCGAGGCCGAGACCCTGCCCGTCCGCATCAAGATCATCCCAGACTACCTCTCACTGGCAATGATCCGCGCTCGGGTCTCGACCCTGGCAGGGCTGCCGCTCATCGGCCTGCGCGAGCCGGTGATCGGAGGCGTCCCTCGCCTGGTCAAGCGGCTGATGGACCTGGCCATCTCGACGCTATCGCTCCTGCTGCTGGCGCCCTGGATGGCAGCCATCGCCGCCGCCATCCGCCTGGAGACGAAGGAACCGGTTCTGTTCCGCCAGGCTCGGGTCGGAGAAAACGGCCGCCCCTTTGAGATGCTCAAGTTCCGGACCATGCACACCGACGCGCCGGCGCGCCAAGCGCAGGTCGTGCGCAAGATCGACACCGGCGAACTGGTCCACAAGCACCGCGACGACCCGCGCGTGACGAAGGTCGGCCGCCTCCTGCGCCGCTTCAGCCTGGATGAGCTGCCGCAGCTGGTCAACGTACTGAAGGGCGAGATGAGCCTGGTCGGGCCCAGGCCCGAGCTCCCCTGGCTGGTGGAGAAATACCAGCCCTGGCAGCGCAAGCGCTTCGCCGTCCCGCAGGGGATCACCGGCTGGTGGCAGATCAACGGCCGCAGCGACAAGCCGATGCACCTGAACACCCAGGACGACCTGTACTACATTTACAACTACTCGCTGTGGCTCGACCTGTGGATACTGCTGCGCACCCCACTGGCCGTGCTGCAAGGCAAGGGGGCCTTCTAGCAGGCTGCGGAAGTCGCGAGGGCTATCTCCCTTCGCGCCGGCCCCGACCTCTCATCCCTCAACGCCCCGTGCTCTGGCGTGCCTGTGACCCGAACGGGGAGAGGCCATCAGAGGGAAAGCTCATTCGGCGCTATTGCACGCGCATTCGGGAAGGGGGCCGGCGTGCGGCTCCGACATCAGCGCCCATACTCCTGCTCCACGCGCGTCGAGGAAGTGGACGCCGAAACGCAAAGAAGGCCGCGGGTATCTAGCCGGGGCGCTCCCTGGGAAGCCGCAGCAGCACTGCCAGCACCCCAATTCCCACAAGCAGGATGCCCGCGAAGATGCCGTTGGCGACCAGCACGGTCGTATCGAGCGCCTTGAACGCTGCCAGGCCGAGCATGATGGCAGCGATCTGCATCGCCAGCACCGAGCGGGTGGGGTCGAGGCCGAGGGCGACCAGCCGATGGTAGGTGTGATCGAGACCGGCGCGATGCAGCGGCTGTCGCAGGCGCAAGCGCGAGACCACGACCAGGACCATGTCGAAGATCGGCACGCCCAGCACAAGGATCGGCGTGAACCAGGTCACCCCCTGCGGCAGGCCGGCCTGCGCCGGGGTGTAGGCAATGCCAAGGCCGGCTAGCAGAAACCCCAGGAGTTGAGCACCGGAGTCTCCAAGGAACATGATCGCCGGCGAGGCGTTGAAGAAGAAAACGCCGACGGAAGCCCCCAGGATCGCGGCCGACAACATGGCCAGCAGCGGCTGCACCGAATCGATCGTCACCAGCATGAAGAACGCTGCGGCGATGCCGGCCAGGCCCAGCGCCAGCCCATCCTTGCTGTCGACGAAGTTATACGCGTTCGTCAACCCCACCACCCACAGCAGCGTAAGCGCCAGGTCGGCAGACGGCAGGCGGGTGATGCGGACCTGGACGCCAAAGTAGATGAGAAGGCCAGCGGCCGCGAGCTGTCCGAGAAGCTTGTGATGGGGCCGAAGCCTGAAGCGATCGTCGAGCGTCCCGACGGCCACCACCACCGCTCCCCCAAGGAGTATGCCCAAAACCTGGCGATCGACTGGAGGACGGAGGGAGAGATAGGCGAGGATGATCGCCAGGGCCAGCACAAGGCCCCCGGCCAGCGGCGTGGCCGCAGAGTGCTGCTTGTGCGGCGCCGAGCCAGGGATGTCGAGCAGGCCCGCGGTCGTTGCCAGGCGAGTCAGCAGCGGCGAGAGCGCCAGCGCCGCTGCAGCCGTCAGGAGGATCATGGGGAAGAAGTCAGCCAGTCGGATCACTTGGTCCTCCGAAGGGCGAAAGCCGCGTGCCCCTCTGCCTCGCGCTCTCAAGCATCCATGACATGGTGCGCCTCGGCAGTTCGTGAAGCTTCGGTGACGTCCTGCACGCGGTCATCGGCCTTCAACGCTTCAACGCCCGAGACGATGAGCCCCAAGGCAATCCACATCGTCGGCAGCGCAAGTGAGTCGAGGCTGAAGCCGCTGATGAAGACCGCGGGCACCGCCAGCATGCCGTACAGGCCGGTGAGCCGGTACTCCGACCCGCGCTGTGACAACAGCGCAACGCTGGCCGCCGCGCACAGCAGGAGAAACACAGTGAAGAACAGCATCCCGACGAGACCGCTCTCGGCGAGCAGCCTCACCCACAGGTTCTTGGGGTTGGGAAAGGTCCACGACCATGGCGCCAGCAGGAAGGCCATCTCGGGGTTTCGATCCAGCGCCCAGTCGGGCAAGTGATCAAACAGGTAGAAACCGCTCTGCCCCAGCCCAACGCCAAGCACGGGATGGTCGTGGAACACTCCCCATGCTGCAGCCGTCAGGGCATAGCGAGTGCTGGCCCCAACAGAAAGGAGGAACGAAGGTAACTCCCCCACCTTCGCAAGGCTCTTCCACAACAGCATGAAGTACTCGTTGCGCGTCGCGAGCATGGCGACGACCAGAACGACGCCGACCACCACGACCAGCGCTGCGCCAGCCCTCGCGGACACGGCGATCCGACGCCCTGCCCCAGGCTCGCGAACGCTCCGCCTCTGCCTCAACCACCTGCCGATCTCGTCCCGCTGGAGAACTGTCGCCGCCCCCAATCCCAGCACCGATGAGAGCGCGAAGGCCACGAACCCTCCCCTTGAGTACGTCAGCGTGAGACAGATCAGACCCCCGAAAAGCAGCGCGGCTTCAACCAACCAGCCGAGTTTCCGCCATGCCAGGATGCGTGTCCCCGTCACAAGCGAGGAGACGAGCAGCGGCATATACAGGACTGCCAACTGGTCTCCAAACCATGACGGCTCATAGGCAAAGCCCGTCACCCGATCTGGGTTGAGGTCCCAGATCGAAACCAACCGCTGAACAGCGTTGAGGGGCGCGTAGTAGGGCCAGCGGAATACGAGTCGGCTTCCCTGCAGAAGCCCCCACAGCACCGCGATCGACAGACCGACGACCAACCACCGGATGCTGGATTGGAGCCTGGCCGCGCTCGAGACCATTCGCCACGTGACCAGCAGAAAGGCCATGCCAATTCCCAGCGTGGCCACGCCGCGAACGGCTCGGGAAAAAGGCGTCTGGCCGCGCAGGGGAAGCGGTGGGTCCAGCGCCGCCAGGGCAGTCAGTGCAACGGCGACGGCCGCAAAGGTCAGAATCGGCCCCAGCACGCGTGGGAGCCTCCGCCGGCCGAGAGTCGGATCAAGAAGCTCCAGCGCAGCGATCGCAGCCACGGGATACAGCCCCAGGGGACGTACCAGCGCCTCTCCAAATGCTTGAGGAAAAGGAAAGTGTGGAAAACTCGTGATGGGAACACTCAGGAGCACTGCTGTCCAGAGAAGCCAGCGGACTTGTTCCAGCACTTGTCGCTGCTGTGGCATCTCAGTCAGGCCTGCCCCCAGCCGCGTCCCGGAACATCGTCATCCGCAGCACCCAGGCGCATAGCCCCACAACCGCCCCAATCCCCAGCGCCGCACCCGGACGCGCCAGCGGCGCTTTCGGCTCCTCCGCCCGTCGCATAGGATACACCTCGAGCAGTGGCGACAGCGCCAGCTCATCAGCGGACAGGGCCTCCGCCTCTGCCCGATGGCTCTCCAAGAGCGCTTCGAGCTGTTCCGCCCGCGCGAGGCAACTTGCGCGCGAGGCCGCCAGCGCCCGCAGGAGCCTTTCAGCAAGCGCCGTCTGGTCCGCGACGGTCTCTGCCGCGACCCCTGAAATATCCAGCCCGGCTCGCTCTGCCAGCCGGACAAGTAGCGCTCCCTCAACCGGTCGAGCATCCTGTGCAGGCTCAGCGGCGCGTAATTCCGCCAGGACCGTTTCCAGGACAGCAGACGCAGCGCCAAGGTCCGCGCACTCCCTCTCTGCCTGGACCAGGGCACCTGTCTCTTCTCGAATGCGCTCGGCCAGAGTCTCCAACCTGACGGCGGCGCGCACCGACTGATTGGTCCTGGCTACGAAAGCGTCTGCCCAGGCTTGAGCGAGGTGGGCAGAGAGAGCAGGATTTCGCGTTGTGGCGGCAAACCGCCACTCGCCATCCTTCGGATGGGGCAGCCGGACCTGTTCCTTGAGGCCTTCGACCTGGGCGGCCGATTCGATCCATCCCCGCTCGACCATCTGCTGAGCCACGTCTTCCCAGACCGAATCCGAATACGCCAGGGCCTCGAGCACGGCTGTCTGTCGGTCGATGTAGCTCGCCGCCTCATCCGAAGAAGGGTCTTTGATCACCCGCTCGACGTTGTGGTGCACCAGGACGGCGGCCTCGGCCCGATAGCCCGATGGCCAGGCCAGACCTGCCGCCCACAGAACGGCTGCGCCCACCATGCCAAATGCGATCGCGCTCGGCCAGCCGGCCTCCAGGGCAAGGTAGATCAGGACGCCGCGTGGTCTCGACAATTCTGCACTCTCCAGCGCCTTTTCCTCACTCCTGCGCTGCAATGCCTCGCCTGCTCCTCTCCCCATGCCGAGAGGATACCGCGACACCTGCCAGGACGCAGAGGAGGGGTTCGGCCGGAAGGCGGAACCGCCCGTTCCCCACAGGTCCGGGGACAAGAATGAAGACCAGTGCCGTCAGCAGCAGGAGGGCTCCTGCCCAACGCCGATCGCCTCCCATCCTCAAGAGCACAACGGTACCCAGCGCCCCCAGGATGCAGACGATTGACTGTACCGCCATGCCACACCACGGCACATGGCTGAACCACCGCAGGATCGGGTCCTCCATGGCCTTGAGGAAAGCAGTGCCTGCCCCGCCAGGATCGCCTTTGCGCAGCGCCACCAATGCACCAGCCGAACGATACCGTTCGCCCAGCAGGATTCCGAGATTCGGTTGGCCGGCCTCGGTCAGCAGAGTCCATGTCCCCCGAGCGTGGGCAGCCAGGTATTCCACAGGATAGGCGCCAATCATTTTTCGGTACCGGATCCTATCAGCCGCCATGGGGATCGGCAGCAAGGGGATGAGTTCCCGCGCTTGATCCAGGCTTATGCCCTCCCCCCTCGCCAGGGCCGCAGGCGCCATGTACTGTCCCAGATTCACCACATCGATCTTCGACACGGCGAACATCCCGTGCACGCGGCGGTTGCGCAGGGCCCAGGGGAGCACGAAGGACCCGGCAAGCACCACGAAAACCACAGGCGGCGCCAGTATACGCCACGCGGGAAGCCTGCTGCTCCCCAGAATCAACAGGAACTTTGCCCACAAGGGGACGAGCAGAACCCCGATCGGGCGTGTCAGACAGACTGCACCTGCCAGCAATCCAGCCAAAGCCGGCCAGAGAAGACGGCGCCTTCCGCGAGAACGGAGCATGGCCCAGGCCCCCAAGGTCGTCAGGAGCGTGAAGGGCATGTCAGAAAGTGCGGCCATGGCCCACAGCACTGCGTTCGGCCAGGCGTAGTACAAGAGACCAGCCGCCCGGCCACTCCGCCTGCCTCCCACCTCTTCCGCCATCGAACACACAGCCCACACAACCAACCACCCAATCAGCAGGACGTCATTCCCTGGGTTCCCGGTCGTGCGCAAGCAGTCGCTCGTAGATCCTCAGAGTCGAGGCGTTCACGGGGCCATCGGCCAGGTCCCGCTCGGCCTTCTCCCTTCCCCTCTCGCCCATTTGGCGCCGCCTCTCGGGGTTCGCCAGCAACAGCTCGATCGCCCGGGCCAGGGCCACCGGGTTGCCCGGAGGGACGAGCAGCCCGTTCACGCCGTCTTCGACGACATCTCGGCATCCAGGGACGTCGGAGGCCACGATGGGACGAGCACTTGCGGCCGCCTCGACAAGTGTCCGAGGGAGACCCTCTCTCTGGCTGGGCAGGACAACCACGCTGCTCGCGGCGTACAGGGCAGGCATGTCTTCACGTTGACCCAGCCATTCTGCAAGCCCTTCCGCCTCCCACTGCCTGAGCTGTGTCTCCGGGATCGAGGAAGGATTCCCGGGATCCGGACCTCCGGCCAAAACGAACCTCGCGTCGATGCCCGCCTGCTTGAGCGTGCGAGCCGCTTCAATGAAATCCCCAATGCCCTTGTCCCAGAGCATGCGCGAGGCCAGCAGCACCACCGGTATGCCATCCGGTTCCGGCACAGGCGCATACTGCGCCAGGTCAACCCCTGTTCCCGGTATCACCACAGCATGCTCGCGCTGCACAATACGCCAGCGGACGAATTCCTCGAGATCGGACTCGTTCTCGAAGACTGCTCGCACCGACCGGCCTCGAAGAGCGGCGCGATACAGTGCGACCGCGATCGTCCGTAAGACCGAGCCGCCCAGCCCCCTCTGAAGGAAGGCATAGCCGAGGCCGGCAATCGAATTGACGACTCGCGGCACTCTGGCGAGACGAGCCGCCTGTGTCCCGTAGACCACCGGCTTGATGGTGAAATGGTGAACCAGCTCTGGCTGCAGCCGCCGGTACAGTCGAGCGCAGCGCAGCACGGTGGCAACCTCAACCACCGGGTTGAGGCTCCGCCGTCTCAGTTGCAGCGGTATCCACTGAAAGCCGATATCTGCAAGCCGAGCTCCGTACTCATCGGGTGGTCCGACCAGGATGATCTCATGCCCCGCCTCCCGCGCGGCACGCGCCAGCCCGAGCCGGAAGTTGTACAGGTACCAGGTCGTGTTGGCAAAGAGCAGGATGCGGGCCAAATGCTCTCGGCTCCTATCTCGCGGCAAGATCGGCGCGCATCCTGCGGACGACAGCCCGCAGCGACCGCCAGCCCCTGCGGCCGAGAACCAACCCCAGGAAGGCCAGGCCCGCTTGATGCCACAATGGCCAGCGCAGGAACTGCCACGCCCACACCCGCCCCGAGCGGATGGCCTCTCCCAATGCTGCCCGGTATTCGCCGCACAGCAGAAGCGCACGAGCACGATAGACGTGCATCAGGCTGGTCACCCTGGCGCGGTTACGCCGGATGGCCTCCGGAAGCCGCGGATCGGCGAACAGATGCTCGTTCAGGATGGCCCGCTCTTCCGCCGCCCGTGACGACCCGGCCAGGGTCTTGGAGTCGTCGTAGATGCGAAAGAGAGCGAGCGGGACGTCAAGGTGCATCAGATGACAACCCGCCAATGCCATCCGCCGCCAGTAGTCGAGGTCCATCAGGTAGTGGAGTGTCTCATCAAGGTAACCAACACGCTCAAGCACAGTGGCTCTCATCAGCGCCCCCGGCTGGGACACGTCCGGGCGGCTGAGCTCGAAGGTTGTGAGGTCGAACGCCGGATAGGAGTAGACCTCCGTGGGACGGCCGTCCCCCGTGATGCGGACATGATCCCCGAAGACCATATCCACTTCCGGATGCGCCTCCAGATAGGCAGCCGCCGCAAACAGCGCGCCAGGCATCAGCATGTCATCGGCATTCAGCCACCACAGGTACTTGCCCGTTGCCCGCTGCCACCCCTTGTTGATGGCATGTGCCTGCCCCCGATCGGGTGCGCTCTCCCAGTAGGTCAGGCGCGATGCATAGGCCTCCAGAATCTCCCCCGTCCCGTCCGTCGAAGCCCCGTCCATGATGAAGTACTCAAGGTCCGGATAGCCTTGATGAAGGACCGAGAGGATCGCATCCTCCAGGTATTCCCCCTGGTTGTAGGACGGCGTGACCAGGCTGACCCGTGGCCATGCCATGCCCGCCGCGAGGCGCGGTGGCTCGCCCGGCGAACTCCTGGGCCAATTTGGCGGAACGGCCGGGATCAGCCTTGCCCTCATGAGCGGCGTCCCTCAGCTCCCTGTCGCGGCATCGACCTTCTCGACGATCACCTGCCAGTCAGACATGACGGTGTAGCCTGGCTGCAGCATCTCCGTCCGCTCCACCAGCGCCATAGCATGCATGCGCCACCCGTCACGGAAGAGCATCTCCAGGTCTCTTCGCGAGTAGAAGCAGATCGGGCCCATTCCCTGCAGCCCGCCGGTTGTGATGTCCACAGTCATCCCGTCCGGGCCCAGTCGGCCTGAAGCGCAGCTGCTGTGCGACTGCGCGTAGGGATTGAAGAAGAGCATCCCGCCAGTGCGCAGCACGCGACGCACCTCGGCCACCGCCTGCCGACAGGTTGAAAGGCCGCAGTTCGTCAAGGCGGCGCGGTCGAGGACGAAGTCGAACATGTCATCCCGCCACGGCAGCCTCACGTAGTCTCCCACCCGCAGGTCGCCCTCCAGGCCTTCGGCCTCAAACCGCCTACTCGCATACGCGATCGCGGTCTCGCTGCCGTCGATCCCGGCGACGCGGAAGCCCTCGCGGGCGGCAAACCAGAGGTTGTTGCCCGTCCCACAGCCAACCTCCAGGACCCATGTCTCGGCGCGGGGCTTGTCCTTCGGCTGATGCCGGTTCAGGAAGGCGACGATCGGGTCGAAGGGATAGCGATTGATCTGTTTCCCCTGACGATAGATCTCCTCCCATACGGGATCAAACGAGGGCAGGGTCTTGGCCATAGGTTCCACCTCGCCGAGCTTGGGCTTGAGGGCGCAGCAAGTCTATTCGAAGAGCGCGCTGTAATCCACCTTGGGAAAGACCGCCAACGCGCCGCCGACTGTCGCGTCTACGATCTCACGACCATCCAGATGGTAGTAGTGGCGCGCCAGGACGTAGGCCAGCTCCGAGGTCTCGAGGTCGGGCAAGTTCCATCGGGCCCCATGCGCGAAGTAACTGGGGTCGAAATGATTCGGGTCCTCACCGGTGGCAATGACTTCCTCGTGCGGCCTGCCATCCGCCCGGTAGCGGTGGTCCACCCCGATCAGCACCACCTTGGCAAACCCCATGTGGTAGGCCAGCTGCAAGGCGACGTAGGTCACGGTGGCACCCGACCAGATTGGCCCGGTTGCCTGCCCCGTGAATCGTGGGGTCATCGAACCTGTCGGCCGACCCCAGTAGATGATGTCCGCGCTCGGTCGGAACAGCCGGCGCAGGCTCCAATCGATGAGCTTCGTGTTCGGCAGCCGCTCCAGTTCGTCCCTCCACTGCTGGGCCACGAGCGGGTTGACGACGACGTGAAAGGTCGCTGGTGCGCCGATGCGGTCATAGAGCAAGTAGCCCCTGTTCAGGCTGAAGGTGATTTCCTTTGCGAGCGGCGTCAGGTCCATCCGACGCAGGCTGGGCCCGTTGCCGATGATGAAGCACCGCTGCGCGCGGTAGCGGTTCCGCAGCTCGCGGAGCCGGCGCCGGCTGGTCTGGCCTCGCGGCTCCACAAGCCACAGGAAGAGCCGGATGGCCCGCACAACTGCAGGAGCATGGGCATCCAGCCAAACATGCTTGCGAAATGCCACTCGGCCTCCAGATCAATGGCCATCACGCGCGCGGCATTGTACCGCAGATGTGTCGCCGGGCTGGCATGGGTTGGGCCGAGCACGATCCCTCTCACGCCCGGCGACACAGATTCGCCCCGTGGAATCAGCGGGCCGAGTTGGCCTCATCGACTTTCGGGCCCTTCAGCCCGTCTCTTGTGCCCCACCACAACCGCCAGCGCAGGCGCAGGGGCATCAGCGGCTCCACCACGCGGCGCAGCGCATACTTGGCACCGAAGACGGAAAACACCCCGCCGCCTTCTCTTCGGTAGGCCCGCCACATTTCCGGCCAGCAGCGCGCCGCCGCCGACAGCGTCTTGGCCTCGCTGTGCAGGCGAAATCCCGCCCAGATCTCAGGGACGAACCGGATCGGGCTCAATTCGGCGATGCGCAGCCACAGGTCATAGTCCATGGCGAAGTAGAGCGTCGGGTCCAGCGGCCCGACCAGCCGCCACAGGCTGGCCCGAAAGAAAGCAGCCTGCTGCGGAATGTGGACATACCCCCGCCGCAGCCGGCGCAGATCAGTCTGCGCCGCTGGGAAACGGCCGATCGGCGCACCGTTCTCGTCGATGTACACCGCTTCGCCGTACGCCATGCCGACCTCCGGATGAGCCAGAAGGAAACCCACTGCGCGCGATACAGCCCCCGGCTGATACACATCGTCCGAGTTCAGCCATGCCAGAATCTCGCCCCGCGCTCGCGCCAACCCCTTGTTGATGGCCTCCGTCTGGCCGGCGTCGGGTTCCGAGCACCAGTACGCGAGGCGGCTGCCGTGGCGCTGCAGGATCTCAAGGCTGCCATCCGACGAGCCGCCATCGATGACGATGCACTCCAGGTGTGGGTAGTCCTGCGCCAAGACGGACTCAATGGTTGCCTCAAGGAACCGCGCCTGGTTGAAGGAAGGCGTGACTACAGTGACAAGCGGAAGCCCTGCGCTGTTCACTCCGCACGCTCCAGGCGGACCTGGCCGTCCTCAATACGCAAGCGCCTCTTGCCATGCCGCATGCGTCGTCGTGTTCGCCGGTACCACAGGAACACGGCTTCCAGGCCGACCGCTCCCATCCCGGCCTGGAGGATCTTGTACCAGTAGCGGAGTGTCAAGCGGGGCTGCAGCATCATCCCGCGGGCGAAATGCTTCAGAGCCTGGCCATATAGGCCCGCATCAATCAGCCGTCTTCCCGAGAAGCATTCCAGGCCCGCTGACACCCGCCTCCTATGAGATGCGATCACCGGGCCGAGCACTGCCGAAACGCTCGCCTGCTCGATCAGCCTGCGGGCCTCCGAGGCGAATTCCGCCGCAGCGGCCACTGTCTTGGCCTCGGGGTGCGTTCGTTCGGCCGCCCAGTAGGTGCCGACGTGGTGCAGCGGGCCGCAGGCTGCCAGGCGGATCCACAGTTCGTGATCGAGGATCAGGCGGTAGTCCCGGCAGAGCAGCCCAACCCCCTCCAGGGCCGACCGGCGCACGAAGACCGTCGGCTGCAGCAAGACATCAAAACACAAGAGGTCGAGCAGGCTGTACTGCCGATAGCGGTGCCAGTCGAGCAGGTAGGATTGCTCGTCGATCAAGACGCCGTCGGCGTAGGCCATCACGGCCTCGGGATGGGCCTGAAGGGCCTGGACCGCTTCCATGACGGCGCCGGGAAGGAGCAGATCGTCGGAGTTGAGCCAGGCGGCGACCTCGCCCTTCGCCATCTGCAGACCCTTGTTGATGGCGTCGGCCTGGCCCCTGTCCGGTTCGGATACCCAGTAGCTCAGGTGAGGCTCCCAGCGCTGGATGATATCCAGACTGCCATCACTCGATCCCCCGTCAACAAGCAAGACCTCCAGGTTCGGGTAATCTTGCTCCAGCAGCGAGCGCAGAGTGGCTTCGAGAAAGCGAGCTTGATTGAACGAAGGCACCACGATGGAGACAAGGGGAAGGAGGGGTTTCACAGTCACGGGAAGCCGCATGACGTCGCGGCAATCCAGATTATAGCGCCTTCTCGGCCGCGGCTTGCATTCGGCCACAGTTGCGCCATGGTCCTCCGGGAGTGTCCGGCGCTGACTCCCGCCCTCTTACCCGGCGTCGCTGTGGCACTCGGCTCGAGGCAATCCTGGGGACGGCGATCGAGATTCCGGGCTCTTGTCCGCCCGAGGGCAGTGTCTGTGGAGATCCGGATGAGCAGGCTCCTATCGAAGACGCGGCGAAAACGGAGCGGAAGGGCTGTGGATAGCACGCGCACTTCTCAGACCACGTAGGCCCAGACAATCGGGCGGCTTGGGCACACTCTCGACGGGAAGAGCCCGGTTGCACGTCAACGCCTCTCCCACGCCCAATACGGCGCGCGGTATACTTCCGCGCGTCCCGGCAGGTGAGGCCCGCGATTGCCCCACGGGCTGGACGACCAGAGAGGGAGCGCGAATGCGAAGCCCGGGCAACACTGACGCCTTGGTCGGTCGTAATCCCGCGGGATGGCAGTTGATCGCCGTCCTACTCCTGACAACCGTCATCACCGCCTCCCCCCTGGACGAGATTGTCCCATCCGTCGCTAGGCTCCTTCGAGTCCTGGCCTACGGATCCACTTTCCTGGCTGTCGCCTGGCTGGCCTGGCCGCTGCTGCGCGCGCCTGCTGAAGCCGCCCGCACCTTCATCCAGGCCTACGGTCGGACGATCTTCTGGCCGCTGGTCCCGTATTTCACCGGCCTGTTCATCGGCTCACTGCGAGGCCCGCAGCCACTGTATGGCCTTTGGCAGACGACCAGCGACGCCGTCGTCTTCGCCTTTGCCTTCCTCGCCTTCGGCTGGCAGGTCGATGACTTGGACAGCCTCTTGCGTCGCTTCCTGAAGATCGTTGCGGTGTGGACCGGGGCCCTGCTTCTGGGCTCGGCAGTCATCTACGGCGGCAACCTGGCCGGCTGGTGGCTCATCAACCCCTACTATCATCCCGGCGACTATGGCTACCGGATGCTGATGAACGGCCCGTTCAATCACGCCAACCACTTCGCCTACGTGCTGATGACCGGCGCCTTTGCCGCGGCGTACCTGGGACTGGTCGATCGGCCGAAGATCCATCGGCGTTGGTCGGCTCTCACCGCTGCCCTGGCCGTCGGTGTTGCTGTGACCTTTGGCCGCGGGGCGATGCTCGGGACGGCCGTTGGCCTGTTGGGGATCCTGTATCTCCGTCACCGCGCGCTCGCCCTGACGCTGGGCGGGCTGGCTGCACTGCTCGTGATCCTTCCGGCTGCCGGCGCGGCCGGAATGATCTCTCTACCGGAATACCTGCCGAAGGTCGGCATCGCCGGGCGCGATGCGCTCTGGGACGCCGCTATTGCCAACGTCCGTGTCTACGGACCACTCGGGGTCGGCCCAGGCAGCACAGACAGCCTGCCCGGGATGGGGATCCACAACTTCCTGCTGGAGCAGTACGGCGAAGGAGGTGTGCTGGCGCTGCTGGGGGTGCTAGGCTGGCTCGTGCTCCCGATCATACACCTGCGGCGATCCCGACTGTCGGCGCCGCTTGCCCGGTCCACTGTCGCCGCCATGGCCGGGTTGATGGTCCACGGCCTGTTCTGGTCTCAGTTCCTTAACGGCCTGCGCTTCCTGACGCTGGTCTTCGTCTGCCTGTGGACGGCGCTGGCTGCACAGCAGCCGCCCGGCCCTTCCGCCGGCCCTCGCGAGGCTGTTGACTAACCCCACGCATCTGGGCCATCGCACGGAGACCCCCACTTTCCCTCTGGGTGCCAATGGGCCCCACGCTCCATCGCTCGCAGCCCAGGGGGAGGGGAGGAAGGGGATCGGGAGGTGGGGGGTGAGGCGGAGGCCGCTCGTCATTGCATGCATAGCTTGAACTGCATGGAATCGGCAGCCGCGGCTGATGTTTTTCAACACCCTCCCTCGCGGCATTTGACGAGTCAGCAACACCGCGTGCTGACGCATTCACAAGCCCTTGCATCACGGCTTTGCGGAGCCCCACCAACAGTCGCCATACCAGCCGACCACTCGCTGTGCCGCACAGAGGGCAGACCCGAGGCTTCCGAAACGGCGGCGCCGACACACTCGCTATGGTGAACTGGAACAGTCCGCCGCGCCCTGCCGCGAGACCACCCTGCGCAATCTTGAGCCCGGTCGGTCTCTCGCGCCGTTGACGAAGATTCCCCACTGGCGGGCCCGATGACGGCGGAACCAAGTTTTCCCTGCTTCAGGGAAGGTGGGGGCGCGTCCCGGCCCTCACCCTTCTCTCCTCCCCGCCGCCGGCTGCCAGTCTTCCCTGCAGATGGTGCAGTCGACTGCGTAGGGGCTGAATGTGGGAGCGACGCGCCGCTCCAGGGCCGCAGCTCCGGTAGTCAGCCTACCACGCGAAGAAGCGCACGATCTGGTCGAAGAGTTCGGGGTTCATCCGCTCAAACCGCATGTCGTAGCCCGTGACGGCCAGGAGCAGGCTGACCACAACCGAGGCCAGTGCGGCCAGCCAGATCAGCGCCAGCACCCAGGCGGTCGGCTGGCCCTGGCGATTTCGCCGAGCGACCCACTCCCAGGCGCCGACCGAGGCCAGACATACCAGGGTCGGAACGACGTCGGCCAGATAGCGTGTCGTCGCCACCACGAACAAGAGAGTGGGGCCAAACGCCAGCGCTGCGGCGAGGGTCAGGGCAACGACGATCGCTGTCGCGGGGGCGTGGTTCCCCGAATCGGCGCCGGCGCCAGATGGCAGTCTCGGACCACTGGGTACCACCCGGCGCACCGCCAGCCCAACCGCGACGAGGGCAAAGGCCCCGTAGGGCAGAGCGTACATCAACCCCGTCACCTGCTCAGCGTAATATAGCGGCGGATTGAGGGCTGCCGCGGCCGGGAAGCGGAGTCCGAGCCATGTGAGCAGCGGCACAGCGGTCACACCCCACACCGGCTTCAGCCACGGGAAGACCGACAATGTCCGCACCGGCCGGAGCGAGTAGTTGTAGAGGTTGATCAGGACATTGCCCGGAGAGAAGACCTGCGTGTACTTGTCATGGAGATTGATTCCGGTGAGCTGATAGCGCACGCCGAATTCGAGCGGCGAGCCGAAGCGCGAGGCGTTGTACCAGCCAAGGGCCAGACATCCGATCAGGATGGGCAGCGCGATCTGCACTCCGGCCAGCAGAACGCGACGTCTGCCTGATGGCCCCTCGCCCCTGATGGCTGCCCATGCGGCGAGGAATGCCCAGAGAAGGGCAACTGGCGCCAGCGTTGCGCGGGACCCCGCAGCAAGAACCCAGCACGTTGAAGCCAGGGCCAGGCGACAGCCCCGTGCCTGGCCGCGGAGCAGGGTCGGTGAGGCAAGAAACAGCCCGGCCATCAGGAAGCATTGTCCGGCAGCGATCGAGGCTTCATAGACCGCCGGGCGGTTGAGCAGCCATGGCAGCGGGTGGGCGAAGGCGGCCACGAGAAGCGATGGGACAAGCGCCCAGGCGCTCTGGCCTCGGAAGCGACCATTCCATAATTCCTTCAGCGTCAGAAGGCTGAGAAGGACGCAGCCAAGGACGAAGATGAACACAAGGGCATTGTCCCCGATCACCGATGTGGAGAAGGTCTTCCAGGCTGCCAGGAACAGCGCCGGGACCGGGCCCCAGTACAGGTAGAACTTGCCGTCATAGAGGACGACATCCCAGGGGGCGGGGACGCGACGTCGCTGTTCGAACTCGTACGGATCGGCGAGCGCCAGCAGCGCCGGGTCGGGGGTCTCGAGCAGGTGCAGTTGGCCGCTTCGGAATGCCTGCGCCAGGTCGTCATAGTAGTGGCCTGTCGAAGGCCAGTCCGACCAGTAGCCGACGCTGGCGTACCAGACGGCGACCGGCACGGCGATGCAGAACACAAGGCCGGCAGCCAGGAGCGCCCGACGCTCCGGCCGGGAGTCGACCCATCTGGCCACAGGGCCGATCGGCTGGCTGACCCTGCCAGCCGCGGCCGCAACCCGACCGACCGCTGCCCTTGCCATTGCGGCCGCAGGCCGGACAACTGGCGCCAGGGTTGGGCCACCGAGGAGCTGCCGGACTGCCACGGAGAGGCGGGCGGCCGCGCGGAACAGGCCGCGATGGAGCCAGACGCCAGTCGCCGCTGCCAGCAATCCCAATCCCAGGAAGAACACCTGCCGCCTGGCCGGGCCCCAGTTGTTCTCGGGATCAAGGCCAGTGAGATGGGCCGTCAAGGCAACGAGTAGAAGTACCAGGCCGAGGAACATCAGGCCTGAGAGACCAAGGCGGCGATTCATAGCGCATCCCTTATCGCTCAAGGCCGGGCCAACCTTGGGAGCGGGTCGTATTGTCGGGGAGGGCGCCCCGAGGATCGGCCGCGACATCCCCTGGCGCCCGGCACTTCATGGAGGGTCATTGTCCGTCAGGTACAGCCAGACCCCTGGGCCCAGTTCGCGTCCCTGCATCCCCGTCGGCGTCTCCCAACTGGCGTCGCAGATGCTGCAGACAATCGCGCACGGCTCAAAACCCCTATCCCGAAACGGATCAAGGGCCGGTAGGACAAGAAGGTGCTCCAGTCGTGTGCGTCCGCCCAGGCTGTCGAGGAGGACCCACCAGGGGTACTCGAAGTCATCCGAATCCAGGATCAGCCCCACCCGGCTGCAGCCCGCCTCCTCAATCGCTGCAGCCGCGGCCCTGGCAGCCGAAGAGTCAGGCCCCAGCAAAAAGTACATCTCTTCTCGTGGACGGATGACCACGCTCTGGTTCCACACCAAAGGGCGGATGCGAAACAAGGGCCGCCATCGGTCCATGGTGGCGACCGGCAGTGCCGCTGCGATCAGGATCACGATCACCCACGGCGCCATGCGGCGCGCAGAAGGGACCTGGAGCCAGGCTGCAACCAGCGGGGCTGCTAGCAAGAAGAAGGACAGATGAAAACGAGCGGTCCATTGCAGCCGGAAGAGAAGGCTCATGAGGAGGAAGCCCCCGATAGCCGAGAGTGCCAACCCCCTCTTCGCTAGGTCTGCCGACTTCCTGGCCTGGCCCAGAGCCCAGAGGATCGCCAGCGTGCTCAGCAAGAGGTGCATCGGCGCGGATGCCTCTCCCGGCCACAGCCAGCCGATGCCGTTGAAGCTGCCCTCGCTATAGGTGATTGCAGGCTCTGAGACGGTCAACCGTAGAGGCCGATGCAGCCAGGTCACCAGCGAGTAGAGGCCGGCATTCAGCCGGTCGATCGGTGTGGCAGCCAGCAGCGCGAAGGAGCGGATGGCATTCGACAGCATCCAGCGCAGGCCGATGCTCCGGTTCGCGACCTGGGCGATGTGCTCGGAGGACCCAAAGGGAGAACCGAGCAGCAGCCAAGTCGGGAGCCACACGACCAACGCTCCGGCCAAGGCGATCCCCGTCATCGCTAGCCCGCGCCGGACGTACTGCGCGAGGCTCAGCCGCCCTGATTCAAACGAGGCAAACCATAACACAAGTGGGAAACTGTAGATGAGCGACGTAGCCTTGGTCAGAGCCGCCAGACCCAGCGCACCTCCAAGAAGCCGCCAATCCCGCCAGGAGCTCTGTGTCTTCCAGGCTGAAATCACCACCCAACACACGCACACCGCCCAGTATGCGGCCACGCCGTCGTTCAAGGAGCCGGATCCCTGATGGATCAAGGGCGGCAGGGTCGCGGCAAACGCCGCTGCCAGCAGCTGCCCGCGCCTGTCCAGGCCCACAAGGGAGGCAATCCTGGATATCAAGACCACCGCACTCACCGAGGCAAACCACTGCACCAGGTTCGACAAGCGATCACTGCGCAGCAGAACCATGAACTGCAGAATCGCGTATTCCGCCCAGGGCGGCAAGTAGATCTGACGGGAGTTGGGCGTCGCAAACGGGGCGACAGACTGGTTCTGCGCCCAGTGCACGACACGCGGCAAGTGGTATCCGATCGCGTCGCTGTCGGTCGGCCCGGCGAAGAACGCCACGACTGCAGTCAGGGCCAGCAGAAGCGCGACTGCCGCCAGAATCGACAAGTCCCAGCGATCGAACGCCGGCAAGCGTCTGTCGCGCAGCGGAGGCCAAGCCAGACCCGAATGCCCTCGTGGGGCATTGCGCATCAGAGCCAGCACAAGAAGGCCGTCGATCCCGAGCCAATAGGCGGAGAGCCAGAACTGCGTCAGTCCATGCACCACGCTGAGGAGAAGCGTGATACCAAGAACGATCCACCCCCAGGCAATCGTGGCCGCGCCGAAGGCATCTCTCCACTCAACTCGTCGGCCCTCCGCGCCAGGGCCTTCCCGCGCCAAGAGAAGCCACAGCAGAGCGAAGCCGGCCAGAGGCAGGATGGCTAGCATCGCTCTCTCCCCTCCGATCCTCTTCTCCGCGGAGATCGGAACACGGGCTCTGATTCCCCTCCGGCTTGCTTCCTCGTGATGGCCTCAAGCCGGAGCGCTATCGCATCTGCGGCTCGTGCGAGCGCGGTCGGAGCCACTGCTCTCAGATCGCCCTGTGCTCGGGGCCAGAGACGATGCGCCCCCGCCGGGCGCCAGCCTGCGTCAGCGGCACGCACGGAGATCAGCCAGGCGTCGGAAGTCCCCAACTTCTCCGGTCGCTGACAAAATGTCAAGCACCTCATCCACGACCACCACACACTCCGCCGACAGCTCGTGCCTGTGGCGCAGCCAATACGCCCGGTCAGCGTACACAAATTCGAAACCTGCCGCACGCAGCCGACTCGGATCCGGGGCTTCCGCCAGACGCCTGTACTCGTCTGTCGGGCCACTCAGATCCACCTGCGCCTCGATCGCCCGGCCGAAGACGGTCACGGCGCGAGCTGGCAAGGGGTCGAAAACCATTGAGTCCGAGGGGAGGGTATTCCAGTGCCGTCGAAACATCTGCGCGTCCAGATCGTCGAGGAAGTACGAGGCCACCGGTTTCGGAACAGCCACGAACTGGATCCCAAGCAGAACGAGGCCGCTGAACACAGCGGCGAGGCCCATCAAGGCCCCTGCCGCCTGCGCCGTTGTGCCGCGGCCTTCCAGCCACCGCCAGACGAGCGGCACGGCGTAGATGAGGCACACATCGCCGAACAAACCATAGAGGCGCGTGGTTGCTGTCGGCCCGGCAACTCCCGCATACCGGACGAAGACCATCCCGAGGCTGAGCAGCCCAGCCAGGACCAACCCTGCCTCGCCCTGCCGGCCCTCCTTCCAGGCGCTGAGGCCATGCGCGATCACCAACGGAAAGGCCAGCACCATCGGCCCAAATTCGAAGAAGGCTGACAAGAGACCAAAGAACCTGGTCAGGGGGAGATCCCCCAGATGAGAGGAGATGACTGTCGGGGGCCAGGACAGTTGAAAGGTTACGTCGTAGTATGTGCCCCGGCCGGCCGGGCTGTTGACCAGTCGCAGGGCCACCTCTGTCATCATCCCTCCCTGGATTCCGGCCATCAGCACCGAAACGACTGCTGCCGCCGCCCACCAAAGGGAAACGGCGGATCGACACCGAGAACGACCAAGGAGCAGCCGAGTACCAACCACGACGAGCATCCCTACGAGCAAGAGAACGTATGTGGGTTCAGAGAGAAGCGCAAGGGATGCCAGGAGGATGGCGATCACACCCCAGCCCCAGGGACTTCGCACCCGGTCCGCCGTGAGGACAAGCAGCATGACGATCAGCAGCGGGGCCACGCCCACACCTGAGAGAGCCAGGATGCGGGGAGGGTAGACACCGCTGGCGTAGGCAAAGGGAAATGGAATCGGACCATCCCCATTGAGCGACCAGTGTCTGAGCAATGCCTCACTGAGGTTCTCACCGGTTCTCGCCCCCGAGCCCAGCAAGTCTATGCTATTGGAAAGACGCGCAGCGAGCGCAACGGGCAGGAACAGCAGCATCCAGCGAGAGCCTCCGGCGAGCGCGCCAAACCCCACCGCGGCCATTTCCGCCATGGGTTTTCGGGTCAGCCGGAAGGCCAGCAGCCCGATCAACAACACTGCCAGCGCCATCGTCACGCCGCGCGCCAGATCAAGAGCCGCCCACGGGAGCGCACCCGCCGCGCCGATCCACTGCGCCGCCAGCAAGAGCAAGAAGTAGTGATACCCCAGGCGGATCTCTGGATCGAAGGGGAAGTGCGGCGGAATATCCCCAGCGGCGATGCGGGAGAGGAACGGTAGATTCTGGTAGTCGTCAAAGATGGCCAGGCCTCGCCCGACCAGGGTGAAGAGCAATGCCAGCATAATGAGACTGAGCAAGCGTCCGGGCCGAACGTCGAAGGGCGGGCGCATGCGAGGCAGCAGAGGAAATGCCAGCGCCAGGCCGAAGGCCACCACAACGCCAGCCGAAATCCAGGCAGCGAGGCCAATGCCCAGACCACGCGCCACGAAATTGGTCAGCCAGGTGCTCAGCGTCATCCCGAGGCCAAGTCCAACGAGTGGCCTTTCGCCTCTCCCGAGCTCGAACAAGCGCAGCGCAATGAGCCAGCCGCCCACTGCCCAGACGAGGAGCAGCATCAATGCCGGCAGCACGTTGAATTCATGGAACAGAGGCATCGGTCACTCCAGGAGCCGTGTCGTACGCCTAGCGCAAATGAAGACCGGCAAATGAGTCGAACAGCCAGACCAATAGACGGTCACCGTGAAGAGTCGCTACCCTCTGCCGCACTTGGCCAGCGCGCGATACAGTCTTGCGTACATGTCAACGACAGCCTCAAGGCTGTACCGAGCCCGAATTCTCTCGCGCCCCATTTCGCCCAGCCTGGCCCGTTCCTCTCCTGGCATGGCAAGCATCTCCACCAGGGCGTCGGCCAGCTGATCCACATCGCTTGAGGGCACGACAAGGCCTGTCGGACCAACGATGGCTGCGGCGTCGCCGACGTCGGTCACCACACAGGGCACGCCGCACGCCATGGCCTCGCCCACAGCCAGCGGAAACGACTCGCCGGAGGAGGAGAGGCAGAAGACATCCAGTGCCGCGAGCAGCCGCTGGCTGTCCAATCGCTTCCCCAGAAGATACACCACGCTTTCCAGCCCGGCCTCGCGGATCCAGCCAGCCAGTTCCTGATTGTCTCGCGCCACGCCCTCGCCCGCCAAGAGGAAACGTGCCTGGCCAACTTGTGCGCGCACGCGGACAGCCGCCCGGATGAACGCGTGGTGGCCCTTTTGGGGATGGAACCGGGCGATGTGCCCGACCAACAGCGACTCGGGCAGAAGGCCGAGTTCGACTCTCACTTGCTGCCTCGCCTGAGCGTCCGGCCGGAAGGCATCCAGATCGAAGCCATTCGGGATCACAATCATCCGGGAGGCTTCATGGCCCTGCTGCTCGTGCAGGTGGAGGCCAGACTGCGAGACGCATACAATCTTCGCCGGCAGCCACGATGAAAGGCGCGCGTTCAGCCGGGCCGTCAGCCTCGTCAGGCGACGGGCGCTGCCCGGGCGCAGGTCGGTATGATGGATTCCCCAGACGACCGGTGGCTTTCCGGCGAAGTGAGCCGCCAGGCCTCCGAGGAGGTCTGCATGGTACATCCATGTCTGGACCACAGCCGGCCGCTCGCGCCGCAGCAGCCGCACCAGCTTGAGCAGCCCCGCCGGCGAAGGGATCCCTCGTCTCATACCTAGAGTCGACACCGGGATCCCAGAGGACCGCAGCCGCGGCCCGAATTCGCCCTCGGTCGTCATTGAGACCACATGGCAGGCGAAGGACTCCCTCGCGAGCCGCGTCACGAGGCGAAACAGCATGGTCTCGGCGCCCCCCAAGCCGAGACCCGAGATGACATGGAGGATTCGCAGGGGGCGATGCTCTGCCAGCCCGTTGTCTTCTGTCATCAGCTCGGACACAGAAGCTCCAGGTACTCGGCCCCGATCTTCTCCAGCGAGAAGTCGGCCGCCCGCGCTCGGAGGACCTCCGGAGCCGTCGGGTTGTCCAGGGCCGCCAGGATGGCATCCGCAAGCGCTTGCCCGTCTCCCACGGGTACGAGCCTTCCGTACTTGCCATTCTCGAGGATCTCGGCCGGGCCGGCGACACAATCGGTGCTCACCACCGGCGTGCCGCACGCCATCGCCTCAACCAGCACGATCCCGAAGCCCTCCCAGGCCGAGCTGAGCACGAACACACCCGCCCGACTCATGAAGGCATAGGGATTGGTAGTGAACCCATATAGCGAAACCTCTTGCTCAATCGAGAGTGCCCTGATCAGACCCTCAAGCTTCGCCCGCTCCTCCCCCTCGCCCAGGATGAGAAGACGGGAAGGACGCACCGTCCGGACATTCGCAAAAGCGGTGATCAGAGTGGCGAAATCCTTCTGCGCAGTCAGCCGCCCCGCTCCAAGAATGACAGGGGGACCTCCCCGTACCAGCCAGGGATGCCCGGGGTCGAGCGCAGATGCCTCAACCACCGCGGGGAGCACCACCGGGTTGTGGATCACCCGAACCTTGCCCGAAGGCACCCCAACTCCATGGACCAAGTCATCGGCCACTCCCTTTGAGACGGCCACAACCGCCTCGGCCCGAGAGTAGGAGACCCCCGCCAGCCGCCTCACCCACCGGTCACGACCGCGCCACGCCGCGCGCGGCGCCGCACCTTGCGCGACATGCACGCTGACGAAAACCTTCGTCCTAGCCTTCGTAAGCATCCCAGCCCAAATGGCCACCAGGTTGGCATGATCCAGAGCTGAGAGCATCGCTCGCGGGCGGCAGCGGCGCAGATACCGAACGAGCGACGGTAGACTGCCCAGCACGTGAGAGGAGCCCAGGTCGACTACCCGGACCCCTGCCGGCACTGCTTCCAGCAATGGCCCAACTGCTCCCGCAGCAACAAGATCGACGCCACACGAGCGATCCCGAAGGTACTGCGCTAAATTGAGCAGGACGCGCTCAGCTCCGCCGCCGTGGAGCGTGGGAATGAACAGGGCAACATCGGGACAAGCGCCTCTGGCCAGGGTCATGACTTACCAGTGACCTCGGACACCGTTTCCGGGGATTCTGCCGGAAGGGTAGGCGCCTGTCAACTTGCCATCCGGGAGACTGTTGAATTGCCGCACGCATCTCGTCCACTGCGCGGAGGCCCTCACACCCCCCATCCCTGCCCATGGGCGCCAAGGGGCACTACGCCCCGTCGCTCTGAGCCCAGGGAGAGGGCTCGGGGGGTAAGGCGCAGGTGGTCCCTACGATGCAGGCCTCATGGACCCGGCAGCGCGTACAGCCTCCAGCCGTAAACGAAAAGTTCCCTTTCGAAGAACGGCCTTGGCTCGGCACAGAATGCTTTTCCCGGCGCGAGGGGACAAAGCAGCGCAGGAATCTCGAGGTTTGCCCGGCCAAATCCTCGGCTCGTTTCGAAGACCACCACGGCTCCCGTCGGCAGGTTCGCATCGAGGGAGGCATTCCACCGGTGCATATCCGCCTCATTCACCCCGATCCTCACCGTGAAATACGGCTTTCCCTCAATCCAGCCTGTGAGCAGGAAGGTTTTTCCAGCACCGGTAGCGAAGCCCTCAAGCGCCTCTCCCTGGTAGGCCACGACCCGAATGTCTGCTCGGTCATGGAGGTCATGCAGGTGAATGCCTATCTGATCGAAGTACTCCCGCGGCACCTGCAGATTGACGAGGAGCGTCGAACCCTCGGGCAGCTCTCTCGCCAGGAATGAGATCATCTCGGCGTTGGCCTGGTCGACTGCAAGCTGAATGCGCGCCGAGGTCACAGCATTGGGCACAGTCACGGTGAAGCCGAGAGCCGCCAGCAGCAGGAAGACAGACGCCAACCACCGCCGACTCGCCGCCAAACTCCTGAGGTCCACCAGAACCGCATCGGTCACGGCCGCCATCATCCGTGCGACCCCGGCCGCACAAGGGAGCAGATAATACTCATCGGTCCACGGCCACGGAAGGAAGACCACAGTCCAACCCACTATCCAAAGTGCAGCCTCCATCATCTCCCTGCCGGCCAGAAGAACGCCTCGGCCAGGCTGCAATGAGGCCGCCGCGAGCACCATGGGAACGAGATATGGGAAGTCCCGCAGCAGCCAGCCGGCCCAGCGGGTTGCACTGGAAACCACGCCGTCGAGGCCAACTGCATAGCGAAACGTGTAGTCCCCACCACCCGGACCGCCGCCCAGGAAGACCGCTCGCGCCGTCAAGTACGCCCCGGCCGCAACGACATTGGCCACCAGGAATGCTCCTCGCCCACTCAGTCTCTCTCCACCCGCGACGCGGCGCGAGCGAAGGAGCTCCACCAGCCACCAGCCAAGACTGATGGGCAACATGGCCAGCGAGGTCTCCTTCACACTGTATGCGAGAAACAGGAGGGCTGCTGTCAGCCCCGCCGTGATGACCGGGCGCGACCGGGGAAGTCGCGTCGACAGCCTATCCATGACAGTCAGCGCCGCCACCAGCAGCAGGACCTGGTACACCTCCCCCTTGGAAAGTGTGTAGTAGGCCTCCACCGCGGGGCCGGACAGGGCAAACAGCGCGCCTGCCAACCATGCAGCGAGCCTGCTGCCGCCCGCGCGACGCACAAGCCACATGATGAGCACGACGGTCGTCACGAGGGAGATCAGGTTGGCGGCAAAGAACCACAGGGGCTGCGCGCCCCCAGCGCCGTAGACGGCGGCAGGGATGGCCCAGTACACTGGCCGGAAACGGCCCGCGTTCCGGTCCCAACCCAGGTCGAACTTGCCGCGCGCCATCTGCTCCGCCATCGCTACCGTTCGGCCATCGTCCAATAGGCCGAAGTGCGCGGAGGTAAGTCGCGGCATCATGACCGCCACGCATATGCCAACCAGCGACCAGGTCAGCAGGCGCTCGGAGAGGAAGGAGAGGTTTGTCTTCCCCTCACACTGTCCGCGCATGCTCTACATCCGATGGTTTGTGGAGACCAATGGGCCTACGCTCACGACGCTGCCGCGCAGCAGGCAGATTGCTCCTGTCCAACTCGATGCGCAAGCCTCGGTCACGGGAGATGCTCTCACCCGGCACGGGGCAAATCATCGGTCCGGTCATCCGACGGCCTTCCTCCCGCTCCGTCCTGCTTGCCACGCGCATCCATCTCCACGAGGTACGGCGGCCTGCGCTTGACCTCCTGGAAGATGTAGCCGACGTAGAGGCCCACGATCCCCAGGATGATCGAGAGGGTAGCTCCGACAAACAGGACGACGAACATCAGAGAGCTCCAGCCCGGTGCCAGGGTCGCTGTCTCTCTGGACAGCCATAGACTGAGCACGTAGAGAATCTCGACAGCAGCCAGCGCTAGGAAGAACAAGCCGAGTGCGATGCCGAGATAGAGGGGCATCAGGGAGAAGGAGAAAATGGCGTCCATGGCCAGCCGAACCATCTTCCGAAGGCTGTACTTGGACTTGCCGCCCATGCGCGCGCCTGGTTTGAACGGAAGGATCACCGTCCGGTAGCCGATCCAGGAAACCATGCCGCGCAAGAACCGGTGGTATTCCCGCATGCCCCGGAGCGCGTCCGCAGCCTGCCGCGATAGGAGACGGAAATCAGCGGAACCCGGAACGAGCCGAGTCTCAGCCACAGCATTGATCAGCGAATAGAAGGCGGTTGAACTCCAGCGTTTGAACAGCGAGGCCTCATCCGCACTGCGCTGGGTCAGAACCACCTGATAGCCCACCTCGTAGAGCTCCAGCATCTGCGGGATCAGCTCCGGAGGATGCTGGCCGTCTCCATCGATCGTTATGACCGCGTCACCGGAGGCCCTGTCAAGGCCCGCGCTGAGAGCCGCCTGGTGGCCGAAATTCCGGCTGAGCCGAAGGACTCCCACCCTTAGGTCCGCGGCGCGGATCGAGGCAAGCACCTGATCCGTCCCGTCGCTCGACCCGTCGTCAACGTAGCAGATGCAGAACTCATAGGGGAGGCTTTCCAGTGCGCGAGACAGCCTGGCGTGGAACGCCGGCAGGGCTTGCTCCTCATTGTGAACAGGAACCACGATGTCCACCTGCGGACGACGTCTGCCCTGGTCGCTTTCTGTCACGATGGAGTCCTCCAGGTTGACGATACTACACCGGCAGCAGCCAACCGCGCTTCCAGCGCTGGGTATTCGTCGTGACATGGGTCCGCTCGCGGGGATGGAACGGCGGGTCGACGATCCTCGGGTTGTGCCGTGCCTCCCGAGAGGGAATGCCGAAGCCGCGCAAGTGGCCCTCGCCGGGGGCGATCCGACGCCACCGACCTCTGCGGCAGGTTAACCCGCCACCCCCGGAGCGGTTATGGACATCCCGGGTGGCCGGCGGCGAGCCCAGGGCAAGAAGGACACCGATCCGGCAAAGGCCGAGGACTGCGACAACCTCTCCCCCGATGCACACCGGGGGAATGATCTCGCCCGCGCCGCTGGCTGTCCCTGACCCCTGTCTTGAGGGCATGCTTCCTCTCCACGCCCCAATCGGCCTGCCGGGAGTGACATTCCGACCCCTAGGCGGCCGACGACCAGGCCGATTGTACCTGGCCCGGTCTCTGACGGTCCGGCGCCGATCCCGTGACGTAACCGACTCCCAACGCGCCCTGAGTGAATTGGCCGACATCTCCTCACGACCCCGGCGGCAGGAAGAGGCGCAGGCCGCCGATCGTGTCGGCCAGGACCAACCCGCGAATTGTCGTCGAGTCCGCCGGGCAGGACCAGTCGCAGATCACCGCGCAGGGAGCGAAGTCGGGATCCTCGTACTTCCCGGAAGGCGTCCCTGAAACAATCCAGTCGATTCGCAGGTCGGATCGGGGCGCACCGAGGAACGCCCAGAACGGATACTCCGCACCCGCCCCGGAGATGGCTATGCCGACCGTGGAGCATCCTTGGGCGAGGATCCGTTCGGCCACCGCCTGATGAGGAGCGATAGAGCCGGGCCAGGCATACAGGTCCTCTCTCGGCGTGTTCAGAATCGTGACCACGCTTCCTGCTTTCGGCAGGAGCGGCCGATTGTCGATCCCGGTCAGCCATGGCCAGCAGGCGACAAGGATGGCCGCCCCGAGAACCCCCACCAGCCAGGAGGGGAACCAGGCCGTCACCGCGCGGGCTGCAACTGGCGCCAGAAGGACGAAGAATGGCAGGAGCAACCGACTGCTGAAGACTTGCCATTTGAAAACGAAGCAGAACAGCACAAAGGTCGCCAATGCGGCAGCGGCATAGACGAAGACCAGCGACCGAAAGCGTCTGAAGCCGACGATCATCAGCGCACCGGACAGAAGGTAGAGCCAGGCATGGTACCAGTTGGTCGAGCGGGTTTCCTCGGTCATCGGCGTGAACGGGGTGAACTCGCCAATTGCCGTCGTGCGTGGGTCGTTCAGGTCCACGCCGATCAACTGATGGATCTTGCTGATAGCCCGCATCACTTGCCTGTTGACGGCCCGCCAGGGGGTGAAGGCGTGCATCCCAGCGTGCCGGGTGAGGTTGGAGATCCATCCAGCAGGGGTGCGAAGCTCGAGTGCATGAAGTTGCACCTGCGCAGGCACCCCGACCGGATTGCCGAAGACGGCAAGGTTGCGGCTCCACTGGCCGAGGTTGAGCAGCAGCATTGCCGCTCCGGCTACGGCAACCGCCACAGCCACGCGTGCCTTCGGCTCCCGGCGAATGATGGCTACCCCAGCCAGCACGGCAAAGGGCAAAAGGTAGACGAATGCCGTGACTTTGACAGACGCGGCCAGTCCAGCAGCCAGGCTGAGGGTAAACACCGAGCCGCGATCCTCGCTGCCTGCGAGCACATCCAGCGTCTCCGAGGCGACTGCCATGATCCACGCTGCCAGGACGTAGTCGTTCATGGTGCTGGAAGCCTCCGCGATCCCGATCGGTAATGCAGCCACCAGCAGCGTCGCCAGCGTTTCGCCCAGCGGAGTCGCTCCCAGACCGCTTGTCAGCCGCGAGGCCGCGACCAGGCACGTCACCATCGCCAGCCATTGGACGAAGTTGACCCACCGGTCGCCGGAAGCCAGAATGTAGAGTTGCAGGACCAGAGTCTCGGCTCCCGGCCCGTGTCCGTTCTGCACCTCGATGCCAGTGGCATAGGGGCGGATCGCCCGCAGCTGCGCCCAATGAGCGACACGCGCCATGTGGTAGTTCAGTGAATCCCACGTATTGGGCGGGGATAGATAGGCTACGGCCCCGACGACCAGCACGATCAGGACAACCGCCAGCAGAAGCGCTCGGTCAAGCCGGCCGCAAGGCAGCCGCACCGGCGGAAAGCGAAGCCCCTGTCCTCTCCGGATGGCAACAACGAACCACGCCGCCTCCGCCGCCAGCAGCAGGCTCCAGGCAAGGGCCAGCCCCGACCGGGTCACCCCGCCGACCAGGCTCAGAGTCTCCGTGCCCAGGATGGCGGCCGAGGCCGCCAGAATCGCGCCGCGGACGAAACTCCGCCGCCAGCCCCAGGTGGGCCGCCGCGCCGACAGGAGCAGCACCAATCCGACAAAGACGAGCCCCGGGAGCAGGACCAACACTGACCTCCCCCAACAGTCTCCACTCTGGCCCAGGCCGGGCGGCCGCAGCCACTCGGGCTTGCTGACGCCCGATAGGACAACGGCGTCGGAGGTCTAGAAAGCCTTCAGTCTCCAGAACCCAAACCAGGTCATCCTCAACAGCAGCCAGCCGTGCTTCCAGCGCTGGATGTTCGTCGTGCCATAGGTCCTTTCGCGATAGCGAATTGGCAGGTCGACGATCTTCAGGTTCCGCCGTGCCGCGCCGAACAGGAGGTCGAAGTCTCCGAAGGGGTCGAAATCGCCGAAGTAGGACCGGCCGGCAGCGATCCGCTCGTAATCACGCCGCCACAAGGCTTTGGTTCCGCAGAGCGTATCCTTCACCGGCTGCCCGAGCAGCCATGAGAAGGCAAGGCTGAACAGCTTGTTGCCGACCAGGTTGAGGAAGCGCATGGCCTGGTGTTCCATCGGGTAGACCAACCGGACACCATTGATGAATTCGCCCCGCCCCTCCACCAGCGCCGCGTAGAACCGGGGCAGCGTCTCGGGAGGCACCGTCAGGTCTGCATCCAGGATCATCAGGATTTCGCCCGTCGCGTGGGCGAACCCGAGCCGCACGGCGTCCCCCTTGCCGATGCCAGTCTGCTGGAAGAGGCGGCAGCGCCGTTGGCGATGCCCCTGGATTTCCCTCTCGATGGTGGCATACGTGTCGTCCGCCGAGTGGCCCTCGACGAAGATCAGCTCGGTGCCCGCGCCCATCTCCGGCACCCGCGCCAAGACCTGGGGGATGTTGCCCGCTTCATTGCGTGCCGGCACGACAACGGAGACTGTGGGTGCTCGGTCAGCCTCGACCGGTCGCGCGACGCGCTTGGCAACAACAAAGTTCGTCAGCCCGAGCTCACGGAAGGGCCAAAAGCGCACGAGGAGCTTGTTGCAGAGAGGGGCCAGGAGAGGCACGGGCAGGGGCAGCAGGATCTCCTGCCACGAATGTATCTTCTCAAGCCCAGCCAATGTCAAGAGATTGCCGATATCATCAACGGTCAGCCAGTTCTCGTGGAGCGTCGGCTTGCTGAGCCCGAGGCGGCGGGTGACCTCGAGCGGGACTTCCCAAAGACGGCTGTAGACATTCAGCAGGATACGAGTATGCGGTCCTGCGAGACGTGCCACTTCATCAAACACTGTCTGCACATCCCACAAGTCGTTCACCAGATCTGAAAGCAGGATCACATCAAACGCCCCCGAAAGCGGCACGGCATGGGCGTCCCCCTGGATGAAGAGCAGACTGGGATGCCGTCGGCGGGCGCGGCGCACCATCTCAGCGGAGAAATCGACGCCAAGCCCGAAGGCTGGCTGCAGCGCCGCCAGCAAGTCGCCGCGACCGCACCCAAGCTCCAAGACACGCTGCCCCGGCGGTACCAGGAAACGGTAGATTTCCGCCAGGCGGCGGTGGTAGGCCCCGCCACAGCCCGTCCAGGTATCCAGTTGGCGCGCCAGGGAATCCCAGTGGGAGATCCGGCTCTGCTGGTAGTCCTCAGCGGCCGGATCCCGCCCCCGTAGAAGGTGAGAACTCATCCGTTCGCCACCTTGCACAACCCTGTGTTCGCCCACTCCCAGGTCGCATGACCCATGGTTTCACCAGACGACTTGTCTCGCTCAGCCCGCTCCGCCACGGAACCCACGCAGCGCCATCCGTCCTTCCGGCCAAACCTCTGCATGCAACGAGGCCCCTCATGCCATCCGTGCCGCGACACCCACGGAGCCGACGCAGCTCCAAAGAATAACACACATTGCGGGACCTCCTGGCACGGGCCTCCGCTTGCGCGAGCGCCTATGGCACTTCCCGTTCGAACCGTCCACCAGCGAAGACCGCGATCTCTCCGAATTCACCTGCGATCTCCAAACCGTGGAGCTGTGTTCGCCCGCCGCAGGTTGTGCATAGGATAGCGCACGGCCTGAAGTCCGGACTTATGTATCGTTCCAAATGCGGATAGGGATCCACATGCTCCAGGCGCATCCCGTCCTGCGGCGCCCCAAGCAGCCACCAGTAGGGATACTCGAGGTCATGCGAGTCAATGCGCAGCCCGATCTGCGTGCAGCCCGTATCCCGCACCATAGCGGTAGCGGCGACGAAGTCATCTCGCTGCCGGAGCCAGTTCGCGAACAGGATATCGACTTTCTCCGCCCGAAACACGCTAACGATTGCGGTGCGTGGGCGCAGGCTGATGACCGGCCGGGTCTGGTTGAGGAGAACCCAGGGAAGGCTGAAGGCCATGAACGCAGCGCTCAGCAGGCTGACGAGTCCGGGCCGCAGCCAGGACTCGAAGGACACCCCCACCACCGGGGCCATCGCCAGGAGGAAGGGAAGGTGCAGCCGGACGACGTAGGGGTTCCATGTTACCAGAACCGCCAGGAATCCGAGCCCGATCATCCCCGATGCGGCGTAGATCACCAATCCGGGGGAGTGCCGTCGCCGACGTCGCACCAACAGGGCGATGAGGCCCAGGCCGATCGCGACGAGATGGATGGGGCTGCCGGCCAGGTCCTCATGATTCCACGCCCACGTAAGGTGGAATCCGGGGATGCGATACCCGACTTGACCAGAAAGCCACTGGACCACTTCGGTCACTCGAGCGGTCAGCACTTCCCCCGGCGAGGCGAAATGCGTGAGCACGTGGGCGATTGCGTTGAGGGCCCACCCGGCCAGTGGAGGCAGGCTGACTAGGCCTCCGTTGCCATCCGTCACCCCGAGTGCAGAGTGATAGGTCCCCAGATTCCTAGACCAGTGACCGAGATTCAGGGTCACTACAGCGAGGGCCAGCAACAGAGCTCGCCGCAGCACTCCCCCGAGTCCGTTTCGCCGCCACCCCGAGAGAGCATACCAAGCCCCCATGGGGGCGAAGTACATGTAGGCAGTTCCTTTGGTGAGGATCCCGAGCCCTATGGCGACCCCGATCCACAGGGGCCTCGTTCCCCCGCCCGACTGCGCGTCTTCCTTCAGGATCAGATAACCCAGGCAGAGCAGCCAGAAGCTAACGACGAGATCATTCTGTGTGCTCGTCGCCTGCAGCACAGCCATCGGAATGCTGGCACCGAAGGCCATCGCCAGCGCCCGCCCTCGCCGGCCTGCCCCCAGCAGGCCCGCGATCCCCGCCGCCAGGATCAGGCAGCCAGCATAGCTTCCCCACTGGACGAACGCGGCCACCTGGTCATTCCCCCAGAGCAGGCGCAGTGTCAGTATCGCTGTCTCCGCCCAGGGCGGGAACCACAGCTGCACTTCATAGCTTGTCGGATAGTGCCTCAAGCTGGCATCCTGCGCCCAGTGCATCACCCGGCTCATATGGTAGAGATGGGAATCAGTGGTGTTCGGCGGCGACACCCAGGCCACCAGGCCCGTCAGAAGGAGCACCACCCCCAGCCCAGCCAGCAGCGCAGCCTCGGCCGGGGATTGCTGCCAGACTCGCGCCCGCAGCCATCGCCTTGCCTTCGCCGCGGCCCCGGTGCGCCAGCAGGCCACGCCAGCGACCAACAGCGCCAGAGACCAGAAGAGGATCAAGCCTGAGCCCGTGACTGCATGCCACACGCTTAGCACTTCGGTCGACGCGGTCACCAACGCGCCGCAGACAAGGGCCGTCTTGACAAAGGCACGCCTCCACGCCTCTGTATCGCTCCCCTCGCCGCCCAGCAGCGTGACATAGATGATCAGGAAGGTCAGAGGGAGCAGCAGGATTGAACAGGGATGCATGGCTCTCTTTTTGAGGCGACATCGACCGTCCGGGCTCAGGGTACCACGGAGGTCGGCATGAACAACCGGTAGCCCGCCCGCTCGTACACGAGCGGCAGGCCGCGGATCGCGGTCCAGTCCGCCGGGCAGCTCTCGTCGCAGATCACGGCGCACGGGGCGAACGAAGGGTCCTCGTAGCGCGCCGACGGCGTCCCGCCGACGATCCACTCGATCCGCAGGTCCGGCCGCGGCGCGCCCATCACCACCCACAGCAAGTATTCCGGGGCGTTGCCCGATAGGGCGATTCCGACCACTGAACAGCCAGCCTCCCGGACCATGCCGCCTACTGACAGCAGTGGATCCCGCAGGTATGCCGCATTGGCGAAGTACAAAGCCAACCGAGATTCCAGGAGGACACTCCCAACCGTCGAGTCGGCCTGTGAGACCAGCGGGCGCGAGCGCACCGAAAGCAGCCACGGCCAGGCCAGCAGCACCAGGGCGAGTGCAATTCCGGCCGCGACTATAGGACGGAAACGTCGCTCCAGGGCCACGCCCCAGAGCGGCGCAGCCAAAACGAAGGCCGGCAGCTGGAGGCGGCTGCCGAAGACCAGCCACTTGTACAGAATGGAGAAGAGGACAAAGCCGACCACTACCGCTATCGCGTAAGGCCGCGCAACGGCGGGAGCGCGCCTGCCCTCTGCAACCACAAGGCCGAAAGCGATGAGGGTCAGCAGGGCATGCAGCGGATTGGCGACCCAATCCTCCTGCGTCGCCGGCGGGCGAATGCCGAAATCGCCGGCCGCCGTCGTGCGGGGGTCATTCGGATCGACCCCCATCACGCGATGCAGCCCATGGATTGCCATGCCTGTGGCCTTGTTGACATACGGCCAGGGAGTCCCGGCGTGCAGTGCCAAGTTGCGGACCAGATTGGAGAGCCAGGCACGCGGGTCATGCCACTGGTTGGCGTGTCGGCTGATGTCGACCGGGTCCGCGATCGACCCGTAGGTCGCTGCGTTCCGCATCCACGGGCCGGCATTGACAAGCACAGCCACTGCCAGGGCCAGCACCCCATGACGAACCGCTGTCTTCCATCCGGCATGACGCAAGAGACCCAGGCCCGCGAGGACCGCAAACGGTGTCAGGAACGCGACGGCCGTGGGTTTGGTATAGACCCCCAGGCCGGCAGCCAAGCCAGCCAACCACGGAGTGCTCCGCCCAAGCTGGGGCGTCGTCAGGTCAATGACCTCAACGGCTGCGCAGACGCACCAAAACGCCACCACGTAGTCATTCATCGTGCCGGAAGCCTGCACGATACCCATCGGGATTGATGCGGCGCAGCCTGCTGCGAGAAACTGGGCCCGCGTTCCACCCCCCAACTGGCCCGCCATGAGACTCGCTCCGATCAGGCTGCCCAACATCGCCGACCATGCGACGAAGTTCGCCAGACTGTCTCCTCCGCCCAGCACGTACAGGTTCAGGATCCACACCTCCGCGCCCGGCGGGCGGCTGTTCTGGATCTCGATGCCGGTGGCGTAGTGGCGCAGGCTGGCGTCCTGCGCCCAGTGGGCGACACGGGCAACGTGGTAGTTCAACGAGTCCCAGGTGCTCGGGGGGGCGCACCAGGCAACCAACGCCGTCAACACCACGATCAGGCCGACGGTCGACAAGATCAACCGATCCGGCCAGGCTGCAGGCCATGGCGGCATGAGCGTGGGCGGTCCGGACCTTGCCCACCGCCGGGTGATGACGATCCACAGCGCGGCCGCCGGAATTCCCCAGCAGGCTGCCAGCGCCGGCCGGGTGACGGCAGAGACCAGGGTCAGCCCCTCGGTCACCGCGACCAGGTACGTCGCCGTCAGGACCGCTGCCTGCAGCCACGCCCGCCGCCACTCCAGGTCCGGCCTCTGCTGCCGTAGAACGACCCAGACGCCGGCGAAGGTAAGGGGGACGAGAAGCCCCAACATGCGGCCCGGCTCACTCTGTGCTCAAGCGGCAGGTCGCTCCGCCGTCGACGATCATCGACTGTCCGGTCATGAAAGATGACTGCTCGCCGTCGGCCAGGAAAAGGATGGCCCGAGCGATTTCGTCCGGCTTGCCGACGCGCCCCATGAGCGTGCGGCGACCCAGGTCAGCGATCCTTTCCTCAACCGAACCGCCGCGTACGTGGCCTCGCATCAGGCCGGCATGCAGCATTGGTGTATCGACAGCACCGGGCAGGATCACATTGACGCGAACGCCGTCGCGCGCAAACTCAAGCGCCATGGCGCGGGTCAGAGCCAGGGCTCCGCCCTTGCTGGCCGCGTAGGCGGCGATGTCTGTCGACGTCGCCACAGCATGCACCGAACTGACATTGACTACCGCTCCTGCGGAGGCCTTCAAGAGCGGATAGGCCTCCCGCACCGTGAGGAAGATCGAGCGGAGGTTAGATGCCATGACCTCGTCCCATTCCTCAGGAGTCGTGTCAATCAGCGGTTTGCAGATTTGGATGGCCGCGTTGTTGACGAGGGCATCCAGCCCTCCCACCTCAGCCCGCAGCCAGGCGAACAGACTGGCCACGGAATCAGGCAGAGAGACATCGGCCTGCTGTACGCGCACGCCGGAAGGAAACCCCGAGGCCTCTCGGCGATCAACTGCGATGGTGTCCCAGCCGGCGCTGTGGAACACCTGGACTGTCGCGCGGCCGATGCCCCCGGCCGCACCGGTGACCAGCACCACTCGCTTCATCACAGCCTCCACGTCCCTGCCTCCGACCGAGAACGTCTCATGCTCATCATTCCATCTGCACGTCTGCCTCCGACGGCGGGGGCAGGCCCAGGCCCAGGAACAGATTGCGGATGGTATTCCAATGGACCCGCTCCCAGGCAGTCGGGCTGCTGTTGGAGTTGTGCGGCGCCAGCAGGACGTTGTCCATCTTCCGCAAGGGGCTCTCTGCCGGCAGCGGCTCCTCTTCGAAAACGTCCAGCGCTGCTCCGGCAATCCATCCTTCCTCGAGGGCGCGCACAAGAGCAGCCTGGTCAACGACGGGCCCACGAGCGGTGTTGATCAAGACCGCTGTCGGGCGCATGGCGCGCAGGGCCTCCTCGTTGATCAGGTGAAACGAGGTCGGGTTGAGATCGCAGTTCAGGCTGATGAAGTCCACCCGTGGCAGCAGGTCTCGCAGCTCCGTCATTTCCACTCCAACTTGCGCCACGAACTCTGCCGGAACCGATACGATGTCGTTGCCGAGAAGGCCCATCCCGAAAACTCGCGCCCGGCGCAGCACCGCCTTCCCGATCCTACCCACACCGACGACGCCCAGCGTGCATTCGTGCAGGGCCCGGCCGGGGATCTTCTCCCATCGGCCAGCTTTCATCGCCCGATCCATCCACGGGAGGCGTCGGGCGAACGCCAGGATGTACCCCAGCACGCTGTCTGCAACCGCCTCCGTGAATGCATCCGGCGTGTTGCAGACTCTTACCCCGAGGGCCTCGGCCGTGTCCCGATCGATGGAGTCGACTCCGGTCCCCCACTTGGAGATCACTTTCAGGCGCGGCGTGAAGGCCTCGAGGACCTTCCCCGAGAAGCGGTCGTCGCCGCAGATCACGCCGTCGACGCGACCCGCGTAGCGCATCAACTCTGCTTCCGACAGCCGTTCCCTCACAGCGGCGACGATCAGCTCTACACCGGCCGCCTCAAAGACTGCCCGGAAGCGTCCCAGGAATGGGATCATATAGGGGGCCGACAGGAGGACTTGAAGTCTGTCGCTCATGGTTGCTGCACTCGACCTTCCGCCCACGGCCCCCGGCCCTCGTGGATCAGTCCGAAATGGCCCGCTCGGTCACGTTGACCAACTCGAGGGGGTTGACGTTCACGGTCAGGAAGCTCTCGTCGGGAATCATGTCCAGTTGCTCTTCAAACAGGCCGTTGAGGATGAGGCGGAAGGAGTTGACAGGGGAGATCGCCTCATAGGGTTGCGGCCCTGCTTGCCACGGAAGATGATACGCGTTCAGGATAGAGAAGACCTCTCGCATGTTGGACGCGTCTACGTCGCCCCAGTCGACACGGGCCCGGGGGCCATGATCGGCCTGCAAGATGATGACCGGGTCGGGATCTGAGCCAATCAGCAGCCGGTCAATCAGCCTAAGCACGGCACGATTGATGTAGGTTATCTGGTCGCGATACCGTTGTTCGTACTCCTGCAGGGATCCCTCGTACGCACTTCCGTCTCGTCTCGAGTAAGGACGCGTGTGCGGGATCGGTTCCCCATTCGGGCCAAAGACGAAAGGCGGGTGGGGAGTCACCAGGTGGGCAAAGACAAAGTAGTCGCCATCCCATGTCGGGATCTGCTTCATCGTTTCCAGGGCAAAGAGTATTCGGTCCCGGTGACGCAGGTAGGGCCATTCCAGCAGGCTGTCCTCGCCCTGAAGCTTCACCTGCAGCCGGTCGATCGCGGGTCGGATCAGGGATAAGCGCAGCAGCAGAATTTCGAATTCGTTCAACTTCCAGAGAGGCAAACCGGAAAAAGCACGCTCCTCTCCCGGCGAGAGGAAGATATCCGCATCGCGGATGTCGGAAACGGGCCATCCGCTGTCGAAGGCGACCATCTCATATCCCTGGCTCTCCAGGAACGTGCGCACGGTGCTGTGCGCGATGCGCTCGGCCAGCCATCGGCCATCAGCAGAAGCCGCTCCCATCTCAGTTGCCACCTGATCGACGTACTCCATGTTGAGGGACGATGCCAGGGAGAGACCGGTCATCATGTAGTTGCTTCGCGACTCGCCGGCCACGAAGAAACCTCGCTGCTCCAGCGCCTCGATGAACTCCGAGTTGTCGAAATCGTAGAGATCTCGGAGAACGTCTTCTCGGCCGTACCCATCCAGGATGATGTAGTAGATGTCGGGCCGCTCTTCGCTTGTCGCCACCTGTTCGTGCAACCTCAGCACCTGTTCCCCCAACCCCGCAGCAACCACCCGTGGCGCGAGGAGGTAGTACGCAGCGATCGCATAGGCGGGCAACGCAAGGGCGCCCACTCCGACCACGCAAGAGAAGACGCCTGCCTTCTCCGGCTCCCTCAGCCGACGCGCCGCCCACCATGTCCAGACAACGATCAGACCCAGCGCCATCGGAACCAGGTATCGATGGCGGCCTATGAGAATCCCGCCCACCGCGACACCCTCGAGCAGATCGTAGAAGTGGCCATAGGTGAAGAAGACCAACAGGGCCATCGAGACAACCAGAGCCGACCGATCCCAATCCCCGAACACGGCGCGCCCGAGCGCCAAGAGCAGCGCGGCGCCTATCAGGGCGACCACCAGCGACCGGGCGGCCTCAACCGGGTAGAGCTGGCCAAGGTTGCTGGCCAGAAGGGCCATCACCGGGTACATCGCAAACAAAAAGGGATGGATGCCTTGGAGACGTCTCATGCCGCGGAGGAGGTCCTCTCCATCAGGTAGAGTCTTCTTCGGGTGTCCGGCAGTACAGAGGACGCGCGTATGCTGTAGACCTGTCGGAACGCAGCTTCGAAAGCCTGCTCGTCGTATCCTGCGAAGATATCCTTGCGCCAGGCCAGAAGCTCCTGCACTCGAGGATCGTCCTTGGGCACAAACTCGATGATCAGCCAACGCCCCAGTTGCGCCAGAAAGGAGGCGAAGTGATCCATCGGCACGTTGTTGGAAATGACGAGGTGATGAATGAGGGCAAGAGCCATAACCAGATCGGCCGGTCCGCGCTGCAGAAGAGAAGCCCTCTCGCGTAGTGCCCAACCCGCGGCCGGCGTCGGGTTCGTGAGGTCTAGTACAAGCGGGAGAAGATGCGCATCGTCCTCCCGGCAAGCCTGGAGGTAAGATTGCTCAACGGCTGCCAGGTCGTTGTCGAACGCCACCGTCAGAATCCCCCGGCCGCTGGCAATTCGGCTGTAGCTCCCGACATTGGCCCCCAGGTCCCAGACCAGTTGTGGCCCTACCTCGTCCAGGTATCGCGCCACGAGCGCCTTCTTCGCCTCAGCGGCCTCAACCGAGTAGTGGCCCATGCCTTGGTAGTCCGCCCAGGGTGTTCCTGCCGGCTGCCATCTGAGCGCCGATACCGTCGCTCGCAGGGACTCGAGCAATCCGAGGAAGGCTGCCCGGCTCATCCGCCGGCGGGATGCCATGGCACCGGGCCGCTCCCGAGCCAAGCGTCGCTGGCTCGCAGCATGAACGTGGATGTGCAGCGCCAAGCCGCTGCGGAGCCAAGTCCGGGACGGCAGCAGTCTGGCCGCAAGATCGAGCGGAATCCCGTCGAGGTGAATGCGCAGGAGCTGCCCCAGACGAACATCTCGACAAGCCATGAGCGCCAGCGGGGCCAGGAAGTGCTGGCAGAATTGCCGGTAAGCCACCCATGGCTTCCCCTCCTCGTACGGCTCAAAGGAGAGGGTATCGATCAAGACGGGCCGACTGCCAACGAACTGGATGTTGTAGGCGCTGGCATCTTTGAGGCTCATCCCGTGATGGAGGGCCACCTCCTGGACACGAAGCGTGGTCAGCGCGGCCTGCTTGAGTTGGCTGAAGCACCACTCGAAGGGATGGCTGACGAAGGGGATCGGTTGCGGCCGCAGGACCCTATAGGCGCCGGCTTCGACCGCCGCGTCGACTGAAACTTCCTCGTGCGGCACCAGGAAACGAGCGTCAACGAGCGCGGGGTAGAGCCCTGAGCCCATGAACTGGTCATAGGCCGCACGGTAGACCTGATTGACCTGCCTCAGCAGGACGCCATCGCGGCGGAACAGGAATCCGCTCGGATCTCGGAACGAGGACGGCAGCCGCTCATTCACCTTCGGATTCGGTTTCGTCTTCTCGGGCTTCCCTCTCGCGAAGGATACGGTTCTTCAGCCGCCCCCAGAAGGCGCGCATGGCGAACAATCCCCCCAAGATGCCTGCCACAAGAAGCTGCAGGAGAAAACTCCCACTGCCGGGATCGAGGTAGGCCGGAGGACGATGGACGACGGTACTTGCCCCCAAGGCAGAAGTAGCAGTTGCCAGGTATGCAGCGCTGAGCATGACTGGGTTCTCCTCCCCAACGAGGAAGCCCGATTCTACTCGAAAACCTCGTCCCAAGGACTTCCGTCCTGCGAGAGGTCACCGCGCAGCACGTCGTCTCGCCAGCAGCGCTTCGACAATCCACAGGTCCAGCTCCTCGTCAATATCCCAGGCTTCCGCCGCCGGGATCTCGAACATGGCTGGGCTGTGTCCAAGCCGGTTGTGCCGGGCCAGGAAGGTCTCCCGTTCGAACAGGTACAGGCACGAGTTCTCCTCGAACAGCGGTGGGAGATCCTGCGTCGGGAGCAGCACCGCCGGGTCATGGTTCAGCGGGCGTCCGCTTCGATCCCAGAGGCGCTTCTGCAGCCGGGTAACGGAAAACAGGGAATCGTGCTCGGGGTAGCTATCGAGGAAAGTCCGAATGCCGCGCGAGACGGTCTCCGGCCGTAGCAAGGGGTTGGTGGAATGCGTCTGCAGGTAAAAGCGGGACGGAACGGCCCGGATGTCGTATTCGATTACATCATTGGTGGGCACGTCGCTGCCCCGGAGGTGCTCCGCCCGTTCGATCAGGCGCACCGAGGGGAATTGACGTTCCACGCCCTCCCAGATCACGGGGCTGTCGGTGTCGACGACCACCTGCTCGACCTCCGGGCAAGCAAGGAGCGTTTCCAGGATGTAGGCATAGAGCGAGCGGCCAGCTACCAGGCGGTAATTCTTACCGGGTACGCGTTCTGAATGGTGCCGCATCGGCACCAGAGCAACAAGGCCCCCCCGCCCGGCCTCGGATCCTTCTCCACCGTTCACTTCTCCGCCTCCAAACCCGCACCTGAGGGGGCACCTGTCTCGAGTGGCGCAGTGCCCCGAAGCGCCTGCGTGACCGCAGCGACCCAGAGCAGCAGGGCCAACAGCCACGGGTAGTAACCCCAGAAGAGGTTCCGCACGGCTCCGCCAAACCCGAAGGGTACCGGCGGACTCTGCGAAAGCACGAGAGGGAGGAGGCCGAAGACGTGCAGGCCGCGACTCATCGCGGCCTTCACAAAGGCGTATGCGGGTGGGATCAACAGGATGTACGCATAGTTCTTGAAACGCGGGGCAACAAGAGCAAATGCCAGGCAGGCAAGGAAGACCGAACCCCGCGGAGCCCCGCGGCCCGCTCGCGCCAGAGCAAGAACCGTAAGCGCCAGGACGATGCTCACAAACACACCATAGGCCGCTGCCTCGGCCGTGGCCCAGACCGGAAGACCCTTGCGGGTCAGGATGTCACCGATGTCCCGAACGAGAGCCAGTGTTGAGGGATTGATGGCACCCCGGTCGTCAAGCTGAGCAGCCACCGAGAGGAAATCGCGATAGAGAGCAGGGCCCACCAGGTAGGTCAGCCCGTTCACCGCGGCGAAGACGACCAGGGCGCACGCAAGGATGCGTCGATTGCGATCTGTCGGATTCATGAGCAACAGCAGCAGGAAGGCGATGGGCGTCAGTTTGAACAGGCTGGCGACGAGCACCATGAGGCTGAAGCCGACTGGCCGATGCTTGATCAGCGCGGCGAAGGCCAGCCAAAGCCACAGCTGCTCGAAGATCGATACGTTCCCCGCCGCCAGGTCGGAATAGATCGCACCCCCAAACCCGAACAAGCACACCAGATAGAAAGCCGGATCGGCCCTGGCCCGAAGGAACCATGAGCTCCACAGGCAAAGGACCACTCCAAGGCTCAGCACTTTCAGCAGCAGGTAGAGTCGATACGCCCAGAGGAATTCCAATCGCGAAAGCAGTGAAAAGACCGGCAGCACGATCGGCGAGTAGAGAAAGGGAAATCCGATCTCGGTTCCGGCGACTGCGCTGAGCGAGTCAAGCTCGTACGGATTCAGGCCAGCCTGCAGCGCACGACCGGCATAGTAGTAGGTAGTGAAGTCCCACTGGTACCTCTCCGGATGGAGCCAGAGGTCCACGATCAGGCCCAACGCATAGGCCAGCAGGACGGCGTATAGGAGAGCAAAGAAGACCTTACGCGCCATCCGACGACCTTCCGGCTGAAACTGCTTCACCAGTGGGGGCTCTCAGGCCATTCGCCTCGATCATAAACGTACAGCCTCCCATCTCCTTGCGAAGTCAGTACATCCAATCCGGCCACAAGCTCCGGGACCAGGGGGGCGTAGTAGGGAAACTCGACGTACGTGTTGAACACTGCTACAACCGCCCTGTCGTGTTCCAGCGCCCGACGCATGTTAGCCGCCCACCTCTCGTACTCGGGTGTGCGGCATTCGATACCTGGCTCGACGACCACCAGGGCGTCCACAGGCAGGCAGCCTGTCGGCAGGCGGTAGACCCGCCGGCCGGTCAGCAGGACGACGGCCTCGACCTCATTCGTGTAGATCGGTGTATCTAGCGGCAGGAGCGACATGGCGTTGATGAGCGGCGAGGTCCGCCATGCCCGGCTGGCGAAACCCACTCCGTCGACCTGGAGCTCAACGGCCCGGAGCGATCCTCGGACCAAGTAGGAGGCTGTCAGCAAGATGACGGCCGCAGTGACGAGCGAGGCCACCGCTCGTCCAGCCCGCCAATGGATCTCGTCGGCAAAGATCAGGAGCAGCAGGATCGAGAGCAGCCAGACTGGCAGCAGGATTCGCTGGTCGAAGCTGATGCGCGGCTCAAACAAGGCTCGCGCCCCCAGGATCAGCCCCCAATACGCAGCCATGCCCCAGACCAGGACAGGAAACAAGGTCCCGACCGAACCGGAATCCTGCTCGTGGGCAGGGGTTTCGCCGCGACGACGTGCCCGCACCCACGCCGCCTTCACCAGACCCGCGCCCACGATCGTGCTCAATGCCCTCACCAGGAGGGGGACGAGGTCGGGCAGAAACCAGAAGCTGACTAGGTCGACGGCTTGCACAGCCATCGCGGCCGAGAATGGCTGGAAGCTGACGGACCGCTCCATGGGGCCACCTGCAACCATGGTATTCCTGAGCATCCAACCCGCCACCGGCAGAGCGGCCACCAAGCCGAATAGCAGTGCCTGTCGCATGCGGTGTTGCCATCCTTCACGGCTTTGGTGGCCGATGATTGTCGCCAGCCCGGAGGCGATGAAGGCCAAGCCCGCGTAACGGGCCAGGTATGCCAGGCCCGCTGACCCTGCGGCCAGCACCAGCCACCGACCGAAGCCAGACCGAAAAGCTCGTGCCAAGAAGAGAACTTCAAGGAGCAGCAGGGTCAGGAAGATGGGTTCCGATTGCACTCCGGCGTGCAGCCCGAGGAGCGGCGGGTAGAACATGAAGAGCAGCCCGCCTAACAGGGATAGCCAGGCAGCTCGGCTGTTCTCCCGCAAGATGGCAATCACCAGCAGCGTGTTGACGCCGAACAAGACAGAGTTCAACGCCCGGGCTCCCGCCAGAGGGTCGACCCCAAACAAGCCCAGGGCGCTGAGGAGAAGCGGAAAGAGGGGGCCGAAGATCGTCATCGGCCGGACGTCCCCGGCAGCGCCAACCCAGCTCAATCCATAACCAGAGAGCAGATTGCGCGCCGCCATCACGTATCCAACACCATCGCCGCCGATGGCCGCGCCATGGCGGCTGCAGATCAGCGCGAACACGACGCTCCCGCCAGCAAGCAGACCTGCGGCCAGGCGCTCGGCGCGCGGCCTGCGTTTGCTCCCACCGCCCAGGCCCGATCCGCCGGTCAGGCTCACAGCACCGGCTCGATCATCTCCCGCTTTCATCGCGGGGCTCCATACACGCCACCATCGTCCGTCCGCAGCCACTCGGTCAGTCCCCAAGTGAGTTCCTCCCTCGGAGCGAAGAACGCTTGCTGCCCATCGATGGTATCGAACAGGACCAGCACGGCTCCTCGGCGCAGGATGTCCTCGCGCATGCGCGCCAGTTGTTCGGGGTAGTCCTCCCGCTCGGTCTCCCACACCGGGTCCCAGCGAATGGGCACTTGATATGCCTGGCGCCCCGTGTAGAGATACAGGATATCGAGCTCGTTGCTGAAGATCGCAGTCTCGGCCGGCCGTCCCCGCACCCAGTCGACGAGGGCCGACTCCTGCCAGGCGCGCGCCGCTCCACCCTGACCATCGGCCTGCAACCGCCGGACCGTGCCCGCCCCTCGAACCAGCGTCAGCGCCAGAAAGGCGACCCCGGCCAACGTCAGAGCGATGCGTGGCACTCTGCTGCTCTTGGCCCTCTGCTGCAGATCCCAAACTACCAGAACCCCTAGGATCAGCAGAACAACAAGCAGCGGCGACAGGATCCGGTGGTCCAGGGGAACGGAAGACCCCGCGATGGTGATGGCCGCTGCCAGAGTCAACGGGTACGCAGCCATGAGCGACACGAGGACCCCGATCTGCTCGGCAAACCCGGGACGGGCCTCGTGGAACGGGCCTCGAACCAGGATTCGAATGGCGAGGGCCACGAGAAGAAGTAGTGTGATGAGAGCAAGCGCCTGGCGGAGTTCAGAAGGGACGCGGCTGGGAAGCAGCCACAAGGACACGGTCTCAACCGCCTCGTACAAGCGGTCCATCGTTGGAAAGTGGATGGCCTGTGCCCGGTAGGCCACGCTCCCACCCACCGCCAGATTGCGCAGCGACCACAGCAGGGGCCCAACCGCCGCTCCCACACCGAATCCGATCGCCGCGGCCAGCCGGCGGCACCACTTGCCATCCGAGAAGAGGAGCATGGCCAGACCCCCAGCCGCGATCATCGCCAGGCCGACGTAGCGGGTCAGGTACGCCAGGCTCCCCAGCGCTCCTGCACTCGCCACTCGCCAGGCCGTTGCACGCTCCGCTGAGCGACCGAGGGCCAGAAGCATGAGCAGGGTAATCGTGAGAAACATGGCCTCGGACAACAACCAGGTGTGTGTGACAAGCAGAGCAGGTGTGGCGAGCACGAGCAGCGCAGTCAGGCAGGCGGGCCAAACCGAGCGCGTGACCCGGTAGACCAGGCTTCCTGCCAGGGTCACGTTCACGCCGAATAGGGCCGCCGCCAGCCACCGCGCCGCGACGAGGGTGTCCAGCCCCATGGCCGTGATCGCCGCCAGCATGATTGAGTACCCCGGTGGATAGTGCGTGATGAGGCGGATGCTGCCGTCTGCCGCGGGGCGGCTGAAACCCTGGCCCGCCAGCAGACCGCGCGCCCCGCTGACGTAGTAGTAGCTGTCGCCGCCCAACCCCAGACCCCACGGGGTTGCATAGAGCAGCAGCCCTGCCGCCAGTATTCCCAGCAGCAGGAGGGGCCAGGTTGATCGTAGAATCGCTCGCCAACCCACGTTCACCTCGATGAGCTTCCGCGTCCAACAGCAGTGTGGACCGGGCTCTCCCGCTTCTCCAGCGCGGCTCGAGCATCCATGGCCTGTGGCTCGCGGGGGAAAATCAGCGAGTGCCCGTACTGGATCGGCGCGATGGCCCGGCGCGTGTCAGAACGATGCGACTCAAGACTTCGCGGATAGTAGAAGGCTTGCTTGAGCGACGCCGTTAGCGGCCCTGCTTGCCGGAACCCGCGGTAGGTGCCCCAGAATTGCATCCACCGAAACCAGACGATTTCCCACATCACGTGTGAGGCCTGCCCCTCACGCATTGCGTGCCACGCGTCCGATAGGACATTTGATAGGAACAGGCGTATCAAGTCCCACAGCCGGAACTGCTCCTGCGGCCGAATTGTCTTCAGCGCCATGGCTTCTCGCCGGTAGCGGTTGAAGACCGCGCGCGGCCGCTCATTATGCACATGCACCACTTCGGCTGCGGCGCTGTAGTACAGGGCAAAGCCCTTGGACAGAGCCCAGGTCGCCCAGTCCACATCCTCAAGTCCAGGCAGGGCCTCGTCGTATGGTCTTTGCTCCCAAAGGCTGCGGCGAATGGCCGCATTGGCGTTGTTGCAGAACGGGTGAGTCTGCCTGCCGTTGGGGACATCGGGGAACCATTTCGCCAGGATTTGGTGCTCACTGAATCGCGACGACGGGGCGGCGCGCTGCCTGCCGTAGACCAGCGCGATCGTGGGATCGGCGAAGGGCCGCAGGAGCTGTTCCAGCCAGTCCGGATACACCGGATAGACATGGGCGCTGGCCAAGACGAGGAACTCGCTTCGAGCCGCCCGGCAGCCCATGTTGAGGGACCGTCCAAAGGAGAACTCCTCCGGCGAAATGGACAGGACCCGCACCGGGAACCGGGAAGCAATGGCCAAGGTCGCGTCCGTCGATCCCGAGTCAACCAGAAAGACCTCCGCCGGCTCCACCGTCTGCGCCAGGATCCCAGACAACAGGCGGCCGATGTGCTCTTCCTCATCGAAGGCGCGGATCACCACCGCGCAGCCCGGACCCCGGTTCATCGGCTCAACCCTGCTGCTCCGGCTGCAGGACGGGCGCGGGAGGCCTTGTCACCAGGGCCATGCCACCCAGGATCGCCAGGAATGGCTCAACCGGAACGCGGAAGCGCGCATCCCCGATGGTCAGAGGCATGGTCGTCAGGTAAGCGGTGGAGAGGATCAGGATGATCGCTGTCCAACGAAACGGGACTGACGGAATGCAACGCAACCGCAATAGGGCAAAGAAGCTCAGCAGGTACACGACGATTGAGTAGAGCAGACCCCACAGCAGCAGTGCGGTCCCAGCGCGTTCCGAACTTGCCTCGAGGCGGAGGTCGAGCGCCTCACCGAACGCCCGCAGATCGCCGCGGAGGATCGCCTCAAGCAGGCCCGACGGCCGATAGGGCTTCCCACTGACGATCGCCAGCCAAGTGCCGGCCTCGGTCCCAAGCGCCGTCCGGGAAATGCCTTGCAGCGACACGCGCACAAGGCTGGCCGGATGACGGCGGACGGCGTCGAGCGCGGCGCGGAAGGCATCCGGCGACTGGCGCAGGCGGGTGGCGGCCTCATCGCGGCTGATGCCCAGCGCATCCCCGACCGCCGACGCAGCGGTGTAGTCGATGAAGACGGTGCGGAAGCTGGCCGTCAGGCGAAAGGTGTCGTGAACGATCAGATTGCGCGTCTGCCAGGCCAGGACGGGAACCAGCGCAGCGAGCAGGAACAGTGCGGGGAGGGCGAACGCCTGCTTCCGCCGCGTCGCGCTCCACGCTGCCAGCAGCGCGGCCAGCGCCCACAGGGGTATCAGGTACAGTCCAATCGGACGCGTCAGCACTCCAAGACCAATTGCCAGGCCGCTGGCCGCGCACCACCATCCGGCCTTTCGCCGCAACCCTTCGGCCAGCAAGACCAGCGCGAGCGCCAGCCAGAAGGCAAAGAGCGTCTCGGTCATCACCGTCCCGGCCCAAAACAGCGCGTTCGGGCTGAGGGCGTACAGCCAGACTGCGCCCAGAGCCGCCCTTGGCCCTCCCAGCCGCCCAGCCCCGCGGTGCACAAGCCAGGCGGTGAGCAGAGTCAGTATCACCTGAGCCGCAACGACAAAGCCTGGTTGCTCGCCAAACGCGGATTGAATCAATGCTAGAAAGGCGGGGTAGCCCGGCGTGCGCAGACTCTCCTCATGCTCCGACGCCTGGAAGCGCCCCTCGAGGCGCAGACTGGCGGCCAACTCCAGATAGCCGGCTGAATCCGTCAGGAGGGTGCGCTCCGGAGAGGTGAACGCGTTCCAGACGAGGAGCAGACGCGGCGCACACAGCGCCAGGATCAGAGCGATCCAGACTGCGCTCCATTTCGCGCGGCGATCTGTGTTGCCCCATGGGGCCGGCGCTGCTGTCATGCCAGAGTCCTCAGACCGGATGCGCTCGTCATGAGTCGGAGCCTCCCGATGGGTTCTTGCTGATCAACTGGTCGTAGAGGAAGCCGTGTGGGAACACTTGCTGGGGCCCGCGGGGGAGATCACGGATCGGGTAGCTCCTGCCGTCCACGGTGAGTTCGCCGCCGATGCGCCGCAAACTGCCGCCGGCCGTCTCCAGGAAGATGACGTGGCGACTCTCAGTCTTCCCATATAGGGACGGCGGTGCCAGCACGGTCAGCCCGTCCAGCCGGAACTGCCCGCCTTCGGCCACGAGGTGCGTCTGCCAGTCCGGCAGCAGCCGGTAGACCCGCGGCGGCACATGCCAATCGTCAGGAAATCCGAGTATCTGGTCCAGCACGCGCGGCAGGTTCCAGTGATTGGCGTAGATGAAGCGCGGATCCTCCAGGCCACTCGGCTCGATCAGGATCACCACGCCGTCGTCGAGATCGGGACACAACTTCAGGACGTCCGTCCAGAAGGCCCTTTGCAGCTCCCAGGCCCGCACGTAGCTGCGCTGAACGACGAAACCGAAGCCGACCATCGAGGCGAAATATGCCGCCAGGGCCAGCGAGACCAGGCGCTTCCGGCGCGGTGTCGCCGCAGACCCGTAGGCCACCTCGGCCAGGCAGGCCCAGACGATCGCTGCTCCGACGACGGCTGCGAAGTGGACGCGGGTGTCTCGACCACTGATGGCGTAGGCCCGGATCGTGAAGGTCAGCGCATAGGCAAGCGCAAGCATCACCAGCCCGGCACCGAGCAGTCGGAGCACCCGTCGGTTGGCTTCCCCAATGTGGACTGCGGACTTCGTTCGGAGAGCTGCGAGGAACTCCGATGGCGCGGCCCGGCCCTCGCCCTTCGTCAGCCAGAGTGCCGCGCTCAGGCCCATCGACGAGGCGAGGAGGACGACGATCATCTCGCCATCGAGCGCCTGAATCGCCTGGAGCGGGCGGTAGAGATACGTCCCCAGGCTGACGGCCGGCCCCTGGACCATGTGCAGCAGCGGCACAGTCACCAGCTCGGGAAATCCAAGCCCCACGACGCGCGCTTCGCCAACAGCAATCCGCAGGGCAAGGACAGCCAGGAACAGGGCGCCGAGAACTGCGCTGTGGCGGATCATCTCGCGCATCAGGTCACCGCCGCGCCGCTCGCCCAGCAGCGGCGCGGCCAGGAAAACGGGATATGCCGTCTCGTAGCTCAGCAGCGATCCAAGGACCACGAAGTACGAGAAGACCCGTCGGTCGGACAGATACAGGTGCAGGGCCACGAGCAGGTAAGTGAGGGACTGCTGAAGGCCGAATGAGTGGTAGAGGAAGGCCTGTGTGGTGTCACCGCCGAACAGGGCAAAGGCCAGCCCGCCAGCCAGCGAGGCGGTGGGGGCGAACAGCCGCCGCAGCAGGGCATAGGCCAGGACCGCGTTCAGGGTGAGGATCACCCAGCCGAGCCAGTAGGCCTCCGGGAGTCCCCCCAGTCTGCCGGCGAGGTAGGAGAGCAGATACAAGACGCTGTGCTGCAGCGGCCGCCCCTGGCCTCCGAAGCTCAGCAGCAAGGAAGAGACGAAGTCGCGCACCTCCGGCCAGGAGGCAGCCATGGCGCGGGTGACGAGGGTGTAGTCGTCTTCGTAGAAGCCCATCTGGCCGCTGTGCCAGAAACGAGCAAGGGCCAGAAGCATCCCCAGGAGCAAGATCGCGACAACCATGCCTGCGACGGGTGCAGAGCGCTTTGCATTCTGGCTGGCCTGCACTGGACTGTTCGCGCTCATCGCCGTCTCACGACACTCCAAATCCACAGCCTGTGAGAATGCCCGCCCTGATCCGCGCAAGTTCGGAGGATGACCGAATTGCATCGGGATCGGCTCGCTCAAACGTCACCATGCCTGGCTGCATAGGATACGGCCCCAGGAAACGGGAAAGGTCAAGCGAGGCGTGATGCAGCTCAAAGTGCAGGAACCTCCGGGCGTTCTTGGCAAACTCCGGGGGAACGGTGATGGAAGGGGCGGCCAGGAACTCACGCATCAGGCTGAGATGGGCCTCCCGGCTCTCAGGGAAGAACACCGTCGGCAGCTGGGTGTAGCGCGCCCGCCCGGCGCACAGGACCGGCGCGCCCAGGATCGATGCCTCCAGCCCGATTGACGAGTTGTAGACCAACACCAGCTTTGCCCGGCAAATCAGCTCGTATGAGCTGACGTAGTCCGACGGCCCGAAGAAAGCCACATTGGGCAGGTCCTGCAGGCTTCGTTCGCGGGCCCACTCCGCCACGGTTTCGCGACTCTCCTTCCCCGGTCGGTCCTCGTCCGGATGCGCGCGGAAGACGAACAACGTTTCGCGATGCCTGGCTGCCACCTCCCGCACGTCGTCGAGCCAAGCAAACATGTCTGGATACAGCGTATTGGCATGGACCTGGCTGGTGTCGAAGATGACGTTGGTGAAGACCGCAGCCGTCTGGCGGTGTCGGCCGATCCGCTCGAGCAGATCGGCGGGCAGCGGATCCATCTCCGGCCAGAACCGGATCCCAGCCATTGTGAACTTGCCACGAAACCGCTGCGACAGATACCCGTCCAATCGCCGGTCTTCCTCGTCATTCAACTCAAAGCCCTCCGGAAGCTCGACCTCTCGGAACGTCGCGTGCCCATGGGAGAAGAAGGCCGAGAACGGCCGCAGGCCGACCTCATGCGTCACCACCCGAATGGAGCGCCGCAGGGCGAGCTCCCGGGCGACCGCCTCGGGGTACATGATTCCATTGAAGACTACCAGCGCCTGAGGCTTCTCTCGATCCAGGATTTGGCCGAATTGCCTCGCCAGGCTCGCCGCCGAGGACAGGTAACGCCGATAGAGCCCTCGCGTGGGCTCGTCGTCGGGAAGATGATGGCGCCGCAGCGCCCAGCGCAGCCCGGGCAGGCACAGCTGTCCGAGCGGCAACCCGTCAAACGCCCAGGCTTCGAGGTCGGCCATCCCAAGGTCGCGGATCGCAACCTCCGCGGTTTGCGCCGCAACCGAGTCGAACTCCAACCCGATCGTCAGACCAAGGGGGAACAGGTCGCGGCTGAGCCGCAGGCAGGGCCGGCACGGCGGTGCGGCACGATAATCCTCCCGATTCGTCCCCAGGACGCATGGGGCAAGGCCGCGGACACAGACCACATAGCGGACTGGCACGCCCGACGCTCGCAGCGCCCAGGATGCCAACAGGCTGAAGCCTGCATTCAGGCTCGGCCTGCCGATCCGAGTCGAGGCGTTGAAGACCAGCACCCGCCTGTCATCGTCAGCCGTGCGCACCCCGCGCAGGAATCGCTCGACCCGCCGCACCTGCCGGCGGTTGGCCCGGTCTGTCAGAAGCCACAGCAGGCGCACCCACGCGCTGCGCGGCTTGGGCAGACGCAAACCTCGCATCGCCCTACCTGCCACCGATGTCGCCCTGCTTCTGGCGACCCTCCGTCTGAGCAGCCGCACCATTCCCGTCACCGTCAGTCCCTTGATGCACCGGCCCGGAGGCGTTCTGGATCGTCAGGAACGCAGCCGGCACGAAGATCATCAGCTGCGGCATGAGCATCAGCCGCACTTCGGCTGCAACGGCCAGGGTGAAATGGACGGCCAGCCATACGGGCGGAACCGCGATCAGCCATCGCCGCAGCGTCTGGGGCAGGCGCCGCACCCCCAGCAATGCAATCACCGGGAACACGCTCCAGCAGGCAGCCAGGTGGACCCAGGTCTGGCGGCGGAACAGGTTGTAATCGAGCAAATCCAGTCCTGGCGTCCGCCCATGGGGAAGCGTGACCGGCCGTGGGCCCAGAGCCCAGCGAACCGCCAGATAGCCTGCCAGGAACGCGACCAGTGCAGCAAGCGCGATCACGATGGTTCGCCGATCCCATTTCAGGCCGCTGCGGTAGCGCGCCAGGAGGAACAGCGCGAGGATCAGCCCGCTTGTCTCTCGGTTTGCCGCAGCCAATCCCATGAGCAGCACAATCCAGGGGTCTCGCCGGCTGTATGTCAACACGCCAGCAGCCAGGTAGAAGATGAGGTCTCCATAGAGATTGAAGGAAAGGTCGCTGTCATACAGGCTGTGCGTCATGCTCCAGGTGACGACAGCCAGCGAGGCCAGCACGGCCGGGTTTCGGAGTCCCAGGCGGCGATAGAAGGTCGCAGCCAAAGACAGGATGATCATGTTCTGCACGACGCGGAAGGAGAGAAAGCCAACGACGATGGCTTCCGACACTCCCAACCGCGCCAGAGCCTGCACCCATGCCTCGACCAGCCACTCCGACAGAAGCCGGTACTGCGTGGGGCTGCCAGCATGACCCTCCAGGATCTCCAAATGCCGGCGGAGCTGCTCCGTCCGAAGGTACTCAACTCCCAGCTTGCCTCCCTGGAAGTACACCCCGATCAGGCTCAAGACGAGCACACTCGCCCCGATCAACACGACGATGGACCGTCGGCTGTTGGCCATCATCGCCGCCCTCCGTTTCAGGCAACGCCCCTGGTCAGTTGGCAACACGGCGCAGCTTCCGCAGTGACGGCAGTTCGCTCCGATACACCCGCTTGATGCCGTCTCCCAACGCCTTCTCGGTGACGCGGATGTACTTCACGAGCCGCTCAAATCCTCCCGGCTCGACGGAGGCCGCCTGGTCGCTGCCCCACATCGCCCGGTCGAGGGTGATGTGCCGCTCAACCATGCATGCCCCCAAGGCGACAGCCACCACCGACGGCACCAACCCGACCTCGTGCCCAGAGTACCCTATCGGGCACGGAAACTCACGGCGGAGGGTCTGGATCATCGTGAGGTTCAGCTCATCGGGATCGCAGGGGTAGGTGCTTGTCGTGTGCAGCAGTATGAGATTGTCCTCGCCTATGGCTTGCACTGCCTGCCGGATCTGCTCCATCGTCGACATGCCCGTGGAGAGCACGATCGGGCGATCGGTGGCGCGCGCATGCCGCAGCAGGTTCTGGTCTGTGAGTGCGGCCGAGGGAATCTTGTAGCCGATCGGCTCGAACGGCTCCAGGAAATCCACCGACGGTTCGTCCCAGACGGAAGCAAACCACGGGACACCACGGGAACGGCAGTGGCGGTCAATCTCGACAAACTCGTCGTAGCCGAATTCGACTCGCCTCCGATACTCGAGATACGAGATGTAGCCCCAGGGCGTGTCGCGCATCAGGTCACGCTGCTCAACCGGGATGCACAGCTCCGGCGTGCGCTTCTGGAACTTGACCGCGTCCACACCAGCGTGCACCGCAGCGTCGATCAATTGCCGGGCGATGCCCAGGTCTCCATTGTGATTGATGCCGATCTCAGCCACGATGCAGGTTGGATGCCCATCCCCGACCAGGCGGCCACCGAAGCGAATCTCCCTAGCCATTCGGTCTCTCCCTCAGGTGTTGGAGGATCAGGTCACACAACTCCCGCACGGCACCATGTCCGCCGGAGGTTCGCAGCACCCTATCGGCTTCGGCCGCGGCCGCCGGGTGGGCGTCGGCGACGACGACGGCGCAGCCAACAACGCCAAAGCAAGGCACATCGTTGACATCGTTGCCAAGATAGACCACGCGTGCCGGATCCGTGCCGCGCTCGGCAAGGAGCCCTCGGAGCGCCTCGGCCTTCTCCACCACCCCCTGGATCGCCGGCACGCCCAGCTTGCGGCAGCGCGCGGCCACCACCGGGTCCTTCTCAGCCGAGAGCACCATCACCTCGACGCCATGCTCGCGGAGCCGAGCCACCCCCCAGCCGTCGCCGCGATGCGCGGCGATGCTCTCGCGTCCCTCACCATCGACCCAGACACGGTTGTCCGTCAGGACACCGTCGAAGTCGAGGACGACTAGCTCAATCCGATCCGGAAGCGGCCGAGGCGCGCGGCCGGGGCGGACGACGGGCAGCTTGCCATCGCGGACCACGGCCTCCGCTTTCTCCCAATCGCGCAGGGTATCAATGTCGACAGCGTAGGCCGGGTCAAGGAGCAGAGGCAAGATGATGTTCCCGCTCATCGAGCCCTTCTCTAGAATGGCTGCTGTCCGAATGACGTCGATGTGGCCTGTCTGCCAGTACGTCGTGGGCAGCGACTGGCGCGGCATGTTGTACGGCTCGTCGAAGCCCTCGCGCAGCAGCGGCTGCATCTGCCCGTCGTCCCCGATTCGCCACATCTTGTAGGGGTTCTGACTGGCCGGAACTACCCCACGCACCGAGTCGGCCTGCGGATTGTCGGCCAGGATCTGAACCGCCCGGTCGACGCAATCCGGCGGGCGCAGCGGCGAGGTCGGGCGCAGCTGCACGATCACTTCCGGCCGGTCGCCCTCATGGGAATCCAGCCATTTCAGCGCATGCTCGAAGACCGGGAGGTCCGGCGTATCATCTTGCGCCAACGCAGCCGGCCGCAGGAAGGGCACCTCGGCGCCGTAGCGTCGGGCGACCTCGGCGATCTCGGCGTCGTCGGTCGAAACGAGAACTCGATCGACCGATTTCGCCTGCAGCCCGGCGGCGATGCTGTACGCTAGGAGAGGGTGACCGGCGAACAGGCGGATGTTCTTGCGTGGGATCGACTTCGATCCGCCGCGCGCCGGGACGATGGCGAGGACCTTCGCCGGGCTTACCACGCCGTCCAGCCTCCGTCGACCACAAGATTTGCTCCCGTCATGTACGAGGAGGCGTCCGACGCCAGGAACAGCAAGGCACCATTCATCTCGTCTTTCCGAGCCATCCGCCCAAGGACTGTCCGCGCGGAGTAGTTCCGGACGAACGCCTCGTCGTGGTCGTTGTACACCCCGCCTGGCGTCAGCGCGTTCACGCGGATGTTCCTCCCGGCAAAGTAGGTCGCCAGGTAACGGGTCATTCCCAGAATGCCGGCTTTGGTGACCGAGTAGTACGCCGGCTTGAACTGCGCCGGTTGTCCTGGCTGTTCGTAGATACGCTGATCTGGGCCCACCAGGCCGTAGGTGGAGCAGATGTTGACGATCACGCCACTACCCTGCCTGAGCATCTGCCTGGCCGCCATCTGGGAGCACAGGAAGACGCCGGTCAGGTTGACAGCCAGCGCCTGGTTCCAGCTCTCGAGCGGGTAGTCTTCGAAGGCGCTCGCGTGCTGGCCCGTCTGACTTGGGTCGAACTTCGGGTCGAGCGCAGCGCTGTTCACCAGGATGTCAAGCCGCCCGAACGCGGCGACGACGTCGTCCACCGCCCTCTGGACCGATTCGGGCCCCGTGACATCCATCTCGACAGGGCGAGCCGCCCCGGGCAGCCCCTTGGCGACTGCGGCCGCCTTGTGGACAGCCAGATCGGCGACACCGACCGACGCGCCCGCCCCGGCCAGGGTGCGGCAGAACTCGGCCCCCAGAAGTCCCGCGCCCCCCGTCACCAGCGCTACCCTGCCCGTCAGGCGAAACGCGTCCAAGACGTTCCTCTGGTCCACATCCATATCCGGCCTCCTCCAGCGCCCTGGCCGCCAACGTCCCGCCGATGGGCAGTTCTGACCGAGGGTGTGGCAGCACACCGCTCCAGGTCGGTCTGGGCGGGCTCGCTTCTCACGCCAATCCCTTTGGCGCTGAACCGCCGCCGCTATCGGGGCCGGCCGGCGCGTCCAGGGTCCGGCCGGTGACACCTGGCCTGCGGTTCATGATCCTCCCCACCAGGTCACCAAACGTCACCCCCATTCGCGCCAAACCGATCGCGCCCAGCAGCGAGGTGAGCAGAAAGTACGCCACGTGTGACACCAGCGTGATCGCCAGCGCAATGCCCGGGTCGTAACGGTCGCCGAATGGCAGGCTCAGCGCCTGCTGCCCGGCAAGCTGATACACCCCAACGAAACCGGGGCTGGACGGCACGGAGATCGCAAGTGCGAGCGCCACCACCATGAAGCCCGCCTCGACCAGGGTCGGGTCGGTGCGGAAGCCGCGCAAGACGCACCAGTAGAAACCGACGTACAGCGCCCACACCGCAAGCGACCAGCCCAGCCCGCGCAGCGCTACCCCACGGTGGAGAAGCGCTTGCAGCCCCTCGAGCAGTTCCCGCCATCGCTGCATCAGGCCATCGGCGGGCAGCCGCAGCCGTCCAAGGAGACGCCGCAGCACGGCCTCCGCCCGCTCGCGCATGTGCAGCAGGATTGCCATCAAACCCACGGCCACCAGCAGCAGTGCTGCAAAGGTTTGGCTGGCCCGCAGGACCAGCGGTGGAACGTGCATCCACGGAAGGACCAGCGCCAGAATGCCCAGGATTGTGCCTACGTCCAGCGCCCGTTCGACAACCGCTGAGGTCGCCACACGCAGGATAGGCAGGCGACACCGCCCTGCAAGCGTCACCACCCGGGCAGGCTCCCCCATGCGCAGCGGGAAGGCATTGGTGAACAGGAAGCCAACCCCTTGTGCCCAGAATGCATCTGCCAAGATTCCTCGCGCGTCCAGCAGCGCCTGCCAACGCGCCGCTCGCGCCCAGACAGCCAGGAGGTGCAGTCCGATTGCCGGCACCAGCCACCCATACGTTGCTCCAGACAGTGTCTCGCCCAGAGCACGGAACGGGACCTGGCGGAAGGCCAGCCATAAGCAGACTGCGCTCAGGAGAAGCCCCAACCAGAGGCCAGGCGAGGCCAGCAGGCCCCTCCTACCACGTGGCTGGTTGTCGAGCGCATCGCCTAGCCGGCCGCCTCGGATCTCCATGCTCTCACTCCGGCTGTGTTCCATCTTCCAGGGCGACGGCGCGCCCCGTCTTCGATGACTCCAGGGCGGCCAGTGATAGGCGCAGCGCGAGGATCCCCTCCTCAAGCGAACAGGCTGGCCGAACATCGGCGGCAGTCAGGTGAAGGAAGTGACGCATCTCGTCGAGGAACAGAGCGTTCCGCTCGAACCCGTCCGGGGGCGGTATCGTCTGCCACCCGTCCGCCCGAGCCGAATACAGCCGCACCGATCCTTCAAGTCCATCCCACTCCATCGTCCCTTCCGTGCCGACGATCGTCAAACGATGCTGCGGGGGGCGCTGGATGAAGTCGAGATGCAGGCTGGCCGTGAGGCCTGAAATGAAGGACAACAGCACATCCGCCGTGTCCTCCACATCGAGCTCCAGGTCACTCAAGCGCGCCGCGCGCGCCCAGAGCGAGCAGGGTTGGCCGAAGAGCCAGCGGAGATAGTCAAATGGGTGGCACAGGGTCAGCACGACTCCACCTCCCAGGTTGGAGCGCGCGCTGTAGCCATACCTGTAGTCCTCCCACGGATGCCAGTCTGGCAGATACTCGCCCCAGTGCGCCCGCACCGCCGTTGGCCGGCCAATGGCCCCACCATCGAGCAGCGTTTTGACACGCTGCAGCCCCGGGTGGAAGCGGAACTGGAAGCCAACCAGCGCCCGGCTCCCCCGCTGCGCCACCGCTGCTCGAAGGTCATCAATGCCGTTCAGGCTGTGCGAGATCGGCTTCTCCAGGAGAATGTGGCACCCGGCGCGTGCGGCGGGGATGGCTGCCTCGAGATGCAAAGCGGTCGGCGTGGCCACGATGACAGCCTGAGGTCTCCATCGATTGAGCGCGACGTCGATCTCGCGCTCAACGGGCAGGCCCGCCAGCTCCTCGTCTGGAAGCGTGCTTCTCCCGCTGCGAAGCAGAACGATATCCTCCTGACCCAGGGCGCGGAGATTGCGGAGATGGCGGCGGCCGATGGATCCCAAGCCGCAGATCAGGAAGCGCGTCATTGGGCTGGCACCTCTCGATCGACCTCCATGACGGAATCGGGGACAATGCCCTCGCCGTCCAGCACGCGCCCAATGCGACGGTAGGCAACCCACATCTTGCCATGAACCCAACGGTTCCTTTCCAGCAGTGTTTCGAGGGGTGTCACTCGCGGCGGCCTGCGAGTCGGTGCCACGTCAAGGCCCATCGCAGCCGCCTCTTGTCGGAGCTCCTCCGCAACGGCATTGCCCATGTGACGCACAACCCGTTTGGTCGTGGAGAGACGCATTCGCCCCATGCGGTCGATGCCCTCATCCAGGAGGCGCATGTTGCCCATCAGTGAGGTCGGCCTGTCTAGGGGGAGAGCCGCGAGCAGCTCGCTGGCTCGGCCGAGGTACTGAAAATGGGTGGCCCCAGCAAAGGCCTGCACACCCTGGCGCTCAAGGAGCGCCACGGGCCGGCGGCGCGCGTGGTCGGCGCGCGCCTTAGGATCCCTCCCTGTGCTGCGTGCCCAGTCCGCCTCCCATTCAACCGCGATGTGGGCCTCGTTCTCCAGCCGGATGGAAGGGTCACTCTCTGCCGCGCCGAGGGTCGCCCCGACGGCATGGTCAGCTCCATCCAGGGTGGCAACGCCTGAGACCATCCCGACGCGAGGGAAGGCCGACCAGACCGCCAGCTCTGCCTCGAGCCAGCCTGGATAGTAGAACACGTCGTCATCGCCGTAGGCGACCAACGGCCGCAGCCCCATGCTCAAGATGATGCGCAGCGCCGCAGGGGTGCCAATGTTTGTCCAGCTGCGTACGAGAAGGTCGATTTCCCCCCGCTGTACGTGGGCCGCGAGCATGGAGCGCACTTCCTCGCAGCTGCCATTGTCGAAGACGACAAGCCTGGATTGGGACGGCTTGTGCCGAATCAGGCTCTGCAAGCTCAAACCAACCACCGCCAGGCGGTTGGTGAAGTAGCCGCGCAGGTGAGGGACGTAAACAATGACAGCAGCCACGACGTCGGCGGCTGCAACAGCCCGAGGGGTCCCCTCTTCAGCCATCCCCGTCCTCCGGCGCCGGGAACTCCTGCCATGCCCAGTTCGGGAAGTGGACTGTCCACCAGTCATACAGCATCATACCCAGGCGACGTCGGAAGCGGGTACCTCGGCTGGCGAAGCGAAAGCGGTGGGGCAATTTCGAATGGAGCCTGGCCCGTGCGATCGCGGTCAGATAGAGCTGCAGGACTGGTGAGCGCGGCGCCCCGTGGGCCCGCAGCCTTATCACCCGGAACCCCGCGAGATCCAGCGTCTGACGAAGCGTCCTGGGACTGAAGATCGAGAGATGCGAGAGCTCCGTCCCGCGATGGCCGAACAGGTTTGGCACCTCCACGAGCAGCCATCCGTGCGGCGCCAGCCACTTCTCACGCAAAGCGAGAAGATAGTCCACCGGGTCGGGGATGTGTTCAAGCAGGTGGATCACGGATATCAGATCGAAACCGTTCCTGTGCGCCGGATCGATCTCGTCCAATGAGGCAAGGGTCTCGGTGGCCTGGCGCAGAGCCTCTTGCCGGTAGCCGGCGCCGGGTTCGATCCCGATCCCCTGCGCGCCGTAGGCGCGACGGAAGGCGCGCAGCAGGGCGCCGCTCGAGCTGCCGATATCAAGATGCCGTGTGATCTCCGGCACGACGGAGCGGCACAGGCGGACCAGGTGGCGGGCGCGGCCAGCCTGCACGCGCAAGTCCTTGTCGGTCGGAGCTTCTGTCGCCTGCACTGTCTGACGATATCCGGCGACATAGAAAGCGCCGAGCTCCTCATCGCTCATGCGCGGCGACTGCACAACCATGCCGCAGGTGCGGCACAGCACATACGTCAGCTCCCCATCTGCCTTCCGCTGCCGCTCGAACAACTCGAAGGTTGACCGACCGCACAGCGGGCACCGCTCGACCACAGTACTCATCGCGCTTTGTCTCCGCCCCGACGATACCAGTCCCCGGTCTGGCCGCTCAGGATCCAGAACAAGCGGTTGTAGGTGCCCTGCAGCAGCCAACGGACGGGGCTCCAGGAGAGCAGTGCCTGGCCCAATGTGCGGCGAGGGAGTCCGAGGCTGCGTCCGCTCACCTGTCTTGTGTCAATCGAGAACCGCGAGGCTTCTTCGGCCACGGCAGGGCTGATCGTGTTCCCAATGTGCCTTGTGGTGCGCCGCACGGTCGACAAGCGGAGATAGCCCCCATCGGCGACAGCGTTGTCCAACTCGTTCATCTCGCCCATCAGGCGTCCACTCCACGTTTCCGGCAGGAATTTCAGGATCACCTGCTTGGGCGAGACGAACTGATTGTGATTGGCTACAGCGTAGGCTTCAAGGCCTCGGTAGGACAAGATCAGGTCGTCGAGCGAGCGGATGGCAGCCAGGTGGGCTTCTACGTCGCGCCCATAGGACTCTGCCCATTCGATTTCCCACTGCTCAGGGATGCGCTGACCGCGCTGCAGGCTTGCCTCGCTGTTCGCCGTGGCGAAGGCAAGATTTGAGGCGGTGCCGTGATCGAAGAGCGTCCGCACAGCACATCCACTGACCATGCCCACGTTCGGATAGCCGTCCAGCAGGCGGAGATGTTCTTGCAGCCAGCCAGGGTAGAAGAAGATGTCGTCATCCGAGTAGGCGATGACGTCACCCGGCGCGGCACGGAACAGGATCTTCAGCGCGCCGATCTTCCCTATGTTCTCCATGGCCGTGACCAGGTAGCGAAGCGCGCCCAACTCTTGCAGCGATTGCAGGTAGGCTTTTGCCTCAGCGCAGCTGCCGTTGTCCATCACCATCAGGTCGTAGGGCCCGTGCGTGTGCTTGATCAGCGATGCCAGGGACAGCTTCAGGACCTCCAGGCGATCCTGGAAATAGCCCTCCAGGTGTGGCACGTAGACAAGCATCGCCACTGTGACCCGTGCCGGACGATAGGTCGTTACCCGATTGCGAGCAGGGTTGATCCCAACGCGCGCCATAGGGCTATCTCCTTGCCAACAACGACGAAGCTGCGCCCAACAGCCTTCTCAGCCGGCGCCAGGCAGCAGTGGAATAGTAGCGGATCGTCTCGAATGGGTGCAATGCGAGGCGGGCCCACCGGATCAGCATGGGCAGGCCCAGGATCGCGTAGATCTCCGCCTCTACGGCGCGTCCGCACCCGGCCGCGTTCCAGGGTTTCTTCTCCAGGCCGCCGGCTCCGAGGCGCCAGGACGCGTCCAGGATAGTGAACACCGCTGCTCGCCCGCCGACCATGGCGACATTGCGACGGCTCTCGGGGAGGCGGTAGTGTGGCTCTCCCCCGGGCAAGTGACTGTAGTCGTGAAGCTGATGCACAACGGTCACCGACTCCGTGGCATCGATCACCGGGACACGCGCTCGCCGGGCGGCGAAAATCATCCAGTTGTCCCAGCCCGAGCGACCCAAGGCGAAATCGGGCAGGCGTTGGAACATGCAGCGAGGAAAGACGAAAATGTCACTGCCCGTCGGTGGATGCAGCGTTCCCTCCGCCGCAATTCGGCTCCGGAGCGCAGAACACCACGCCGCATCAAGCCGCAGCCTCTCGCGCACATCAAGGTCCCAGCGACGGGCAATGAGCAGAAAGCGAGAGAACCGGTCGCGTGCGCTCTGCACCGCCGCAAGGAAGTCATCAAGCAGCAAGATGTCGGCATTCACATAGCACAGCGTATGGTGGCTTGCCGCCTGATGGGCGAGCTCAAAGATCGAGCTGAGAAGGGGAGTGCCCTGTTCATTGCGGGCGACCGATGGCAAGTGCCGGACCCCAGCCTCCGCGGCTGCCTCTGCCACACCGACCTCATCCCCGAGTAGCAGCACCTGCACACCATTGCCGAGGGCTGTCCAGGAGGCCAGGGCGTTGTGCTGGATCGTGGCGACATGCCCGCGAAAGGGCTTGGGCGCAGAGAAGATGGTGATCACTTCGCCCGCCAGACCGGGCCCGATCGGCGTCGATCAGGGACTGGCTCAAGGAGTCCGTGCTGCACCAGGCGCTCAGCCGTCCGCACCAGCTGCCCCACCGGCAGGCCGATGCGCTCTCCAATCTCGAACAAGGTCGTCCGGCCATCTCCCCAGAACATCAACCACCGCATCGCGTCCAGCTCATCGCCACGCGCAATGTCGTTCCCGCTGGGCAGATCGCCCTGCTCGCCCCGACCCCCGTCTAGAGCTGCCGCCTTCTGCCGTATCGAACCCCCGGTCTGCGGGTACAATCCCCGCTTCCCCAGCATCGGCTCCCCGCGCAAGACCACCGAGCGATAGGCCCGGTCCGCTTCGAGTTTTTCGATCGTGAGGAGATAGAGCCTCAGCGTTTCCACGAGGTATTCCGGTCGCGCAAAAGCCAGGTCATCCAAGGATGTGTGATAGTACCGGTACTCGTGGTACTTGTCCTTGCAGATGGTGGCGCAGGGGATGCGGAAATATGGCGAGGAAAACTGGCGCTCATCGCTCCCGTTCACGTCAAATGGATACGTCAGCGGCTCGATCCCGAGTTCCGCGAAGCTTCGGCGAATGGCCCGATCAATGAGGTGGGTCCCCAAGAAGGACTGCTTGTAGCCCAGTGGCCCTGGCCCGGCGACGGTCGCCACGACCAGAGCTGCTTCGAGCCGGCGCATTGCGCGCTCGTTGCGGTGCAGATAGGCAATCGCGCCTATCGTCTCAGGCACGATCACAAACCGATAGGTATGCCAGGTTGGCTGCCTTCTCAGCTCTCGAAGCAACAGGCTCCAAAGCACCATTCCAGACAGGTTGTCATTGACCATGGACGGATGACAGCAATACGTGGAAACCAGGAACTCCCGCCCCGAGCAGCCCGCGAGGCGTGCTTCGCCATAGGTGAGCGAGCCGGGCCGCAGGGTGGAATCAATAACCACCCTGTAGCGCGCACGGCGGTCCAACTGCTGATACGCTTCGTGTGTCAGGCAGAAACCCCAGTTGGCCTGGTAGTAGCTTGTCCGATACGGGATCGCCTTCGGCTCCGCAGGCAGGGTGTGCAAGTGAGAGTCGAGCTCGTCAAAGGACATCTCCGCGTCAATCGGCAGACTGTGTCCGACGACGTGCAGGTTGCTGCGCTGAAGATCGATCACCCTTCGACCGTCCAGCGTGGCCACATACGCGTCGCGGATGCTCCATTCTTGCGGCACCTCCCAGTCGTAGCAGCGCGTGCCCGACGGAATCTCCTTGATGTCGAAGGGGGACACCGATTTCAGGTATTCAAGCGTCTGGCGTACACCCTCTCCCGTCAGGCTGCGGCGGATGGGAAGAAGACGTTCGAACTCCTCGCCAGCTTCTGCGGCCAGTTCGTGCCAATCCAGTGAACGAGAGACGTATCCACGAGGAATGGCGCGAAGAGGGCGCAGCTGCCAGCGGGATCGACCAATCATCACATCCCTCCGAGCGTTCGCTGGCGGACGTCAGCGTTGATTTCACTTAAGGATGGATTCCGCTCAACCAAGCTAAGCACTTCCTGCCAGGCGAAATCGTCCCGCTCCCCGAAATGGGCATAGATCCTGCGCACCAATTCCAGATCTGCGGCCGTGTCGACTGTCCATCGGAGATGGCTGAGATCACGCTCGCAGCGGAACAGAAGGACGCGAAAGCGACCTGGCCGCTCATAGAGATAGGGCATGACATGCTCACGTTGGTAGGCTTCTTCGGCTTCCGCCCAGGCCCGCGCCAGAGCAGCAAACGTGCACACCTCAACGTCGAGGCCGATCGGGAAAGTCCGCTCGCTTGGGAGCCGGTTGGCAGCAAAGTCGGCGGGCGGCTCAGACGACAGGAAGGCTTCGACCACTTGATCAATGAGAGCCGGGTCAATCAGGGGGCAGTCCGCCGTCAGTCGAACGACCACACCTGCCCCTGCCTCTCGTGCGACACGATAGTACCGGTCGAGCACGTCGGTCGGGTGGCCGCGGCGGCATGGGTAGCCTCGTTGAGCGCACAGGTGTTCGACCACATCATCCTCTGTCTGAGTCGTAGTCGCGACAATCACGCCGTCGAGGCTGCTTGCCCGGCGGGCGCGTTCGACAACGCGCACCAGCATCGGCTGGCCCCCGATGTCGGCCAATATCTTTCCGGGGAGCCGTGTCGAGCCCATGCGCGCCTGAATGATGGCCAGGATCGGCCGCTTAGCTGCGGGCACTGGTCCCCCTGGCCATCAACGCCATCCGATAGGCCTCGTGGATGCGGGGGAAATTGCGCGCCCAGTCCGCCCGCTCGACGGCTTGCTGACGCGCCCGGGCACCTAGTGCCGACCATTGCGTTTGGCCTTCGACCGCCTGCCGAATGGCCTCCGCCAAGTGTGCGGCACTGCCCACCGGAAAGAGCCAACCGGTCACCCCAGGAGAAACCCACTCCTGATTCCCCGGGATGTTGGAAGCGATGGCCGGGAGCCCGCAGGCCATCGCCTCCAGAAGCGACACTGAACTGCCATCGGCATGAGAGGCGCTGACGTAGATGTCCGCTGCACAGTAGTAGTGAGGCAGTTCCTGGTAGGAGACCCACCCGGCCAGATGCACTCGGTTCATCATCCCCGCCGCTTTCAGGCGTCTCTGCATCGTATCTCCGAGAGAGCCTCCCCCCAACATCAGCAGGCGCAGTTGCGGGATGTCGGCGCCAGCCTGGATGAACCCTTCCACCAGCTCGGGAATCCCGTAGGCGCTCTCCCACGAACGAGTTGACAGCACGACGATGCCGTCGCTCCACCCCAGGCGGGCACGAAGCCCTGCGTCATCACCCGGACGGAAATGCACCAGGTCCACCCCCCATGGAAAGACAACGATTCGGTCACTCGCAAAACCAAGGCGCTCGGCCGCCATGCGCACCGCCTGGCAGTCACAAAGGAGGGCAGCAGACCGCTGCAAGGCGTAGCGGGCGATCAGTCGGCCAAGCCCCGAAGCGCCCTCGATCAGTAGGTCCGAACCCCACGACATGGCCACGATGGGGCGAAAGCCACTCAGCGCGGCAAGGGCAGCTCCCTGCTGGATCGGCCCCGCGTGGACCAGATCCGGCCGGATGCGCGCCAGAACACTGGCCAGGCGGCGCGCCAGGAACGGCACATTCCAGACACGAGGGCGCGGCCGATTGGCCTTCCAATCCACAGGGCCCACGCCGGCCGGAAGCGGACGGGTCTCGCTACACGCGGCTGCGTTGAATCGCAGGTGAAACACTTCGTGCCCCGAGCTGGCCAGCCCGGAAAGGAAACGGTAGTCGTGCGGCGTGTAGCCTTGCGAGACATAGAGGACCCTGACGCGCTCGTCCATTCCGTCCTTATACGTCACGACTCATCCCCGCCGCCAGCTCCCTCATCCTCTCGCCATCCTTGACCAATGCCCATGGATTGTGGGCCAACAGGTCATCCGCGGCGGCAACAACATCGCGCAGCCGGCAGGCAGCCACATGCCCGTAGTTGAGTCGGGCCTGCCGCCACAGTCCTCGTCCTTCCAGCCAAGTCTGTACGGGCCCGAAGTCGTTTTGCGGGTCCAGTGCCAGATCTCGAGCGAACATCCGGTATTCTGCCACTACTGCAGCGCCGCCCCGCACCACCGTGCCGTGAAAAGTCTTCCAATACCGATACGGCACCCGCGCCTTCTGTTCGCTGTAGTGGACAATCGAGGCGACCTGGATGCTGGCCCCCAGGAGGACCATGAGGAAATCGAGCTCGAGCATCCTCTCAAACCCTGAACCCGGATCAAAGGCAGACGGTGTATCACGCGCCGCAATATCCGCGGCCCAGCGACCGACGACGGCCACAGATTGCAGGGGGTGCGGGCTGCGCCTGGCATTGGGCAGGCACCGGATGTACTCAGCCAGCAGACCCATCTGGTCGGAGGGTGTGTGCCGCGCGTCAAAGGGCTCGCCCCGGGCAAATCCGAAATTGAACGCCGGAACGGCCAGTGTCCCCTCCGGGCCAAGGACCACCTCGAAGGCCTTCCAGTACATCGGAACCCCGCTGACAGGCCGGCCAAAGTACTGGATGGCCGAATGCACAAGCACCCCGTCTCCTCGGCCGACGCCGACGGCTTCTAGACTATCGATTACCTGGGCCAGGGTCACTTCTTTCATTGAACCATCCGCTCACAGCGGCCTCACGCCCACGGGCTTGCCAGCCCATGGCGCACGGCGTCGGGCCAGTTGGATGAGGCAAGACCGTACTGCGCCACGAAGGCATACGCCATGCGCTCAAGGCCGAACGCCACACAGCCTGTGAAGGCCGGCGAACCATCGTCCAGGCTGATGTCTAGGTGACGCCCAAAGAAGTCCTGGTGGAAGTTGAAGGAGCCGACGGCCAGCGTCCCGGCCCGGTGCGGTATGGAAGCCCGGATCTCATACTTGAGCTGAAAGGCACTCTGAAAGGCAACCTGCTTCTTGAAATCGCCAACGAAGAACGGATCGCTCGCGCCTTCGACCCGGTATGCAAACCCCCAGGCCATCAACAGGTCGGCCACTTTCTTGCGCGCTGCCTCACGGCTCTCAAGAACGAAATCCTTAGGACCTACGAAGATGATCTCCCTCATGCTGAAGTTCCACAACCTTTCCACCCCGGCCATGTTGCTGGACTCATAGCGAAAGCAGCTGCCAACTGCTGTCGCACACAGACCCCCTCGCAGGCGCCTCCCGGCAAGGGCGCCGTAGCAATGGAAACAGACTGCTGGGGAGAGCAGCGCGCTCACTGCCGAGAGCGCCGCCCGGTCCATCTGCAGATGACCACGATCACAACGAGCCTCTTGCGAGAACTTCTCGATTGCGTCCAGGTCTTCCCGCATGTGGCACACGAAGCTGAGCGAGTGCGGGAAGGATCGGAAGTAGTCGACCCGCTCCAGGAGTTCCGGCGAAATGAGTGCCGGGAACCGGTAGCCAACTGCCCCAAAAGAATGGGCGAGCTCCACAAAGTGCCTCTCAAAAAAGTCGATCAGGGCACTCATCGTGGGGCCTAGAACGACAATGCCCGATCCCTCCTGTACCACCTCCCCTCTCTCTACCAGGTTCGGAAGGGGATCCTGCGCGTTGGGCACCGGCCGGTCGAGCTGATCCTCCAGCACCTTCTGACGCGGCCTCACCGCCCCAGGCACCATCGCCCGGATAACGCGTCCGACCTTCGACTCGATCTCTGCAAGATGGCCTGGGACCAGTTCTTGTTGCGCGCTCAAGCGAATGCTCATGCCATCCGCCGCCACTGCCACGGTTGCGATGGCCTCATCCACGTAGGCCAGCCGCGACTGCACATCGCCAACCAGGAAGTCTGGGATGCGCATTGCCTCCCCCAGGTGAATGGTGTACTCATGCATGATCCCGCTCCCGCAGATACGTGCAGATGGCTTCCACGGATACAAGCCTGGTGATCAGCTCCTCATCCAGCGGGATGTCGTAGCGGGACTCAAGAGCCATGAGCAGGTCCATGTGGCCCAGGGAATCCCACTCCGAGATCTCCCCAAAGGCAAGCTGATCGCTCACTGTCTCTCGCGGCAGATTGAAGACCTCACTGATCAGGTCCTTGACTTCCTGCCGGAAGCGATCGTTCTGTTGGCTCAACCTGTCCTCGCTCCCCGATGCTCACGATCCCAGCATCGTCCAGCGCAGCACCTCGCCAGCCGGGATATCCACAAGCGCTCGCGTGCCCACAACGGACTCGATCTCAAACGGCGGAATGGCTCCTGCGGCGGCCGGTCGCAGGACATCGATCATGCCTCGGGTGAGCACCTCCCCGGAGCAGATGTCGCGCGCCGCCCGCAGGCAGCGGCGCTGAATCACAACTGTCTCCCTCTCGTTATCTGCCACGCGTTTGTCGGCAGATCCCAAGGCCTTCTCCAGCTCGCGTGTCCGGTCAACCATTTCCCGCCAGGTCTCGGGGGTCATGGAAAAGGGATGATCGGGGCCGATTCGCCGGTTGTCATCCGTGAAGTGCTTCTCGATAACGCGCGCCCCGAGGGCAACGGCTCCCAGAACCGTCGCGTGCCCAGGGGTGTGGTCGGACAGGCCCAGCACCACTTCCGGGAACATGGTTCCATAGGTCTTGAGCACATTCAGGTGCATGTCGTCAAAGTTGTCTGGACTGGCAGTGTAGTTGGTGTTGCACTGCATCAGGACCAATTGAGGGTTGATCTCCAGCACCGCATGAACGGCACGCTGAACATCGCCGATCTCCGAGGCTCCCGTGGCCAGAAACACCGGCTTCCCCTTGCCTGCAATGTAACGAATGATCTCCAGCCAGGTGATATCGCCCGAGCCGATCTTGTGAGCCGGCACATGAGGGTCCAACACATCGACCGCTTCAAAGTCGTAGGGCGACGAGAAGTAGTGGATGCCGGCCTCGGCGCAGGTGACCTTCAGTTCCGGTGTCCATTCGAAGGGGATGGATGCATCGGCGTAGACCTCATAGACCGACTTCTTCCAGCCCGCCTGGTGGGAAACCTGCAAGCCCATCGTGCGGAAACCGTAGTCGCTGACGATCTTTGGGGCCCGGAAGTTCTGGAACTTGGCCGCGTCCGCGCCGGCCTCAGCGGCGAGATGGATCAGCCGCTTCGCACGGCTCAGGTCGCCATCATGATTCGCCGAGATGTCTGCAATGAAGTAGGTTGGGTGGCCTGCTCCGATCCAACGGTCCAGGATCCGGATTTCTCCGCTCATGGCAAGCTCCTCTCCTCCAGCTTTCGCAGTCGAAGCAACAGTGTCCCGGTCTTGCCGTGGCGCACATGGGTCACGCCGTCCTTGATCATCCTGTTGTACGTGTTCTCCATCGATTCGGCGACAACCTCGGGGTCGAAGACCATTCGGCTCACCGCAAGTTGGACGTCTTGCCGCAACGGTGCCCTGAGCACCGAGCAAACGACGAAGCGCGCATAGGCCCGCGGTGTGTGAAAGATGTATCTGCGTCTCATGGTTGCCGGTATCGCTCCGAACACCGCGTCGATTGCGATGGCCTTGAGAACCGATGCCATCCCGCGTTTCACAGGAAATCCCAGGTCCACCGAATGCAGCATCTCACCGCCCGGGCGAAGGAGATGATCCATGTGGCTCCAGACATCCGCGGTCTTCTCGGCCGGCACATGTTCAAGCGTCGATAGGCTGTAGACACAGTCGAAGCCCCCGGCAGGCAGGCTCGATAGGCGGGGGTCTCCGAGCCGCTCGAAAGTAAAGCGGACCTCAGGATGAGCGCGGGCATGCTCACAAGGATCACGACGTCGCTTCCAGAAGGGTTCGCCGCTGGCCATGCCAAAGTCATCCACTACCCACACTTCGCAGCCAAATGCATTGGCAAGGTAGACTGGCAGGTCCGAGTAGCCGCCGCCGACATCAAGCACGCGTTCGGCTTTCGACCACGACCTTGAGGACACCAGCCATGGGTAGGCGAAGCCCTTCAGATTGAACTGCGCGCCATAGACGCCGTCCTGGTGATACCGGAACAGTCGGGGGGTGTCTCCCAGGGAGACCTCGAGTACTTCATACATCCCGGTTACAGGCCTCTCCCTCCGAAGTCACGAGGCGACGAAGCTCCACGGTCGTGCCCTCTCTCTCCTGTCGTTTCCAGCGTCTCAATCCCTCGTACACGTGTGGAAGCTGAACCCCGTCCAGGGTCGGCATACGGCTTGACTGAAGGCAGAGGCGCCTCCCCCGGCGCGCCCGGAGCCGGCTGTCCTGCATCGCCTCGGGCTTGATCAGGTGGGAATTGTGCCCAAACACCTGGGCGATCAAGACCCCGAAGTCGAACTTGCTCAGGCAGTCCCGGCCTCCAACATGCCAGACTCCGACTCTCCCCTCGCTCAGGAGTCGCAACAGGATCGCCCCGAGGTCCTTCGCCAGGATCGGCGAGAACCATGCATCCACGAAGCCGGGGGACTCCCGGCCAGCCCGAAGTCTGGAGAGGAACCATTCCGACAGGCACTGTTTGGGCTGGGCATTCCAGCCATAGATGTTGGTCCTCACGATCAGCGCCTCCGGATGCTCATGGCGGGCAACCCGCTCGCCCTCGAGTTTGCTCTCCCCGTACACGTTGATCGGATGGGGTTCGTCGTCCTCCGTGTAATCGCCTCTCTCTCCGTCAAAGACCGCATCTGTCGAGATGTGCACCAAGCGGGCACCAACGGCGCGCGCCGCCATCGCCACCTGCCCCGCCATGTCTCGGTTGAGGCGGAAGGCCTTGACCGGCTCTGCCTCGCAGGCATCAACGTCGGTGGCTGCCGCGCAGTGCACCACCCACTGTGGTCGCCAATCGCCCAGGATCCTTCGGGCCTCGCCCGGGCAGCTCAGATCAGCCGCCACTGACTCAACCTTCGGATGCCGCACAGCATGCCGAAAGGACACGGCGATCACCTGATGGCCTGCTCCCAGGGCGTCCAGGACTAGATTGGCGCCCAGCAGGCCGCTGGCACCGGTGATCATCACTCGAGCCACGGCTGATCACCTACTCGCGCTCCCGGCCCTCAACCGGTAGCGCCAGGGTCTGGATATCCTCGAGAGTCAGCCACCGATCGTTCGTATCACTGGCGTAGAGGAAACCCTCTGGCAGCGCTCTTCCGCGCTCACTCCACTCGCGCCCAAACCAGAATCCCTCCGGCGGCTGAACCACGAACATATCCCCCAGTTCCACCGTGTGGCGCGCTTCGTCCTCCGAGACGAGCACCTCGTGCAGCTTCTCCCCTGGCCGTATCCCAATGCGCTCGATCCGACTTTCGGGAGCAATGGCCCGGGCCAGGTCGATCACCCGCATGCTGGGGATCTTCGGCACGAACACCTCCCCGCCCCGCATCTCGGCGATGCAGCGGATGGTGAAGCGAACTCCCTGCTCCAGCGTCAGCCAGAAGCGAGTCATGCGATCGTCAGTGAGCGTGATCGTCCCGCTGTGTCGCTGATGCAAGAAGACGGGGACAACACTGCCGCGGCTGCCGATCACATTCCCATACCGGACGCAGGAGAACCGAGTCCCCGTAGACCCGGCGTAGGAGTTGGACTGCACGAACAGCTTCTCCGCCGCCAGTTTCGTGGCCCCGTACAGATTCACCGGATTGACGGCCTTGTCGGTGCTGATGGCCATCACCCGTTCCACACGTGTGTCCAGCGCCGCTTCGACCACATTGCGGCCACCCATGATGTTCGTCATGATCGCTTCAATCGGGTTGTACTCGCAGGCCGGGACCTGCTTCATCGCAGCCGCGTGGACAACAATGTGAACCCCGTGCATCGCCCGACGCAGCCGATCGCAGTCACGCACATCCCCGATGAAATAGCGCAGGCTCGGGTGCTCAAGGCCAGCTACTCGCATCTCATGTTGCTTGAGCTCATCTCTGCTGAACACGATCAGCTTGGCCGGATGGTACTCCTGCAGCATGATCTCAACGAACTTTCGGCCGAAGGATCCCGTTCCGCCCGTGACCAGCACAACTTTCCCTGTCCAGTCCATCTAGCTTGTCCCTTCGTGTCTTGGGCTGCCCAAGCCTGGGCGGTGAAACACAATCATGGCATACTGGCCGATACGCCCCAGCACATGCGGGAAGAGCTCCTCGAGCGCGTACAGCAGTCGAAGCCAGATGACCCCGCCCAGGCGACGGTGAATGAAGGCCCGCAGGAAGGATGTGCTGACAGTGCGCCACACGACAAATTCTAGGCCAGGGACGAACCCCAGCGCCTTCCGTAGTTCGCGATAGGGCACCTGGCAGGTGAAAGTCCCCGTGGGCGCCTGGTCCCCCTGTCCGGCGAGGGCTGGGTTGGCAGGACGGGCCAGGCGGAGACGGCGGAGCCAGCGAAGGATTCCAAGAGCCACCCTTATCGGCAAGTGCGTCAACCGCATCAGCGGCGAATGATCGCCCCAACTGTAGACTGCAACTCCCCTGCCGTCGGGAGCCAACACCCGAACCATTTCGGCAAGGGCCCGGGGCTGTTCACTGCCGGGAAGATGATGCAGGGTGTGAAGGGACACCAGGCCGTCGAATGCTCCTCCCACAAAGGGGAGCGCGGCGATATCGCCGACGACAAAACGGCCATGCGCTCCGATGCGGCGGCGCGCCTCGAGCAGGGCCCGGCGTGAAAGGTCCAGGCATACCCTTTCGCCATGCTTCCGCGAGTACTCCAGGTACTCCGGATACTGAATCGGGCCAGAGCCCGCATCCAGCAACCTCTTTCCCTGCGCGGGCAGATGCCGACTCACGCGGAGGTGGCACCGGCGGATGTACTGCCGTGCGACCGGACGCAGGTCCTCATAACGAGCATTCTGATAGAGACCCTCGCCGATCTCCCGCCAGCCGACCTCCTCGTAGAAGGCCTTCACTTCGGCCCGAATATCACGGGGCGCGTTCACCGGAATGCCTCAGCCATCACATCCGCCGTCGCCTGCTGGCTCTCACGCGCCCGTTCCCGCCAGTCAATCGGCCAGCCTGCGATGGCGTCCAGGGTCGACCGATAGCATGCGCGCCCTGCCTCCGAGACGACCTCCTCGAACGGCCGTGCCGCAATGTCTTCCCAGAAGTGCTCAATGTGCCAGGGGAACGGAAACGGGAACTCAAAGAAGAACCGGTGAGCATAGCGCCAGGCTTTCTCGACGATCTCCTTCTCCAGCCGTCGACCGAGGGGCTGGCGCAGTAGCTCGTCGAGCAAGCTGACATAGGCTCTTTCTGAGGCTGGTTCGTACGTGAATCCCTTGCCGCGATAGTGCGTGGCGCCACAGACGACAACCGGGACACCGCTCATCGCCATCTCCAGCCCCGAGGTCGATGTGTACACCACGCCGAAGTGCGCGAGCTCGATCAGATCATAGGTGTTGATCGCCGAATCGGGCGGGACAACTTTCACATGGGCGGGAAGGACTGGCATGGCCTGACGAACGATTTCGGCCGAGGGATGACCGGTCCCATAGGACTCCCCGGGGTGAATCCGGACGATCAGCTGTGCCTCTGGGCGGCTGGCGAAATACTGAACGGTAAGAGCCAGCCAGGCCGCCATCCCGTCGGTGAACACCTGCCGTCCGAGAGACAGGCTGTCGCCAACGACATTGGTGCACAGGAGAACCACCGGATGGCGCGCGTCGAGGCCGAGCTGGCTCCGGGCATTTTGCGCGCCGCTGCTTTCGCCCACCTGCCATTGCCGCCCAAAGTGGGCCCACAGGCGCGCGCCACGACGAGCCCGGTGTAGTCGACGAACAGCCTCCATTTCGCCCGGCGTGAGGGGGTCTTGACCGCGAACATCCCAGAGAGGCGTGATGTCCAGGCGCATCACCTCCGCCTCCTGCGACAGCCAGACTCGTTCCCGCTGTTCGCCAAACTCGTACGTCACAACGCGCAGGCCCAGGCTGCGGGCAGCGTGATAGACGGCACCGAACTCCAGGATGGCGCCATTCGGGACAACAACCGTGTCGTAGGGCTCGGCGCGCAGCCGTCGCTGAGCAGCGCGCGCGGCGGCCCGGTTGCGTGCAAGGCGCAGACGCAGCAAGGGCGTGTCCCGGCCTGTTGGGCCAAGGTCAAGCTTCTCGCGCATCTCCGTGTACTGCACGTCGATCCGGCTGAGCCGTTCCAAGGCTCTCTCAAGTTCGGGCTTCAGCACCCGGTCGGTTCCCGCTCTCAGCGGAAGGATCCGCACAACCGGTTCGAGAGCGGCCAATACGCCCCGCATGTAGATGCTCTGCCGCTGTGTGTCGAACCTGGGCATCCTCTCAGTCCACCGCCGGTAGGGCAGAAACGCGAGGTCAACCCGGTGCCCTTCCGCCGCGAGGAGCAAGCTGATGGCGCATGAGCATTCCAACCACCATCGCAGATACCCAAACACCAGGATCCGGCGCGGCTCCTGCCCTTCGACCCTGCGGCGGAAACGCAGTGTAGCCTCCTTCCAGGACGGCAGGAGCCCGGCAAGCCTGTCGAGGGAGTAACCCGAGATGGGCACTGGCCCATTCGGCTTCAGTTTCTGAGCCGCGTCCGCTGCCAGTGGAATGCATCCCAGGATCTCCTTCGCCAGGGAACGGGCCGTGCTGCTCATCGATCGAGCTCCTCGATTTCCCATTCCAGGGCCGGGCGGATTGGGCCCTGGCGCAGCTCCGGCCAGTGGCTCCCGGGCGCGCCCGTACCATCGACGTTGAAGGTCAGCGCCTGCTCTTCCGTAAAGTAGGACGTCATCCGATACGAACTGGCGTTGACGCCCAGCACGAAGCGGCCCTCGTTCAGCAGGTTTGGCGGGATGCGGCAGCGACTGATGTAGCGGCCCGCCGAGCGCTGCGGCAGCTTCTCGAATCTCGTCGCATCGTCCGTGTCAAAGGAAGTGAACACCGGCTCCCCACGCCCGGTCATCAGGTACAGTCCCACGCGCAGACCGACCAGGTCCTGCTCAAGCATGTACTCAAACTCGATGTCGAATGGCCGTGCCGATGCGACCTGGTCCGTCGCCTGGCCTTTCCCATCCCGCACGCGAAGGGCCAGCGGGCGAAAAGGCCCCAGCAGGGCCGCCCTCTCATCCTCGTGCCACAACCGTTCCCCTTCCCTCCCCAGCCCAGAGGTCATGTAGAAGTCCACGGCCTGGCTGCTGGGCGCACGCATCACAATCTGACCCCCGTCAAGCACGACCGTCTCTTCCGTCAGGCGCGCGATGGCCGACATGTTGTGGCTCACAAACAGCACAGTCCGGCCTTCATGGGCAACGGCGCTCATCTTACCCAGGCACTTGCGCTGGAATTCGGCGTCACCGACTGCAAGAACTTCGTCGACGAGCAGGATTTCCGGCTCGAGGTGTGCTGCGACGGCAAAGGCCAGCCTCAGGTACATGCCGCTTGAGTAGCGTTTCACCGGGGTGTCGACGAACTTCTCGACTTCAGCAAACGACACGATCTCGTCAAACTTTCGGCTGATCTCCCCCCGCCGCATTCCCAGAATGGCGCCGTTCAAGTAGATGTTCTCCCGCCCGGTGAGCTCAGGGTGAAAGCCGGTGCCAACCTCAAGCAGCGAGCCCACCCGACCGTGGATTTCAGCCATCCCCTCCGTAGGCTCCGTGATCCGGGCGAGGAGTTTGAGAAGGGTGCTCTTGCCAGCCCCGTTTCGGCCGATCACGCCGAGGACTTGGCCCTGTCGCACTTCAAAGGTCGCGTGCCTCAGTGCCCAGATTGTGCCCTCACGATCGATCCCCGCCCCACGCAGGCGACGGACGGCCCTCCCGGCATTCTCGACCAGCGCGTCGCGCAGCGTACGGTATCGACGGATTGCCTGTCCGATCCGATATCGCTTTCCCAGGTCTTGCGCTCGAATGGCGACGCCGCTCACTGGACCCATCCAGGAATCACACAACATCCGCAAAGGTGCGTTCGGCCCGGCGGAAGTACACTGTTCCAGTGATCAACAGCAGGACTGCCACCACTGCGGACACTGCCAGCAATGTCCAGGGAGGAGGCCCCGCTCCAAGCAGTGCCCACCGGAATCCCTGAACCACCCCAGCCATCGGGTTGAGCCCGTAGAGGATCCTCCATGGTCCCTCAGGAATGAGCGAGGCTGAGTAGACCACCGGGGAGGCGTACATCCACACCTGAACCAGGAATGGGATGACATACCCGACGTCGCGATAGCTCACGTTTGCGGCCGAAAGCCACAAGCCAACGCCAAGAGCCGTCACAAGAGCCAAGCCCAGGAACAGCGGCAGAGTCCACACGGGAGATGACGGCCAGATCCCATAGTGCGCCATCATTCCCAGCAGCACCAGGAATGAAAGCCCCGCATCGACAAGCCCAGCGACAACGGAGGCAAGCGGGATGGCCAAGCGCGGAAAATAGACACGGGTCACCAAGTGAGCACTCGAAACGAGGCTGGTGCCAGCCTTGCTCACACCATCCTGAAAGAACACCCACGGGATGAGGGCAGCAAGATAGAACAAGGGTCCCGGCGCATCGTCAGTGGGGATTCGCGCCAGGCCAGCGAAAATGACGGTGAAGATGACCATTGTGAGAAGAGGCTTGAGGATTGCCCACATCACGCCCAGCAGCGTCTGCTTGTAGCGCACCTTGACATCTCGCCAGATCAGGAAGTAGACCACCTCTCGGTAGCGCCACAGTTCGCGCAGATCGAGCCCGGACCAGCCGCGCGTGGGTCGGATGCATGTAAGCTCCGACCCGGCCGGCTGACGAAACCCACCAGCCGCGCTCATGCCGCCGTGCCCCCCCTCACCAGGGTATGACGGTGGCGCAGATACCAGTCAACCGTCGCACGCAAACCCTCCTCGAGCGGCGTGCGCGCGCGAAAGCCAAAGAGGGCCTCGGCTCGGGAAGTATCCAACGCGCGGCGCGGCTGCCCATTGGGCATGTTTGTGTCCCAGATCAGCCTCCCCGCGAAGCCCGTGAGTCGAGCGATCATCTCCGCCAGATCCTTTATGCGGATCTCCTGCCCGGAGCCAAGGTTCACCGGCTGGCTGTCGTTGTAGCCCTCGGTTGCCAGCACAATACCTTCGGCCGCGTCGGCGGCGTATAGGAATTCGCGCGTCGGGGACCCATCACCCCAGACAACAACCTTCTCCTCTCCGCGCTCGCGCGCTTCAACACACTTCCGGATCAGTGCCGGGATGACGTGGGACGTCTCCAGATCGAAATTGTCGCTTGGACCATAGAGATTGACCGGGATAAGGAAGATTGAGTTGAACCCGTACTGCTCCCGGTACGCCTGCGACTGGACAAGAAGCATCTTCTTGGCCATACCATACGGCGCGTTGGTCTCCTCCGGGTAGCCATCCCAAAGGCTCTCCTCGCGGAATGGAACCGCGGCGAACTTCGGGTAGGCACACACCGTCCCCAAGGCCACAAGCTTTTCCACGCCTGCCAGCCAAGCCTGGTGCATCAGCTGGACACCCATCATCAGGTTGTCGTAGAGAAATTCGGCGGGATGCAGACGGTTGGCACCGATGCCTCCCACACGGGCTGCAAGGTGAAGGATGATATCCGGACGAGCATCGCGCAGCATGCGCCGGATGTCCTCCGGATTCACCAGGTTGTAGTCCTCAATCTTCGGCACAAAGACGTTCTCGGCGCCGCGCTCCGCCAGCCTCTCCAGCACATACGAACCGAGGAAACCCGCGCCCCCGGTCACGCACACGCGTTTGTGCCGCCAGTACTCTCGATGCCCATTCACCAGGGACATGTATTCTTGCTCCTCGGCCGCGCCTCAAGCAGGCCCTTCCGGCTCGCGCAGCAGGACAGTGTCACCGCGCACTTCGATGACCGCCACGTTCGGCTCTCGACCATCCCCGACGATCCGCATGCTCTGCTCCAGGCATGTCAGACGGCAGACATCTGCAACGTCGCCCTGCCCATCGATCTGAATGGAGTTGTAGCCTTTACGGCGCGCAGCCAAAAGCGCTTTCCGTGCATCTTGCCGGACCCGGCGGTATAGCGCCATCGATCGATCCACGTACTGCACCGTCAGCCTGGCCCTGAGCGCAATCCCGGCTGGCGTAAGGATGTAGCGCAGTTTCCTGCGCTCAGCCCTCCTGACCTTGACGTAGCCCTTGGCAATCAGCCGCTTGAGATGCCAGTTGACGGTGCCAACGGCAACACCAAGCTGGGTGGCCAGCGTGGCCTGGGTTGTGTCTGGGTCCCGTTCGATCTCATTCAGGAGACCGAGGTCCCGCGCCTCAATTCCCGGATCGCCCATCCCTGCCTCTAATATTCAGTGGCTGAATTATAACCCCAGAACAGGACCGGTCAAGGGCGCCTCGCTCCGAGGGCCCGAGGCCGTGACCTGGACGACGCCGGCCGCATCCAGGACCTCATCCCCGCTGAGATACTCGGGCCGTATCCGGGCACGAGCATGCCGGAATGCCTCCCATTCGGAGTGAACAACCTCAAGCCGCACCCTCTCGAACAAGTGTTCGAAGATCGAGCGATACTCCCAGGGGCGCAGCCGGTTCAGGTTGCTCCCCGGGTTCAGGAAACGACGCCAGACTGATTCCGAGAAGGTCAGCATCTCGAACGGGCAGCGGAAGTAGTGGTCCCGAACGTCAATGTAGTGCAGATGAACTCCGCTGCGGCGCGTCAGAGCGGCCAACGCTGCGCAGACCCCGTCCACGTCGTCGAGGTGCTCGAAGACCGATGAGGACAGGACGATATCGAACCTGGCCTCCTTCTCACCGGCGATCTCGCGTATGTCCCCATGGAGCAGCTCGAGCCGATCTGGGTCTGGACAGACCGTCCCTTCCTTAGGGTGAAAGTACTCCGGAGCCGTTTCGACCCAATGTCGGTTGCGGCGGCGGCTCGGCCTGGCAAACCGGTCACAGAGCGTCACCGACGCAGCCCCGGCGAGCAACAGCAGCACGCCCACCCCAAATCCGCCACCGTAGCCGAACACCAGGACGGCCTTTCCGGCAAGTGACACGCCCGCTGCCCCCAGGGCCGCCCGATAGCGCTCGACTGCCTGCGCCGGCTCGGCGGTCTCGAGGCCGGGCTTGAGCACGAACCCGACGTCGAGCATCTGGCGTGCTAACGCCCTGGGCAGCAGGCGGCGCACGAGCCGCAGACCGACGTAGGACCAGTTCACGGGGCTTCCGGCCCCCGGTCAAGGTGGGACCGGATCTCAGCGCTGAGCAGCCAGGGCGCGCTGCCGAAAGGGGACAGCACCCACAGCGGCTGGGGCGACGGCGCTGCCGCCAGACTCGGTAGACGGACGGGCGGAGGACTGCGATCCCAGAAGCCACGGTGCAATGCCTCGCCTGCCAGCGTCCGCTGGGCCGCATACGGGCAGACACCTGAATCCCGACTGGGGGTCAGATGATCGTCCGTCGTGTCTACGGCGCGCCTCCGACAGCCGCCGTCTGCCGCGGCCGCAGGAGCCAGACCCCAACCTCATCGAGCCGCTGGACAGGCTCATACCACTGCAAGACCGGGAGCGTCACGCGCTCCACCCAGGCATCATTCTCCTCTCCAAAGGCATAGGCACGCCCACGCCAAACGACGGGCAAGGGATCGCTGATGATGAGACTGTATCGACCCGCCTCCAGCTCCGCGTAGAACTGCTGAAGGTACTCCTGATCATTCGCCATGGCCCGATCCATCAGGTCCACCAGCTCATGGTCCATGACCAGCGGGACGCTGGGGACAAGGCCGAACGCGAGCAGCTGCCGCTGGGCGATAAAGAGGACGGGCGCGTGGCCGGCCGCCCGTGTCGCCTCCGCTGCAACGACCTGCAGGCTTTGCTCCGCAACGCAGGCATTTGGGAGATCGATCGGCTTCACCGCGTTCAAGACGTGGAGGATCGGGAGGAATCCTGCTGCGGCAATCAGGGGGTACACTACCATCGGCCAATCGCGGGGCCGAGCCAGGATGTCCCCCGCTGGGCTCCGGACGGTCAGAGACGCAACAAGCAGCAAGTGGACGAAGAGCAAGTCCAGGTTGTGGAGGTTGTCACCCCCTCCTATTTTGACACTGGCCACCAGCCCCATGGCCAGGAACCCAACAAGGAAGACCCCAACGAGCCCAAGCTTCAGCAGAAAATCGCGCCGCCTGGCGGTCGCGGCGATCCAGACAAAGATCATGGCCAGTGGAGCCACAGCGACCAGCACCCATGGCAGGATCCCGTAGGGGGAGGTCGCGTTTGGCAGCAGGCGATAGCCAAGGAGCGGATGACGCAGGGTGGTCAGGTAGAGGAAGAGCGAACGATGCTCGACGAGCGCCGCCCAGGCGACGGCAGCCAGAAACCCAAGGCCGGCGGCGGCGATCGCCGCCAGCGCGCGGCGGAGAAATCGACCCGAGAGACCGCCAGGGTCTAGCCCAGGTTCACGGAACAGGAGTATTGTCACTGCCCAGGCTGGCGGCCCGGCCATCCAGAACCACCGGCTGAGGCCCAGGTAGAACGTGGAGATCCCGGTTGCCCAGGCGAGGGGGCGAAAGGAGCCTCGAGCGCCTGCGGCGACCACAAGCATGGCAGACAGAACGAGCGGCGCGTAGCTTCGTGGTTGGAGCAGAAACAAGCAACCCCACAGGACAAGGCAAGCTCGGAAAGCAAACGTCAGGCGCAGATCCCGTCCAGAGAAGGCCAGGATTGCCAGGCCAAGGGGTGGGAGGACGAGCAATCCCTCCGTCCAGAGACGAAGCCAGGCGATGCCCACGCCGGGGATCAGGAAAGGCAGGCCTTCCAAGACATACAGCCCGGAGGTGGCATACGGAGGAATTCCCCAATCGCCGACAACGTCGTACTGCGCACGTTTGAAGTACAGCGAACTGGCCCACAGATGGTTTCCCTCAGACCAGGTCAGGGAGAAGGGGTAATCGACAGACATCTGGAGCGGTTGACCCAGGGCGACGACAGCAGTCACGAGCAGCACCCCGAGGCAAACCCTCGCAAGGGGTGGAATCCGCCGCAGGGGCATCAACAACCCGCCGGTGCAGCCGCAAACCAGGGCCAGGATCAAACGGGCCGTCAGGTCAGGAAGCAAGTCGCGGGTTGGGCCGAGAATCGCCGCTGCCGGCGCGAGCAACGCCGCACCGGCCAATGATCCTCGGGCGATTTCCACCAGACGCCCGCGCACGACCAGGCCGGCCGGGTCCATGCTCAGGGACCTTCCTGGCCCTCACCACCCCGCGGCCGCAACAACCAGACCCCCACCGCGTCCAGGCGGACAACCGGTGCGTAGTGCTCCGCCATCGGCAGGTAGAGGAACCGCACCTGAGCTTCGTCTTCTTCGCTGAATGGATGGTCCTCCTGCCAGGTTGTCTCCAGAGGTGGGCTGACGATCAACGAGAACCGGTGTCGCGCCAGGTCCGTATAGAACGGCTCAAAGAAGCTTAGGTCGCCGGCGAGCGCCTGGTCGGCCATGTACTTCTTCTCGTACGCGGGGACAAGCGGCACATCCTGGACGAATCCGAAGGTCAGCAGTTGGCGCTGATCATAGAACAGGACCTCGCCAGCGCGGGAAGCTTCCCTCACCTCCTTGCGGATTAGCGCGAGCGCCTGCTGTGCCACTTCCTGGCTGGGCAGGTCCAGTGGCCCACCCCCGCTGATCACAAGGAGCATTGGCACGACCAGCGCCAAAGTTGTCAATCGACGCCCAGTCGGCTCCTTGAGAAGAAGATCGACCGAAGCCCTGCCTTCCGGCTGCCGCACAATGGTGGCCGCGACAAGCACAACCGTCGTCAAGAACATGTCCAGGTTGTGCAGGTTGCTCCCACCTCCGATTTTTGCGCTGGCAACAAGGCCCGCCGTGAGGAAACCGACGAGGACAGCCAGCAGCGCTGCCAACTGCCATAGATCCAGTTTCCACGCCCTTCTCCGCCACAGCCATGTCCACGCAGCCATCACCGGGCCAGCTGCCAGGACCAGCCCCAGGGCAATGCCTGGGCTGTAAGTCGGATTGGGAAGCAGCCTGTACCATAGCAGGGGCTGGCGCGTCAACGCAGCACTCACATCTACCACCGCGGAGCTTGAACCCTGGCCCAGCTGGGCAATTGTGACTGGCACCACCCAACCGCCAGCCACCCCGGCGAGCGCGAAGGCGGCTGCCCTTCTGAAGCCTCTCCATCTCCAACCCCCAGCCACCACGAGCGGCTCCCGCAAGATGCTCAGCAGGGCTCCCCAAATGCCTGGTGCAAGCATCCATGTCCACCGAGAGACGAATGCATAGTACGAGGCTGCAGCTACCAGGAGGGCTCCAAGGCCAGCATGTCGCAATCGGACGGCCAATGCCACGATGATTGCACACAAGATCAAGGGTGTGTAGATGGGGCCCTGAGACAGAAAGAGCAGACTCCAGGCCATAAAGGTCATCATCAAGGGGAAATCCCTGGGCCTCTTCTCTCCACGCACTGCCAACCACCCCAGGAGCGCATACGGGGCCGTTAGCAGGAAGGCATTCCACAGGCGCACCAGGACGATCGATGCCCCCGGAACCAGAAACACCAATCCCCAAAGAACTTGCCGCCCGGGCGAGATGTAGGCTGACACTTCCTCACCCGGCCGGACAATGTAGCGATCCCGACCGAACATGAGGGAGTAGTCCCAGAGCCGATTCCCTTCAGACCAACTGAGAGAGAATGGGTAATCGGTCACCGTTGAGAACTCACGGGCCAGGACAAGGGCAGCACCGGTTCCCAGTGCCACTGTCGCGAATCTTGGGAACCGCGCCTCGGACTGTGTTCCACAGCCAAGAAGAGTCGCCAGCACGATGCATGCCACAAGAAGAAAGGCCCGCACCCAAAGACTCGGAAACAGGCTGCCCACCGGAGTGTAGTACACGAGCAAGCCGGGCAGCAGGACAAGAGCGGTCGTGGCGGGCACGCGGAGCGCCTCAAGGCGAGAGAGCCCCTGGCCCGTTTTCAGCAGTGCTTCCCCCAGGCGGCCTGGCAACCATATAGCGCTCAAGACCAACAGATTCACCAAGAGCACGACAAGCGCGAAAGCCAGAAAGCCAAGCCCCCAGCTTAGGGAGAATCGGCCAATCCAGTCTCCAGTTCCCCAGGCTGCTCGCCCAACGTCAATGCCGGCCGCAAACGACAGGCCCAGGATGGCCACGGTCCCAGAGACGGCAGTCATTGTTCTCACTTCAGGTCGCTCCGGAATCTCGTTTGGCGGAGGCCCCTGCGAGGCCTGATCTCTTCTATTGCCATGACGCGATCCTGGTTCATCAGCGCAGCCAGGCGTATGATACCACTGGCGAGGACGCTCCCGAAGCATGATACACTCCTCGACAGGCCAAACGGGTATGCACGGGACACGAGCCAGGACAGCCAGCGCCTCACTCTGGAAGAACCACGGAGTAGAGTCATTCCACTGCAAGGATATGAGCAATCCCGCATGAGCGTCGACCCGTCCGGCCCTCGTAGCGGGAGCATGTTTCCTGCACCCCTCCAGATGATTCTGGCATTCTCAAAGGCCAGCCTTGGCTCGGCTTCCACCCTTGTGGCCATGGCCTTGCTGACGAAGGTCATTGCCGTCATTGGCGGGCCAGCGGCTCTGGGCCTGTTCTCCCTGCTGCGCCAAACGGAATTGACCGGAATTGCCATTGCATCTTCGGATGGCGACAAGGCCCTGGTCCAGGGAATCAGTGCTGGGCGTCGCGATGGAACGATCTCCCGCTACGTGTGGAACATCGGGGCCTTGATGGCGGCTATCACCCTGGTTGAGGTCGCACTGCTCTGGCTGCTTGCTCCGTGTCTCAGCGAAGCCATCTTCCAGTCCCAAAGCCCCGAGCTGGTCTGGGCGCTGCGGCTCGTGTCGGTCCCCGTGTTTCTCGCTGTCGGCACTACTTGGCTGGTTGCAGTGCTCAAGGCCAATCTGGCCGTCGGCAGGGCAGTCCTCGTACGGACGATTGGAGCGTCGGTCGGCATAGCGGCCGCCATGATGGCTGCGCGGCACGGGAGCCCCCTGGCCATGTTGCTGATCCTCGTCGCCGTTGAGGCCACAGCGGCTGTTGCCGCCTGGAGTTTCGTCCGTTCGACCCGAGTCTTGCCACCTGTCCCGACCTGGACTTGGTCCGCTGCTCTTGCAGACGGACGGACCTACCTTTCCGTGGCGGGCTACCTCCTGCTTACGGGGATCAGCCGCAACATCGCAGTGATGGTTGTCCGGACCATGTTCCTACGCACTCTTGGTCTGGCTTACGCTGGCTTTTTCGAGGCCGCGTGGACCGTGGCGGGCAAGTCTCTCCTGTTCCTTCTGGATGCGATCGGAACCTACTACCTGCCGCTGCTCAGTGCGGCTCGCGATTCGCGCCTCCGGGCACAGCTCCTGCGGCGGCTGACACGCCTGGCATGGGTGACAGGCGCCCTGGCGGTCACCGGCTTGGTTGCACTGAAACCGCTGGCCATCGAATTGCTCTACGCAAGGGAATTCCTCGAGTCGATCCTCATCCTGCAGTGGATGGTCGTCGGCGTGTATTTCCAGGCCAGCTCATGGCCGTTCTCGACAGCCATGCTGGCCTTCGGCGATGCACGCGACCTCTTCCGCGTCGACTTGGCCTGGATGGCTCTATTCGCCGGAGGGAGCACACTGGCACTGCTGGTGTGGCACCACCCGGAAGGCGTGGGGATCACCTACCTCGTGGCCAGCGCTCTTGCGTTCGGCCTGATGGCTGCGCACAATGTGCGACGCTATGGATTGCACATCAATCCCCGCATGATAGCCACCTGGACTCTCGGCCTGATGCTTGTGCTGGGTGCCTCGTGGACCACCTGGGGGAAGACTGAGGTTTCATGGCCCAACGTTGGCGTGTGGATCGCCCTGGCCGCTTTGATGTCCCTGCTGGCACTTCAGCCGGAGGAGCGTCGAGCAATCCTGGCCGCTCTGACCCGCCGCGGTCCTACAAGCTAGCGGTCCTCCTCCGGGTCGAGCCCCAATCCCCTCGACCACAGGGCTAGGACCAGCAACGCCCACAGCCGTTTGCCGTGGTCGCTCACGCCTTCCATGTGCTCGTGGAGCAGCCGGGTGAGGACCTGCGACTTAAACCAGCGGTGTAGGACCGAGCTGCTATCCAGGATGATGTCCGCTGCCCATCCCGCCAAAGAGGCCCGAAACCAGGCCCCTACTGGCAGGCCAAATCCTTGCTTGCCGCGCGTGCGGACGGCTGCAGGCAAGTGCCGCCAGAAGGCCTTCCGCAGCAACACCTTCCCTCCGAATCTCCCGAGGCGGTAGCGCTCGGGCAGCCGCGCGGTCCACTCAAAGAAGTGGTGGTCGAGGAACGGTGACCGGCCTTCCAGCGACGCTGACATCGTCATGCGGTCGGCTTTGACCAGCAGGTCTCCCGGCAGGTACGTCTGCATGTCGACATACAGACTGCGGTCGAGGCGATTCGCAGCGGGTGCCCTCTCATAGAGGTCAGTCAGCAGCTTCTCCGGCCTGTCAAACGCTAACCCGGGATGAAATCTGTCTTGCCACAGGCTGCGCCGCCACTCCGGCGAGAAGTAGGATCCCCAACGAAGAATACTGGCTCGAGGGTCAATGCTTGGCAGCTGCGCGAGCCTGCGTGCTCCATCAATCCAGTCGGAGCCGACGGGTCGATTTCCGGGCGGTGGCAGCCGTTCGACCATCCGAGGGATGATGGTCCGCGTCAGGAGGCTTGGCAACTGCAGGTAGCGGTCCGCCCACGGATCAAGCCAGTACCGCTGATAGCCAGCAAAGGTCTCGTCGCCTCCGTCTCCGTTGAGGGCAACGGTCACACAGCGTCGTGTCAGGTGAGAGAGGTGATACAGCGCCAGGGCCGAGGGATCCGCCAGTGGCTCCCCAAGATACTGCACAACCAGCGGCAGGCTTTCCCGAACAACGGCAGCGCTCAGCACGAACTCGTGATGGTCCGTAGCATAGCGCTCTGCCACAAGCCGGGCATAGCGCAGCTCGGAGTAAGATTCTTCCTCAAATCCGATTGAGAAGGTCTTGACGGCTCCCTGGCCTGCTTCGGCCATCAGGGCCACTACAATGCTCGAGTCTATGCCCCCGCTCAGGTGTCCCCCAAGGGGAACATCGGCAATCAGTCGGCAGCGGACGGCCTCGCGCAGCCGAGCCCGCAGCTGTTCCATCAGTTCGTCTTCTGTCGCCTCCCACTTGGGGAGATACGATACATCCCAATAGCGCCCCAGCCTCAGTTCACCTCTTTCCCAGAGGAGGCGGTGAGCTGCCGGGAGGCGCAAGATCCCTTCGAAAGGCGTCCATGGATCTGGGATGTACTGCATCGCCAAGTACAGGTCAATAGCCTCAAGCAGGATGGCGGGGCGCTGCGGAAGACCCTGGAGCAGACTGGGGAGCTCCGAGCTGAAGTAGAGGGCGTTCCCATGGCAGGTGTAGTAGAGTGGTTTCTTCCCCAGTCGGTCGCGCGCGAGGAGCAGGCGCTGCTGTCGATCATCCCAAAGCGCAAAAGCGAACATACCGCGCAAGTAGTCCACGCAGCGTTCGCCGCAGTCCTCGTAGAGATGGAGAATGCACTCCGTATCTGTTGCTGTGCGAAACGTGTGCCCACGACTCTCGAGTTGATGACGAAGGGCGGGGAAGTTGTAGACTTCCCCATTCAGGGCAACCCAGATAGAACCGTCTTCGTTCGCGATCGGCTGATCCCCCGTGACCAGGTCGATGACGGCCAGGCGGCGAGAGGCAAGCCCCACGCCTGGCCGCAGCAACAGGCCATCGCTGTCCGGCCCTCGGTGAGCCAGCGCCGTGCTCATGCGCTGCAGGCCAGCTTGATCAATCGGCCCGGGCGGGGTGCAAACGATACCGCAGACGCCGCACATCACATAGACTGGGCGGCTCTGGACAAGAGCCGATGATAGGCAGCAGCCGCGACTTCCCAACCGTAGTGCAGCTCCACCCTTTTCCTTCCAGCGGCACCCATGCGTGCCCGGCCCGGGCCGTCCTCAAGCAGTTGGGCCAGCGCATGCCGCAGGGCGGGGACATCCCCTCCCGACACAAGCAGCCCCGTTTCCCCCGAAACGACGAGTTCCTCGTTCCCCGCAATCCGCGAAGCAACCACTGGCAGGCCCGCCGCCATCGCCTCGAGGACGGCGTTCGGCATGCCCTCGTGACGGGAGGGAAACACGAACAAATTCGCATCTCGGTACGCCCGCAGAAGCTCTTCCCCGTGCAACCAACCGGCGAACCTGACCCTCTCCTGGATTCCCAGGGCTTCTGCCCGCCCAAGCAGAGCCCCTTTCTGAGCTCCATCGCCGGCAATTGTAAGCTCCCATGACAGATGCCGAAGGCCAGCCAACGCATCGAGGAGCAGGTCAAGGCCCTTTTGGTAAACCACGCGCCCCGCAAAGAGGATGCGTGCTGGTTCCCATATCCTTTCCGGCACGGCGAATCGGTCCAGGTCGACACCGTTGGCAATGACCTCAATTGACACAGTGGAATCGAATTCCTTGGCAAGCCTCTGCAGACCCCCGCTGTTGGCAACCACCGCGCGGGCCCGTCGCCAGACCTGGCGGATCAAAGGAGCCATGAGCCGGTGGTACACGGCGAAGTCATATGGGCGAAAGCCAGGGACATCACCGCCCCGGAGCGAGACCACATACGGGATGCCACAGGCCGCTTGCAGGAAGAGCGCCGACACGCCGCACGGCACAGCGAAGAACGCCAGAGTGACATCTGGCCGCCAGGTACGGACCAAGCGTAGGCCCGCGAGCATCCCGCTCAGCATAAAGGTCGTCTGTTCAAGCGCCCCCGATCGCTCGGGGCGCGCTCGCAGCCCAGCCGCGCGGACCACTCGAACATCTCCTTGCAGTTCACAGTCCGCCTGCCCGCGATAGCGCACCGTCAGGACCGTGATCTCTTCTCCCAGACGTGCAAGCCCCTGCGCCAGGTGAAAGCTGGCGTTGCCTGCTCCGCCACCAACCGGCGGATATTCGCTGTTCACCAGCAGGACCCTCATGCGTCAGGCCCGGCGGGCCTCCCGCCATCCCCTCGCGCCACTCGCCGAACGGCCCTTATCGAATAGGTCGGCTTGGCCTGGGACTCATGATAGGTCCGGACCAGGAGCTCAGCAATCAGGCCCATCAAGATCGACTGGAACCCCAGGATGAACAGCATCGTGCTGGTCTGAAAGAGGGGGGAGCCGAGAACGGGGACCTGAAAGAAGAGGCGCCGGATCATCAGGAAGACGAGGGTGATCACGCTCGGCACGATCAGGATCAGCCCGGCACCTCCAAAGAGGTAGATTGGCTTGCTTCCAAAGCCGACCAGGAACTTGACGGTGAACAAGTCGAGCATGACCTTGATCGTCCGTTCAAGGCCATACTTTGTCCGCCCGTGCGTCCGCGGTCGATGATTGACAGCCACCTCCGCAATTCGCGCACCCACGGAGCTGGCGTAGACGGGGATGAAGCGATGCATCTCTCCGTACAGGCGGAAGCCATGCAGGATCTCGCGCCGATAGGCCTTGAGCGTGCAGCCGTAGTCGCGGAGGCGGACGCCTGTCACCCAGGAGATCAGTCTGTTCGCCACGCGCGAAGGAAGTGTCCGGCTCAGGAAGGCGTCTTTCCGCCGGTGCCGCCAGCCCGAAACCACGTCGTAGCCCTGCTCGATCTGCGCCAGCAAGGTTGGAATGTCGCCAGGATCATTTTGCCCGTCGGCGTCGATCAGGACGATCACATCCCCTTGGGCATGGTCGATGCCAGCGGCGATGGCCGCCGTCTGGCCAAAGTTCCGTCGCAGCGTGATCAACGTAATATGGTCTGCATCCTTCTGGGCAATGCCTTCGAGCATCTCGGCACTGCCATCTGTGGACCCATCGTCGACATAGACAAGTTCATAGTCCAGGTTGGATAGGACGCGACTTAGCTCCTCATGTAGAGGGGGGAGGTTCTTGACCTCATCGTAGACCGGAATCACAACCGACAGGCGCATCCCCGCTTTCCCATGAGACACGGCGAAACCCTCCCCCGCCCTCCGTCAGTCGACCCCGTTTCCCGTGGTGCGTAGCACAGCCGTCACGCCGCAGTCCCATCGATGCCACTTGCCGAAATGGCGCTCGAGGATTCTCAACCCTTCCCCGATCGGGGTCAGGCCAACCGCCTCCATGTCCGCGTCGATCATGATGCGAGCCAAGTCCTTGTACGTGATCTTCGGATTCCAGGCCAGGAGCTGCCGTGCCTTTGAGGCATCCGCTTGCAGGAGGTCAACCTCAGTTGGGCGGAAGTAGCGCGGATCAATCTCGACATGCTCACGCCAGTCCAGCCCGGCGTAGCTGAATGCTTCTTCCACAAACTCGCGTATCGTAGGGGCCACCCCCGTGCCAATCACGAGGTCCTGGGGCTCGTCGAGCTGGAGCATACGCCACATGGCCTCGACGTATTCGGGCGCATAGCCGTAGTCGCGCCGGCTATCCAGGTTTCCCAGGTATACCTTCTTCTGCAGGCCGGCCAGAATCCGCGCCACCGCGCGCGTCACCTTGCGAGAAAGGAACGTCTCGCCGCGACGCGGGCTTTCGTGGTTGAAGAGGATTCCGTTGACGGCAAAAATCCCGTAGGCCTCCCGGTAATTGCGCGTCATCCAGTATGCGTACAACTTGGCGATGGCATAGGGGCTTCGTGGCTCGAACGGGGTCGTCTCTCTTTGGGGGGCAGGCGAACTGCCAAACATCTCACTGGAGGATGCCTGATAGAAACGCGTACGAATGCCACTGCGGCGTATCGCTTCAAGGATCCGTGCCGTGCCCAGCCCGGTGACCGATCCCGTGTACTCGGGGATCTCGAAGCTCACCTTAACGTGCGAAAGGGCGCCGAGGTGATAGATCTCATCCGGACGTACGTTGTAGACAAGGTTCGCCAGCTGCTCCGAGTTGGAAAGGTCGCCGTAGTGCAAGAACAGCTTCGCCTTCGGATCATGGGGGTCTTGGTAGATGTGGTCTATCCGGCCTGTGTTGAAGGTGCTCGCCTTTCGGATCAAGCCGTGAACTTCATAGCCCTTACTCAGCAAGAATTCCGCGAGGTAAGAACCATCCTGCCCCGTCACGCCGGTAATCATCGCTACGGTCATTTCACCTCCCCATCCAGACGTGCGGCCAAAATTCAGCCGGTGAATTGTACCTCCCGACCTCACCCCGTCAAGCGCTTTCCGGCCTTTCTGTCGCGGACGATGAACGCGAGCAACATCAGCCCCAAGGTCGTGATCGCCAAGAGTGCTGTTGCCTCCAGCTTGAACCCGGGGGTGCCGAGGTAGCGGCCCGCGTACCACTGGGAGAAGATAACTGTCTCGACGGCGACCAAACCCGCGATCCGACGAAGCCAGGGGCTGCCGGATTTGCACGCCTGAGCCCACGCCCAGCCCGCAACGGCAGCCTGCATCACGAGGAACGTGGCCCGGTAGCGGACATTGTCCCATCCATCCCCGCCACCGCGAAATGAAGCACCGATCGCCCCCAGCCAAACAATCAGCGCCAGGCCTGTCGGCAAGCTGCGCCATCCCGTAGTGCGCGGCCCGGCCGCCAACGCATACGTCAACAGCGGGAGAAGAAAGAACCACCCAAGAGCACGCAGCACTTCCACGACCCGAGCGAGTGGCGCCGCCGGCTCAAAGAGCGCCGCAGGTAGGAACGGTCGAACCAATCCATAGGCAGTCGCAAGAGGAACGTGGGCCCAGGCAGGGGTGCGATCGAACACCGCCTGCACCATTCCGGAGCCTGTTTCCAGGACATGCAGCTCATACTGGGCGGTGCGACACACCCAAGCAAGGAAAACATCCAGCGCATTCCGCCCCCACACGCCAGCCGAAGACCAAGCGCGGGTCGTCAGGACAAAGCCTGTTGCCATTCCGACTGCCAGAGCCACCCAAGCCCAAGCCGGCGGCTTCCACGATGCACGCCGTTCCCAAAGCCACAGGACAAGCAGAATACCGAAGTTCACAAGTGCTGCAGGCGGGGAGATTAGCAGCGAAAGAAGCCCACCTACAATTGCCAAAGCCCCGCCCCTGCGCAATGCCCCTTGTCGAATCTGGAGATGGCCGTACACCATGAGAGCGAACCCGAGCCCCAGGAACGGCTCCCGCATCTGTGATGACCCCAACAGGATCGCCTCCGGGTAGAGCGCAACCACCCAGGAGGCCACGGCAGCTGCCACGCTGCCAAAGGCCAAAGAGACCAGCGCCCACGTGAACAGTACTGTCAATGCCGATGCGGTGGCCGCCTGGAGTCCTATGAGAAGGGGTCGGTGTGCGTCTGTGCTCAGGAACCGGTAGCCGATCGCACTCCAGATGAGTAAACCCCCATATTGATCGACGCGCCGCTCGCGCTCGGTGAGCTCCCACAAGGGACGATTTGATCGACCCAGTTCCCACGCGATCCGGTCACGATCGTATGCATCAGGGTAGAAGTACCCCGCCTCCTGATGGCCACGCCCGCTGCCATACTGAGGCAGCACGTGGGTGAAAGCGATCGCCAACCCAAGCCGCAGCCCGAAGGCGAGGAGAAGCGCTGCCGGCAGCCAGCGAGGGAAACGATGCTTCGCGGCTGTCAGCCACGATAGCCAGGCCGCGACCGCGCATAAGCCCACGACCACAAGGTACGCTAGCCAGCCTGCCCAGGACGGGTTCCGCCCGTCCACCAGCGTCAGTCCGCCTGAAAGCCCGATGGCGCCGGCAATTAGAAGCAGCCTCCGGAAAAGGTTGCTCATGACGCAGCCTCCGGGCGCCTCCTCCGGGCCGCAACCGCCCTGAGGACCACGTACATCACCGCCATCTGCAAGGGTACCAGAAATCGAGGGTTGTCGCCGTGATCGACCAGCGTCTGCACGATGGATGTAAACAATACCGCCCCACCTACCATGACGGCGTGCCGGTCGATCCCCAGCCACTGCCGCGCTCGCCGGCTCGCCACCGCTGCCGCGACCATGAGCAAGAACACCCCGTTCGCCGCGATCGAGACCGCACGGCCCAGGAGGCTCCAGGTCGCGAACACGGGGCGGGCGGCAGCGGGATTCATCGCCTCTGGCCGCCAGTACACCGGTGCTTTCCAGAAGCCGATCCAGCCTTCGACGACGGTGCGCAGGTACCGGTCCGGATGCTCCCGAATGAGCAGCAGCGACAGACGCTGCAGCTCACGTGATAGATCGTAGAAACCATGGCCCGAAACCCGGCTCAGCTCCGGGATTGCCTCCCAGATCGTGTTCGTCTGGTTGCCGCGCTCGGCGATGCGGGCATCGCGGTAGCGCAGGTAGGTGTCACGGATGGGCGCATATTCATCCGGCAGCAGTTCGAACCAGTTGCCGGTGTGCTGCACCAGGCTGTACCCTCCCATCGTCGTCGGGGCGAACATGTGGTAGGTTCTGTGGATGTACAGCAGCCAGCCTCCCAGGAGCAGCAATGGCCCGAGGCAGAAGGCCACGCTCAAACGTGCGCGCCATCCCCACGCACGCTCACGGAGCGCTACGAAGGGCAGCAGCCACACCGGGAAGACATAGAAGAGTGGACGCACGAGTCCGGCCAGGCTGGAAGCCACTCCGGCAGCGAAGGCAAGTGCCGTCCGGCGCGGCGGAGGGGAGGCCTGCCAAAGCGCCACCATCAGGGCCAGGCTCAGGGTCACCAGGAACGTCGTCAGGGTCTCGGTCAGCAGGTTCGCTTCGAACAGGAACTGCCCGGGGACGAGGTTGTAGGCCATCCCGGCCGCCACTGCCAGCCTCGCGCTGGACGTGGTCTTCCAGGTCATCCAGAACAGGAGCAGCGAGATGAGCAGCCCGAGCGCCATCTGCGCCACCCACACCCGGCCCGGGTCCTGCCCCAGCAGTGCCAGGAAGGCCGGATAACCAGGCACGCGCGTCCCATCGTAGCCCTCCAAGCTTAGCTGCCGCAGCACCCCTGCCAGGCGCTGGTAGGACCCGGTGTCGGGATAGGGGATCGGCTGGTAGATGAACCACAGAAGCACTCGCTCCAGCACACCGACTGCAGTCACGACCAGCGCCGCGCGCCGCACCGGCACCCCGAACCATTCGCCCATCCAGGCAAGGCGCCTACCCATCAGAGCCGACCTCCAGCCCAGTCAGGATGTGACGCTCGCGTTCGACCCAGGTGAACCGCGCCGCATCCGCCCGGGCGCGCGACGCCAGACCCAGTCTGCGGCCCTCGTCCCGCACCACATCTTTGAGGCCCCTGTCCCACGCCTCGACGTCCTCGGGCGGCAGGAGCAAGGCATTGTCGTCGTTCATCACCTCCCGCAGTACAGGCAGGTCGCTGCTGAGGATCGCCCGCCCGGCAGCCAGATACTCGAAGGCCTTCATCGGGCTTGCCGAAGCCCCCGAATCTCCACCGCCGCTACCGGCAATGTGCTTCTCATACGGCATCAACAGCACTTCGCATGCCGCCTGTACCAGCTGCAGTCGTTCATTGGGAACAAAACCCAGCAGCGTGACATTGCCAACGCCGTGCTGCGCCAGACGGGATCTCCATGCCTCCACCGCCTCCGGTTCCCCGCCCGCCCACACGAAGTGGAGGTCGGGGTTGCGACGGGCAAGTTCGAACAGCATTCCTATCCCTCGCCCCGGGTACAGGTGTCCGGTGTAGCCGACAGTGAACTTCTGCGGCAGTCCCAACCGCTGCCGCGCCTCACTGGGATCGGGCACCTCGGCATAGCGCTCGAGGTCGACGCCGTTCGGCGCCACCAAGGCCAGCGGAGGTTGCAGCGGCCTGCGGTAGCGTCCCTCGAGCCACCGGCGCAGTGCCTCGGAGACGGTCACCAGGCGCCTGGCTCCAGGCGCGCGCAGGAACTGCCCGAGCCAGCGCGGGCCCAGGTGGCCCGTCGGTCGATCATGGACTTCGAGCACGCAGGACCAGCCCCAGCGCGAGGCCAGCGCCGCGGCCGGCAAAGGCCACACGTAGTACAGGTCGGGCTCCCAGGCACGCGCCCGACGCAGGGCGAGCAGGCAGAAGTCATAGCGGCGCAGTACCGGAACATAGCCGATCCATTCGACGGGAAATCGCCACCTCAGGCCGTAGTGCTCGGCCAGCAATTCCCAGGTGCACTGCGGCCGCTTACCGGCGACCCAAAGGCGGACCTCGTGGCCGAGCTCAGCCATCGCCTGGCACACCTTCATCACCTGGATCGAGTTCGCCGTGCGTGACGGCACGCGCGAGGTGGCGATGCAGGCAATGCGCATGGCCTACCTCTCCACCTCAGGCTCCGATCGTGCCTCGGCTCGCCGCAGTTCGCGCAACGTCTTCAGCACCAGCGTCCCTCCGGTGCCAAGGTAGAAACCGCTCAGCAGAGCAGCCATCCCAGCCGCTCCCCAGCGCGGGACGATGAGAAAAATGCCGCCGATTTTCGCCAGCGCCGCCACCAGATGCACAAGCGTCGGATAGCCGGGAAGGCCAAGGGGAAGCAGCACATTACGATTCCAGTAGAAGATGTTCACCACGCCGACGCCGAGCAGCAGGATGAGCAGGCTGACGTAGGCCGGAACGAATTCCCTCCCCCAGACCAGGGAGATAGCCCACGGCCCGAGGACCACCAGGCCCAGGATGGTTGGCACTGTCCAGGCCGCCGAGATCAGGCTTCCGCTGCGCAGCAAGTAGCGCACGTTGCCCCAATGCCGGCTGGCAATCTCGTGCGCCACCTCGCGATAGGTGGTGCTGATGAGCGGATCGACCGGATTGACCAGGATGTTGCGCACGGCCAGGGCCACTTTGTAGTATCCCACCTGGACCGGTGTGCTGAAGGCGCTCAGCCACAGAAGTTCGCTATCGCGCGTCACCAGGTTCAGGGTAGTCGTCAGGTTGGTGTTGAGCGCGAAGCTGCCCAACTCGCGCCAGTGCCCATTGAGCAGGGACAGCGGCACTCGCCACCATCCCTTTCCCCAACGCCGGCCCGCCTGCAACAGGGCCGCCACCGTTATCGACAGGGCCCAGGCAGCCTTGCCGATCAGATAGGCCAGGAGCACTTCCAGCAGGCCTCCGCGGAGCGCGAAGGCCACTGCAATCAGCGCCAGCGTGAGCGCGCTCTGTCCCACCGTGATCGCCGCCAGCAGGCTGAAGCGATTCAGCACCTGCAGCAGCCCCGTGGCGCTCTCGGCAATCAAGTTGGCCAGCACCATCAGCCCGTAGATGGCAAACAGGCCCACGGTCCCCGGGTCGTGTGCCAGCAGGCGCGCCCCCAGCGGCGCCAGCGCGAGCACCAACGCGTAGGCCAGCAGCGAGCTGCTCATCTCGGCCAGACCTGCCGCCTTGAAAACCGCCGCCGCGCGCCCCGTCTCACCCTTGGCCTCGAACTGGCTGACGTAGCTGACCACCAGTTGGCTCATGCGGAACGAGGTCAGCCCATTGAGCACGGTGGCGAACTGCGTGATCACCCCCAGCAGCCCGAACCCGGCCACGCCGAGGAGCCGTGCCGAGAGGGCGCTCTGCCCCACGCTCAGCAGCGCGGCAGCGGTGTTGGCGCCGAAGAGATAGCCAGAATTGCGCACCACCCGCCGCAGCAGCGGGTTTTCGATCAGGCGCCGCGCCCAGCGGCGCGGCGAGAAGGGGCCGCCCGGCATCGCTTGCCTCAATCCGCCGTGCCTACTTCGCGCGCCCAGCCGCGTTCGGCCAGGTACCACTCGACGCAGGCCTTGAGGCCCGTTCCAAGCCGAGTCGTCGGCATCCACCCCAGCAAACGGCGCGCCTTGGAGACGTCCGCCCATGTGGCGCGGACATCGGCCGGCGAGGCCGGCCTGTGCTCGATGCGAGCTTGCTTGTCCAGCAGCGACTCGATCTGCTCGATGACCGAACGCAGAGGCGTGGGACGGTCTCCCCCAAGATTGATGACCTCATATCCGAGAGGCTGCAGCGCCGCCACCGTCCCCCGGGCGATGTCGTCGACGAATGTGAAGTCGCGTTCCTGATGACCGTCGCCGTAGACGATCACCGGCCGACCCTCCGCAATCCACTGCACAAAGCGGAAGACGCTCATATCGGGCCGACCCGCGGCCCCGAAGACGGTGAAGTAGCGCAGCACGCTGATATCGAGGCCGTAGAGGCAGTGGTAGGAGTGGCACAGCAGTTCGGCCGCGCCCTTGCTGGCCGCGTACGGCGAGAGGGGACGGCTGATGTCCGCTTCCTCCCGAAACGGACGAGGGTTGACGGCACCGTACAGGCTGGACGTAGAGGCCTGCACGAACTTGCTCACCCCCCGCTCGCGGCACAGCTCCAGCAGGTTCAACGTGCCGATCACGTTCGACTCATAGTACGCCCACGGGTCGCGCACGCTCTGACGCACGCCCGCGCGCGCGGCCAGGTTGAGCACCGCCTCATAAGACTCATCGCCCCAAGCACGGCGCAACGCCGTCCGATCGGAGATGTCAACCCTGCGCAACTCGAAACCTGGCTGCGCCTGAAGGCGTCGCAGGCGCCACTCCTTCAGCCGGACGTCGTAGGCTGTGTTCAGGTTGTCCATGCCGACGACGCGATGACCCTGGTCCAGCAGTGCCTCGGCCACGCGCGCGCCGATGAATCCGGCGGCTCCCGTCACTAGATAGGTGCGGGGCGCAGTCAGGCCCACTACAGCCTCACGATCTTCGGTTCGCGGATTCCGGCTGCTGCCATGGCGTTGCGCGTGTCGAAGATCAGCGGCGCGGCCTCGGCCACGGCGCGGTAGTCAATGGCTTTGTGATGGGTGAGGATGACGGCGCAGTCCGCGCGCGCGGCAGCGGCGCCCAGGTCAGGAACCGATTGCAGCTTCAGCCCCTCCTCGTCGAGCACCGGCACATGCGGATCGTAGTATTCGACCTCGGATCCCTTCTCGCGCAGCAGCCCGATGACATCGATCGCCGGCGATTCGCGCAGGTCGGAGACATCCGGCTTGTAGGCCACGCCCAGCACCAGGACGCGGGCGCCGCGCAGCGGCTTGCCGGCGCGGTTCAGGATATCCTGCAGCCGACCCACAACGTAGCGCGGCATGTTCGTGTTGATCTCGCTCGCCAGATCAATGAAGCGGGCGGTGTACTTCACGCTCTTGAGCTTCCACGAGAGGTAGAGCGGATCGATGGGAATGCAGTGGCCACCCAGGCCCGGCCCGGGCGTGAACTTCATGAAGCCGAAAGGCTTGGTCGCGGCCGCCTCGATCACTTCCCAGACGTCGATGCCGAGCCGCTCGCACATCAGAGCCATCTCGTTGACCAGGGCGATGTTGACGGCGCGGAAGGTGTTCTCCAGCAGCTTGGTCATCTCGGCCACTTCGGCCGAGGAAACGCGCACCAGATCCCGGATGGCCGGGGCGTACATCGCCGCCGCCACCTCGGTGCAGGCGAGCGTGATGCCGCCGAGCACCTTGGGCGTGTTCGCCGTCGTCCAGTCCTTGCGCCCCGGGTCGACGCGCTCCGGCGAGAACGCCAGGAAAACCTCCTCGCCGACTTTCAGCCCCGTCTGCTCGATCTCCGGCAGCACCATCTCACGCGTGGTCCCTGGATAGGTCGTCGACTCGAGGATGATCACCATCTCGCGATGCAGCACCGGACGCAGGGAGCGAACCGCGGAAAGGATGAACGAAAGGTCGGGGTCCCCCGTCTTGCGCAGCGGCGTGGGGACGCACACGCTCACCCCACTCACCTCCGCCAACGCCTCGAACGAAGTCGAGACCCTCAGCCGGCCTTCCGCCACAAGCGGGGCCAATTGCTCCGCGGGGACGTCTTCCACATGGCTCTCGCCCCGCGATAGGCGGGCCACTTTCCTGGCATCGGCGTCGATGCCCACAACCATGTAGCCGGCTTCCGCCATCACGACCGCCAGCGGCAGCCCCACGTAACCCAGGCCGACGACCCCAACGCTCGCCGCGCGGCTGGCAAAGCGATCGATCAGCGACCGGGCTGAAGGCGGAAGGGCAGGGACCTCAGCGGACATCGGCATCGCGGCTCCTGGACTGCTGCACTAGAACAAGCTGAGCTGCTGCGGAGGCTGCGGCGGGCTTTCCTCCGCCGCAGGTGCAGGCTGGGCGCGCCGCAGGATTTCCGGCAGGCGAGCGAAGTCTTCTTCGACCGTGCGTCGCAGCGTGGGCTGGTGGAGCGCCGCCGCCGGATGGTACATGGCTACAGTCAGCCTTCCATTCACCATCCGCGCCTGCCCGTGCACGGCGCTGATGCGCGCTCCTGGAAGGAAGCGAGCCATCGAGTAGCGCCCGAGGGTGACGATGACTTTCGGGCTGATGGCCCGGATCTGCCGCTCGAGGAAGGGCGCGCAGGCTTCGATCTCCTCCGGCAGCGGGTCCCGATTCCCGGGCGGGCGGCACTTGACGACATTGCAGATGAAGACCTGTTCCCGCGTGAGCCCGATCCCGGCCAGCAGCTCCTCGAGGAAATGACCGGCGGCGCCCACAAACGGGCGTCCCTGCTCGTTCTCGTGGAACCCCGGGCCCTCCCCGATGAACATCAGCTCCGCCTGCGGTGGCCCCTCGCCCGGCACCACCAGCTTGCGCGCGCGATGCAGCTTGCAGCGAGTGCAGGCCGCCACCTCACGCGCCACCGCCTGCAGCTCTTCCTCCGGATTCACCCACCGCCTCCAGCGACGTTCCTCAGACGCTCCCGCAGTCCCGTCAACGTCATCAGCAGCGCGTCCTCATCGTTGTCCCGGTAGTACTTCGCTCGCCGGCCGACCACATGGAAGCCGAACCGGTGATACAGGTCGAGCGCCGCCTGGTTCGAAACCCGAACCTCGAGCGTGGCGAAATCCGCGCCCTTGAGGACGGCCTGCCCGAGGGCCGCCTCAAGCAGCCCGCTGCCAATTCCCTGGCGGCGGAAGCGCGGATGCACAGCCAGGGTGCTGATGTGCACCTCATCAACGATCCACCAGAACCCGACGTAGCCGGCCAGGCGCGTCTGTCCCGACTCTTCGCGGGTCGCCACCAACAGCGTCGAGGACGGGTTCTCGCTCAGCTCGAAGCGGTAGCTCCGTTCCGGCCACGGAATCGGGAACGAGAGCCGGTCGATCTCCAACACTTGCGGCAGGTCGTCCAGCGTCATAGGACGGATGACGACCTCGGCAACTCTGGTGGTCACGCGGCAGCCTCGGGGCCTGTCTTCAGGTAGATAGGCGTCAGCTCGGCCGTGTCTGCCGATTTTCCGGCTTTGAGGCGGGCCCAGGCCAGCTCAGCCAGAAACCCGGGTCGGCGCAGGCACTGCGAGGGCGAGGCGACGGTCACCCGGGCGTTCCCAGCCAGCGACTCGCGCTCGCGCGGGCCGAGCTCCCCGCACACATACGTCGGGAATTCCATCTGCACCACAATCTCATCCCAGGTGAGGACCCGCGCCTCGCCCTCCGCTGCCCAGCCACTGCGGCCCGATTTGTACCACAAACCTGCCCATCGCCCACGGCCGGCTTCGATGAGGGCCAGGAGGCTGCCCTCTCGCACCGGCTGGGCGAGCGCCAGGATGTCCAGGGTGGGCACCCCGACCAGCGGCAGGCGGTTCGCCAGCGCCAGGCCCTTGGCCAGAGCCATGCCGATGCGCAGCCCATTGAAGGAGCCAGGCCCCTGGGCCACCGCCACCGCTGTCAGCGCCTCGGCCGTCACGCCAGCACGGCGCAGCAGCAGGCCGATCTCGGGGGCGAGTTCCTGCGTGTAATGGCCCCGGCTGACCCAGGTGACCTCAGCCAGCACCTGGCTGCCGTCGTGCAGCCCGAGCCCGATGGTACGGGTGGCGCTGTCAATCGCCAGCAGCAAGCTCACCCTCCGAAGGCCGTCTTGCGGAACTGCTTCAGCAAGCGTTCGTAGCGATGCCCGGTTGGCTGCAGCCGCATGCCGCGTCGCGAGTCATCGACCCAGTGCAGCGCAATCCACAGCCGTTCCGGCGGCAGCAGTGGCTCGACGCGCTCGGGCCATTCCACCACCACCGGCCCGCCGGAGTCCAGCAGTTCGCTCAGCCCCAGCCCTGCGGCCTCGGTCAGCGTGTTCACGCGGAATGCATCGAAATGGTAGAGGCGCCCACCGTCGGCGCGGCGGTACTCGTTGATCAGGACGAAGGTCGGGCTGGTGACGGGATCCAGGCTTCCCCAGCCGCGTGCGATCCCCTGGGCCAGCGTGGTCTTGCCCGAGCCCAGGTCTCCTGCCAGGCAGATCAGGTCGCCCGGCCGGAGCAGCTCGCCCAGCCGAACCCCGAGGCGCTGTGTCTGCTCCGGGCTGTGACTGAGGAACTCGAGGCTGGTTTCATCCAGGATTGGCATTGACTCGGGCGGATTATACGTCAGGCAGAAGGACGGGCCAAGCCTCGCCCCCCAAGAGGACTACTTCCCCTTGCGGCCCCGCCGTGCTACCATCATCCCCATGCGCGTGCTGGTCCTGTCCGACATCCACGCCAACCTGACCGCACTCGAAGCCGTCTTGGCCAGCGCCGGAAGCTACGACGCCGTCTGGTGCCTGGGCGACCTGGTCGGCTACGGACCCGATCCCAACGACTGCATCGAACTGGTGCGCACGCTGCCCGACTTGCTGTGCCTGATTGGCAACCATGACCAGGCGGCGCTGGGCAGTCTGCCTCTTACCCGCTTCACCCGCGACGCACGCGAGACCGCCGCCTGGACAAGCCAGGTGCTCACCCCCGAGAATGCCGCCTTCCTGCGCTCGCTCCCCGCCAAGATCACCGTCGGTGCAATCACCCTGGCGCATGGCAGCCCTCGCCAGCCGGTGTGGGAGTACGTGCTCGATCAGCATGCCGCCGATCGCAACTTCGAGTTCTTCGACACGGACTACTGCCTGGTGGGTCATTCCCACCTGCCGCTGATGTTCCATCGCCCTCCCGGTGAGCCCCACGCTGTCCCGGTCTCTCTCCGCTGGGGCGAACCCAACCCGCTCAGCCCGCGCATGATCGTCAACCCGGGCTCGGTGGGCCAGCCGCGCGACATGGACTCGCGCTCGGCCTATGCCTTCTTGGACCCCGACGCGCTCACCTGGGAACCTCGCCGAGTGGCCTACGACATCGCCCAGGTTCAACTGCGCATCCTGCGTGCCGGTCTGCCCGAACGTCAGGCCCTGCGGCTGATCGCCGGCTGGTAGGGGAACCTCTTCACCCGCCGCGGCGTCTTGAGGGCAGACAGCATCCGTGAGAAGTGAGAGGAGCACCGGCATGACGAACCGTCTCATCTTTGCGCTAGTGGCCATCAGCCTGGGGCTCACCGGCTGCGCTATGGCTCGCCCTGCGGCCCCTACGGAGGTGCCGGTTCCGTTCGAGGGCGAGCCCTACCGCGGGGCCATGAGCGATGTGGTCGGCGTGGAAGCCCCACAGTACTACGGCGGGGGCCTCGCTGCCGCGGCTGCCCAAGTCGAGCGCATGGTCATCCAGAACGCCTACATGACGGTCGTCGTCCCCGATCCGGCGAAGTCGGTCGACGACATCGGCCGCATGGCGGAGGACATGGGCGGGTACGTCGTCAGCGCCAACGTCTATCAGTCCACCTTCGGCGTGGCCCAGGTGCTGGCCTACCAGGCGTCCATCACCGTTCGCGTCCCGGCGGAACGGCTCGACGAGGCCATGGACCAGATCGAGGCTGCCGCCACCGAAGTGCGCAGCCGCAACGTGTCCAGCCAGGACGTCACCTCTGAATACGTCGATCTCGAGTCGCAGCTGCGCAACCTGCGCGCCGCCGAAGAGCAGCTGCGGGAAATCCTTGCTTCGGCCACCAAGACCGAAGACGTGATGATGGTCTTCAATCAGCTGACCCAGGTGCGGGGCGAGATCGAGCGCATCCAGGGACAGATGCGCTACTACGAGGAGTCCGCCCGGCTGGCCGCGCTCTCAGTGGAGCTGCTGCCGGATGTCGCCGAACAGCCGCTGCAGATCGGCAAATGGCGGCCTGAGGGCGTCGCCAAGGAGGCGTTGGAAGACCTGGTGCGTGCCCTCCAGTGGCTGGGCAGCGCGCTGATCCGCTTCGGCATCCTGTATCTTCCGCTGCTGGCCATCTTCGGCGTTCCGATCTGGCTGGTGGTTCGGGCCATTCGCCGCCGCCGGCGCAAGGCGGCGCCGCCGCAGGCCTGAGGCGCAGCCACACCCACGGACTCAGAAGGGGCACGCCGCGGCGTGCCCCTTCGTCTATCGCCTCCCTGCACGGGTCAACCGATTGCCTCGCGCACGCGTGCTGCCAGCTCGCCGAATTCATGGGTGTAGGTCATGGTCAGTGCCCGCGGCCTCGGCAGCGGGATGCGAAGGTCTAATCTTAGCTGCCCGGGCCGCGGGCTGAGGGCCAGCACCCGGTCAGCCAGCAGGATGGCCTCCGGGATGGAATGGGTCACCATGACCACGGTCTTGGTCCGGGCGGCCCATATTCGCATCAATTCCGCGGCCATGCGCTCCCGCGTCAGCGCATCGAGGGAGCCGAATGGCTCATCCAGCAGCAGTAGGTCCGGCTCATGGATCAGCGCCCGCGCCAGCGCCACGCGCTGCGCCAT
>CAZNRD010000005.1:0-5588 GCA_964575425.1 uncultured Anaerolineaceae bacterium | reverse complement strand
AGGCGCAGCAGCGTGGTCTTGCCGCAGCCCGACGGCCCTACCACGCACAGGAATTCCTGCGGCCACACGGCGAAGCTCACGCCGTCGAGGGCCACCAGCCCTCCGTTGCCGTTGGGGTAGACCGCGGTCAGGTCCTTTGCCGCCAGGATGGGCGGCTCTTCCGTCGACGTCATGGCACGAACTGATTGGTATGCGCCTGGGAGATGTCGATCGGCTGCTCGAGCAGCCCCATGCTCAGGAGCACGGCCTGCATGTTGTCCCAGGCCGCCGGGTCCGAGTACCCCAGGCGGTCGGCGCGCCAGAACTCGAGGCTTGCCTGCAGCACCTGGCGCTGCACGGCCTGGTCCGCCTGCTCCAGTCCTTCCACGTATTTCTTGCAGATTTCATAGGCCGCGTCGGGATCGGCCAGCGTGTCGGCCAGGCCGCGCAGGCTGGCGCGCACCATCGCAGCGACCAGGTCCGGGCGCTGGGCGATCGTCGTCTCATTGGTGATCAGACCGTTGGAGGCGAGCGCGACGTAGTCGGCGGCGCGCATCACCGTCACCGGCATACCCTGCGCCGCGAGCTGGACGGGCTCGTTGTTGGCGTAGATAACCACCGCGTCCTCGCGGCCCGCAAGCAGTGACTCCACCTGGGTGAAGCCGATGACGTCGAGCGTCACCGAAGCCGGGTCGACGCCCTCGGCATTGAGCATCGCCCGATAGCCGACATACGAGGCGCCGCACAGGCACGGGATGCCGACGCGCTTGCCCACAAGGTCCTGCGGCGTCTCGATGCCGCTCGCTGCGGGCGCTGCCACGCCCACCGGATAGTCATTCCACCATGCCATGATGTAGACCACCGGCAGCCCCTGTGCCCGCGCCAGCGGCACCTGCTCGCCGGAGACGACGGCGAACTGCAGCTCGTTCGCCCCGACCAGCGCCATGGCGTCGGTCTCCCACGAGAAGTCGAACTCAAGCTCGATGCCGGCCTCGCGGTAGTAGCCGCGCTCGACCGCTACGTAGAACGGGGCGAACTGCACGCTGGGGATGTAGCCCATCGGCAGGCGTACGCGAGTCGGAGCCGAAGCCGGTTGCGGCGACGATGCCCCTCCCGAGCACGCCGTCAGGACAACGGCCCCCATCAGACCAACCAGCAAGCAACGGTGCTTCATCAAGGGTATGCCTCCTCATCCAGGACGATTTTGCGTGTGGCGCCAGGCAAGCAGGCGCCGCTCGAGCCAGGAGACCAGGCCGTAAAGACTCATCGCCAGTGCGATGAGGACAAGCACGGCCACGAAGACCAACGAGGTGTCGTACAGCGCGCGACCGATGTTAACCAGGAACCCAAGCCCCTGATCCGACCCGACGAACTCGCCAACGACCGCCCCGATGACGGAAAGCGTTGCGCCCACCTTGAGCCCACCCATGAGCACCGGCATCGCCGCCGGCACCTCGAGCCTGGTGAAGATCTGCCAGCGCGTCGCCCGCAGCGAGCGCATCAGGTCCCGCAGGTCCTCCGGCACGGAGCGCACCCCAACGACGGTGTTCACCAGCACCGGGAAGAAGACAATGAGTGCACAGATGAGGACCTTTGATAGGCGCCCGGGCCCGAACCAGATGACGAGAAGCGGGGCGATGGCGATGATCGGGATCGACTGCGAAGCCACGATGTAGGGCGCCAGCAATCGCTCCGCCGCGCGCGACTTGGCCACCAGGTAGCCGAGCGCGGTGGCCACACTCAGCCCGAGGCCCAGGCCCAGCAGGACCTCGGTGAGCGTCACCCAGGTGTGCCGCAGCAGCGTGCCATCGAGAAGGATGGCGATGAACTTGGCCGACACGGACCCTGGGGACGGCAGCAGGTAGGCTGGCAGCGTGCCCCAGGTCGATGCCGCCGTCCAGGCAAGGAGTCCGGCCAGCAGCGTCAGCGGAATCAGGAGCGCGCCCGGCTCCACCCGCCGAGGTCTCCCCCTGCCTGTCTGCAGCGCCGGTCCCTGGCCCTGCGCCATGCAGCGCCTCAAATCAGCATGCCCCGAAGGCAGCATCTTCGGGGCATGGGCGCGCCGCCAGGCAGGACCTGGAAGCAGAACCCCGAAGACACAAGATCTTCGGGGCGATGCGCAGCGCCGGCGCCTTGCGCCGTCAGGCTTGCCGCCTTCTCCCATCCGGACTGTACCGTCGGCCCCGGAACTGCGCCGGGTCATGCGCCTGTGGCGCTCGCGGGCTGTACCGCCGATCGGGAATTGGGCCTGCGGCCCTCACCCTGCCCCGAAGGCTGGCTGTTCTCTTGGCGGCATTATACACGAGTTTGCGCGACAGGGGAATGGACTCCGGGCCTTCTAGCCCACTGTCTTACCGGCGCCGGGTTTGTCAGCGTGGCGGGGTGTGGTAGGATAGCCGCCATGCCTGCAGGCTGGAGCGCCCATCTCGCGCGCTCAGCCTGAAATGTCCCTTCCGGCGGTATGCTTCACTTTGCGGCAGCTCCAAGCCGGCGGGACGTAGCAGAATAAGGCCAGGAGCTTGGTAGAACCGGTTACTCGCGGGTATGGGCTGCTGGAGCCCTTCCTCGCCCGGCAGCGGGCGCGGATGGCGAATCGATTGATCCCCCTCGGCCTGCGTCAGGGCCGTATCCTGGACATTGGCTGCGGCACCTCCCCATACTTCCTCGCCCACACTCAGTTCCGCGAGAAGTTTGCCATCGACCGGCAAGTCGCTCCACCGTCAGCAAGCGATATTGTCTGGCACACGCTCGATCTGAACGCAGTCCCTCGCCTCCCCTTCGACGACGGCTTCTTCAGCGTGGTCACCCTCCTGGCCGTCATCGAGCACCTGGACCCCGACAGCATGGTAAGTTTGTTCAGGGAATGCCACCGCGTCCTTCGCACGGGAGGCCTTGTCGTTCTCACTACACCGGCCGCGTGGTCAGGGCGACTGCTGCAGCTGCTCGCACGGATGTCGCTGGTGAGCAAGGATGAGATTGCCGAGCACGTCTATGCCTACACGCTGCCCTTGATCGGCTGGTACTTCGGCACGGCGGGATTTCCCATGAAGAAGCTTCGCTTCGGCTATTTCGAGCTTGGGCTGAACCTCTGGGCGGTGGCCGAGCGATAGCGGATGGTCAGGCCCGCCTTTCCGCCGTGACCGCCAATGGGGAAGACAGATATCGCCCACTGTTACCAAGGCCAAGAGCGCTCGCGTGACGCTGTCGTGGCCCTTGGCTCTTGGGCTGCATTGCTCCTCACGGCGGCTTGCTACTGGGCCGCGAGTCCTGGCTCCGCGTCGGTCCCGCCGCAGCCCGAGGATCCCTGGCTGCGCCTGCTGCTGGCGCGGGCCTCGCCTGCCGCAGTCGTGGTCAGCGTCGCTCTACTGCTTCCTTCCCTTCTCCTCGCCCTGCACGTGATTCCCGGCGCAAAGGGCTTCGCCAGGCGGGCCTTGAACCTCTTTCACGCGAAGCGCTCCCTGGCTGTCCTGCTCACGGTCCTCGCCGGCCTGCAGGCTTCCCTCTTGTTGGGCAGCGATGGTCCAACCCCCGCCTTCGAATTCGTCACCGCGGCCCTGGTGGCGCTCGTCGCCCTGTGGTTCTTCTACGGCCGCCAGGAAGTCGACCGACGCCTGCTGCTCGCCACGCTCCTTTGGGCAGTGATCCTCATCCTGTCTCGGCAGACACTCCATCTCTTCCGCGGCAGCGTGGACCTCGCTCACGCTTCCTGGCGCACACAGGTCCTGTTCCTCTTTCATGCTGGCAGCTTCATCGCCGCGGCGGCTGCGCCGATTCTTTGGAGGATCCCCGCCGCTCACCACCGCCTCTCCCGCCTGCCACTGCTGCCTCACTCTCTCGCCTTTGCGCTTTTCGTTCTCCTGACCACCGCCACCTTGCTCTTATGGCTTGCCCTTCATCTTCAGTTGGCTGAGCCGTTCCGCGTCTTGCTCCTCATGAGGACCGCTCTCCTATGCCTCACCATCCACTCCTTCCTCCTTTCACCATCGCTCCTATCCAGTCATGCCCGGCCAGCGGCAGCATCCCTCCCCGACCTGCCGGCTCCCCTGCACGCCATCCTCGGCATCATCGTGGGAGGATGCATCTTGGTCATCGGTGGCAAGATCATTCTCAACCATCTCGAACAGCTCAATCCTGACGGCATCGCCTACCTGACCATCGCCCGATCCTACGCCGAAGGCCATCCTGTGATCCGGGGATACTGGTCACCCCTGATCTCCTGGCTCGACGCTCTCCTCATCCGGCTGGGAATTGAACCCAGGACCGGCTTCCGACTGATCCTTGCAGGCAGCGCATTGGCGGTCACGTACCTGACCTGGGCTCTCGCTCGCCAGTTCGGTCTTTCTCGCCTCTCGAGGTTGTTGGCTTCCGCGTCCATAGGAGTTGTCATCCTGGGTAACGGAGGTCTCAGTCTCCTGACGCCCGATTTGCTCGGCGCAGCCGTGATGTCGTTCTACTTCTGGTGGATCAGCCGCCCACAGGTGCTCGACCGGCCGGTCCGCGGAGGCGTTGTGGCCGGCCTGGTGGGTGCCCTCGGATACTACGCCAAGTACTACAACTTCGTCTTTGTGCCCCCCCACCTGGTGCTCACGGTTCTGCTCCTTCAGGGAGCAAGGAAACAGTGGCGCTCGGCTGCCCTGCTGTCGGCTCTGGGTACAGGCACCTTCCTGGCTATTGCCTTCCCCTGGCTGGCGGCCCTCTACGCACGCTATGGCCGCGTGACCTTCACGACCAGCGCCGAAATCAACCGGGCGATCTTCGGCCCCGCTTCCACCGGGTACTCCTCCTGGGACCAGCGTCTGTGCGATCAACCCCCGGATGTCTTGTTCCCCTGGGAGGATCCGGATCCACGTGACTATCCTGCCTACGGCTGGAGCCCACTTGACAGCCCGGACGAGATGCTCTATCAGATCAGGCTCACCAGGCACAACCTCTGGAACTGGGCTGCGGTCATGTCTGGAAGCCTGGGACCGCTTCCGCTACTCGCCTGGGCGGCGTGCGCATTGGCCGCGCTCATCCAATGGAACGTTCCCCGGGATCGGCTCCGCTTCGGATGGTTGTTTCTCACGATAGGGATGTACTTGCCCGGCTATTTGCTGACTCACGCTCTCGAGCTGCGCTTCTACTGGACGATCCTCCCCCTGCTCCTCACCGCCACGTTCATGATCCTGGAAGCACTCATCAAACCGATCGCCTCGTTCAGCGGCGGAGGCAGGGCGGCGGCTGCACTGTCCGTCGGCTTGATGGTCTTGCCTGCAGTCACGTTCGTCCGGTGGGATACTCTCCACCGGGATCTGACAACGCGGATCAGCCCGTGTGTCAGGGTGGATTCGCAGGCCCTGGCCCCCTTGCTCACCGCTCCAATGGCCGGCGCCGACGGTCAGGTGAACTACGTTGCCTACTTCACCCGGGTGCGCACGGTCGGCGTCTTGCCTCCCCACACGACGGCCGCCGAGGCCGACGTCCAACTGCGCAGCGCCGGAGTGCGAACTTTCCTGGCCTGGAAGGGTTCAGACCTGGTGCGGGCGCTCACCTCGACGTTCGGCTATGCTCTCCTTGGAAGCGCGTCGGTGTGCGGAGCCGACTACGACATCCTGCGCGTGCCGGAGTAG
>CAZNRD010000004.1:0-114096 GCA_964575425.1 uncultured Anaerolineaceae bacterium | reverse complement strand
TTGCGTCTTCTGCCAGAATTGGGAGATCAGCCATCTTGGTGTAGGCTTTCATACAACGATTGAGGAGTATGCCAGGATGATGCTGCATCTGCAGGAAATTGGCTGTCACAACATCAACATCGTTACCCCTACGCACTATTCCCCCCACAACCTTATGGCCCTTGATGCGGCGGCAGCGTACGGCCTGCGCCTCCCGATTGTCTACAACACCAGCGGCTGGGAGCGTCTTGAAATCCTTGCGCTCCTGGATGGAATCGTTGATATCTACCTGCCGGATTTCAAGTACTGGGATAGTGACATGGCAGCGAAGTTCTCATCCGGAGCGGAGAACTACCCCGAGGTTGCGCGGGCGGCAATCCTTGAAATGCACCGCCAAGTTGGCGTGGCGAAACCCACAGAGGAAGGCATTATGCAACGAGGGCTGATGATCCGGCATCTGGTCATGCCCAACAACATAGGTGGTTCGGAAGAAGTCATGGAGTGGATAGCCGAGCACTTACCCAAAGACACATATGTCAATATCATGGCGCAATACACCCCGGCTCATAAAGCATTCGATTATCCGGAAATATCCAGGAGAATCACGGGGGAGGAATACGCAAAGGTTGTCCACAGGGCTAGAGACCTGGGGCTTACGAATCTTGATATTCAGATTTATGGGTGGCTGCAATGAGCCTCACCACGACACACTGGCCGCGGTTACCGCGCTGACGCAGGTCCTGGTGGATGGGAGCAGCAGGCCGGGTCATCCGCAAGCGGACAGCGCCAGCCGGGAACTCGCCCTTGCCTTCCGCATGGAGTCGGTCGTAGACTGGATTCGCCTGTGGGGAGCAGTGCACCGCTTATGCATCGCCTTGGAGGATGGTGAGAAATGGCACCAACGTGGGAGATCCTCCTCGGAGCCTACCTCCTGGGTTCCATCCCCTTCGCCTACCTGGTGACCCGCCTGGTGACCGGGCAGGACATCCGGCATCTCGGCGATGGCAATGTGGGTGCCAAGAACACCTTTCTCTCCGTCGGGCCGCTGCCGGGCATCCTGGTGGGCGCGGCGGATGTCGGAAAGGGAGCAATGGCCGTTGCGCTGGCGCGGTCGCTGGGCGCCTCGGAGGTGGCCGTCTACTGGGCCGGAGCGTTTGCCGTACTGGGGCACGATTTCCCGATCTTCCTGAGGTTGCGCGGCGGCCAGGGCATGGCCACCATGGTAGGTGTCTTTGGGATGCTGTTTCCCGTGGAGTTGGCCCTGTCCGTCGGGGCGCTGGCCCTGGCTTTCCTGCTGACTCGCAACTGGGACCTGAGCTGCGCCTTCGGCTTCATTTTGCTTCCCATCGTGATGTGGCTCGGCGGTCAGCCCCCGCGCCGCATCCTGTACCCCATCCTGCTCCTGCCGACGATCGGCCTCTCCAAGGTGCTGCAGCAATTCCAGGCGCGGCGGGCGACCGCCTGAACCTCGCGCTGCAGGTCTCCGCCGGAAACGAACGCTGCCGGTCCCACAGGACCGGCAGCTAAGCTCCGCCTCTGGATGCGGACTCGGGGCTCAGGCACGCACTTCCTGGCGCTGGAACAGGATGTACGCGGCGGCGAAGAGCAGGATGACCAGCGCCACCAGCCCGGTGAGCTGGGGCCAGATGAGTGCCGTGCTCTGAGAGAGCGGGAGCGGCGCGCCCAGGATCGCCCCCTGGTACTGCGAGGGCAGCACCAACCCCAACGACCGCACCGCCGGGTTGAGCAGGGCGATGACGATTTCGCTGTAGAGCGTGTTGGGGGAGAAGCGCGCCAGGGCGATGCTCATTTGCGTCTGCGCCAGGAGTTCCTGCGCCAGCCCCAAACGGATCGGAACGAAGGTCTGCGCCAGCAGATCGGAGACCATGCCCCAGAAGATTGTGAAGAAGAGCCACACGGCGATGGAGGCCAGGGCTGCTGTCGCCGGCTGGCGAAAGACGACCGAGAACACGATTGCCATCCCCAGCCACACGCCTCCGTAGGTGATGGTCGCCACCAGGAAGAGCAGCCCCCGGGCCACCTCCTCTCCGCTGGGGGGGACGCCAAGCAGGATCAGACCTAGCCCGGTCACCAGAAGCCAGATGGCGGTGAGCACGATCGCCAAGGTGGCGAGGCCGGCCAGATACTTGCCCAGAAGGAGTGCGTCGCGGTAGATCGGCTGCGCCAGGACGCGGCTCATGGTGCGGCGGTTGAACTCGCCGTTGACCGTGTCGAAGCCCAGGGCGATGGCCACCAGCGGCGTCAGGAAGCCGAGGAAGGCGACGAACGCGGGCAGCGGGTCGCGCGCCGTGGTGAACAGCTTGAGCAGCAGAAAGGGATCCTCGCCGACCGTGGCGCGCAGCGTGGACACAGCGGCATAGGCGGCGCCGATGCTGGCGGCGATGCCGAGCAGTTCCAGGATGCGCATGCGTACCCCGGTCAGGTGGTCGGCGATCTCCTTGGCCATCACCGTCCACATTCCCTGCCAGGGGGAGCCTTCACGCTGCATGGGCCACCTCCTGGAAGTAGCGGCTGTAGATTTCGTCGAGGGAGGGTTCTTCGAGGCGGATCGAAAGCAGCTGCCCTCCCGCTTCCACCGCTGCGGAAACGGACGCCGACCTCAGGTCGCGATCGGCCTCGAGCATGTACCTGCCATCACCCGTGACCGCCACCCGTTGCACTCCCTGCAGCGACTCAAGCCGGCGGCTGAGGTCGGGGCCACTCGCCTCAAGGTGGATGCGGTAACCGCCGCCCAGAATGCGGCGTGCCAAGTCGGGCACCGTGCCTTCCAGCACCATGCGGCCCCGGTGGAACAGGCCCACGCGGTCGCAGATCGCCTGCACCTGGTGGAGCAGGTGCGAGGAGAGCACCACGGTGAAGCCGTCGCTCTTCAGTCCGCGGACCAGTTCCAGGAATTCGCGCGCTGCCTCCGGGTCCAGTCCCAGCGTGGGTTCATCGAGGATGACCACCTCCGGCTTCTTGACCAGGAGATCGGCCATCCCGAGCCGCTGACGCATGCCATGCGAGAAGGTGGAGACGCGGCGGTCGATGACGTCGGCCAGGCCCATGTGCTCCAGGGCCGTGCGGATGCGCTCCTCGGCCTCGTCGGCGGGGATGCGGTTGAGGCGAGCGATGTAGCGCAGATTCTCGCGCGCCGTCAGATCATCGTAGAAGCCGACCGAGTCGGGCAGGTAGCCGACGCGCGATTTCACCTTGAGTGGCCGGCGCGCCGGGTCCACGCCCAGGACGCGCACTTCGCCCGAGGTCGGCTCGGTGAGGCCGAGCAGCATCAGGATGGTCGTGGTCTTGCCGGAGCCGTTCGGACCCAGCAGGCCGAAGACCTCGCCGCTGTGGACCTTCAGGTCGAGGCGATCGACGGCGGTGACCGACCCGTACTGCTTGGTCAGTTCGTGGGTTTCGATGACTACGTCCATGGCTATCGGCGTCCAAAGCGCGCCACGGCCAGGGCAACCACGCCCAGCGCGGCGGCGATCAACACCAGGCCGACCACGCCCCAGGCGGTCGAGGTGAGCAGGGTGATGCGAAAGTCGGCCGAGGAGCGGGTGCCGTTCTCCGGCACAGCCCGCAGCGAGAGCATGTAGTCGCCCGCCACGGCCTGGTCGGCGGGGCGGATGTCGACAGTCACCTCGACCTGACTCTGCGGCATCAGGCTGTGGATGACGTCCGGGGAAAAGGTGACGTTCCAGCGGGATGGCGGGGTGGACTGCAGGCGGATGTTCTGGGCCTCAGCCGTACCGGTGTTGCTGACGATGATGCGCAGTGACGTTGTCTTGCCGCTGTAGACGCGCCCGCTGAGGCGGCCATCCTGGGTTGTAAGGCTGAGTTCCGGACGGCCGGTGATCTCCGCCGTCAGCAGCAGTTGAGCCGCGGCCTGCTCTGCCTGGGCCGTCACCACGACCGGATACTGCCCGGCGAGCACGTTTTGAGGCGGCCGGACCTCGATGTTGATGTTCTGTGTGCGGCCAGCTTCGACCGCCAGGCTGGTGAACTCCTGCGTGCCGCCGCTCTGCTTGAAGACCACTTCGAAGCCCTCGGGCACCTCGGCCGACAGGCTCACCAGCATGTCCTGGTCGGAGTCGTTTACCAGGCGTGCCCGGTAGGTGAACGACGAGGTCGGGGAGCCCCTCAGCATGGGAAGCTCGGTGGTGAGGTTGAGTTGAGGCGGGAACGATTCGCCCAGCGTCAACTGAATCGGCAGCTCCGCTGTTGCTCCGGCCGCCGAAGCGCGCAGCAGGATGTCGTAGCCGCCCAGGACAGTGTCGGGCGGCGGCTCCACCTTCAGTGTCAGACTCTGGCTGTCGTCTGGGCCGAGGTAGACAGCGCTCACGATGCGCCCGTCCCCGACGAAGTCGACCTGCCAGCCCTCGGGTGCCTGTACCACCTCCAGGCGCACCACCTGCGGCGGAAGGCCGTAGCTCGCGACCTCAATCGGAAGACTGACGGGAGCGCCGGGCGGGATGACTTGCGATGGAAAAGGGGTGGAGAGCGTGAGGCCCTGGAACTGCGTCTGGGCAAGCGGCGACAAAGCGGTGAGGGCCACCACGGCTGCGGAGAGAAGCGAGTGCATGCTGGAACCTCCCAAGGCGCGCCCGCGTGGGCGCGGTCTGGTTTTTCAAGGAAGGAATTATAGTCGCGTCGAGGTTAGAGCAGCGTAAGCAGGTCCGCTTGCGGTCGGAGCGAAGCGGCAATTCTGCTTGACGACGATGGCGCTGAGGGGCGGCTCTGAGAGCCGTAGGCAGTGGCAGTGCAGGGGATTGAGGCTAGAATCATCGCCGAATGTCCGGCTCGCAGCCCGTACCGCCGCCAAACGGAGGTCCAATGCGCCCGCGGCTACGTTTCCTCTCCGACGATCTGATCGACCGCATTCTCGCCGAAGCCTTTCAGGTGCTCGCGGACCCGGGTGTCCGCGTCCACAACGACGACGGGCTTCGTCTTCTTGCCGAAGCCGGCGCCAAAGTGGACCTTGCCTCTCAGATTGCCCGCATCCCCGACTCGGTGGTCCGGGAGGCACTGCGCACTGTGCCCGGGGAGTTCTACCTCTACGATCTGAGCGGTCACCCCGCAGTCCACTACGGCGGCGACGATGTGCACTTCGACCCCGGCTCGGCGGCCGTGACTGTGATGGACCGCAAGACGGGCGAGCAGCGGACGCCGGTCACTGACGACTTCGTGCGGTTCATCCAGCTGGTGGAGATGCTGCCCGCGCTGGATGCGCAGAGCACGGCCATGATCTGCGGCGATGTGGTGCAGGAGATCGGCGACCTGTACCGCCTCTACCTGGCGCTTAACTTCATGCACAAGCCGATCGTCACCGGCGCGTTCCGCAAGGACACCTGGTGGGTGATGAAGGAAATGCTAGAGGCGGTGGCCGGCGGCTCGCAGGCCCTGCGCCAGCGGCCGATTGCCATCTTCGATGTCTGCCCCTCGCCACCGCTGCTCTGGAGTGATCTGACCTGCCAGAATCTCATCGACTGCGCGCAGGCAGGCATTCCCGCTGAGCTGGTCTCTATGCCGCTTGCCGGGGCGACTGCTCCTGTGACCTTCGCCGGCGCATTGGTGCAGCATGCCGCCGAGTCTCTGAGCGGGGTTGTCCTGAGCCAGCTGGCGCAGCCGGGAGCGCCGATCGTGTGGGGAGGCTCGCCGGCCGTCTTCGACATGCGCTGCGGCACGACGCCGATGGGCGATGTCGGGACGTGGATGATCGACTGCGCCTACAGCCAGGTCGGCAAGCGACTCGGGCTGCCGACCCATGCCTACCTTGGCCTTAGCGATGCCAAGGTGGTCGATGCCCAGTGCGGCCTGGAATCGGCCGGAGGCGCGTTGCTGGCGGCGCTGGCCGGCATCAATATGGTGTCCGGTGCTGGCATGCTTGACTTCGAGAGCTGTCAAAGTTTCGAGAAGTTGGTGCTTGACGCAGAGATCATCGGCATGGCCAAGCGCATGCTGCTCGGGGTCGAGGCGCGCGAGGAGCCATTGGCCGTGTCATTGATGCGGCGCCTTGGCCATCGCGCGGAATACCTCGGCGAGGCGCACACGCTGCGCTGGTTTCAACAGGAGTTCTACCTGCCTTCGCCAGTGATCGACCGCGGTTCGTTGCAGGCCTGGCGCGAGGGCGGGAGCAAGGATGCGGCGGCGCGCGCGGCGGATCGTGTGTACCAATTGCTAGCGGCATACGAGCCGCCGGCAATGGCTGATCTGTTGCGCCACGAGCTGCGCGCTATTGCCACGCGGGCGGCCCGCCAGATCGGCATGGACAAGCTGCCACCGCTGCCTGTGGCGTGCTAGGAACACGAGGAAGGGAAGCGGATCATGTCTGAGACACTGCTTGCTGAGTTGATTGCCAGCGTTGTGGCGGGAGACGAGGAGGCCGCGGCGCGACTGACACGGCTCTGCCTGGATCAGGGCCTGGACCCGTTGACCCTGGTCAATCAAGGGCTGACGCCCGGCATGAACCTCATCGGCGCACGATTCGCCAGTGGAGAGTGCTTCATCCCGCATCTGGTGATGGCGGGCAAGGCGATGAAGGCGGCGATGCGGATTGTTGAGCCCGAGCTGAAACGATCTGGCAGGACGGTGGAGAGCGCCGGCATCGCCGTCCTGGGGACCGTGCGGGGTGATATTCATGAGATCGGCAAGTCCCTCGTCGGGGTCATGCTCGCCGCGAACGGATTCGAGGTCCGCGACCTGGGTGTTGATGTGCCCGTCGAGGCCTTCGTCGACGAGGTGCGCCGGACGGGCGCAGCCCTGCTCGGGATGTCGGCGCTGCTGACGACGACGATGGTGGTTCAGCGGCGGGTGATTGAGGCACTGCAGGCGGCCGGCCTGCGGGAACGAGTGAAAGTGCTGGTGGGCGGGGCGCCGGTGACGCGGGCGTGGGCGGAGGAGATCGGCGCCGACGGCCACGCCGAGGACGCCTCGGGCGCGGTGGCCGTGGCCAAGACCCTCCTCGGCTTGGCTGCCTGAGCGCAGGCGCGCTTCAGCGGAGGTGAGATGATCGACTGGGAAAGCAAGTTCGGTCGCAAGGTGAATCGTAGGCTGCGGCGGGAGGGGGTGATCTGGCTGACGACCGTTGGCCCCGGGCCGCGGCCGCAGCCCAGGCCTGTCTGGTTCCTGTGGGACGGCAAGACCATCCTGGTCTACAGCCGCCCAGACGCGTGGAAGGTGCGTCATATCCAACGCTGCCCGAACGTGGCGCTCAACCTCAATTGTGACGAGGAGGGCGGGAACGTGGCGGTGCTGCTGGGGACAGCCAGGATCGACCGCAAGGCCCCTCCAGGGGACCGGAATCCGGCATTTCTGCGCAAGTACCGCGAGGGAATCCGCAGCCTGGGGATGACGCCGGCCGAGATGGCGGCAGAGTACAGCGTCGCACTGCGGATCCGCCCCACCCGCCTGCGAGGCTTCTGAAGCCTGCTCCATCGGGACCAACCCCGCACGCCCGTAGTGGGGAGGTGAGGTCGTTCCGTCGAACACCTGGGGACGGTTCGCTGGCTGCGGTGGACCCGCTCACCAATCCTAGAGGCGGGGTTGACTGGAGGCGACGGGCCTAGCCGACCTTTGCTCGCGGAGGGACAGGTGAGAGTCGTTCGCGCTCATGGGGCTCGGGATTTACGATTGACTGAAGAGCCGGCGCCGAAACCTGGAGCAGGTGAGGCGCTCATCGAGATCCGGGCGGTGGGCATCTGCGGCTCGGACCTGCATTGGTATGAGCAGGCGGGCATTGGCGATGCCGTGCTGGAGCGTCCCCTCGTGCTTGGCCATGAGGCGGCAGGCGTCGTCCGCGGCGGGCAGCTTGATTTGCAGAGGGTTGCAATCGATCCAGCAATCCCCTGCGGACAGTGCGAGTTGTGTGACCGTGGCCACCCCAACCTCTGCCCTGAGGTCCGCTTCGCCGGACATGGAATGCACGATGGTGCACTCCGTCAGCTAATGGCCTGGCCAGTGAGCAACCTGCATCGGCTGCCGGATAGCCTTACCTTTGCTGAAGGGGTGCTCCTGGAACCCCTGGGAACGGCGTTGTTTGCCGCCGATCTCGCCCATCTGCGAGCTGGGATGACGGTCGGCGTCTATGGCTGCGGGCCGATCGGTCTCTTGCTTGTCCGAGTGGCGAGGCTCATGGGCGCGCTACAGGTGCTGGTCACCGAGCCGCTGACGCATCGCCTGGAGGCGGCTCTGCAGCTCGGAGCGACGCAGGCGTTCGTGGCCAGGGACGGCGCGGAGCGGGAGCACATCTTGTCGGCGACGAATGGTCGCGGGGTCGACGTGGCCTTCGAGGCGGCTGGAGACAACGAGGCCGTGGAAACGGCCATCGCCACGACCAGGCCGGGAGGCACTGTCGCACTGATCGGCATCCCGGGCGACGATCGCACCTCCTTTCAGGCATCCACCGCCCGGCGCAAGGGCCTCACGATCAAGCTTGTGCGCCGCATGAAACATGCCTACCCGCGAGCCATCGCCATGGTTGCCTCGGGGCTGCTCGAGCTCTCCCCCCTGGTGACACACCGTTTCCCGCTGGAGGAATACCAGCAGGCCTTCGAGACCGCAGCCCGACGGGAAGGGATCAAGGTGCTGATTGACCTCGCCCCGTGATCCGGAGCGAGGCGCTGCGTCAGGGAGACAGCGGCAGGGCAGGGCCAGGCAGCGCGCTGGTGCTGCCGGAGGGCACCAGCATCTCCTGCTCGATCCAGCCCTTCAGCCCCTCGATGTCGACGTACCACCAGTAAGTTCCGGTGGCGTAGACACCACCCAGTGGGGATGAGCCATCGAGGATGGTGTCCGACTCGCCGCCGGGGATGGTCACCCAGGCTGCGTAGTTGAACCCCGGGCCGAGGCGCAGCGGTGTGTCTACCGGGAGCTCGAAGCGCTGGCGCGGCCGGTAGGCGGTGGAACGCTCCATCGGCTGGAGCATGACCATCATCAACCCATTCGGCACGCGGCGCTCGTGTCCGTCCGAAGGGCGGTTCCTCACCACCCCGTTGACCCACATCGTCGAAGATCCGCCTCCATCCTGGTTGACGCCCCAGGTGGCGGCCAGCCTATCCCTGCAGAACAGCGCAAGCTCTTCGATCGTCATCCCCTCGCTCCAGCCGGGCTGGCGCCCATCCACCACCACGAAGAAGATGTAGTCCTCATTATAGGCGATGGCGGTGCGGGGATGGACCTGCACTCCCTGGATGCCTTCGGGGATGTGGATTTCCCCGTCCTGCAGGAAGATGCCACCTCCTGCGACCCCGGCGTAGGCGTGGGTCCAATCCACCCCTCGTGGTTCATCACAGCGGGGCCCGAGGTCAACCACTTCGAGGGAGAGGCCGATGTGCCCGCCTGGGCGCGCGTTCTCCAGCAGCACCTTGGCCGCCGCACCGTGTCCGCTTATGACGAGTTGGTCGAAGGCGATGCTCACCCCGCGCTGACCGACGCGCACCTGTTCGATGCGGCCGGCGCTCATGCGCGGCCTGGGCACGATCATCGCCGGCCGATGGACTCTCACCACCACCTCGACCACCCCTCCAGGGCTGCCGTGCCGCGCCAGCGGACTGAAGACGACAGCACCGTCCTCCGGTATTCGCGCGTCAACGCCGTGGATCGGCAAGGAGGCCCCGCTGTCCAGGAAGACCAGCCGCTGCCGCTCGGCCGGGTAGTGGGCGCACACGTTGATGCCGACGGTTCGGTCCAGAGTCCAGAGAAAGCCGGCGCCGCCGAAGGCGCGGGTGTCCCAGCGCGTATACCAGCCCGACTGCACCTCGATCCCATCCGGAACCCCCGTCTCGCGGTCGTGCATGGCGCCGTTGATGGCGACCACGACATCGGCCCTCGCACTCCAGGAAGGACCCCAGGCGAGCAGGGCGCCCTCGTGGCGCTGCGCCATGCTGCTCACCGTCTCGCGGAAGTCCTCGCCGTTGAACACTGCCCGGCTGGTCTCGAGGGTGACGTTAGGATTGTCGATCTCCATGCGGGCGACGAAAGCCCGGTTGGGGCCCGGCAGTCGGAACTCGCGGTACGAGATTCCGGGCGCAACGTCCACCCAGTCCGTCGGCGGGTTCGGCACAGACGGCAGGAAGGCGGACTGGGATAGAAGGATGACCGCGATCCACGCGACCGCTCGACGTTTCATGGACCCTCATCGGCAGCAATGGGCATGTGGAAGGAACCTGCCCGACCTTGGCGGCTATTCTAACGCAGCCGGGACTGTCGGCCGGGTGGTTGGGAGGTGCGTCCGCTGGCAGGGTCTGTGAGGGAGGCGTCACTTTCCCTGGCGGTAGACCTCAGGCCTGAGTTCGGCGATGAAGGGAAGCGTGCGGTAGGCCTCGGCGTAGTCCAGGCCGTAGCCGACCACCCAGACGTTGGGGATGTCGAAGCCGAGGTAATCGACATCAACGCTCGTACCAGGCCGAGTCTTGCGCAGCAGCACACAGGTCTTGAGCGAGGCCGGCTGACGGCTGAGCAGCATCTGACGCAGGTAGCTGAGAGTGTTTCCGCTGTCGACGATGTCCTCGACGATGATGACGTGTCTCGCTGCAACCGGTTCGCGCAAGTCCATCAGGATGCGGACGGCCTGGGAGACGGTGGTGCGGCCGTAGCTGGAGAGCGCCATGAAGTCCACGTAGTGGGGGTGCGTGAGTTGGCGCGCGAGGTCGGCCAGGAAGATGAAGGCGCCCTTCAGAATGCCCACCAGATATAGATTGCCCTGGCCTTCATAGTCTCGGGCAAGCGCAGCGGCGATGTCCTTCACCCGGCGATGAATCTCCTCGGGGGAGATCAGCACACGCGCCAGGTCCGGATGCAGGTCCGTCACGCGATGCCTCCCGTCGACTGTGGTCTGAACGGCTTCATTCTAGGGCAGCGCGGCGCAACACACAAGGGGACGGAGGATGCCCCGATTCGCACGCACCGAACCGTTCCGCGCCCGCCCGGGCAGGGACGAGAGGCCCTTCTTCCCTGCGCGGCGCGCCATCCGGTCCGGAGCGTGGTATGCTCTGAACGGCTCTTCGGGTGAGAGGCCGCGCAGCGGGCGATGGCGGAGAACCGACCTGCTGAGTGTTCAGCCTGCGGCAGCCGGACGATACCGGTGGCGCATGTCCTCGGCATGTGCTCCCGCTGCCTCAGGGACTCCCCTGACCATGCTGAGCAGCGAGCACGGATCGCACACGCGCGGTCGCGCGCTGCGTTTGGGCTGCCGGCCGAACCACCGCGGTCGCCGGAGGGTGTGAAGTGTGCCTTGTGCGCCAATTCCTGCCAGATCGGTGAGGGGGAAAGAGGTTTCTGCGGGCTGCGCGCTGTCCGGCGAGGACACCTGGTTCACCTCGCAGGGACTCCGGCCAGCGGGCTGCTGCATTGGTATCGGGATCCACTTCCCACCAACTGCGTCGCTGCCTGGGTGTGCGAAGGCAGCCGACGCATCGGGAGCCACAACCTGGCGGTGTTCTACAGCAGCTGCACAGCCGACTGCCTTTTCTGCCAAAACTGGCACTACCGCCAAGCACAGCCCGGCCGCAGTCGCGCCATCTCCGCGAGCGAACTGGCGGAACGAGCCGAGGCGCGCACCTTCTGCGTATGCTTCTTCGGCGGCGACCCGGCTTCACAAATGCCTCATGCCCTGGCTGCGGCCAGGCGGCTGGCGGAGAGGGAGGTGCGCATCTGTTGGGAGACGAACGGGATGATGCATCCTAGGCTGCTTGAGGCTGCTCTCGATCTCTCCCTGGCTACGGGCGGATGCATCAAGTTTGACCTCAAGGCCTTCATCGATTCGCTGCACCGGGCGCTCACGGGGGTCTCAAACGGCATGACGCTGGAGAACTTCACCTGGGCCGCTCGCCACTCATCGCAGCGGAGGGAACCACCGCTGGTGGTGGCGAGCACGCTGGTAGTGCCCGGCTACGTCGACGCGGACGAGGTGGCGGCACTGGCCCGCTGGATTGCTTCGGTCGATAGGGACATCCCGTATTCGCTGCTGGCGTTTGCGCCGGCGTTCGAATTCTCCGACCTTCCGTTCACGTCTCTGGAGGAGGCCACCGCCGCCGAGGATGCCGCTCGCGAGGCGGGGCTGACCAGGGTCCACCTGGGCAACCGTCATCTCCTGGGAGCCGCCGTGAGCTAGGGGATTGGATGGCAGACCCGATGGCGGCCTTGCGCGTCGGCACTTCCGGATGGGTCTATCCGCACTGGCGCGGGCTCCTCTACCCGCTCGACCTCAACCCCCGCCTGTGGCTTGCCTGCTACGCGCAAACCTTTGACAGCGTGGAAGTCAACAACACGTTCTATCGCCTTCCGTCTCCTGAGACGTTCTCCGGCTGGAAGGACCAGACGCCGGATGGGTTCCTCTTCGCCATCAAGGCCAATCGCTTCATCACTCACCTGAAGAAGCTCAAGGATCCGGAGCCGGCGCTGGCGGAGTTCGTCGCACGGACAAGGCTGCTGGGCGGCAAGCAAGGCCCGATCCTCTACCAGCTGCCGCCGCGCTGGGGGCCCGATCTCCCGCGCTTCGAGCACTTCCTCGACGCCCTCCCTGCGGGATACGTCCACGTCATCGAGTTCCGCGAACAGGGTTGGTTCGATGAGTCCGTGTTCCGCCTGATGGAGCGCCTCGGGGTTGTGCACTGCATTCACGATATGAGGCCGCTGCGCGTGCCGCTGCGCGTGACGGGGGAAGCGGTGTACCTTCGTTTCCACGGCAGCCCGATGCACGGGGGCGATTACCCGTTGCAACACCTGGTGTCCTGGGCAGCGAGGATCGAGCGGTGGTTAAGAAGCGGCCACAACGTCTATGCCTACTTCAACAATGACATCGGTGGGTTCGCCGTGGGGAACGCACAGGCGCTGCGGCAGGCGATCTTCGGGGCGTCGGGCGTCAACAGCAGGAGGCGTGCGTGAGCGCGGGAAAAATGCCGGCGGAGAGGGTCGCACTGCTGCAGCAACCAGAAGGCGGCAAGGTCCGCTGCCTGATCTGTCAGCGCCGCTGCCTGATCGTCCCCGGCGGCCAGGGGTGGTGTCGCACGCGCCGGAACCGTGACGGCACACTGCTGACGCTGGCCTACGGCGCAGTCTCATCGATCGCAGTCAACCCGATCGAGAAGAAGCCCTTCTTCCATTTCCACCCCGGCAGCCTGACGCTGACCGTGGGCAGCTGGTCCTGCAACTTCGGCTGCCCGTGGTGTCAGAACTGGTCGATCAGCAAGGTCGCGCCGCCGGCGCGGGGCGAGTACATCACGCCGGAGGATTTTGTGGCGCAGACCCTACGGCACGACTGCCAGGGGACATCGATCTCGTTCAACGAACCCACGCTGTCACTGGAGTGGTCGCTGGATGTGTTTCGCCTGGCTCGACCTCGCGGGCTGTACAACACTTACGTGACCAACGGCTACATGACGCTGGAGGGGCTGGCCCTGCTCATCGAGGCCGGCCTGGATGCCATGAACGTCGACGTCAAGGGTGATGCCGATGCCGTGCGACACTACTGCAAGGGTGTTGATGTGGAGGGCGTCTGGCAGGTCTGCCATCAGGCGCGGGCCTCGGGGGTCCACCTTGAGATCACGACTCTGGTCATCCCGACCGTGAATGACTCGGATGCCGCACTGCGGGGCATTGCGGGGCGCATCGCCAGGGACCTGGGGAGCGAGGTGCCCTGGCACGTCAGCGCTTACTTCCCGGCCTACCGCTTCCGTGCGCCGCCGACACCCCTGCGGACGCTCGAGCGCGCGTGGGAGATTGGCAGGCAGGAGGGGCTGGAGTTCGTCTACACGGGCAACGTGCCGGGGCATCGCGGCGAGGACACGCACTGTCCGTCCTGCGGGACGACGCTGGTCCGCCGGCAAGGGTTCGATGTCCTGAGCAACCGCGTGAGCCACGGCCGCTGCCCGGAATGCGGTCACACCGTTGCGGGAGTGTGGACATGAACGTACAGCGGTCAGGAACGGAGGCAAACGACGGTGGCATGCCGCCGCGCATCGAGGGCTGTCGTTTCGGCCTGGTCGTCATCGGCGGACGGCGCTACACGCGGGATGTGCTCGTCTTCCCCGATCGGGTGATGGCGGATTGGTGGCGCGAGCAGGGGCACGCGCTTGCTGTTGCGGACCTTCAAGCGCTGGTCGAGGACTTGCCGCAGGTGCTGGTCGTGGGGCTGGGTCACGTGAGCCGGATGCGCATCCTTCCGGAAACGTCGGAATGGCTCAGCCGCCTCGGCGTGGAACTGATCTCGGCAAGCACGCCCGAGGCGTGCGAGGCCTACAACCGTCTGCGGCTCCAAAAACGAACGGCTGCCGCGCTGCACCTGACGTGCTGAAGACCGCGTCGCGGCGGGGGCAGCAGCCAAGTCTTGTAGGCCGGCGCGGGTGCGTCTACAATCGACACGTGCCCCATTGCCGGTGGCGGCCCCCGAGGGGGAAGCCGTCCGAGAATCCATGCCGGAGGACAATGCAGATGACGATCGTCCTGGATGGCTCAAACCTGACCATCGAGCGCCTGGTGCATATCGCGCGCTTCGGAGAGAGAGTCGAACTGGCTCCTGAGGCGCTTGAGCGCATATCCGCCTGTCGCGAGATGTTGGAAGAGAAGATCCGGGCCCACGAGATCATGTACGGGGTCAACACTGGAATTGGCGAGTTCTCCGAGGTGGTCCTGACGGATGAGCAGGTGGAGCAGTTCCAGCGCTACCTTATCTACAACCACGCTGCTGGCATCGGCGAGCCAGCGCCAATCGAGCACGTGCGCTCCGCTCTCGCCAGCCGCATCAACGTCCACGCGCTGGGAAAGTCCGGCTGCAGGCCGGAGATCACGCTCACCATGGTGGAGATGCTTAACAGAGGTGTGACGCCCGTTGTCTGCCGCAAAGGTTCCGTCGGCGCTTCCGGAGACCTGGCACCGATGGCGCAGATGGCCCTGCTCCTGATGGGCGAGGGAGAAGCCTTCTATCAGGGTGAACGCCTGCCAGGCTTGGCAGCCATGGAGAAGGCCGGCATCACCATTCCGGGGCTCCAGGCGCGTGACGGGTTAGCGGCTATCAATGGCTCCAACCTTCTCACCGGTATGAGCGCCCTGCACCTCTATGACATGAACCGCTGGCTGAAGCAAGCCGAGATCGCGTGCGCCATGAGCCTGGAGGCGCTGCTGGCGAACATGAAGCCCTATGACGTCCGACTGCACGAGGCGCGGGGCTTCCCGGGCGCCATCCGCTCGGCGCGGGCGATCATGAAATGCATCGAAGGCAGCGACCTGCTCAGCGGCAAACACAAGACGAAGGTGCAGGACGCTTACTCGATGCGCTCCTCGCCGCAGGTCATTGGAGCAGCCCACGATGCCCTGGACTACGCCAGACGCCAGGTCGAGATCGAGCTCAACGGCGCCGCCGACAACCCCCTGTTCCTTCCCGAGTACCGCCTCACCCTCACGGGTGCCAACTTCCAGGGAACGCCCGTATCGCTCCCGATGGACATGGTTGGCGCGGCCATCACCATGGTCTGCGTGCTTTCCGAACGCCGGCTGAACCGGCTGACCAACCCGGCGCTCAGCGTCGGCCTGCCGGCTTTCCTGACCAAAGGCGCCGGCATGTTCTCGGGCATGATGCTCAGCCAGTACACAGCGGACATGCTGATCGTCGAGCAGCGCATCCTGTCGATGCCCGCCAGCGTCCAGTCGATCCCCGCCGCCGCGGACCAAGAGGACTTCGTCTCCATGGGGATGAACACCGCGCTGAAGAATGATCAGATTCTGGAGAACGCCTACGGCGTGCTGGGAATCGAGTTCATGGCTGCGGCACAGGCCCTCGACTTGCGCGAGTTCACGCCGGGGCTGGGCGTCCGCACAGCCCACGGGGTGATCCGACGCTATGTGGCCCGCCTGGATGAGGACCGTCCCCTCTACCCCGACCATCAGGTCATGATGGCCCTCGTCCGCTCGAACGAGATCCTGGAGGAAGTGGAGCGGGTCATCGGAAGCCTGGACTGAGGCAGGCGAATTTCGGCAGCGGAGCGCTGTCGGCGTGTGGGCGGGCGCCGGATCGAAGGGCCCCCGCCTTTTCATTGTCCTGGGCGTGGCTTCGGCCGAGCGTCGACCTCGTCGCTCCTCAGGCTTCGGGTGCCGCTGGCTGGGGGCCCAGCAGTCGGGCCAGCCTGGCGGCGTTTGAGGCGTGCACGATCGCCACCACCTCATCCACAGGCTGCAGCACGGTATCTCCATGCGGGATGATGAGCTGCCCCTTGCGGATGACCGCCACCAGGCCGCAGGCGTCGGGCAGAGCCAGGTCGCGCACGGCCTTGCCAACGGCAATGGCCGTCGGGTCGACCTTCTCTTCGACGATCGAATACTCGCCCTTCCGCAGCTTGAGCAGCGTGATCATATCGCCCAGCGACATCTCTTCGGCGATCAGCTTCGCCAGCAGGTCCGCCTGATTGATGGCGACGTCGACGCCCATCTCCCGGGTGAAGAGCCAGGCGTTCTTGGGGTTGTTGATGCGGGCGATGATGCGCGGCACGTTGAATTCGAAGCGGGCCAGGCTGGTGACCACCAAGTTGGCGTCGTCATCCCCGGTGACGGCTGCCAGGACCTGCGCCCGCTCGACCCCGGCCACTTCCAACACCGCAGGTGAGCTGCCATCGCCGACCATCGCGGCGTCTGCTGGGAGCTCCTGCTTCAGCCGCTCGACCACTGCAGGCCGCGCTTCGACGACCCGCACCTGGTGGCCCTCCGCCAGAAGCTGCGCGGCGAGCTGCGACCCCGTCTTCCCGCCTCCGACGACGATCACAAACATGGCTGCCATCCTCTTATCCCAGGCCGAGCAGGTTTTCGAGCCGGCTCAAGGCTCTGGCGTCGACTGCGAAGTGGATCTCGTCGCCCGCCTCGAACTCCATTCCCAGGGCGGGTAGGTGTGCCTTGCCGTCTCGCACAACGACCACCACGCTGATCTCCCCAGGGATGCTGACCTCGCGCACGAGTCGGCCTTCCAGTTGAGGCGGCGCTTCCACCCAGATCAGGGAGACCTCTCCGTGGCCAAAGGAAGTGATCTGGTCCAGGCCGGTGTGGGTGAGAAGCTGGTAGATGCGCTCCCCGCCCCAGGTGGTGGAGGAAATTGTCACCAGCCCCAGGCGGCGGTAGATCTCGGCGTGCCTCGGGTCGTAGAGGCGGGCGACGACGCGCGGCACGTGATACACGTTGCGGGCAATGCGTGCGGCGACGATGTTGGTGTTGTCGGAGCGGCTTGTGGCGGCGAACGCGTCGGCGTGCTCAATGCCGGCTTTCAACAATACCTGCTGGTCGAAACCGAGGCCGATCACAACCCGGCCGCGGAACTTCGGACCGAGTCGCTCCGGCGTCGCCGGATCGCTGTCGATGACCGTCACCTCGTGCCCTTTCTCTTGCAGACGCAGGGCGACTTGTTCTCCCACCCTGCCGCAACCCATGATGATGACTTTCATGGCTGGGACCCTCCTTCGGCGGCGAGCGGTGACCTCAGCCGCCGAGCCAGTGATCGACGGAGCCGGTCCAGACCGTAGAGGAGTGGAGCATAAAAGACCAGCCACCCCCAGAAGAGGGGAGGCAGCGGATACAAGTCGAACACCGATCGCAACGGCGGGAGATATATCAGCCCCAGGATCAACACCACTTCGGCTGCCAGGCCGTAGAGCAGGGGGCGATTGCTGCTCAGGGGCGGTGCCTGCCCGCCGTCATCGGCCGTGCGGCAGGCAAAAGCGTTCCCGATTTGGGCTGTAACCACGCCGGCAAGGAACACCGTGCTCGCCAGTTGGTGCACGGCAGGCAGCGGCAGGTGCAGGGGGTTGAGGGCTACCAGCCAGTCCAGGCGCGGCAGATGGACCAGGTCCGCGTGGTCGAAGGCCAGGTAGACAAGCAGGAATCCCGAGTAGCAGAGCGCGGTCTCGATCACCCCCAGCCAGAGCAGGCTCTGCCGCAGATGCTGACGCTTCAGCAGCGGCTCGCGTCGGGGTCGGGGTGGGCGCTGCATCACACCAGGCTCTGGGCGTTCGGCGCCCAGCGCCAGAGCCGGCAGCAGGTCGGTGCCGAGGTCGATGGCCAGGATCTGCTGCACCTGGAGTGCCAGCGGGATGTTGAGCAGCGCCGTCAGCACGAAAGGCACGATTTCGGGGACGTTGCTAACGAAGATGTACTTGGCGAACTTGCGCAGGTTGTCGAACAGCGCCCGCCCCTCTTCCAGGGCGTTGGCGATGGCTGAGAAGTCGTCGGTGGTGATGATGACGTCGGCCGCCTCTTTCGCCACATCGGTGCCGGTCATGCCCATGGCGATTCCGACATCCGCGCGGCGCAGAGCCGGAGCATCGTTGACGCCGTCCCCGATGACCGCCACCACATCGCCCGCGGCCTGATAGCACGACACCAGACGCAGCTTGTGTTCGGGCGCCATGCGGGCGAAGACGATCTCCTCGCGCGAGAGCAACGCCTGCAGCTGCGCGTCGGACATGGCGTCCAGGTCGGCGCCGGTCAGGATGCGCGGCCGGGGGGTGGTGAGCATGCCGGCGCGCCGCGCCACCGACTCGGCCGTCAGACCGTAGTCCCCGGTGACCATCACCATGCGCACGCCGCCGCTGCGGCAGCGTTCCATGGCGCCGGCGACCTCGGGGCGGGGTGGATCCATCATCCCCACCAACCCCAGGAAAGTCAGCCCGGTCTCGACGCGCTCGGGCGTGAAGCCGCCCAGGCGTGGTTCAAGTTCTTTCTGGGCCAGAGCCAGAACGCGCAGCGCGCGGCGGGCGAACTCATCGTTGATGGCCTGAGCCTGCGCCCTCATCGGCCCGTCGAGCCGCTTGACCTCTCCCTGCCACAGGATATGGCTGCACAACTGTAGCACTTCCCGCGGCGCGCCTTTGACATACGCCAGCAATTGCTGCCGGTTGCGGTGGATGGTGCTCATCCGCTTGCGATGGGCATCGAAGGGTATCTCATGAAGGCGTGGGTAGGAGCGGGCCATTGCCTGCTCGTCCAGGCCTCCCTTGAGCGCCAGCACGCGCAGTGCAGCCTCGGTCTGATCCCCCAGGCAGGTCCACCGTGGGCGCTCCGTCGTCGGTGGGTTCAGGCGCGAGTTGTTGCAGAGCCAGGCGGCGCGCAGCAGCGCCTCCAGGTCCTCCCGCGCCGGATGTCCGTTCGCCGCGGGGAGGATATCTCCCTTCGGCTCGTACCCCACGCCGGTGACGGTCAAGCGATTCCCAGCCACCCAGACCTCACGGATGGTCATCTGGTTCTGCGTGAGCGTTCCGCTCTTGTCGGTGCAAACCACAGACACCGATCCAAGCGTCTCAAGGATGGCCAGCTTCTTCGCCAGGACGCCGCGCTGCGCCAGCCGCTGCACGGCCATTGCGAGGGAGAGGGTGACCGTCGGCGTCAGGCCTTCGGGCACGGCGGCGACGATGATGCCCAGCGCCAGCAGGAAAGCCTCCAGACGCGGCATCCCCACCTGCGAAATGGCCACGCCGAACACGACCAGGCCGATGCCAATGGCCACAGTCGAGATCAGCCGCGTGAGGCGGCGCATCTCCTGCTGCAGCGGGCTTGGCTCCTCGCGCACCTCCTGCGTCAGGCGGACGATGCGCCCGAACTGCGTCTGCATGCCCGTGGCATAGACGACCGCGCGGCCCGTGCCGGACACGATCGAGGTGCCGGCGAAGACCAGGTTCGGGCGCTCGAGCTCGCTGAGGTTTTCCCGCAGCGAAGCGTCCGCCGTGCGTCGGGCTGGCATTGCCTCGCCGGTGAGGGTAGCGTTGTTCGTCCGCAAGCCGAACTCTTCGACCAATCGCGCGTCGGCCGAAACGTTGTCGCCCTCTGCCAGCACCAGCACGTCCCCGGGGACCACGTCGCTGGCGGGAACGGCCGTCTCGTTTCCTTCGCGAACGACGCGGGCGTAGGCTGGAAGCAGCAAGCGAAGGGCTTCAAGTGCCTTCTGAGCCCTGTACTCCTGCCAGTAGGAGAAGCCGCCGTTGATCAACACGACAATCCAGATGACGATGCCCAGGGTGAACTCGCGGCTGAGGAAAGCCAGCAGGCCGGCGCTCCAAAGCAGGATTGCCATCCGATGCGTCACGTGGCCGAGAAGCCCGCGCCACGGGGGAGGGCGCGGCGGCTCGGTCAGGGCATTGCCGCCGTAGAGCGAAAGGCGCGACGCGGCCTCGTTCCCGGTCAGCCCTTGCGGCGAAGTCGCCAGGTGGGAGTAGACCTCGTTCGGACGGAGGAGGTAGATGGGCCTGGCAGTCACTCGAAAGGTGCCGGCATCATGCGGTCATCCGGCTTCTGTCTGCGGCTCACCGGCGTTGCTGCTGTCTGAGTCATCCGCGGCTTCGTCCCGCGCGGGGGTGGAGCGGTCCGCCTCTAAGGATGGATTGCCCGTCGGGGCGACTGGCGCCGGTTGCGCCCTGGGGTGGAGGTATTCCTCCAGCGGCGAGGGCCCTCCGTTCTCGATTGCTTCCACCGCGTCCTCATAGTCGCCGGCAGGGACTGGCCTTTCGAAGCGCATCGGGCGGCGCACCCCAAAGAGCTCCCAGAAGCGAGTGATGGCTACCAGCAGCTGATAGCGATACTCCTGGGCGCGCAGGGACTGCCACTCGACGATGGTGGCCATCGGCCCTTCGACCCTGGCCTTCACGCGCACGATGCGGCGAATCTGCTCGGGCTCGCGGTAGCCGATGGGTGAGATGAGGATGGCATGGGCCATCAGGATAAGCACCCCGAGGGATATCAGCACCAGCCAGCCGCCTTCTTCCCACTTGCCGATGATCTGCCCGAGGAAGACCGTGGCACCAAGGACGGTGGCCGCCGTCGTTCCGCCGATGGCCCAGGGGCGGCCGCGGCCGCGGACGTGCTCCAACGAGTGCCTGCGCATGGCGAGGGCCATGGCTGTCAACGGCAGGAAGACGCCCACGCCGTAGTAGGGCACCGCCAGCGTCGTGCGTCCCCGCACCAGGAGCTGGATCAGAATCGCGGCCGCAAGCGCTGCCGTCACTGGCCGGGTGAAGGTGCCCTTGGGGTTGCGGTAAACCACGATCTCGGGAATCTCACCAATTGCGACGTTGCGCCAGGCCATCGACTGCAGATCCTGGTACGCCGTCATCGAGGCCGCGGCCAGCATCGCCACCGCCAACACCTGATAGACCCAGTAGAGTAGTATGCCCCCTTGCACCTGCGAGAACCCGATGAACGCCAGGTTCCCCACCAGCGTCCTGCCCAGCGTGCCGTCGTAGGCGTTGAAACGGATGGCAAAGCTGGTGAGCATCAGGGTCGTCAGGCCGCCGTAGAACAAGAACGAAGTCTGTACGAAACGACCGATGCCGACCTTCCCGCTGTAGAAATCCCACAGCCGCTTGAGCCCAGGGAGATGCATCTTGCCCCACCGCACGATGGAGGCATCCTCGTGCTTGACGAACTGGATGCCGTTGGACATCGCCTCCAGGCCGGTCAGGGCCACCATGCCTTTCATCGAGGCCGTCAGCAGGTGGTAGAGCGCTTCGCCCAGGGTTGAAGGCTCGACGGGGTCCTGGATAGGGATCGGCGGCAGGTTGCGGAACACGGCCGTGAACAGGCCGAAGACCATCAGTACGGTGAGCATGAGGAAGATGCCCAGCAGCGTGCCCACCACCTGGGCCGATTCCCCGCGGCCGCGGATGGTGAAATACCAGGTGCTCGTCGCCAGAGCGGCGCCGAGCGCGAAGTGCCAGAACCAGTTGACCCCATAGGCATTGGAGAGGGAAAGGAGCTGGTCGGCGCCAGAGAGGGTGGAGACCACGATCGTCAAGACATAATCCTGGATCAGGACAACGGCCACGATCAGGCTCAGCGAGGGGCCGAGGTAGCGCATGGCTGCAGCAAACGCTCCGCCGCCTTCGTTGAAGACGCCCAGCGAGTACATGTAGAGCGCGCCGAAGACAAAGTTGGCGAAGGCGATCACGGCCACGGCGAAGTAGCCGTAGCGCTCCAGGCCGTAGGGATGCAACACGCCCAGCAGCTCACCGGAGGCGTAGTAGTAGGAGGTAAAGTAGTCGACGCCAAAGAGCGCCACCGCCGCAGCCAGCCCGATCTGGCCAGGGCCGTGGAGCAGGGCATCCTCCTGGCGCTCCCGCGGCGCGGCGCGGTAGGCGATATACAGAATGGCAACCAGCAGGAGAATGGAGAGCATCAGGCGGGTTCCTACGACTGCTCAGGGCGTGGGCCCCGGGGCTGGCTCTCGAAGGCCTTTTCCAGGATCGAAAGCTCGTGCCGAAGGTGGGCGCGAGTGGAGGGGTCAAGGCGGGTGTCCTGCATCGCCTTCGCCTGCTCCATGCGGGCCGCTCTCACCACGAAAGCCGGTATGAACATGATGCGGCCCGCCGGAATGACCTCGAAATCCCGCGTCTTCATCGCCAGTGATTGGTCGTCGAAATACGGGAGGCTCAGGCTCAGGCCGCGGTTGAGGTCGTTGCCCGCGGCCCGGCGCTTGATGGTGCGGATGATCTCGCCGGTCAGGTGGCGCGCCAGGGCGCGGCCCTGATTCACCAGCTGGCCGAGCATGCCGTAGCGCTTGCGCTGGTACTCCTCATCGGCCACGATGTACGGCGCCAGGGACACGGCGGCGTGCAGGATGCCCAGGAAGCGCTGCATCGACCGCACATGGGCCTCGGCCTCATTCACCGAGCCGACAAGCAGGCGGTCTTCTTCGTCAAACGCCACCCATTGGGGCAGGTAGAACTTGCGGGCGGCGGGGACAAAGGGCACGGTCAGCAGCCCGCGGCTGGCCTCAACCTCGCCCTGCTCGACAATGACGTCGGTGGGCGCCGTGATGGCCGACTCCGGTTCCAGACCCTCGACCACAGGGGTGCAGGGGATGCCCCCCTCGGGCGCTTCGGCGTAGGTGACGGAGCGCCCTGTGGGGAGCATGTCGTGAACCATGTGCATGGCGGTTGCGTGGCGCAGGACTGCCGTCGCCGCCGCAACGCCGCGGTCCCCAGACTGCTCCAGCTCGGCTAGGCGCTGGCGAACGGACACCCGAATGTCCCCGCCAGTCAGCCGGTCGATGAGCCCACCGACCAACTGCTCTCGATGATCCAACGGGATGGGGATGGCCTGGCCTCCCACCACGGGGACGATCTGATCGGGGAGCGTGAAGCGCGCCTGCGGTGCTCGATCCACCAGAGCCTCGGCAAGCAGGCGCGCCTGCGCCTCCAGGAACCGCTGGAGGATCAGGGGCTGGGCCTCAAGGAGAGCTTGCCACGCCTTGTACTCCTTGCGCAAAGGCCCGAGCGAGACTTCGGGCACCTCGAGGGTAAGCCGGCCCGAGGGACCGATGGAGGAAGTGGCCTTCTTGGACATGCTTGGTCTTAGCTTCGCCGGGGAACTGCCTCCGGGGCGCAGGCTCGGTATTGTACCTCATCATGCCCGATTGGTGGGAGACCTGAGAGCCCTCAGCGGTGCTGACCTGGCGTTGCCCTTCTGGCGGCTCTGCCCGGGGCATGGGGCGGCGGACGATCAGACCATCGAATGGAAGCCGCACGTAAGGTCCACCGGCGGGGAGCGGCGCGACAATGAGCATGCAAGCCGCGCCCTCATGGGCATCCGGAGACAACACCTTACCCAACAGAGCGAGTGTCTGGCGCCGATCCCCCTGCGGCCACCGGCCCGCACTCCAAATGGTAATCGTAGGTCCCCCGATGCCTAGGGTGAGCGGCTTGCTCTCCTCCTCAACCGAGCCCCTCTGGGGGCTCGGTTGATTCTCCGACGGGCCCGGCCCAGGACCAGCGCCCAGTTGCGCGGTGGGTTCATTATGGTACACTAATGAGCGCATTCCGGCCGGGGAGGCCCCTATGGCATCCGAGTCGAAGCGCGTCGTCTGCATCGAGGATGAACCGGAAATGATCGATCTTGTCCGGCTTATCCTCGGCCGCAAGGGCTTCTACGTCATCGGGGCCAACGGGGGCATCGAGGGGCTCGAGACCGTCCGGCGGGAGAAGCCGGACCTGATCCTGCTCGATCTGATGATGCCCGACATGGACGGCTGGGAGGTCTACCAGCAGATCAAGGCCGATCCCAACCTTCGCACCATCCCGGTGATTGTCGTCACCGCCAAGGCGCAATCGATCGACAAAGTGCTCGGCCTGCACATCGCGAAGGTCGACGATTACATCACCAAGCCTTTCGGGCCGCAGGAACTGCTGGAGAGCGTGGAGAAGATCCTCGGCCTGTCGGAGTGACCGCGCTCGTGGGCGAGGTACACCGGGGCGGCAGCGGTCGCCCCGGCTTCGTATCTGGGAGCCGGATGGAGCGCTGGGTTGTGGTCCACAATCGGTCGAGGGGCGGCGAAGCCGTCTTGCGGGCCCTCTGGTGCAACGGCTTCTGGTGCCGCCTGCGCGGGCTGACCTTCCGGCGCGACTTGTCGCCGGGCGAGGGGCTGTTGCTCGTGGAGGCGCGCCCAAGCCGGCTGGGGTCGGCCATCCACATGTGGGGCATGTGGATGGACCTTGGCGTCGTGTGGCTGGATCCAGGCGGGAGCGTGATAGATCGAAGACATGCGCGCCGCGGGGGAATCTATCTGCCGAAGCGACCGGCCCAGTATGTGCTCGAAGGTCATCCTTCGCTCCTCGAGCGCGTGAGCGAAGGGGATGAACTGGAGTTTGCGGATGTGCCGCTGGCCTAGGGTCGCCTTGCTTGTCCTCGCCCTGACTTTCCTGCTGCCGTGCGGCGACGCGAGGGCTCAGGAGGGCGGCCCTGTGTACATCGTCGCCCCCGACGACACGCTGACCGACATCGCCCGGCGCTTCGGCGTTTCGCTTGAAGCCCTAATCAATGCCAACAGCATCACCAACCCGTCGCTGCTCCAGCCCGGACAGCCCCTTCTCATCCCGGGTTTCGAGGGCGTGAGCGGCGTGCTGACCACGCAGGAGATCGCCTACGGCGAAACGCTTGCCAGCCTCAGCCTGCGGCACGGGGTTCCGAAGGAGACCCTGATCCGGCTCAACCGCATCGTCAGCCCGCAGCGGCTTTACGTTGGGCAGGCGCTGATCGTGTCTCAAGACGAGGCCAATCCGCTGCGCCTTGCGGCAGCCAAGACGCTCGCTGTAGAGGAGGGGAGGTCGCTTCTGGAGACCGCGGTGCTGCAAGGTGTGAACCCCTGGCTGGTGGCGACGGTGAACCGGTGGAGCGACCGGCTGTGGGTCCTTCCGGGGGCCACGCTGGCGATCCCCGGCGGCTCGTCCCCTCCATCGGGGTTGCCGGAGCCGGTGTTGTCGGTGCAGGTGAGTCCGCTCCCAGCGGTTCAGGGCCGCACCCTGCGCGTTCGAGTCGAGGCCGCAGGGGAGGTCACCATCGAGGGCCGGGTCGGAGAGCGGGTCCTGCAGTTCCATTCCCTTGATGAGGCTCATCAGGTGGCGCTGCAAGGCATTCACGCCATGGCCGAGCCGGGGCTGTACGACCTCGAGGTGTCGCTGCTGGATCCAGCGGATGGCAGCATATTCTGCGCGTTCTCGCAGCCCGTGCCGGTCGTCGAGGGCGGCTATCTGTTCGATAGGCCGCTGGCGGTGCCTCCCGAGACGATCGATCCTGCCGTGACCGTGCCGGAGGAAGAGTTCATCGCCTCGATTGTCAGCGCCGATTCGCCCGAGCGTCTGTGGTCGGGCACCTTCCTGTTCCCGTCGAAGAACACCGAGGTGTTCCCCTCCGTCTTCGGTTCGCGGCGCTCATACAACAACTCCGGCTACCGCTACTATCACACGGGGCTCGACTTCTATGGCGGTACCGGCACGCCGATCCCGGCGCCGGCCCGTGGCCGCGTCGTCTTCGCCGGGCCGCTGGTCGTCCGGGGCAACACCACGATCATCGATCACGGATGGGGCGTGTTCACCGGCTACCTGCATCAGTCTGAGATTCTGGTTGCGGTGGGAGATATGGTGGAGCCGGGGCAGACGATCGGGCTGGTCGGGGCCACAGGCCGGGTGACCGGCGCTCATCTGCACTGGGAGGTGTGGGTGGGGGGTGTTCCGGTGAATCCACTGCAGTGGACGTCTGTCGAGTATCCGTGAGGCGTCGGTCACGGGTCAGCCCGTGTCGTCCGCAAGCTTGCCACTGCGGTAGTCGGCGATGAGGCGGCGTGCCTGGTCCTCATCCTCGGCCGGGACGACGATGTTGACTTCGCCCAGCGGGCCGACCCCAAGGCCGATCGCCTTTCCTGCCGCTTCATGCGAGAGCCACACGCGAAGCCCAGCCGATTCGAGCAGGCCGCGCAGGATCTCGGCCTCGAGCATCCCCGCCACGGTCTCGACCGTAACGACCTTGTCGTCCACAGTGCCTCCGCCCTCCCAGCCGCGTGGCTGTAGTATAATCTCGCTGAGTGGTACTCGATAGCCCCCGACGCATGGTCCCATCTGCGCCACGACACGCCATAGGCTGGACGGAGTTCGAGGTCTCCGACGAAGACCTGGACTTCATCTACAACCTCCTGATGGATCGGGAGATCCCGCTCACGACGGAGGAGATGGCGCTGGCGCTGCTTGAGCACCGCCTGCAGCAGGCCGCGCGGGCGGCCGGGGAGGCGCCGCGGCCGCAGCGACTGACGTACCGGCCCGCCGATGAATACCACGAGGGGCAGGAGCTTGTCTTCCCCAAGCTGGGGCACCGGGTGGGGACGGTTGTCGCCGTTCGGCTGGGTGAGAACCCCGAGATCGGCGCCTTTGATGTGATCACGGTGGAGATCAAGGGTGACAGTCACCGGCGAGAGTTCGCGGCGCGGCTTGCCAATCATCCGCTAAACCAACAACTTGGGCCGCAGGGGGAACCCGAGCCGATTGATACGCCCGGCGCAATCTTGCTGAGGCATGGCAAGGCCATCCAGGCGTGCCTGGAAGCACGGCTCGGGCAGAAGGATGACATCGTGCGCATTGCTGGCCGCTGGTTCCCGCGCGCGCTGCTGGCGGACATCAGCCCCGGGCACCTCAACCTGGCAGAGGCTGTGCTCGATGTCGCCGGCGGTGGCCCGCTGCCCACTACCGCGCTGCTGGAGCCCATCGAACTGCCCTCTTCCGTGGATCCCCTCCTGGCTGCCTTCTCTCTTGACTACGCGCTGCAGGAAGATGACCGCTTCGATGAAGTTGGCCCTGCCGGACTGGTGCTGTGGCATCTGAGGCGCCTCGAGCCTCCTGAGGTGCTCTACCCGCCGCCGCGACTGGGCTACAGCGAGCCGCCTCACAACCGTGCGGCGCTGACCCCCGAGCTCTTGCGCCTGGAGCGGGAGCTGGACGACGAGTTCAGCCCTCTGGAAAGCCCAAGCCCGGCGGAAGACGAGGTCGTGCTGGCCACCCTGTTCCCGCACTGGCGCGTGGGGGCCCTTCCGCTCAGCGCCCGCCTTCGCCCCCTCTTCCCCACGGCCTACGAGGCGCCCCGCATTCGATTCATTCTGGTGGATGGGCACAGCGGCGAGCGTTTCCCGGGTTGGGTGGTGCGCAAGGAGCGATACGTCATTGGCCTTGAACAGTGGTATCGCCACTACGAAATCCCCGCCGGCGGACTGGTCCGGGTGAGGAGGGGGCAGAAGCCCGGTGAGGTCATCGTCGAGGCTGTGGACCGCCGCCGGCGCAATGACTGGATTCGCACTGTTTCCATCAGCGCCGACAATCACATTGGCTTCACCATGCTCAAGCAGCCCGTCGGCACCTCCTACGACGACCGCATGATCGTCGGCTTGCTCGACCCGGCCGCCCTCGACGAAGCCTGGCTCAAGGGCGAGCAGAGACGGCTCTCCCTGGATCGCCTGGTGGCGCACGTCTTTCGTGAGCTGGCCAAGCTCAATCCGCAGAGCGCAGTCCACGCGCAGGCGCTCCACTCGGGCGTCAACGTCCTGCGCCGCATGGCGCCTGCCCCGATCTTCGTCGAGCTGGTCTCCCGTCCCTGCTACGTGCACGTCGGAGACCTGTACTGGCGCTTCGACGACACTGCCTGGACGACCTCATGAGCCCGACGGACCTGGGCAAGGCCCACCAGCTCGTCCGACCCACGCTCGAGACCAAGTTCCACATCGACTCGGGCTGGTGGGAGCGCGCCGATCGCGAGATGGAAGTCTACCTGCTCGGGCAGTTGTGCTCGGAGCATCAGCGAGCCTACGCCGACCTCGACGCCAAGACGCTGGTCGACTTCGTCGATCCGGAGACCGGCGAAGTGCGTCGGGTGCCGGGCATCCAGCACGTCCTCATCACCCACTGCTCCAAGCAGCCGGACTATCTTTCGCCTCAGACAAGTCTGGTGAATGCTGTCTTCCGGCTGTTCCTGGCCAATGGGAACTCACCTCTGACTCCTGTGGAGATCGGCCAGCGGCTTGGCCGCCCCGCCTCGGTCATCCTGAAAACGCTCTCCAGCCCTCGCGTCTACAAGGGCATTCGCCCCTGCGTCGACGGTTGACCTCCGCGCCCCTTTGGCCTACAATCCGATCGTCGCCCCTGTAGCTCAACGGATAGAGCGCCGGACTTCTAATCCGACGGTTGTGCGTTCGAGTCGCACCAGGGGCGCTCCCATTCAGGCGGCCTTTCCCCTCCCGCGAAGTGGAATCGATCTCAGGGCGGCGAGCAACGCGCACAGACTGCGCTCTGCTCCTTCATCCGGCCTTCACACTCCTGTGTGATGCTGATGGCGGACTGGGCGGCAGCAAGCTGCCTGGCCGAAAATCCGAGATGATGGAGATGAGACGATGAAGGCGTGGAAGTGGTTTGCGGTTGTCGCGGCGGTTGGCATCGCGCTTGGAACGGGATCCGTCGCCTATGCCCAGGAGGAAGCGCCGCTGACTGGCTGCGGGCTCCGGCTTGGTCGCGGCCGAGCGCAGGCTCAACCCGGGTCGGGCCTTCTGCACGAGTACTTGGTTGAGGCTTTTGCGGAGAGGCTCGATCTGACGCCCGAGGCCATCGAGGAACGACTGGCAGCGGGGGATACTATGGCCCAGATCGCCCTCGACGAGGGCGTGAGCATCGAGTCGTTTCGAAGCCTGTGGCTGGAGGTCCGCCAGCAGGCAGTTGCCGAGGCGCTGGCCGATGGTATCCTCACCCCGGAGCAGGCTGACTGGCTGAGCCAGAAGGGATGGCCGGCTGCCCCCGGGCCGTCGGGTGCAGCGCGGTGCCAAGCCGCTGCCCACCGGTGGGGGCTGGCCCAGCGGAGCGGAGCTTCACGGCCGTAGTTCCGCCTCTAATGCCCCGGCCTGCCGGATCCGAACCCAGGGCCGGCAGGCCGGGGGTCGGTTACGGAGAGGTTGGCACAGTGCAGAGGTTTCGAACCTTCGGCTTCTCTTCGCGCTGCCTTCACAGGTTTTTCACAAGCATCCAGTAAGCTGATTGTCGCCGGAACGCCGATCAGAGTGTCTTTGCGAATTCCTAGTGAGGAGGGTTTCATATGAGAAAGTGGATCGTTGGTGTGCTGGCCGCGGTTGTCGCCCTGGGCCTTGTGGCCGGAGGGGCGGCCCTGGCGGCCTATCAGAAGTCGGTCATGGAAAGCGCCGTCGGACAACTCCCGGCCGCGGACTGGCCCTTGCCGGGGAGGATGGGACGGGGCCTGCGCGGCGACGGAAGGCTGCACGACTACTTCCTCAACGCATTGGCCGAGGGGCTGGGAATCACGCGGGCCGAACTGGAGGAGAAACTGGATGAGGGCGAGACGCTGCTCTCCATCGCCAGGGACAAGGGACTGGACGATGAGGAGATCCGCGACCTGTGGCAACAGGCGAACGAGAAGGCACTGGATGCAGCGGTCGCCGACGGCGTCATCACCGATGCTCAGGCGGAATGGCTGCGGCAGCGCTGGTCTGGCCCGGCGTTTGGGATGCCAGGCCTGGGGCGCGGCTGTTGGGCTGCTCCCGGGGCCGGATGGGGCTGGCAAGGTCCTGGCTTCTCGCCCTTTGGCCGGCCGAACCGACCCTGGAGTCGGTGACAGTCAGCCGGCTGATGCAATCGGAGAAAGGAGCAAGGAGATGGAACGGTTCTTGCGAACGATGTTGATCGCGCTGGCGGTTGTGGCGCTCGTGGTGATTCTCTTTTGTCTTGGCTGGCAGATGTACTGGGCGCTGGCCGGGCCGCGTCTCGGTGCCTTTGGCCCGATGCCGATGATGCGCGGCGTCTGGGGCATGCACCCCGGTGGCTGGATGGGCTGGCTGCCCGGGTTCGGGTGGCTGCTGGGGCTGGGCTTCCTGGTTCTGGTCGTCGCGGGCGTCGTCAGCCTGGTGCGGGGTGCGGCTCAGGGCCGGCGCTGCGCTCACTGCGGCAGCCCACTTCAGAATGGCTGGATAGCGTGCCCGCGCTGCGGCGAGAAAGTATAATCGAGGCATGAGCTCGACCGTTCTGATCGTGGAGGACGAAATCGAGCTGGTGCGCATCCTGCGGGACTACCTTCAGCGTGCCGGTTTCCGTGTGCAGACCGCCTCGAACGGACCCGAGGCGGTCTCTCTCTTCCGCCACGACCCGGCGGACCTCGTGCTGCTCGATCTGAACCTGCCGGGGATGGACGGCCTGGATGTTGCCCGCGAACTGCGGCGAACGTCGCAAGTGCCGCTGATCATGGTGACAGCCCGCGTGGAGGAGACCGATCGACTCATCGGGCTGGAGCTCGGCGCCGATGACTACATCACCAAGCCATTCAGCCCGCGCGAGGTGGTGGCCCGCGTGCGCGCCGTGCTGCGCCGCGCCCGCGGCGAATCGCAGCCGCCGCCGATCGTCCGCGCCGCGGATCTCGAGATCGACCTCGTGCGCCATCGTGTCACCGTCGGCGGACGCGAGGTCCCGCTCACACCTACCGAATTCAGCCTGCTTCTCACCCTGGCACGGGAGCCCGGCCGCGCGTTCACCCGTCTGCAGTTGCTGGAGGCAGCCCAGGGCGAGGCCTATGCAGGCTATGAACGGACCATCGACGCGCACGTGAAGAACCTGCGCGCCAAGATCGAGCCGGACCCGCGACAGCCGCGCTACATCCAGACTGTGTTCGGTGTGGGTTACCGTTTCCGTGAAGGCTGAAGCTGCCCGGTTCCCCAGGCTCAGCCTGGTCTGGAAGGTCTTCGTGGTAATGGCGCTGGTGTTCCTCAGCGGCGCTGCGGCAATTTCGCTGCTTGCCAATCGAGCGGCGGCGCGCGAGGTGCGGGGATTCATGTTTCGCGGCGGCATGACCGACGCCGGCCTGCTGGCAGCAGAGCTTCAGGCGTACTACCGCGAGCACGGGGGATGGGAGGGGGTCCAGTCGCTCCTCATAACCAATGGCGGCATGGGGCCGGGCCATCCGATGTGGATGGAAGGGATGATGGGGCGGGGGCGAAACGCCATGGCGGGGATGATGAACCCGGTCTTGATCCTGACGGACGAAGACGGCCGGGTTGTGGCGGGGCATCGAGCCCAGGCAGTCCTGTCCACCATCGAACTGGCCGAGGCTCAGCCGGTGGTCGTAGACGGGCGGGCCGTTGGCTTTCTCGTGGTGCGCTCGCCCGAGGGCCGCACCTTGAGCACCGACTTGATCTTCCGCGTCAATCGGGCGATCTGGATCGCCGCTGCTGCAGTGGGTGTCCTGGCCGTCCTCGTCGTCGGCGGCTTGGTGCTCAAGCTTCTTCGCCCCGTGCGGGAACTGACCGAGGCTTCCCGCGCGCTGGCGCGCGGAGACTTGGCTCGTCGGGTCCGAGTCGAGTCCAGCGACGAGCTGGGCGAACTCTCGGCGGCCTTCAACCAGATGGCGGAGAACCTCGAGCGACTGGAGAGACTGCGCCGGGACTTGACGGCCGATGTTGCCCACGAACTCCGCAACCCGCTGGCCGTGATGCAGGCGCAGGTCGAGAGCATCCTCGATGGCGTCTACCCGGCCACGCCCGAGTCGCTGGCACCGATCCTCGATCAGACGCGGCTCCTGCGCCGCCTGGTCGACGACCTCCAGACTCTGGCGCTGGCCGACGCCGGCCAATTGACCCTTGACATGGCCGAGAGCGATCTGGCGCGCCTGGCGGCGCGCGTCGTCGAGGCCCATCGGCCGCAGGCTGAGACCCAGGGCATCAGCCTGCTGCTCGAAGCGGAACCGGTGACCTTGACCATCGACCCAATTCGCCTCGAGCAGGTGCTGACGAACCTGCTTTCCAATGCCCTGCGGCACACGCCCCCCGGCGGCGAGGTTCGCATCGGGCTGAAGCCCGATGCTGCGCGGAACCTTGCTCGACTGGAGGTCGCCGACAGCGGTGAGGGCATCTCGCCGGAGGCGCTGCCCCTCGTCTTTGAGCGGTTCTATCGGGCGGAGCGTTCACGCGCGCGCAGCGAAGGCGGCAGCGGCCTCGGGCTGGCGATTGCGCGAAAGCTGGTCGAGGCGCACCGCGGCACGATACGGGCGGCCAACCGCCCCGAGGGCGGAGCGGTCTTCGTGGTCGAGCTTCCTCTGAACTGAGGGGACTCAGCCCTCGCCGGCGAGCGCCCGCGCCCGGCGCCAGGGCGGCAAATCCTCCTGTTCGGCCAGAGCCTGGCGCAGTTCAAACATCTCGTCGCGCAGCGCAGCGGCCTTCTCGAACTCGAGAGCCTCGGCCGCCACCCGCATTTCCTTCTCCAACTCCTTGATCAGGCGCGTCAGCTCGTTGCGGGGCAGCTGGGCTGCTGTGAACGGCCGGTATTCCTCGCGCCGTTCCGCCACGGCATGCGCAGCGACCTGATCGGTCAGATCGCGCACGGCCTTGACGATGCTGACCGGCTCGATGCCATGTGCCCGGTTGTAGGCGATCTGCTTAGCGCGGCGGCGCTCCGTCTCGTCGATGGCACGCCTCATCGAATCCGTGATCTGGTCGGCGTACATGATGACCTTGCCCTCGACGTGGCGGGCGGCGCGGCCGATCGTCTGGATCAGGGCCGTGTCGGAGCGAAGAAAGCCTTCCTTGTCGGCGTCGAGGATGGCGACGAGCGACACCTCCGGCAGGTCCAGCCCTTCCCGCAGGAGATTGATTCCGACCACGACATCGTACACACCGAGGCGCAGGTCGCGCAGGATGCTGACGCGCTCGATGGTGTCGATCTCGGAGTGCAGGTAGTGGACCTTGACGGCGAGATCGCTGAGATAGTCGGCTAAGTCTTCGGCCATGCGTTTGGTCAGGGTGGTCACGAGCGCTCGCTGGCCGCGCTCAACGCGCCGCCGGATTTCGCCCACCAGGTCGTCGATCTGGCCGGCGATCGGGCGCACCTCGACCTCGGGGTCGACCAGGCCGGTGGGCCGGATGATCTGATCCACCACCTGGCTTGCCCGCTCGAGTTCGTACGGGCCGGGCGTGGCCGAGGTGTAGATCACCTGCCCCGTGCGGGCCTCGAACTCCTCGAACGACAGCGGCCGGTTGTCGAGGGCCGAGGGTAGTCGGAATCCGTACTCGACCAGGATTTCCTTGCGCGAACGATCGCCGCCGTACATCCCGTTGATCTGGGGCACGGTCATGTGACTCTCGTCGATGACCAGCAGGAAGTCCGGCGGGAAGTAGTCGATCAGGGTCCAGGGGGGCGAGCCGGGCGGGCGCTGGTCGAGGTGGCGAGAGTAGTTTTCGATGCCGGCGCAGTAGCCGACTTCGCGCAGCATCTCCAGGTCATACCGCGTGCGCTGTTCCAGGCGCTGCGCCTCGAGCAGGCGGCTCTGGCTCCTGAACCATTCCACGCGCTCGGCCAGTTCGGCCTCGATGCCCGCCAGCGCCGCCTGGAGTTTCTCCTCGTCGGTGATGAAGTGCTTGGCAGGGTAGATCGAGACCGACTCGCGATCGTGCAGGATTTCCCCGGTCAGGGGATGGAACTCGACGATGCGCTCGACCTCGTCGCCGAAGAAGCCGACGCGCACGCCGCGCTCCTGGTAGGCGGGCATGATTTCCAGGGTGTCGCCGCGCACGCGGAAGGCGCCGGGGCGCAGCTCCATGTCGTTGCGCTCGTACTGGCTCTCCACGAGTTGACGCAGGACGGCGCTGCGGCGGTAGACGCCGCCAACCTCGAGGTTGAGCACCACCCGGCCGTACGCCTCCGGGCTGCCAATGCCGTAGATGCAGGAGACCGAGGCCACCACGATGACATCCCGCCGCGACAGGACCGAGGTCGTGGTGGAGAGGCGTAGGCGTTCGATCTCCTCGTTGATCTCCGTCTCCTTCTCGATGTACAGATCGTGCTTGGGGACGTAGGCTTCCGGCTGGTAGTAGTCGTAGTAGGAGACGAAGTACTCGACGGCGTTCTCGGGGAAGAACTCCTTGAACTCGGCGTAGAGCTGGGCTGCGAGGGTCTTGTTGTGGGCCATGACCAGGGTGGGTCGCTGGACGCGGGCAATGACGTTGGCGATGGTGAAGGTCTTGCCGGTGCCGGTGGCGCCGAGCAGCACCTGGTGCTTGTCGCCGCGCAGCAGGCCGGCAACCAATTGCTCGATGGCTTCGGGCTGGTCGCCGGTGGGCTGATACGGCGCGTGAAGGCGAAACTCGGACATGGCTGGAATGCGCTCGAACAGATGAGCGAGGATTCTACCACGGCAGTTGGAGCGCGTCTGCGCCAAAGGCGGAAGAGCCCTTGCCGCATCCTATCCAGAGTGGTCCGCAATTGTCGCACACGGGGTTTTCACAAGGGGTGGGAGGGGGGCAGAATGGTTGGTAGACTGGCAGGGCCGAGCGAAAGGGGTTGAGTGTACAAAAAGGGGTTCTGATGTGCGGAAGGCGTTGGCTGGTCGTGACCGCCGCGAGCAAGGCTTTCTTCCTCTCCAAGCTATCCGGCAAGTGCCTAGTCCCCGCAAACCTCCAATCTCTCTCTCACTTAGCACAGGCCGGAGGGGTGCTCCTGACCACTACCGTTCACCCATCCGATGAGGATCGGGACTGGACTCTTGTCTCGCGGACCGTTCATCGCCTTACCGACCCGGCAACGGGCTTCTCAACGTCGCTGAAATCGCGGTTCGAGAGTCCCGGTCAGGGCACGTGCCGCCGTCAGATCGGCTTCTTTGCTCTGCAGGGCCTGACTCGGGCGGGGGCAGCCTAGCGCTCGCACACTCATGCACCTACTCCACAAGCCTGTCGGATTCTTCCACGGGTACAATGCCCTCCGGCAACGACTGCATCTAGGACCCGGCAAGAGCTGCGAGGGCCGGTGTGTCCGACGTGGAGAGGGAATCCGCTTGTTCGGACCATGCCGAAAGGCGTGTGGAACGGGGCCTCAACCCAGGAGGGATTCTGCGATGGCGGGCTGCAGACACAAGATGACTCTCTTCCTCGTGTTGATCGCGGTCGCGGCCGCCCTGGCCTCCTGCGCGGAACCGACAACCTCCTCGCAAACCTGCGACCTCGAGGTTCCTCCAGGCACCTACGTGGGTCTGGCGGGAGACAGCGAATCCGCTTCGACAACCTACTGCTTTGAAGTCTCTGAGAGTGCGGACCCGATCAAGATCCGCCTGGTCTACAGGGTGACCAACGGAAGCGTTGCGTGGTCCCTGAGAGGACCGGATGGAACGGAGCGGTGGAATGGGCAGATATCTGACTTCGAATCGGGCGAGAGCAGCATCGGGATGAGGGCTGTTGCCGGCACCTGGCTTCTTCATGTAGTCGCGTCGGACTTGGCAGGAGGATACCACCTGATCTGGGGCGAGGAGCAGTAGGACTGGCAAGGCGCGTGCTCTGGTTCCGGTTGCGGGCAGTGGCAGGCGTGTTCGTCAGGCGCCGCAATGCTCGCGAGGGGGGTCAGCCGTTGCCCAGGTGCCTGAGTCCATCCACTGGTCGTCCGTCACCAAGGCCCACAAGTGAGGCGCGTGTATCGATTCGACAACCGGTGAAGGCTTCTGCGCCGGGACTCAGCAAGCCTCGAACGCGCGGCAGGCCCTGCCGGCCCGGTCTGCAACCCGTGTCCGAACGCACGGAGGGAAGTTCGATGAGTGGTGAGTGCGTTTTGGCGAGAGGGGTCGGGAGGTTGAACAGGGGGTTTGGGAGTAAGCTACTCGCAGGGTGCTTGTTCGCCAGCGTCCTGCTGGCCGCCTGCGGGACGCCGCCCGCGCCCGGCGGCCCCGGTTTCACCGCGACGCCCGAGCCGCTGGATGTCACGGTCGTGAATGGCACGCCGCTGCCCACTGCCACACCTTTCGAGTGCACAGATATCCCGGGCCTGTCTCTGTCGGCAAGGGTCCTTCGCAGCGGGCTTGTCGAGATCCGTGGGGAAGGCTTCCTGCCGGGAGAAGACACCACGCTGGTAGCCACGGCGCGAGTGCGCCGCGGCAACCGGGCTCATTCGCAGACGCATGAGGTCCGTCCGGCAGTGGAAATCGGCGCGGACGGCCGCTTCAATCTTGAGCAAGGCTTCACGCCTCTTGAGGGCCTGGCAACAACCTGGCACATCGCCGTCATCCACAGCCGCGGCGTGGCGTGCACGACGGTCGCCGTCCGGTGACCGCGCGCGTTTCGCCGCGCGAGGCTGTGCGGGCGGTAGGGTCATCCTGGAGCGTAATCGGGCAGGCAGGGAGGGCAGCCCTCAGGCCATCAGGTAGATCGGGTTGCTGAGGATCCACGCGCGGCGGCGGCCCTTGTAGTCGAGGTAGGCCTCGACGCGGTACGCGCCCGGCTCGGAGGCGATGTGCACCGCCGTCTGCGCCTCGCGCAGCTCCTTGACTGCGCGGCCGTTTCGCAGCAGCCTCAAGTCTGCGCGCTGCGGCAGCCATACCTGCAGCGTCACGCCGTGGCGCGCGGCGATGCTCTCGCCCATGAGCGCGGTGCCTTCCTTTCCCTGCGCGCTGAAGCGGAAGCCCTTCGTAGAGGCCGGAAGGTCATAGCCGATGAAGCAGCGGCCGTAACGGAGGGCAAGGTAGAGGCGCTGGCGGTCGGCGCGGGCATCCCCGCTCAGGGGCTCCGAGGTCAGGACGTGCGTGTTGACCGCCCGAAACAGGAACTCGTAGGGAAAGACGACGCGTCGTAGCGGTCCTGCCTGGATCTGAAACGCGTGCGCGTCCGATCCCCCGATGGCCACGACGCGGCGGCCTGCGGCCAGTAGCTCATCCCAGCGCCGCAGCGTCTCCGGGAAAGGGCCCGTCACCACCTTCTCCGGATGATACGCGTGGTGGAGCGCAGAGGGGATCGACCGCAGGTGTAGCTTGAACTCGCTCATGAAGTTCCAGAGTTCAATCCCAGTGAAATCCCCGAGGCCCCATTCCACCCACGAGAGGTCGGGCTGATCGAACAGCGGAGCAGCCGGGTCCGTGGGGTGGGCGAAGAAGGACAGGCCGCCTGCCTCGGCCACGGCAGCGAGAAGGCGCCTCGGTTCGGGTGCCAGAGGCGCCAGTTCGCGATCGACGCCGAAGATCAGGAGATGGTTCTTCTGCGGTTCGCGTGCCTGGTCGTGTACCTCTTCTCCAACAAGGAGCAGGAGCCGTCTCTCGCCCTGGTAGCGATAGCCTTCGACTCCGCCCACCCAGACGTTGTGGTCCGTGACGACGACGAAGTCCAGGCCGACGCTCAGCCCGGCCTGGGCAACTTCCTCATGGGTGCCGAAGCCATCCGAGAATGGCGTGTGGATGTGAAGGTTGCCGACGTATTCATACGTCGACCTTGTCTCCTCAGGTCTACGGTGCATGTGGGTTACAGGCTTCGCGGAGCGGCCTCGGCCTGGCGGCGGCGGCCGGCATCACTCGGCGTGATCAGGCGGGTGCCGGACTGAGCGCAGACCGCGATCAGCTGCTGGCGCTGGCCGGAGGTCAGTGGTGCCAGATGCGTGACCACCATGCGCACACGCTCCTGCAGCAGCGATTCGATGAGCTCCCGCCAAGCAGGACCGGCTGGATGAGGGTCGACCAGGACGCTGACCTGACCGGGATCGTGTGGACCGATCAGGCCTTCGAGGTCGCGCCGAAGCCCCTCGCCGCAGCCGAGCCACTGGAAGCCTCGGCCAGAGGCGCCGACGTCGAGCGGGTGCTTCTCGATTCGATAGACCACGATGGGGTGCACGGGCGCTCTGCTGGCCATGCGACACCTCACGCTCCGGGCGGGGACTGAAGCAAAGCATAGCACAAACGGCAGGTCTGGGCAATCGTCATCACCGGGCTGCCCGCCTGGTTCAGTGCGGTCATGCGAAGGCGGAGGTATATAATCGCGTGCGACGGAGGGAGGATGGGCAGCCGGCGAATAGCACGTCTGCTTCTTGTGATCTCAGCCGTGGCGGCCTGCACCTCGCTCCCAGTCGACCTGCCACTTCGCGCCACCGCTGATCCCATCAAGATCGAGCCTGGCAGCGGGGAGGATGAGCCTGGGCTGATCGAGGCTCGGCGTGCTGTCCTGCGGCCGGCGGCCGCGTCCTTCATAGATCGTCTGAATGAGGACCGCGCTGCCCACGGCTTGCCTCTTCTGGAAGTCTCGGACAGTCTGATCGATCTCGCCTTCACTCGATCCGAGGACATGGCGGCGCGAGGGTACCTGGCGTCGCGGGACCCCGAGACGAATGAGCCTCTGCCGCTCAAGCTCATGGTCGGTTCGGGTTTTGGTGGCAGACTGGCCGAGGTCTTGGCAGCCTCTGCGCCCGGGCTGCAGGATCTGGGTGCCGCCATTATGGCACGCTGGCTGGCAAGTCCCGAACATCGCAGCGTTCTTCTCGATCCGGCGTATCGCTATGCCGGCAGCGGCCTGATGGCGGATGACGAGGAGTGGAAGGTGGTTCTGCTGCTGGCTGAGAGGGCGCCGCAGGAGAGGTAACGGGTGAACAACCGCGAGATGGCCCAGGTGCTGGAAACAATTGCAGACCTGCTCGAGATAAGGGGCGAGCAGATCTACAAAGTCCTGGCCTATCGCAAGGCAGCCCAGGGTCTGCTCGACCTGGGCCGTGACATAAGGGCGGTGTGGCGGGAGGGGGAGCTGGAGAGCATCCCGGGGGTGGGCAAGGCCATCGCTGGCAAGATTGATGAGCTGCTTCGCACCGGCAAGCTGGGGTTCTACGAGCGGCTGAAAGAGGAGATTCCCTCCGGATTGGTAGAGGTGCTCCGCGTCGGCGGCGTGGGCCCCAAGAAGGCTGCCCGCTTCTGGAAAGAGCTTGGAGTCACCTCGCTCGACCAGCTCGAGCAGGCGGCGCGTGAGGGTCGGCTGCGAACGCTCCCCGGAATGGGGGAGCGCTCCGAGGCGCAAATCCTGGAACGCATCGAGACGCTACGCCGTCGGCAGAGTGGGCGCACCTCGATCGGCGCGGCGATGGCGGTGGCCGAAGAGCTGCTGGCGAAGCTGCGCCAGGTCGAGGGCGTGCGGCGCGCCGAGCCGGTGGGCAGCGTGAGGCGCTGGCGCGAGACGGTTGGGGATATTGACCTCCTCGTGGGAGCAACGGACCCAGCGACTGTGCTGCATGCCTTCATCCGCTTGCCAGAAGTGCACCGTGTCACCGGAAAGGGAGAGACCAAGGCCAGCGCGGAGCTGGTCGATGGAACGCGGGTCCAGCTGTGGGTCCACCCGCCGGAGCGCTTCGGCAGCGCGCTGCAGTACGCCACAGGCTCGATGGCGCACAATGTGCGCCTGAGAGAGCTGGCGCTGGACCAGGGCCTTTCCCTCTCAGAGCACGGCTTCAAACGGTCGACAGGCGAGGAGATCCTCTGCGCCGAGGAAGAAGAGGTGTACGCGACCCTCGGCCTTCCGTGGATTCCGCCGGAGCTGCGCGAGGACCGGGGTGAAATCCAGGCCGCACGCAAGGGCCGGCTGCCGCCACTGGTCGCTTTGGGCGATCTGGCCGGCGAGTTGCACTCGCACAGTGATTGGACCGACGGGACAGTCCCTGTCGAGCGGATGGCCCTTGCTGCCCGCGACCTTGGGCTGCGCTACCTGGCGATCGCTGATCACTCGCAGAGCCTGGGAGTGGCCAACGGGTTGAGCGTCGAACGCTTGCGCCAGCAGGGGCTGGAAATCCAAGCGGTGCAGCGCAGGCTCGGCGACTCCATCCGCCTCCTGCGCGGGGTGGAGGTGGAGATCCGCGCCGATGGGACGCTCGACTTTCCGGATGAGGTGCTCCGCGAGCTGGACGTGGTCACGGCCTCCATTCACACCTCTCTGCGCCAGAAGAAAGACCAGATCACCGGCCGGCTGTTGGCCGCCATCCGCAACCGACACGTCGACATCATCGGGCACCCGACCGGCCGCATGGTGGGACAAAGGGATCCGGCCGAACTCGACATGGACCTGATCCTGCGCGAAGCGGCGGCGCGCGGTGTGGCCCTGGAAATCAATGCCCATCCTGCTCGCCTCGACCTGGATGAGGCGCACGCCCGAAGGGCGGTGGACATCGGCTGCATTCTGGCGATCAATTCCGATGCCCACAGCCCGCAGGATTTCAGCCTGCGGCCGTTCGGGGTGGGGATTGCCCGGCGCGGCTGGGTCCCACCGGCGGCAGTGGTCAACACTTGGCCGCTAGACCATTTGCTCGACTGGCTGTTCTCTCGGCGATAGGCTCCCTCGCCCGTTGGCAGTCTCCGGGCTTCGCCAGCGCCTCCGTTGCGGCCCGCCGGTGTTAACTGTCGTGGGGTCACCGCCCCAGCCGCAACGGAGGAGGACACATGCCGCGAGTTGCTATCATCACCGACAGCACGGCCTACATTCCCCAGGACCTCGTAGCCAAGTACGACATCAAGGTTGCCCCCCAGCTACTCATCTGGGGGGAGGAGCAGTTGCTGGACGGGGTGGACATCACCCCGGCGCAGTTCTACGCCCGCCTCAAGACGGCCGAGATCATGCCCACCACCTCCGAGGTCAACGCCGGCACCTTCAAGAAGATGTTGGAGCCCTTTGTGGCCGAGGGCGTGCCGGTGTTGGCTCTTCTGATCTCATCCAAGCTCTCGGGGACGATCAATTCGGCACAGCACGCCAAAGAGATGTTCCCAGGTTCCAGGATTGAGATCGTCGACTCGGAAGCGACTTCAATGGCCCTGGGCTTCCAGGTCCTGGAGGCGGCCAGGGCGGTGGCCGACGGCAAGTCGTTCGACGAGGTCGTCGCCATCGCCAGTGCCGCGAAGGGCCACACCGGCGTCCTGTTTGTCGTCGATACGCTCGAGTTCCTGCATCGCGGCGGCAGGATCGGAGGCGCCTCCAAGCTCATCGGCTCTGCCCTGAACATCAAACCACTGCTGGAGCTGCGCGATGGCAGAGTCGAGCCCATCGAGCGCGTCCGGACCAAGGCCAAGGCCACCGCCCGGATGCTCGATGTGCTGGAAGAGCGCCTTGCCGGACGCAAGCCGGTGCGGCTGGCCGCCATTCACGCTGCCGCGGAAGATGAGGCGCGAGCCGTCCTGGCCGAGGCAGCCCGAAGACTGAGTCCCGTGGAGACTCTTACGGCGGACGCCAGCCCGGTGGTTGGGACGCATGCAGGCCCGGGAACGGTCGGGATCGCGTACAGCTACGGGGTGTGAGCTGGCAGGGGGCTACGGAGGCCTAGACATCCCGTGACAGCCGCACCGGAGCCCGGTGCGGCTGTCTGATTGTTGCACCCAGGCACCTGAGACGGCCTCAGGAGCCTCCAGCCGGGGCCAGGATCAATGTGCCCCAGGTCGTCGGGTTCTGAAGGCGCCTCGTGGCGACGCTCGACACCATCGACTGCTGGACCGCCGAGCCGGCCCGGTCATTGTCGGAGAACGAGAGGGCGAAGCCATACGTGGTCCCGCCCGCAGGGGTCACGCCGAAGACGGACCAGGGAATGCGAGCCTCAAGGTCGTATCCCTGATCGGTCTTCCGGGCTGCAACGGCGACGGTGGGCAGGCTGGCTTCGAGCGCCGCCGGATACCAGCGATAGGCTTCGGCTGGACGGGCGGCAAAGTCGCCTGGCGAGAGGCCGATCTGGTAGTCATCTGCGCTGAGGGTGGTGGAGTAGTAATCGCCGGGAAGGTCGGTGTCGAGCTGGATTTCGACATCGTCTCCCTTGTATAGGTACCGTCCGCTCGAGACCTGCACGTGGCGGTCGTCCGTTACACGCGCCGCCAGATAGAGATTCCCCGAATCCCACCCAACGTAATACGCAGCGGAGAGGTCGCTCGTCCCGGTCCAGGCCGCGGCGCCGAAGACGACCTGGTTGGCCGTGTAGGCGGTCGTCGTCCATTCGCCCAGGACGCCGTCGATCGTGGGAGCGGTCGCCAGGTAGTCGGCGGTTACCGGGGAGCCGTTGGGGCGCGAGGAGAGGGGGCTGAGGGTCGGAGAGGGAAGGACGGTGATGACCGGCTCAATCGTGGCGATGGTCGGCAGAGGAGTCTCGGGCGGCGGTTGAGTGGCTTCGGCTGGAGTCTCGGTGGCCAGCCCGGCGAAGATGGCTGTGTGGGTGAGATTGGGCGTCGGGAAGACGAAGGGCGTGGGCTGGGCGGCGCCGGGGAGACCGCAGGCGGCCATGCTGACGGCCAGAGACAGGAACAGGAGTGTACGTCCGACAGAGCGTGTTGCCATTGCAGCCTCCATGCCTGTTCGCGCGAGCGCCCGAGGGGCTGAGCCAGGCGGCAGGTGGGGCGGGTGGGAGTCGAACCCACACGAGGTCGCCCTCAAGGGATTTTAAGTCCCCGGCGTCTGCCTGTTCCGCCACCGCCCCTGCAGATATTCTATCGTGACTCCGTCGTGGCCGACAGTGGGCCGCAGAGGGCGTCGATGTCGAGCGACGGCAGCGGCGGGCTCTGCGAAGCCTCCACGCCGGAGCTTCTCAGCCAGACCCAGGCGTCGACGTCTGCATCCGATAACCGGCGCATGCTCGGCCCGACGGGGCTGTAGGACCACGACCCGTCGGGGCTGCGAGTGAAGTAGGCCCAGTAGGTACATGCGCCGGTGCCGCGGCAGGCACACAGGCAGTCCTGATCTGGGAAGGAGCATCCTTCGCCGTCAATCGAGCAGACAAGCACGCCCATGGCATTGCGTGGGTCGACGACGGCTGCGATCCCGGAGCGCGCGAGCAGCTCATATCCGGAAATCGAGCGTTCCGAAAACTCGACGCACGCCTGACGCAGCGTGCCATCGCCGTGGAGTATGACCAGGCCTGCGCGCTGCAGGGGGACTGGATTGGCAGAGCCGTCGCAGGCCCCAAGCACTAGGCTCGCCAGTGCCGCAGTGATGAGCGTGCTCGCCGCTCGGCAGGCGAGGCGTGAATGCCTGGGAAGATGTAGGTGCTGCACAGCCTTGATTGTACCTGATGAGCCGCTCTCCGGGCGCTCCTCGAGCGGTGAAGAGGAGAACGCCTGAGGGGGGACAAGCCCGCCGTGCTATAATCCTGCCCACAGGGGTCCCCTCGAATGTTCAAGACGATCAGCAAGGCATTGGGCGGCGATCCCGTCCGACGCATCCTGAGCCAATACAGCGATCTTGTGGCCCGCGTCAACGCGCTCGAGCCGGTGATGCAGGCGCTGAGCGACGAAGCGCTGCGGGCGAAGACCGACGAGTTTCGGAAACGTCTGGCCCAGGGGGAGACGCTGGACGGCCTGATGGCGGAGGCTTTCGCCGTCGTGCGCGAGGCTTCCGTCCGACGGGTCGGGCTGCGGCACTTCGACGTGCAGATCATCGGCGGTGCCATCCTGCATGAGGGCAGGATCGTCGAGATGCGCACCGGCGAGGGCAAGACGCTGGTAGCGACCCTGCCGATGTACCTGAACGCCCTCGAGGGGAAGGGCGTGCACTTGGTGACGGTCAACGACTACCTGGCCCGGCGCGACGCCCGCTGGATGGGCCCGATCTTCCATGCCCTCGGAATGTCCGTCGGCGTGCTGCAGGAAGCCTCCCGCACCGAGAATGGGCGCAAGGCGTTCCTCTACGACCCGGAGCGAACCTCGAGCCAGGAGGACGTCCATCAACTGCGGCTGGTGGATCGCCGCCTGGCATATGCCGCCGACGTCACGTACGGCACGAACAACGAATTCGGCTTCGACTACCTGCGCGACAACATGGCGCACAGCCTGGAGGCGCGCTCGCAGCGCGGCCATCACTACGCCATCGTCGACGAGGTCGACAACATTCTGATCGACGAGGCCCGCACCCCGCTCATCATCTCTGGCCCGGCGCAGGAGGACCCGGAGCTCTACATTCAGATGGCGCGCGTGGTGAAGTCCCTGCGGCCGGAGGACTACGAGGTCCACGAACGCGACCGCACGGTGTCGCTGACGGAGGCCGGGGAGGAGCACGTCGAGCGCCTGCTGGGGCGCCCGCTGCGCGACCCTGACCGGCCTGAGGACATCAGCCTGGAGCAGGCCCGGCTGCTCGGCCACCTGGAACAGGCGCTGCGAGCGGAGCTGCTCTTCAAGCGCAACAAGGACTACGTCGTCCAGGGCGGCAAGGTGATCATCGTCGACGAGTTCACCGGCCGGCTGATGCCCGGGCGCCGCTGGTCAGACGGCCTGCACCAGGCGGTGGAGGCCAAGGAGGGGGCGCGCGTCCGCCAGGAGAACGTCACCTACGCCACCATCACGCTGCAGAACTACTTCCGCATGTACAAGAAGCTGGCGGGCATGACCGGCACGGCGATGACCGAGGCCGAGGAGTTCAACAAGATCTACAAGGTCGATGTCGTTGCCCTGCCGACCCACCTCGAATACCTGGCCTTGCAGCCCCAGTCCGACTTGGTGGAGATCGAATACCGGGAGAACGGCCACCGCTTCTACGCGTTCGCCCGCCGCGACGATCCGGAAAAGAAACCGGCCTACTGGCGGCGCAAGGACTACCCGGACGTTGTCTACCGCACCGAGGAAGCCAAGCTGCGTGCCATCACCACGGAAATCCTGCGCCGCCACATCGTCGGACAGCCGCTCCTGGTCGGCACGACGTCGGTCGAACTTTCGGAGAGGCTGTCGGCTCGCCTGCGCGCCGGGCCCCTGCAGGACTTGGCCCTGACCCTCATCCTGCGCGACGTCTACATGGAGGCCCACGACATCCCGGATGAGGGCATTCGCGTTGACGCCCTGACCCCTCTCTACGAACCTCTGGAAAACCCGGGAGCCTCGACGCTGCGCCAGTTTGCGCGCGACCTGAACGTGGCGCCGAATCCGACTCGCCCGGAGAACCTCGAGCGTCTGGGACGATTGCTAGAGCTGGGGCCGGAGGACCTGCCGCAGCTGGCAAAGGTGCTGCAAGGCGGCATCCCGCACAACGTGCTGAATGCCAAGGAGCACGCGCGCGAGTCACTGATCATTGCCGGCGCTGGCGCGCCGGGCGCAGTGACGATTGCCACCAACATGGCCGGCCGCGGCGTCGACATCAAGCTCGGTGGCGAGATTCCCGAGGAGATCCTGGCGGACGTCAACCGCGTCCTGCGCCGAGCCGGTGAGCAGGACTCCTACAGCATGAGCATGGAGGAGCGACTGCGGGCACTCGAGGGCGCCGACGCCGAGGCCATCGGCATCTACGGCGAGGCCGTCGAGAAGTTCCGGCAGTTCATGGCTGGCGGTCGGCGGGTCAAGGAAGCCGGCGGGCTGCACGTCATCGGCTCGCAGCGGCATGAAGCACGCCGCATCGACAACCAGCTGCGCGGCCGGGCGGCGCGCCAGGGCGACCCCGGGTCGTCGCAGTTCTTCCTCTCGCTCGAGGATGAATTGATGCGGCTGTTCGGCGGCTCTCAGGTGTCGGGGCTGATGCAGCGCCTGAACATCGACGATGCTGTTCCCATCGCCCACAGCATTGTCGACAAGACCATCGAGCAGTCCCAGACGCGCGTCGAGGGCGCGAACTTCGACACCCGCAAGCACCTGCTCGAGTACGATGATGTCCTCAATCAGCAGCGCGAGATCTTCTACAGTCAGCGCAACCGGGTGTTCCTGAAGGACGATCTGAGCGACGACGTCCGCGAGATGGTGGCCGCCGAGGTCGAGCGGCGCGTCCGGGCGGCGCTGGAGGACCCCGAAGGACCCTGGCGCTCGCTCGCATGGCTCGAGGAGACACAGCCGACCCTCAACCTCGAAACTTCCGAGCCTTACCCCTCGTTCATGCTGCGGCTCCTGCTCGACGAGCTCTCTGCAGCTGAGGATCTGGCCGCGGTGAGGGCTGCTTTGCTCGACCTGGCGCGGCGCTCCCTCCAGGCGCAGTACGAGCGCCTGGCGACGTTCGTCGACGAACAGGGCGAGAAACTGGAGCGGCGCCTGCGCGAGCAGCTGCGGCAGCGGCTGGAGATGGTCGAGACAGTGCTCGAAGGCGCGCGGCTCGAGGCCGAGGAGAGTGGCAGGCCGCTGGATGGACGCAGCCTTGCCCGGGCCATCGAGGAGAACCTGGGTCTCAGACTCCCGCACGACAGTCTGTCCGGCGAGCCGCGGGAACTCAGACGGGCGCTTGCAGAGCAAATCGAACTGGTGCTGCATCAGTCTGCGCTGACGGCACTGGTGCAGATGGTTGAGCGCCGCGCCGGCCAGAGTCTGTCCCTGAATGGCGCACCAGGGCCCGCCCGCAGCTTCGACGAGGTCGTCGACGCGATCCACACCGCCCTCAGCCGGCTGTGGCAAGAGAAGAGCCGCAGCACGTTGGAGCAAGTCGCCTCCGACCTCGAGGCCTGGCTGGCTCAGGATGATCAGGCCGATGAGCCGACGATGCTGCGCCTGCTGGTGCGGATGAGCTACGGCCAGCGCTCGGTCTTCGACCGCAGGACCCACCAGCGACGGACGCTGGTCGTGCCGCGGCTTTCCTACACTTTCGCCGCCGCTCGCCTGCTGGAGAGGGCGGAGCCCGGGCGGCTGAGCGAACGAATAATCAGCCACCTGGAGGGCGCCAGGCTGGCCCTCGCCCGCTACCTCGGCCAAGCAGAGTTGACGCGCATCAGCGGCATGCGCCTCGCGGACCTGGACCAGGCCGCTCACGCCTGGCTGCGGAACGTACTCGGCGAGGAGGGCTACGGCGAGGCCGCCGCTGCCGAATCGCTTGGCCAGCTCCCCGCCGACATCAGGGCGCGACTGGCACAGGACCTCGGGCAGCGGGCGGTGACCGCCTTCTACCGCCGCCTGATCCTCATCGTCGGCGACCGGCTCTGGGTGGAATACCTGACCGAGATGGAGGCCTTGCGTACGTCCATCGGCCTGGAGGCCTACGGCCAGCGCGACCCACTGGTCCAGTACAAGAGCCGGGCCTTCGACATGTTCCAGGCTCTGCTGGCCAACATCCGCTCGGGCGTCGTCTCGGGCCTGTTCCGCATCGGACAGCCAGCACGGCCTCAAAGCGCGGCTCAACCGGTGGCCCGGCCCGAAGCCCCGGAGCCCGTTGCAGTGGTCGAGGCGGCAGCCCCGGAGGCCGAGCGCAAGAAGAGGCGCCGGCGTCACCGCTGATATCGGCCAGGGGAGGCGGTCCTTCGGACCTATTCGCCTGGCCGACAGGCCGTGGTAGTCTTTTGTTCGCCGCTGGAAGAAGCGGCGTTGTCCGTGATGAAGACTCTGGCCGCGTTTGCTGGTCCCGTCAAACCACCCCCGGACATCGCACGCATGCCGAGGATCGACCTCCACCGTCACCTGGAGGGATCGCTGCGTCTCTCGACGGTCGCCGAGCTGGCCGAAGTGCACGGGCTTGACCTGCCGCACGATCCGGAGGCGCTGCGGTCTCTGGTCCAGATACCGGAGCACAATCCGACTGACGCCCGCGGTTTTCTAGACATTTTCCGGCGGCTCCGCCGGATTTATCGCTCCCCCGAGATCATCCGCAGGGTGACGGCTGAAGCCATCGCCGACGCCGCCGCCGACAGCATCCGCTACCTCGAGCTGCGTTTCACGCCGGCGGCATTGTCCGAGGCGCGCGGCTTCGATCTGGCCGAGGTGATGGATTGGGTCCTCGATGCAGCCGAGGAACAGGCTCAGGTGCAAGGCATCCGCGTGGGGATGGTGGTGGGCATCAACCGCCGTGAGCCACTGACCGGGGCCGAGCGCGTGGCCGACCTGGCCATCCAGCGGCGAGGGCGCATCGTCGGGCTCGACCTGGCAGGGAACGAGATCGACTTCCCCGCCGACCCCTTCCGCCTCCTGTTCGCCGCCGCCCGTCAGACCGGACTCGGCATCACCATCCATGCCGGCGAATGGACGGGCGCGGAGTCCGTGCGGCAGGCCATCGAAGACATGGGCGCCGACCGCATCGGCCACGGAGTGCGAATCCTGGAAGACCCGGCCGTCGTTGCTCTGGCCCGCGAGCGAGGGACTGTCTTCGAGGTCTGCTTGTCGAGCAATCTCCACAGCGGTGTGGTGGCCTGCCTGGGAGACCACCCACTGCCCCGCATGCTCGAGGCGGGCCTGCGAGTCACGCTGAACACGGACGACCCCGGCATCTCTGACATCACCCTCAGCGGCGAGCACACGCTGGCTGTCGAGGGGCTCGGCTGCTCGCTCGATACCCTGCGGGGCCTCACGCTGACAGCCGCGCAGGCGGCGTTCCTGCCAGCCAAAGAAAGGGGCCAGCTCGAATCGCGCCTTCAGGCGGAGCTCTTCTGAATGATAGCGGCGCGGAAGGTAGGTGGCCTGGAGTGGTGGCTTCTGTCGGACGGAATCACGCACTCCGACGCAGGCGGGTTTTTCGGCCTGGTGCCGCGACGGCTTTACGAGTCCGAGCATCCGCCTTCCGAGGACAATCGTCTGCCCGCTGCCCTGCATTGCCTGCTGGTGCGCTCGCGCGGCGTCACAATCCTCGTGGACACGGGGCTCGGGAACAAGCTGCCCGCGCAGGAGATCGAACGCTGGGGCCTGCAGCGCCCGCAAGGCGACTTGCTGACCTCGCTGGAACGGTGCGGCGTCTCACCGGGAGATGTCGATATCGTCGTCAACACCCATCTCCATTGGGACCACTGCGGAGGGAATACGCGGCTTGCGGGCCATGAGGTCCGGCCCACGTTCCCCCAGGCAGAGTATTGGGTGCAGCGCGCGGAGTGGGCTGAGGCCTGTCATTCGGATGCCCGGACACGCGGCACCTATCTAGCGGACAACTTCGCCCCGCTCTTCACCTCGGGCCAGCTGCGCCTGCTTCACGGTGACACGCGGGTCACCGATCAAGTGTCATGCGTCGTGACGCGGGGGCACACGCGGGCACACCAATCCGTACTGCTCCAGGCCGGTGGCTGGAAGGGTCTGTTTGTCGGGGACATGGCATCGTTTGCTATCCACATGGCCCGCACCGCCTGGCTGACAGCCTTCGATGTCGAACCGCTGGAGAATGTGCGCACCAAGGGGCGCTGGCAGCAGTGGGCGCTCGAGACAGGAGCCTGTCTATTCTTCAACCACGACCTGCAGAAGCCGGTGGCCCGCCTGCTGGAACGGGAGGGGCGCGTCGAAGCAGAGCCCCTTCCTTGAGGCCCGTTACTGTGCGGCCTCCCATTTGGCGACGGCCTCACGGATGAGGCCCCGGATGTCGGGGTCGGGCACGTCGTCGATGCTGCTGTACGCGTTGACTCCCACGTAGACCCGGACAGATCCGCCCGCGCCCTCCACAAGCCTGACGGCGCGCTGCGCCTCGGGCAGGTCCCGCAGCATGCGTTCGAGAATCTGATTGATCTGCTCGACCATGGACAGTGGCCGACGCGCCGCTGCGGGCGCGGGGGGCTTTGCCGATTCCCGCTCCTCCTGCTTCTGGGGGGCCAGGGAGAACCAGCGGTTCAGCTCTTCCAGGGTGTACTCGATCCGCTGTCGATCGCGCGACGTCAGCAGCTCAGCCGCTGAGCGATAGTCGCGCTGGCCCACCCGGACCACCAGGCCGCCGGTCACTTCGTCTCTCAGCAGGTGCGCAACCGAGATCATGCGCTCCATCGGTTCGGCGAGGCCGACCGGTCCCGCCGCTTGGGGTGCGGGCGCATGTTCGACCGCAGGCTCCGGCTCGGGGAGGGATGGAGGAGCAGGGGACTCATCCGACTTGGCTTCCTCCGCCGCGCCACGCCGGCGCGAGACGAGAAGGGCCGCAACCGCCAGCGCGGCGCTGACCCCAATGAGAATCACGCCCAGCAGGGGCAGGCTCTCCGCATTCATCAAGTCGCCTCCGGTTGGCAGCTCGGACAGTAGTGGGTGGACCGCTGTCCGACAATCAGACGGGCGATCGGCGTGCCGCAGGCCCGGCAGGGCTTGCCCAGACGCCGATAGACGCGGAAGTGATTCTGAAACCCCCCGCCGCGATAGACCCAGTCGAGGCTCGCGCCGTTGTGGCGCAGACCGCTGCGAAGGGCCTGGCGGATTCCCTTCCACAGGCGGCGGATCTCATGGTCATGCAGTGTGTCGCTGTATCGGAGCGGATGCAAACATGCTCGATGCAGGGCTTCGTCGGCGTAGATGTTTCCGACGCCGGCCAGGAAGGTCTGATCCAGCAGCAGCGGCTTGAGAGGGCGGTGGCGGTGCGCCAGCCTACGGGCCAGAGTGCGCGCCGTGAATCGCGGGTCGAGCGGTTCCGGACCGAGGCGGCCCAGCACTGCCTGGGGGTCGTCCACCAGGTAGACTCTGCCGAACTTACGCGCGTCGTTGAAGCGCAGCTCCCATCCTCCATCGAGTTTGAAGACAGTGCGCTCGAAGGGGTCGCGCGGCGAGGCGGCGGGGGAAAGGACAAGATCGCCGCTCATCTTCAGGTGGATGAGCAGCGTGCCCTTGTCAAGGGGGAAGGCGAGGAACTTACCCCGGCGCTGCGCGTCGAGAACGGTGCAGCCGCGAATCCGTCGTCGGAATGCCGCCGGGCCGGGGGAAGCAATGTGCCTTGGCCAGCAGATGCGAAGGCCCACGATGCGCTTTCCCGGCAGCGGGGGCTGCTGGAGTCCGTTGCCGCGCCGCAGCCCGCGCACGATCGTCTCCACCTCGGGAAGTTCGGGCATTGGCGAGATTATACCCGCTGGCGCCTCTCTGCGATTCGCGGTGGCGAGCAGCGGCGCGGACAGGCCGTGGCGGATTGCATGACAATGCACTCCGTCGGGCCAGGGGCGCCCCGACGCGGGACGACCGGTCGGAAGTCCATTACTCGACCACGATCAGGTCGCGGATCTGGCTGAGTCTTGCCGGGCCGATTCCCGGCACCTTGAGCAAGTCGTCGACGGAGCGGAACGGGCCGTGGGACTCACGGTAGGTGACGATCGTGGAGGCAAGCACCGGGCCGATTCCGGGCAGCCGTTCGAGCTCAGGCGCCGTGGCAGTGTTCACGTTGAGTCGCCCCGCGGATGGTGCCACCGCAGCCGAGCCCAAGGTGGCGGTCGCCTCGCCTTGCAGGGGCACGTGGATGCGCCGGCCGCCCTGCACCTCCGCAGCCAGGTTCAGGCTGCTCAGGTCGGCCGCCTCGAGAGGGCCGCCGGCTGCGGCCAGGGCGTCTGAGACGATCGCTCCGTCTGGCAGCGACACGACTCCAGGCAGGCGGACGGCGCCCGAAACATGAACGCGGATGGGCTCGGTGGTTGGAGGGGGGTGGAGTTCGATCGGTTGACCACGCGGCTCGGCAGTCAGCAGGTACAGTATCCCGGAGGCAAGCAGTCCGGTGAGCAGGCCGAAGAGGAAGGGAGCGGCGCGCTGGAGCATGGTAGTCCCCCGGTGAGCGCGGTTGAACCGATTATAGCCTGCATGCGCTGTTGACCAAAGTGGCTATAATCCCACGCATGGCAGCCTTCTTCACGCGCCGCGGCGACGACGGCACGACCGGTCTGCTGGGAAAGCGCCGTGTGTCCAAGGACCACCCTCGCATCGAGGCTGCCGGCGCCCTCGACGAAGCCTCGGCCGCGTTGGGACTGGCAAGGGCGGCGGCGGCCTCCGCTGAGACGAAGGACATCCTGGTGGAGGTCCAGCGCGACTTGTATCGACTGATGAGCGAGGTCAGTGCCGAACCCGAAGCGGCCGCCCGCCTGAAGCGGGTTGACGGCAGGCGGGTCGAATGGCTCGAACGTCGAATCGAGGATCTGGCCGGCCGGGTCGAGGCGCCGAGGGGTTTCATCCTTCCGGGCGACAGCCTGAGCAGCGCCGCGCTGGATCTGGCGCGCACCGTAGTCCGGCGCGCTGAGCGGCAAATTGCGCGCGTGGTGCGGGAGGGGCTGGTCCAGAACCCGGCGCTGCAGGCATATATCAACAGGCTGTCTTCTCTTTGTTTCGTCCTGGAGCTGTGGGAGGTCCGCCAGGCGGGGGTGGAGCGGCCGACGGTCGCCAGGCAGGATGAGTCGTGACGGGCACATGGATCAACATCGGCGCGGTCCTCGTGGGCGGAGCGGTGGGGTTGGCGCTCGGGCCGAGGCTGCCGGAGCGTGTGCGGCGAACCGTCATCGCCGGGCTCGGGCTGTTCACCGCCGCGGTCGGCATCCGGTTGTTCTTGCAGACTTCGAACTCGATCTACCCGCTTGGTGCACTGCTTGTCGGTGGTCTGATCGGGGAGTGGTGGCGGATTGAGGACAGGTTGGCCGGGTTCGGGCGGTGGATTGAGGAGCGCGTCCGGCCGAGGGAGACATCCTTCCAGGGGCAGAGCCTCTTCGTGCGCGGGTTTCTCACCGCCAGCCTGGTCTTCTGTGTCGGGCCGATGACCATCCTTGGCTCCATCCAGGATGGGCTGACCGGCGACTACAGCCTCTTGGCCATCAAGGCCGCGATGGACGGCTTTGCCGCCATGGCATTTGCCTCGACCCTTGGCACGGGAGTCTTGTTTTCGGTCCTGGTCATCCTGGCCTACCAGGGTGGCCTGAGCCTGCTGGCGGCTCAGGCCAAGGCCGTGCTCACGGCTCCGCTTGTGGCCGAGATGACGGCTGCGGGGGGAATCCTGCTCATCGGCATCGCAGTGTCCAGCCTGCTCGAGCTGCGCCCGATCCGCACGGCCAACTTCCTCCCCGCGCTGGTGCTGGCGCCGCTGCTGGTGTGGCTGGCGGAGAGGCTCGGCCTGGGGTGAAGGAGGGCGGGCCGTGCGCCTGAAGGGCCTGCAGCCAGCTGCGCCCGTGATTTGGTAAGACCGACATTGGCGGGCGGCGCGAGCCGCGGCCCGGGCCCTATGGAGGCGGGTGGGATTTCGGCCGTTATGGGATTGGCTGCCCCGCCAGCGCGGCCGCGACGGCTGCGGCAATGATCTCGTACGAAGGGACCAGGTTCGCAGCGGCGGCCCGGACGATCTGGCCGTTGACGACGATCGTCGGCGTCGAATCGATGCCGAGGGCCTTGCCGGCCTGGATCTCGGCGGAGATTTCGTCGCGATGGAGGGAGGCGTCGAAGCACGTGCGGAAGGGTTCCATGTCCAGGCCCAGGATCTCGGCGAAGGCGATCAGGCGGCGGTCGGTGAAGGCTCCCTGGTTCACGCCAGACAGGTTGGCAAACAGGATGTCGTGGTAGTCCCAGAAGCGGCCCTGGGCGTCGGCGCACAGGCTGGCGTCGGCGGCACGAAACGACTCCGCGCCGAGGAACGGGAACTGGCGGAAGGCCAAACGGGCCTTGCCCGTGGCGACGTAGTTCCGCATCAGCAACTGTTCGGTCGACTGCCCGAAGGCGGCGCAGGCGAAGCACTGGAAATCGGCATAGACCTCGATCAAGATGGGGGCCTGCGGATCCCCCAGCACCCGTCCCTGTGCGGTGGGGCGGGGGAAAGGTGTGACGGTTACGACGTCCCCAATCGGCTTGATGCTCGGATAGATGACAAGGAAGCCCAGCACCAGGGCGGTGCCGACGACGATGGCGATGAGGGTCAAGGCTCGGAGGCGTCGCCGGCGCTCGCGGCGGTCGCGCACTTCTCTTCGTTTGCTCATCACGACCTACCTGCCTCAAGGATGGCGAGATTATGCCACGGGGGCAGCCTGATGTCCATCCGGGAGGCGGGAGGGCGTCGAAAGACATCAGCCGCGGCTGCCGATTCCATGCCGCTCAAGCTAGGCGTGCAATGACGAGTGGCGTCCGCCTCACCCCCTGTCCTCTCCGCCTGCTGGCGCGGCTGCTCTCTCGGGGCTCAATGGCGGAGAGGGGGTGGGTCTTTCCGGCAAACCTCCTGATCCCCTTCCTCCCCTCCCCCTGGGGTCGGAGCGACGGAGCGTGGGGCCCGATGGGACCCAGGGGTTCTGGGATGGGGGTGTGTGAGGGTCTCGGCCCGATGTCCGAGATACGAGAGGATATTCAACAGCCTCGGGGCGGCAAGGGCATCGAGATCGGGAAGCCGGCTGCAGGGAAGCGTGTGGCAGGATATAATAGGTACGTGACGCGCGGGCACCGCGCGAAGGAGGCATCATGGAGTTCCTGTTCCAGTTCGCCAGCATTCCGCTGCTCTTCCTCATTTTCCTGGTGGTCTCGATCCTGGCCTCAGCCATCAAGATCGTGCAGGAATACGAGCGCGGAGTGATCTTCCGGCTGGGCCGACTTGTCGGGGCGAGGGGGCCGGGGCTGTTCTTCATCGTCCCTATCATCGACCGCATGGTGAAGGTCGACCTGCGCGTGGTCACGCTCGACGTGCCCTCGCAGGAGGCGATCACGCGCGACAATGTCACCGTCAAGGTGAACGCTGTGGTCTTCTTCCGCGTCGTTGACCCATCGGCGGCGATCGTCCAGGTCGAGGACTTCCGGCGCGCCACCTGGAACATCTCGCAGACCACGCTGCGGAATGTCCTCGGCCAGTCCGAGCTGGATGAGCTGCTCAGTCATCGCGAGGCGGTCAACCAGAAGCTGCAGCGAATCATCGACGAGACCACCGCGCCGTGGGGCATCAAGGTGGGTATCGTCGAGGTCAAGGACGTCGAGCTGCCGCAGACCATGCAGCGGGCCATGGCCAAGCAGGCCGAGGCCGAACGTGAGAAGCGAGCCAAGATCGTGCACGCGGAGGGCGAGCGGTCGGCCGCCCAGCAGCTGGTCGAGGCCGCCGATCTGCTCAGCGCGCATCCGGTGTCGATCCAGCTTCGCTACTTGCAGACCCTGACCGAGATTTCGGTGGAGAAGAACAGCACCATCATCTTTCCCGTCCCAGTAGACATCCTGGAAGGCTTCCGGCGCCTGATGAGCCAGGCTCAGGCGCCCCAGAAGTAGTTGCCGCAGGGTCGGTCGGGCGATCGGCGTTGGTTCACAGGGACCGGGGCTGGCCGACATCGGTGGGCCAGCCCCGATCGTCGGCTAGTCTTGCGGTTCCTTTCCTACCTCGCGATGCATATTCGCCGGCTGCAATCCAAAGCCAAGTGGGAAGGCGCGGGGAAGCTAGACTGTCGGCGGCTGAACGGGGTTCGTCGCTGGCTGGCAGGGTCGAGGCGCGGCCGGCGGGGAAGTAAGGTTGTCCCTCGAGGGTCTCTGGCGATTGCGCCCGGCAGCTCGCGCTACAGCGGACGGATAGCGAAGCTGCAGGCGTCTGCACCTGCGGCGCGGCAGGCCGTCTCTTCGACCACGTGCTCCACACCCGTCGCCCACAGCAGTGCTTCGGCAATCTCGCCCACGGCGACCCAACAAGAGGGTTCGTCGCTTTGCTGCCCGAAGGTACGATCCGCAGTACGGTCGATCAGCCAGAGCTCTGAATTGCTGGCCTCGATGCGGATGTCGCCGCCCGGCCAGGCCATGTGCTCCGCCAGCGACTGCAGACCGCGCAGACGGCGTTGTGAAAGGGGCATCATCCTCAGGCGCAGCCTTTCGAGGAACGCCTCCAGGCGGCGGGAAGCGACCTGCTGGCGAAAGACCCCTCGACCGATGCGGAGCATCGCCCCGCGGGCGCCAAGACCGTAGTAGGTGCGCATTGCCTGCACCAGCCGCGCGTACTCGTCGGCCTGTGCCCCGGGCCGGCGGTCGGCAGGTGGGAGTCTGCCCACATAGCGGTCCAGCCCGGCCTGGCGCAGCAGCAGCGGAAGACCGTACGAGCCCATCTCATGCTGGATGGCCAGCATCAGCCAGCGCATCCGCTCATTGGGAAGCGGGCGGGCGAACGGCTCCAGCACGGATGACTCGGACTCACGACCCACGCACTCGCCCCCATGGATCCAAAGGCCCGGCTTCGGCAGCGGTTGGCACGGGTGACAGGGCCTTCCGGTACACCGGATATGCCTGGCCTGTCTGCCGGAATCCGAGACGCGCATACAACTTGATGGAAGGCCCGTTGTCGGACTGCGTATTCACGGTGACCCGGCTGTAGCCAAGTCGGACGAGCGACCGGAGCGCGTCGGCCACCAGTGCTGAGCCCAGGCCGCGACCTTGATAGACGGGATCGACTGCCAACCTGGCGAGGTGAGCGCCGAGCGCGGATGCCGTGCTGATCTGGTAGCCAACCGCCCGACCCTCAACCTCGATGACGCTCGCCGCCGCTGCCTGTGCGACGGCCGCCTCCAGCGAGGGGCGGCTGAGCTGCCAGAGTGGAGCGAATGCGCGCGCGTCTGCCTGGGTCACGTCCGCCAGATCGGATGGCTGCATCGGGCGCAGGCTGCCGACGGCCGGAGCGGCAGCAGGCGGCTGCACCCGCCCGGGCCATTCCAGCAAAACGACATCGTGAAGGTGCTCGAAGCGGCTGCGATCAAGGAGCGACGGAAGCCAATCGGCGGTTGGCAGAACGGCGACGACCGACACTCCACACAGCATCACCGCCGCCTCCGTGCTCGACCAGAGTCGATCCCAGACCCGATGCAACGGGCGGCCCCCAGCGGAGGCGAACAACCTAACCCACGCAACCCGGGGACATTCCGGCGTGCAGGCCAGGCATCCGACAAGTTCATTGATATCCAGTGCCAGCAGGAAGAACCGCTGCCCCAGCAGCTCCAGCGGCTCGAACCAGTCGAGGTGCTGATGCCGCCAGGCTGCGCCTTCCAGCAAGGCCATGGTCGAAGGGCGGTCGCCATCGGTAGCTGGCCGGATCGACCAATCGTCGTGACTCCGTCGCGCGGTGTGGGGTGGAAGGGGACGCGGGCTGATCATTGTGGTCGTTCACGCCGGAGCCAACCAAGCAGGCGCGACACAAGGCGCGCCCCACCCGGTCGGGCCTGCAGCGCGGACTGCATGGTGAGAGACGCCTCGATGGGTCGCCCCCGTCTGAGCTGCAGCCGAAACAGCGAGCGAAGACAGATGGCGCGGTTCTCGTCATCGCCGAGGGAGGCGAACAGGTCGATCGCCCTGTGGTAGGAGGCCTCGGCCGACTGCAGGTCCCCGCATCCCTCCTGGGCCGAGGCTAGGTTTCCCCAGGCCTGTGCCTCGTGCAGAGAATCACCGAGCTCGTGGAAGACCTGCGGGGTTCCGTTGGCGGCCTCCATCGCACGTCGTGCGTTGCCGCCGAGCAGAAGCGTCACCGACAGGTTGTTGGCCATCTTGGCAGCCTTCCCTCGCTGCCCGCTCTCGCAGTAGGCCCGCCTGGCAGCCTCAAAGCCGGCAGCGGCCTCTTCGTGTCGGCCGGCCTGGAAGGCTTTCAGCGCCTGGGATTCCAACATTTCACCGCGAGGTGACGTCTCACTCACAGGGTGATATCGAGCAAACCCTGGGCCACAAGGCGCAGCTTGTCGACCGACAGCTCGCTCAGCTGTTTGGCCAGACGCAGGTGGGTCCGATTGGCTGGATCGACGAAGAACTCCCGCAGGTCCGGAGGCAGCTGGTGCAGGGACTCCAGCGCCCGTAGCGAGGAATCCCACTCTCCCACCGGCCCCTGCCTGTCGACGTATCCCTCGATCGGCTGACCCAGGGCAGCGGCAAGCGCCTCAAGATGCGGCAGCGGGACGGGCCGCTCCCCCTGCTCGTAGGCCGAGAGGCGTCCAGGGCGCAGCCGAGCTGCCTCTGCCAGCTGCTTGATGGAGAGGCCTGCTTCGAGGCGGTGCGACCGGAGGAGGGCCGCGATCATTCGATGGCGCAGGGGAAGCAACACCGCCGGATTGACGGTCGGAGCTTCGGCTGTGCCGGATGCCTGGGGCCAGAAGCGTCGCAGCGGAACGTCGAGATGGAAGGCCAGCAGCTCGAGCTCCGGGAGGGAGATGGACTTGCGTCCGGTCTCGTAGGACGTGAGCGTGCTGGGAGAGATGCCGAGGAAGGCGGCGGACTCGCGCAGACTCCTCCCCGCGGAGAGGCGGGCCATTCGCAGCGTTGCCCCCAGCATCTTAGCACGGAGCGTCAGGGCCTGTTCGTCGGTCATGAGCCGGCTCCTCGTGACGGTTCGGACGCCCGCCGGGATTATAGCAGATGTCAGTGTGGCCCCCGCAGGCGCTGTAGCAGGCGACGGCTGAAAGCCTGGACGGCCTGCGTCCAGGCAGCCTCCGGATGGCGACGCGTGAAAGGGAGATGCTCCTGATTGCTATCACGCAGATGGCTGCCGGCGCCTGGCAGGTCCGCGTCGGGCGCTCGGCCCAGGGCGTGTTCGATGGCCTCCGCCGCCAGGGCCGGTTGGGTGCTGACAGCATTCGACACCAGAAGCAGGCGCTCGGCCGGTATGTCCTCCAGCTGCAGAAAGCGCATCAGGGCCTGGCACTTGTCCACAGACTCTGCATCTGGCGCAAACAGAACGATGATCAGTCGCGCCTGACGGGCAGCGGAAAGGTTGGCGCTCGAGAGATTCCGTTCGATGTCGAGGAGCACGAGCGCAAAGGTCCGCTCGAGTGCTTGGAGCAAGCGCGCCGACCAGTCCGCAGCGAGAGAGCTGGTGTCGACGGGCTGCGGTGCGGCGGGGATCCAGTGGAATCCCCAGGTCTTGGAGTAGGGGACGAGGTCGCGCAGTGTAGCCGGTGTGAGCTGCGCGTCCTTCAGCCGCGCCAGTTGCAGGAGGTGACTCTCGGTCCTCATCCCCAGGATGCTGGAGAACGAGCCTGGGGGCGGCATGAGTTCCACCGCCACGGAGCCGCGTTCCGGCGCGTGGATCGCGAGGTCGCTGGCCAGGTTGAGGCAGAAGGTTGTCGTCCCGATGGCGGCGCCGGGGCTGAGGATGGCGATGCGCGCCCCTCCGAGGGGGCGGGTGCTGGGACGGAGGAGGGGGCCGGTGGCCGGCCGCTCTCCCCGGAGGAGAAGCAGCAGGTGTTCCGCGGCATCGGCCTGCTTGAGGACGCAGCCATTCATGCCAGCCTGCACCGCCTCGGCGCGCCGCTGCGGCTGATCCGGCAGGATCATCCCGAGAATCGGCCGTTCTGCCGTCCGATGGTCCCGGCGCAGCTTGCGGATGACTTCGAGCGAATCGATGTCGGGCAAGTCGAGGTCGAGGATGATGGCATTCGGGAGGTCGCGCCAGGCGATGATGAGTCCTTGCTTCCCGGTCGGGGCCCGCACGACAGAATAGCCCGCGGCCTGCAGCGATGCCTGGATGCTCGCCGCCGTCCTGGGGCTGGGGTCGATGAGGAGCACATTTGCGGGGGACATGGCTACCTCCGCGCGCGCCGGCTCATTCGACGGGAGGCATCAGATACCCAAGACCCTGCTTGGTGATGATGTGGATGGGGTTGCGAGGGTCTGGCTCGATCTTCTGCCGCAGGCGGCTCAGACACACCCAGAGGATCTCCTTGTCCTCGCGGTACTCGGGGCCCCACACCGAGGTCAACAATTCCTCGGCCGTCATCACCTTGCCGAGCGATGCCGCCAACGCCTGCAGCAGCCGGTATTCGGTGGCCGTGAGCCAGACCTCGATTCCGGCGCAGGTCACCTGGGCGCGCGGCAGGTTGATTTCGAGCTCATGATGGCGGAAGACCGGCTGATGGAACGCCCCGTCCGCCTGGCGCTCGGCGCGGCGCAGGACGGCGCGCACGCGAGCCAGCAGCTCCTGAGCGGAGAAGGGCTTGACGATGTAGTCGTCGCCGCCGAGGTCAAGCCCGCGCACCCGGTCGCGCTCCTCACCCTTGGCGGTGAGAAAGACGATGGGAACGGTGGAGAACTCACGGATGCGCTCGCAAGCGGTGAAGCCATCCATCACCGGCATCATGACGTCCAGAAGGATCAGGTCCGGCGCCGAGGCAGCCACCGCTTCGACGGCCTCCTGTCCGTTGCTGGCGGTGCGGAGGGCATAGCCTTCCGGCAGCAAGTTCACCTCGAGCAGCCGCAGGTAGCGCGGCTCGTCGTCCACCAGCAAGATCACTTTGCCCTCCGTCATGCGCACCTCCTCTTGGGGGCTATGCTGAGCCCGGGGAAGCCACGGGCAGCGTGAACCGGAAGGTCGTCCCCAGGCCGGGCGTGCTGCTCACAGAGATATGCTCGCCGTGGGCTTCGATGATCTTACGGCAGATGTGAAGGCCCAGACCCGTGCCGCGCACTGAGCTGCCCGAGGCGGGCACGCGGTAGAAGCGTTCGAAAAGGTGCGGCAGGTGTTCGGCGGCAATGCCTGGTCCCTCGTCCTGCACCTCGACCTCGACGGTGCGGCCGCCCGACCGGGCGCGTATGGTCACTGGCGCCCCGGCTGCATACTTGGCTGCATTCGACATCAGATTGTCCAGCACCTGAGCGACGCGGGTGGTATCGATCATCACCACCGGGAGGTCATCCGGCACGACCAGGCGGATGTCCATCTCCGGGGTCATCGCCTTGCGACGCTGGACGGCATCGCGGATCACACTGCCCAGGCGGCTCGGAGCGCAGCTCATGCTCAGCGTGCCGCTTTCCAGGCGGGACGAATCGAGCAGGTTGTCAATCAGTTCGCGCAGGCGATCTGCCTCGTCGTCGATGATGTGCAGGAACTCCTGCCGCGTCGTTTCGTCCCAGTTGATGTCGGGCCGCAGCAGGGTGGTGACATAGCCCTTGATGAAGCCCAGCGGTGTGCGCAGCTCATGGGAGATGGTCGAGATGAACTCGTCCTGCATGCGCATCAGCTCGCGCTGCGCTTCGAGGGAGGCGATGCGGCTGGCCAGGCGGCGGTTCTCCAGCAGCTGCCCGACATGCCAGGCGACGAACTCCGCCAGGCGGATGTGCTCCGGGGGATAGGCGGGGCCGCCGAAGCGGCCGAAGACCAGGCCTCCGACGCATCGCCCGCCCACCATCATCGGCAGCCCCAGGTAGTCGCGGCGCCGTTCGCGACCGGGAACGGCCGGCCCCAGGTCTTCGTGACGCAGGACGGTCTCCCCGGTGCGGAAGGCCTCTTCCGCGGCTGGCTCGCCCCAGGGCACATCCGCCTCGTGGGTACGGCCTCGGCCCAGCGCTCGCGCATACACCGGTTCCAGCGTCTTGTGTTCCTGGTTCTCCAGAAAGAGCGCGGCGGTGTCGAAGATGAAGATCGTGCGCGCCAGACGGAGCACGGCATCCAGCCCGGCTTCGGTGTCGAAAGTCTCAGCGACGATGCGGGCGATGGCATAGACGGCGTTGAGTTCGGTCCCGTGGGTGAGCGGAGCCGGGGGGATGAGCGGGGCCGTCATCCTGCACCTCGCACGGCGGGCAAGGAGAAGCGAAGGGTCGTGCCCGTGCCTTCCTCGCTTTCGACCTCGATCGCCGCGCTATGCGCGTCGAGGATCAGCTTGACCAGGGCCAGACCCAGCCCGGTGCCGCCGTAGCGCCGCGTCGTCGATCCGTCCAGCTGATGGAATGGCTCGAAGATTTCCTCGAACCGGTTCCTTGGAATGCCGATGCCCGTGTCCTCGACGGCCAGCACGACGTGATCGTCAACGTGCCTGGCGGTCAGGCGCACGTGCCCACCCGAAGGCGTGAACTTGATGCCATTGTCGACCAGTTGATGGAGCACCCACACTATTCGCTCGGCGTCCGCCTGGATGAGGGGCAGGCCCGGGGGCAGGTCGGTCTCGAGGGCCACGCCGGCCTTGGCCGCCTTTTCGCGCGTGCGTTCCAGGGCGCGCTGGGCAAGGGTGAGGACGTCGATGGGCTCCTGCTGGAGGCGCAGCCCCTCGCGTGAGGCGCTGGAGTAGTCGATGAGGTCCTCGATCAGTCGCTCCAGCCTGTCGCTGGCGCGGCGGACGACGCCCAAGGCCTTCTCCTGTTCGGGCGACAGTGCCCCGAGCTTGCCTTCGGCGACAAGCTCGACATACCCCTTGATGTGCGCCAGGGGGGTGCGCAGTTCATGGGATACGTTGGAGATCAGGTTGGCCTTGAGCTGATTGAGTTCCGACATGCGCTCCAGGGCGCGGCGAAGCTCGATGGTGCGCTCGAGGACTCGCTGCTCGAGCGTGCGGTTGGCCTCCTGCAAGGCGGCGTGCAGCTCGATGATCTGGCGGGTCACCGCGCGGTCGAGCGTTTCCCGGTCGATCAGGCCCATCTCGACCAGCGTCTGGCCAAGGAGCCGGCGCTCGCCGCCAGCGGCGAGTTCGGCCTGACGCCGCAGCGCGGTGTTGAGTTGGTCCTGGCGGAGCAGTCCCTGCTCCAGGAGGTACTGGCCGATGCGCGGGACGACTGCTTCCGGGGTTGTTGGGAGGGGCGCCGCCTGGGGGAGGCCGTCGAGGTAGGCTCGCTCGGCCAGCAGGGCGAGCAACGCCATGTCCACCCCGCAGTTCGGGCAGGTCCTGGCGTCTTGAGCCAGGATCGCGTCGCAGCGGGGGCAAACCATGACCGCTGGCGCGGCCGAGGAGTTCTTGTCCGGCTTCATATTGGCTGGCCGAGAAGGCCCAAGCCGAATGATAGCCAGAGTGCGGACGGAGGGCAAGCGGGCGGCAGAGCTCGGAGACCGCGAAGAGACGGGGAGTGGATGCTTGGGAGCGGAGCGCCGTCGATGGCCCTAGGTGGGGTGAGGCCGACGAGCAAGGGCAATCCTTGGTAGCCCTTGCGTACTAGTGGGTCGGCGCGGAGAGGGCCGGGGAGGTGCAAGCAGCCTGTAAGGTCGGGCAAGGTGCGATGAGGAGCATAATCGGGTCGACCGAGTGGAACCAAGCGCATGGCAATTGACATCTTGCTGATCGACGACGACCCCGACATGCCGCTCATGCTGCGCACGATGCTGCGCGGTCAGGACATCCAGATACGCCCCAGCTACTCGGGAGAGGACGGCATTGCCGCCTGCCGTGAGACGCCTCCGGATGTGGTGATCCTGGACCTGATGCTGCCGGGCATCGACGGCTGGGAGGTCTGCCAGGCGCTGCGGGCCTTCAGCGACGTGCCGATCCTGATCCTTTCGGCGCTCGGCACGCCGGGCAGCGTGGCGCGAGCGCTGGATGCCGGCGCCGATGACTACCTGATCAAGCCCGTGCATGCCAGCTTGCTGGCATCGCGCATCCGAACTCTGGTCCGACGCCATGCATTGGCGGAACGAAAGGAGCAGGCGGCATAGGGAAAACTTGGCGATGACAAACTAATGGCAACCGACGTTCCACTCTCTGTCCACGCAGCTCCGGCTGCGTGGAACAGTTAAGGCCGGCTTGATCCCGCCCTGCCATCATCCATCTTTTTCCGCCAGGCGGCAAGCCTCGGTCTCTCGCCCTCGGCGTGCCACCCGTCGGAATCGCGAGGGCGGAGCGTCGGTTCGCGCCGCCCGTTCGGGAAGGTCACGCCTCGCGCCTCTACGCTCGTCCGCCCTTCTTGCTGTACCCTGGGCCGGGACCGGCCGACGCGCGCTCGGAGGCCGGGCAGCTGCACCCCCTCTTTTCGCAGGAGGCTAGAGCGGCACCTGGGTCAGGCCGCCGTCGTAGGTGAGCGCGTGGCCGTGCAGGTAGGAGGCGGCGGGCGAGGCCAGCCAGGCGACGGCTCGCCCGTACTCCTCGACCGAAGCCATGCGCCTGAGGGGGATGGCGGCGGTCAGCCTGGCTGCCTCAGCCTGGGCCGTCTCGCCGCTGCGCCGGGCACGATCTTCCATCAACGCCTGGACCCGCTCGGTCCAGGTCCAGCCCGGATTGATGACATTGACCCGGATGCCTCTGGGGCCGTATTCGTTGGCCAGGGTTTTCATCAGGCCCGCCACCGCCAGCCGCAGGGAATTGGATAGGACCATGTTGTCAACCGGCTGCTTGACCAGGTAGGACTGGCTGGCGACGATGCTGCCCGAGCCACGCGCCACCATCGACGGCAGGACGGCGGCACAGAGGTGCACCGTGCTCAGGACGGTCAAGCGGAAGGCATTGATCCAATCGGCCTCGCTCCAGGAGAGGAAAGGGCCCGGGGGAGGGCCGCCGGAGTTGGCCACCAGGATATCGATCTGGCCGAAGCGGTCGAGGGCGGCGGCGACGAGCCGCTGGACCTGCGCGGCGTCCGTCACATCGCTCTGGTGGGCCAGGACCTGAGCGCCTGTCTCAGACTGGATCTCCGAGGCGGCGGCGTGGATCGTTTCACCGCGGGAGCAGATGACCAGCCGTGCGCCCTCGTGCGCCAGGGCGAGCGCAGCCGCCTTGCCCAGGCCGCGCGAGGCTGCGGCCACGAAGGCCACCTTGTCCTTCAACCCCAGGTCCATGAGTGCGTCCTCCGTAGAAGCGCCCCGATGCCGGCGATCGGGCTGCACGCAGCTAGAGAAGCTGGAGATCGTGGTCGATCACCTGCAAGTCGGGGCGATGGGATTCGATCCAGGCCGGGATTGCGCCCAGGAGGCGCTCCACGTGCGCGGCCTGGTTGGCGACGACAGCGCAGGCGATCAGTGCCAGCGAGTGACTGTCGTTGCGATCGATCTCGGCGGCCGAGATGTTGAACTCGCGGTGCAAGGCTGTCAGCAGCGGCTTGAGCCGGCTGCGCTTCTCCTTGAGCGAATTGCAGCCTGGGAGGCGCAGCTCGATGGACAGGACGCCGACATGCATGGCACGTAGTCTATCGCTGTGAAGCGGGGAAGGCAAGACGAATGCTCCGACACTCTTGTCAGTCGGTTCAACGAGATGCGCGTTCAACAGGGCGCTCCGGGAACAACGTCGCGCTCGTGCAAAGCAACACCCTCTGTTCCTGGCGGGATAGGTCGAACCGGCCGCAAGGTGTGCCGGAGGGACTTGGGTCCATGTAGGGAATCGGGGTTAGAATGGCCGTGCACTGGCTGCCGGCCAGGCTTGCCCGGGACTGTGAGGTGATCTCAGCCATGCGGAATGCCCTGCCGTGGGTTATGCTCATTGTCGTTCTTGTCGCCGTGGCCCTTGGCCTCTTGTGGGGGGTCGAGGCTTTTCGGGATTCGGTGCGACCTGTGGCCGACTTGGCGTCGGCCGTCGGCACGCAGGTGGCGGGAGTTTTGCACCCCACGCCCACCATCCGACCCGACCCGGTGACGATTGTGCGCGAGGTTCGCTCGCTTGCCCGTCTGGAGACGATCCAGTACACGCTGGAGAAAGTCATCACGGCCGAGATCGGTCAGGGGCCTCTCGGCTTCCTCTTCGGCGATCGCCTGCTGCTGGTGGCGCACGGAGTGGTCCTCGCGGGCGTCGACCTTTCGCGAGTGCAGCCGCAGGATGTGTGGTTCGATGACGACGGGCGGGTGTATCTTCGACTTCCGGCCCCTGAGGTGTTCATCGTGGCGCTCGACAACGAGCGTTCCTACGTATATGACCGGGCAACGGGCCTGCTGACTCGCGGCGACGTCAACCTCGAGGCGGAGGCGCGGCGGGCGGCGGAGGCCGAGATCCGGCGAGCGGCGCTCGAGGATGGGATCCTGGACCAGGCCAGAGTCAACGCGGAGAACGTGTTGTATCGGTTCCTGCGCAGCCTGGGTTACGCCGATGTGATCTTTGCCTCAGCCGCAGGTGAGGGAGCACCGCTTTCCACGGCCACCCCTTGAGCCGCGGCGGACAAGCCACCCCTAGGTCGGCTGGACCTGGCGCTTGCGGATGAGGTCCCTCATCCGGCGTATTTCTGTTGCGCCGCAGGATTCTTCCACCAGATGCAGCCCCAGGGCTTCTGCGAAGCCCTCGGCCAGGGCCGAGGCGGCCTCTGCCCAGGGAATCGTGCGGCCGAGGCAGGCTTCGAGGGTAGTGGCGCGCGCCTTCACGCGTGCAATGGCGTCGGCCCGGGCCCGTTCATCCGGATAGCGGAGGACATGGCAGATGCGCGACACGTCGCCACAGAGGGGCAGGGAACCATGCTGCAAGATGCCCCCGCCGCGCCGCACCTGAGCGCTTCCGACCAGCTTCTTTCCCTGGAAGGTCAACTCGTAGGCAGAAGGGGCTTCGAAGCAAACCGGGTTGAGGCGATCGGCGGGGGTGGCCGGGGTGGGGTGGATTTCAGTTGACATGCCCAGGCGGGCGAGGCCTGTGGTCAGCCCGTGGCTGAGTCGACGGTAGGTGTCGAGCACGCCGCCGGTGGCCAGGGGGTGGTTGGCGGTGAGAGCCACGGCGTAGGTCACTTCGTCGGTGTGCAGGATGGCACGGCCGCCAGTCGGGCGCCGCACCCACTCCCAGCCGCGGACCGCCAGCCGTTCCAGATCAATGTCCGAGTCTGGCTGAGCGTGGCCCAGGGAGAGACAGGGCGGGGCCCAGGCGTACAGGCGCAGAGTCGGGGGCGAGTGCCCGCCGGCGACCGCCTCCAGGACAGCCTGGTCGAGGGCCATGTTCTCGGCACCGCGGGCGGCAGGGGATAGGATGAGGCGCCATTGCTCTGCCATGACCGGATTGTACCTTGTCCGTCCTCGCCTATACTTACCAGAAGCAAACGAACCGGCGCGAGGAAGCCATGCTTATACCCTTGAGGTGGGATCACTCTGACGAACTCTGATCCGGATTCGCGGCCGGTTCCGTCGCGATGGTGAATCTCCCCTTGCCACTGTTGTTCATGCCGCATTGGCACATCGTCTCGGACCTGACTCTGGAGTTTGTGAACGGGTGAGCCCGGTCCACGGCTTCCGAACCCGGCTTGCATCAGTCCCTCGCACGCGGGCCGCGCCGTCACTGCCATTGTCCTTGGCCCTGGCGCTGCTGCTGACGGCGTGCTCGGTCGCCTCGCTGGCTCCTGCGACCCCGACTCCTCTTGCTTCTCCCTCGCCAACTAGCCCGACGATCCTGGCTGACCCGAGGGCTGCCGCCATCCCCTACGAGACGCCGGATTGGTTCTCCGAGGCAGTGGTCTATGAGGTCTTTGTTCGCTCATTCGCCGATTCCAACGGAGATGGGGTAGGGGACCTGGACGGCCTCACCGCGCGGCTGGACTACATCGTCGAACTCGGGGTCAACACGCTCTGGCTGATGCCGATCCATCCGTCTCCCTCGGCCCACGGATACGACGTCAGCGACTACTTTGAGGTGAACCCGGACTACGGCACATTGACCGACTTGCAGGAGCTGGTGCAGGCTGCGCACGCGCGAGGCTTGCGCGTCTTGCTGGATTTCGTTTCCTCTCATCTCTCTCGCGAGCACCCGTACTTCCGGGATGCCTATGGCAATCCCGCCTCTCCCTACAGCGACTGGTTCCTGTGGACGAACGCTCAGCACACAAGCTACGGATCCTTTGACGGCGAAGGGGCGATGCCGCGGTTTAACCATCGCAACCCCCAGGTCGTTGATTTCCTCAGGCAGGTCATGCTCTTCTGGCTCGACCTCGATGCCGATGGCGACTCCCGCGATGGCGTCGATGGCTTTCGCGTCGACAATGTGACATTCCCACCGGCCGGAGTGTTCCGCTCGCTCCGGCAGAGCGTCAAGAAAACCAATCCCGAGGCCGTGTTGCTGGGAGAGGCCTGGGTGACAGATGCGTCTCGCCTCAGCCGTCGGTTCGAAGACGAGTTCGACGCGCTATTTGATTTCCCGCTGTATGCGGTGCTCCAGGGCAGCCCGGACGTCAACGGCGAGGGCCTGCTGGGAGGTGCCACCCATCCCGTGCTGGCCAGCCGAGTGTTGCAGCTTGAGGCGTCGCTCTTCCCGCCGCATGCGCAGGCCCTTCGCTTCCTGAGCAACCATGACACCAATCGGATCGCGAGTGAGGTGCGATTGGATCCGGCGCGTCAGCGCCTTGCCGCCGCGCTGCTGGCCTCGCTTCCCGGCCCAGTGATGATCTACTATGGGGAAGAGATTGGCATGCTGGGAGAGAAAGGGGGACCGCCGGCATGGGACAACTACCGCCGTGAACCGATGGACTGGTACGCCTCTCAGGAGGGGCCGGGCCAGACCACATGGTTCCGGCCCCCCGACCGCTGGAACCACCCGTTCGACGGCATCTCCGTGGAAGAGCAAGAGACTGAGCCAGGCTCCCTGCTTCACTTCTACCGCAAAATGCTGCAGCTCCGTCGGGAGCATCCAGCCCTGCGAGAGGGCACGATCGAGGTCCTGGCTTTGCAGTCTTCTGTGCGAGGCGCTTGGGCATTCAGGCGTTCGCTTGGCAATGAGACGATCGTGGCTGTTTTCAACTTCTCGAGCATGCCCGCTGACGTGTCCATCGAGGGTGTGCCGGCCGCCGGCTCTGGGCTGATTGACCTGATCTCCGGCGCCCGCTTCCCTGGTCCTCAAGAGTCCGGGCCGTACACTCTCACCCTGCCGCCGGCGTCGGCAGCGCTGCTGACGGCTGCGCCGCGGCCCTGAACCGCATTCGAGCCTCGCCGCCGGGCTCCAGCCGTGATGACCGTGGTACACTTTGGCTCCAGAGCCGGCTGCGCCGGTTCTGTCGACGATGAGCTTCTCCCTGCAGCCAGCCTCTTTTTCCCGCAATCGCCTTTCTCCTGTGTCCGGTGCTCGACCGCGGCCACCGATGCCTGCCGCATTCCTGCTTGTACTGTCGCTTGCTGGCTGCGCCGTGTTGGCACCGGAACCGACTCGCACGCCGACAATGCCGCCGACGCCCGCCCCCGTCCCAACCCCTCGTCCCATGACACCCACGGCCACCGTCTCGCCGCTATCCGGCCGGGTGTCCGTCTGGCTCGATTGGGGTCCGGAAGAAATGAGCAGCCTGGTGGGGCTGGTCGAGGCTTTCCGCGTACTGCATCCGCGCGTCCAGGTGTCCTTGACCTACTTCCCGGCGGATGAGCTCGAGGCCGCGGTGGCGAATCCTACAGAAGGCTTTGCCCCGCCCACGCTCCTCATCGGCCCAGACGCGTGGGGCCCCGGCCTATGGCTTTCCGGACGCATCCAGGACGTGGCGGATCTGTTCGCGCCGGGGTTGAGGCAATCGCTGCTGCCGGTGGCGGTCAGCCAGGTGGTGTACGGTGAGGCGGTCCTCGGCGTCCCGCTTGAACTGCAGGGGGTCGTCCTATTTGTCAACCGCCAGCGAATGCCGATGTCGGCCCCTGATCTCTCAGCACTGATCGACGCCGCGGCCCGGAGCAGGACAACCCTCGACTATGGTTTCGCTTTCACCGGAGGGTTCCTGCACACATGCGGAACGGAGCTGCTTGATGAGAAAGGGAACCCCGCATTTGGCGGAGAAGGGGGGGTGTGCTGGCTGGACTTGCTCCGCACGCTGGCGCTGGCCGGCCCCGTCGCCTACAACAGTGACGAGGATTTCGACCGTTTTGCCGAGGGTGAGGCGGCCTGGCTGATCGACGGCACCTGGCAGCGCCACCGCCTGCTCGATTCCCTGAGCGAAGCTGCCTTGGCCATCGACCCTTGGCCTGTGTATGCGTTCACGGGGCGGCCTCTCGCCGGCTTCGTCTGGACCGAGAACGCCTATCTGGTGGAGGGCCTGGGCCCGGAAGACCGCGAGGCGAACTGGGAGTTCGTTCGCTTTCTGGTTTCGCTGCAGGCTCAGCAGGCTCTGGCTGATCCCCAGGGGGCAGCTCATCTCCCGGTGACCGCGGGTGTCCTCACCAGCGACCCTTTGATGAGTCAGGCGATGGTCGCGCTCGAGAGCGGGGTACCCCACCCGATCCGGCCGGAAGTGGCGCTGTACGGGCTGCCCATGGAGCGCTCGATCTACGCCGTCCTGCGCCAGGGCGCCGACCTCAATCTGGCCCAGCTGCGCGCGCTCAATCGAATCCGACAGTCCCTGGCTGCCTTTCGCGCCTCACAGCCCTGAGCCCCGCCTTTGGAGTTGGCCTTCCCGGTTGATCCTCGGCATCCTGTCGTTCCCGCCGACATCGAAGGAGCCCTCATGTCTGTTCCGGATTGGGTGCAAGACGCCGTCTTCTACCAGATCTTCCCGGACCGCTTCGCCAATGGGGATCCCGAGAACGATCCGCCAAACGTGCAGAAGTGGGGCTCCCCGCCGACCATCCATGGCTTTCAGGGTGGCGACCTTAGAGGCGTGATTCAGCACTTTGACTACCTGCTGGACCTCGGCGTCAACGCCATCTACTTCAACCCGGTCTTCCACTCGACCTCCAATCATCGCTACAACACGACCGACTACTTCCGCATCGATCCCAGGCTCGGCGACGAAAAGACCTTCCTTGAGCTGCTCGAGCTGGCGCATCGAAACCGCGTCCGCATCATCCTGGACGGCGTCTTCAATCACTCCGGTCGCGGCTTCTTCGCCTTCAACGACCTGCTGGAGAACGAAGCGCATTCTCCCTACCGGGATTGGTATCACGTGATCAGGTTCCCGCTTGATGCCTATGGCCCGGGACCGGCGGAGAACTATCTGGCGTGGTGGCGCTTCAGGAGCCTGCCTAAGTTCAACACCGCCAATCCTCGGGTGCGGCGTTTCCTCCTCGATGTCGCACGCCACTGGATCGAAAAGGGCGCCGACGGGTGGCGGCTCGATGTGCCCAACGAGATAGATGACGACAGCTTCTGGGCGGAGTTCCGTTGCACGGTGAAGCAGGCCAATCCGGACGCCTACCTGGTGGGCGAGATCTGGGAGGTCAATCCCCGCTGGGTGGGCGAGGACCATTTCGACGGCCTGATGAACTACCCGCTCCGTCAGGCGTTGATCGACTGGATCGTCAAGGGAGCACTGACGGTGAGAGCGTTTGACAAGACGATCCAGCACCTGCTGACCGCCTACCCGCGCGAAAACGTGTTCGCCTGCTACCTCCCACTGGGCTCGCACGACACCGAGCGCATCCGCACCGTCTGCGGCGGCGACCTGCGCAAAGTGCGGCTCATGGTCCTCTTCCAGATGGCATTCCCTGGCGCCCCCGCCGTGTACTATGGGGATGAGGTCGGCCTTGAGGGCGACAAGGATCCCGATTCGCGGCGCGCCTTCCCCTGGGATGAATCGCAGTGGGACGCCGAGCACCGCGGCTTCGTCCGGCGGCTCATCCAGCTCAGACGTCAGATGCCGGTTCTGCGGCGGGGTGAGTATCGCACCCTCCTCTGCCACGACAAGGCCTCGGTGTACGCGTTCGCCCGCGTGGACGAGCGCTCCGCCGCCCTCGTCATCCTCAACGCTTCGGCCTCCAGCCGTCAGGTCTCGCTGAGTGTGGAGGGTCTGCCCTGGCCGGACGGCACTGTGCTGGTGGATGCCCTGGGCGGAAAGCGGCGCACGGTCAGCCAGAGACGCGTTGGACTGAGGCTGGAGCCCTTTGCTGGCGCACTGCTCTTCCCGCGCTGAGCGTTGCGCCGCTGGCTTGCCGTGCCGGGAGCGGCCATCCGCCGATGTATAATCCGCCGCGATGCATGTGATCCTGACTCATGAGCAGGCGGATTTCGATGCCGTGGCATCGCTACTCGCCGCGCGCCTGCTCGACCCAGAAGCCTTCGCCGTGCTGCCGCGCAAGCTCAACCGCAACGTCCGGGCCTTTCTCATGCTCTATGGAGGAGGCCTGCCGCTGATTGAGCACCGCGACTTGCCGCGGCGCAAGGTGACCCGGCTGACGCTCGTCGATACGCAGTCGCCGCTCTCCCTGCGCGGCCTGTCTGCCTCCACCCCGGTTCACGTCGTCGATCACCATCCACCCGACCCCCGGCTCAAACCCGCGTGGACGCGGATCATCGGCGCCGTCGGCGCCACGACGACCCTGCTGGTCGAGGCCCTGCACGAGATGAGCATCGAGCCGGGCCTCGCGGCCGCCACGCTCCTGCTCCTCGGCATCTACGAAGACACCGGCTCTCTCTCCTACAGCAGCACCAGCCCGCGCGACGTGCGCGCCAGCGCCTGGCTGCTGGAGTGCGGAGCCAGCTTGGCCGTGGCCGCCGACTTCCTCAACCATCCCCTCTCGCCAGAGCAGCGCCTGCTCTATGAGCGCCTGGTCGAGGTCGCCGAAACGCATCGCTTCCACGGTCTGTCAGTGGTCGTCGCCTGTGCCGAGGCACAGGGCGAGGTCGAGGAAATCTCCTCGCTGGCACACAAACTGCGGGACCTCTTCGACCCCGCAGGGCTGTTCGTGCTTGTGGCGCTGAATGGCAGCATCCAGATGGTTGCGCGTTCCACCACCGATTCGCTGGATGTCGCCCGGGTGGCCCAGCACTTTGGCGGTGGGGGTCACGACCGCGCCGCAGCCGCCCTCATCCACGACCGCTCCCTGGACGACGTCCGCCGCGAGCTCCTTCAGCTCCTCCCCTCGTTCGTCCGCCCCGACCGCACGGTGGGGGAGATCATGTCCGTCCGGCCGCAGCTGCTGGCGCCAGAGGTCACCATCGCAGAGGCGGCTGAACGGATGCAGCGCTTCGGCTATGAAGGATTCCCTGTGGTCGATGGAGACAGGGTGCTGGGCCTGCTGACGCGTCGCGCCGTCGACCGGTCGATGACGCACGGCATGGGCAAAGAACCTGTCTCGCGCGTGATGGATGCCGGAAGCCTGACGGTGTCGCCCAGCGATTCGGTCCAGCACCTGCAGCGTGTGATGATTCAGCACGACTGGGGGCAGGTTCCCGTCGTCGATCCGGGCACTGGCAAGATCATCGGCATCGTCACCCGGACCGACCTGCTCAAGACCCTGGCTGCGGGTCCCACCGCCGGCGGCCAGGATCTCTCCTCTCGGCTCGGACAGGCCCTGCCGCCAGGTCGCTTCGCTCTGCTGCGGCTGATCGGGCGGCAGGCCGAAAAGAATGGCGTCGCTGCCTATGCCGTCGGCGGCTTTGTGCGCGACCTCCTGCTCGGCACGCCCAGCGTCGACTTCGACCTCGTCATCGAAGGTGACGCCATCGGGCTCGCCCGAGCGCTGGCCGCAGCCCACGGTGGACGCGTCAGCAGTCATCACCGATTCGGCACCGCCAAGTGGCGCCTCGACCGGCATCACCCAGACCTCGCGCGCGGCCTCGCATTGACCGAGCTCAACCCCGACGACCTCCCCTCCAGCCTGGACCTCGTCACGGCCCGCACCGAGTTCTACACGCATCCCACCGCGCTGCCCTCGGTCGAGCGCGGCAGCATCAAGCTGGACCTTCACCGCCGCGACTTCACCATCAATACCCTCGCCCTTCGCCTCGACGGCCGGCACTTTGGCCGACTGCTCGATCCGTGGGGCGGCGGGCGCGATCTCGAGCAGCGCCTGATACGCGTGCTGCATTCCATCAGCTTCGTCGATGACCCGACGCGCATGCTGCGCGCCGTGCGCCTCGAGCAGCGGCTCGGGTTCCGCATCGAAGAACGCACGTTGCAGCTGCTCCAGCAGGCCATCCCGATGCTTGCGCGCGTCAGCGGCGAGCGCCTGCGCGGCGAACTCGAACTGATCCTCCTCGAGGACTGCCGCACGCGCATCCTGCAGCGGCTGCACGAGCTGGGCCTGCTTGCGGCCATCCATCCAGCACTGGCCTGGGATGTGTCGCTGGCGCAGGCCTTCGACCAGGCCGCTGCCTTCCAGCCACCTTCCACCTGGGGGCTTTCCTCCCCTCTGGATCGGGAGACCCTGTTTTACGCGCTTTGGCTCTTCCGCCTGCCTGAAGCCGGGGCCAGGGCTGCGACGGAACGTCTTCACATGCCCGTGGCGATGTACAGCGTCATCCTCGACGCCGGCCGGACCGGCCGCATCCTCAGTGAGCTTGGTGGGGAGCAGCGTCCGAGCCGCATCGTCCAGCAGCTGGAAGAGATGCCGGAATCCAGCCTGGTGGCGGCCTGGCTCGCCCTTGCTGACCGTCCGGACCTGCGGCGAGTGCTGGAGCAGTATCTCTCATCGTGGCGCTTTGTCGTTCCTACCACCAAAGGCGATCTCCTGAGGCAGCTGGGTCTGCCGCCGGGGCCGATCTACAGCCAGATCCTGTGGCAGCTAAGGGCCGCTCGCCTTGACGGAGAGGTGACATCCGAAGAGGAGGAGTGGCGCCTGGTCGAAGCCCTGGTGGCGGAGGCTCGCACGCGTGGCTGAGCGTTGGACAGCGCGCATCCGCCAGGCAACACCCGAAGACCTTGCCGCGATGGAATGGGAGGGGGAGTGCGGCTGTTATCGCCGGCTGGGTCAACAGGCGATGAGAGAACTCTTCACTGCCCGCTGCGGTATCCTCCTGGCAGACGCCGGAGGGCGGGTCGTCGGCAAGGTCGTGGTGCGCTTCGGCGGAGCGCCGCAGCAATTGGATGATGGGTCCGATGTGGGCTGTCTGCACGCGCTGCGCGTACGTCCAGCCTTCCGCAGGCAGGGCATCGGCGGCCGATTGATCACCGAAGCGAAAAACGTGCTGCGGCCACGCCGCGATCGCCGCATGGCTTTGGCGGTCGCAAGGGCGGACACTGCGGCGCGGCGGCCGTACGGGAATCGGGGTTACGCCGTCGTTGTGGAAGACGCGGGCGAGTGGTCGTGCCACGACGACGAGGGACATTGGCGCCAGGTGCGCGGGCCGGCGCACGTCCCGGAGATGGCCTCCTAGAGGGGCAACATGGCTCTAGCCAACCGTCGGCTGTTCTTCGGCATCCTTCTGGTCGTCTTGGGCGTCGTGATCCTCCTGAACAACCTCGGGCTCATGCCGCTCTCGTGGCGGGCCGTCTGGCCGCTGGCGCTCGCCGCGCTCGGCCTCTGGCTGATCGCCGAATCGAGCCGAAGGCCTGGAGCGCGCGGCCTAGTCGCCGGGATTCTCGCTTTCTCCATCGGAGTCTTCTGGTTCATAGAGCGGCTTGGCTGGATACAGCAAGAGCTCTTCCTCGGTGTCTTGTTCGTGGCATTCGGCCTCGGCTTGCTCGCCCAGTCCCTGGCCCCGCCGAGACCCTGATCTGCCCACCATGCCGGCGGAGTATCGCGCAACGCGTTTGGGGGTGTGCCTGCTCCTGCTGGCCTTGGCGGGGCTCGCCTGCGCGCCGGCAGCACCCCAAGTCCGTGCAACCTCGACGCTGGTTCCACCCTGGACCTGGGAGGGTCCTACCCTCACACCCACCGCGACGATCACACCGACCCTCAGCCCGCTTATGCGTCTCTTTCCGCCCACCCGCCGTCCCGATGAGCCTGCCCTGACCCCGACCCCCGACCCCACCCGCCCGGCGCCGACGCTGAGGACAGAGGCCGTGGTCTATGCGGTCCGCCCCGGCGATTCGCTCAACAGGATCGCGCGGCGATTCCTGGTCGGCGCGCAGGCCATCCAATCCGCCAACAACCTCCGCGATCCGGATGTGCTCTACATCGGCCAGGTCCTGTTGATCCCGCCCCCGGTCCCTCAGGCGCCAGGGCCATCCTTCAAGATCATCCCCGACTCGGAATTCGTCAATGGCCCCTCCGGAGCGTTGCTTGACGTCGAAGTCTTTGCTCGGCAGCAAGGCGGCTACCTGAGCCACTACACCGAGGAAGTAGAGGGCAGAGTGTTGACCGGCCCTCAGCTGCTTCAGACGGTGGCCCGGCGTCATTCGGTGAACCCGCGCCTGCTGTTGGCGCTGCTGGAGCATCAGAGCGGCTGGGTGACGCAGGCAGACGTCTCGCCGCAGACGCTGTCGTATCCGATGAGTTTCGTCACCCCTGGATACGAGGGCCTTTTCAGCCAGCTCTCGTGGGCCGCGGATCAGCTGAACGCTGGCTACTACCGCTGGCGCGCCGGGTGGGCGGGTCCCTTTGTGCTGGCGGACGGCTCGGCCGTCATTCCCGGCTCCGGCATCAACGCCGGAACCGCCGCCGTGCAGCACTTCTTTTCTCAACTGTATGGTGTAGGAGAATGGCGCTCCGTCGTGGGTGAAGCCGGCTTCTCTCAGACATTCCTGCGGCTCTTCGGCAGTCCCTTCGATATGGCCATCGAGCCGCTCGTGCCTCCAGATTTGCAGCAGCCTCCGCTGCAGCTTCCTTTCGAGCCTGGCGCGAGGTGGTCGTTCACCAGCGGGCCGCACGGTGGCTGGGGGAGTGGCTCAGCCTGGGCAGCGCTCGACTTCGCTCCTCCCGGCGATGCCCTTGGCTGCGTTCAGTCGGAGGCGTGGGTCGCCGCCGTGGCCGACGGCCTCGTGCTTCGCTCAGACCTCGGCGAGGTCATCCAGGACCTGGACGGCGATGGCTACGAGCAGACGGGCTGGGTGATCCTGTACATGCATATCGAGGCGCGCGACCGCGTGCTGGCCGGCACGCAGCTGCGCGCCGGGGACCGCGTCGGCCACCCTTCCTGCGAAGGAGGTGTGTCGAGTGGAACGCACGTGCACATCGCCCGTAGGTATAATGGCGAATGGATTGCCGCGGATGGCCACCTGCCCTTCAACCTCGACGGGTGGATCTCGGCGGGCGGTGGCCGCGAATACGACGGCACACTGCGCCGCGGCGGGGTCGTCTTGAGGGCGTGTGCTTGCCGCAACGATGAAAACCAGATCTCGCGCTGAACGCCTTTGGCAAATCGCCGCGCGCCTGAGTGCACTCACCCCGCTCGGGCTGTTGGCCGCGTTTCTCGCGGCTGCCAGCCTGGCCTGTTCAAGAGCGGATGTGCCGCCACCAGGGGGCACAGGGTCCGGCGGACCGGCGGCTTTGGTCTTCGCGACCCTCACCCCCACCGCGAGCCCGGCTGCGCCGGTGCTCGCCTCGAGTGCCACGCCGACAGCCACAGCGACACCCCTCCTCCCGCCGGCCACCCCAACCTTCCCGCCGACTCCGACGCTCGCCGCGGGGGCACGGCCCGAGACGTTGGTCTACTACTCGCTGCCTGGCGACACCTTGCCCGCAGTGGCTGTTCGCTTTGGTGTGGTCCCCTCGGACATCGCCTCGACGGGCCTTCTTCCGCAGGATGGCGGCCTCATTGACCCTGGAACGCTGTTGCTCATCCCTCGCAGGCTCGATGAAACGGGCCCGACTGCGCGCCTGCTGCCCGACAGCGAAGTAGTCTTCGCGCCACATGCCGCCGATTTCGACATCGCCGCGTTCGCAGCGCAGCAGGGCGGATACCTGAACCGGTACGAAGAATACGTGTCCGGTCGCCTGCGAACCGGGCCCGAGGTGGTCGCCATCGTCGCCAGGGACAACTCGATCAACCCGCGGCTTCTGCTGGCTTTGCTCGAGTATCAGTCTGGTTGGGTGACGAGGCCCACGACGCCGAGCGGAAACGCGCTGCGCTATCCACTAGGGTTCATCGACCCCACCCATCCGAACCTCTACCGGCAGCTCACCTTGCTGGCCAACGAACTGGGTGTCGGCTACTACAGCTGGCGCGCTGGAACCCTGACGACGATCCGCTTCCCCGACGGCTTCTCCCTCCGCCTGGCTCCCGACCTGAATGCAGGGACCGTGGCGCTGCACCGCTACCTGGCCAGGCTCGGTGACCATGCTGCCTGGGAGCGGGCACTCGGCGAGTTCGTCGCCCTCTACCGCCGCTTCTTCGGGGACCCGTGGGAGCGGGACTACCCGCTCTTCATCCCGGGCGTGCGCCAACCGGAGCTGAGTTTGCCCTGGCTTCCCGGTCACGTCTGGGCCTTCACCGGCGGCCCTCACGGCGCCTGGGAGCGCGAGGCCGCCTGGGCCGCTCTTGACTTCGCCCCCTTCACCAGTGAGACCGGCTGTGCGGTCTCCGACGCGTGGGCCGTGGCCGCTGCCCCCGGCCTGGTCGTCCGCAGTGAGGACGGCGTGGTCGCCCTGGACCTGGACGGAGACGGCCGAGAGCAGACCGGCTGGGTCCTGATCTATCTTCACCTGGCGGCGCAGGACAGGGTCCCTGCGGGGACTTTCGTGGAGGAGGGCGATCGCCTGGGGCACCCCTCCTGTGAGGGAGGGATAGCCACCGGCACTCACATCCACCTTGTCCGCAAGTACAATGGGGAATGGATACTCGCCGACGGCCCGTTGCCATTCACCCTGGAGGGCTGGGTGGCGCATGCCGGCTCGAAGCCCTATGAAGGTTGGCTCAGCCGGGGATCTGAAGTGGTCATCGCCTGCACCTGCGCCACTCAGGAAACGTACATCCGGCGATGAACCACCGCTGGCAGCTCATCTCGGTCTTGGGCCTGGCCGCGCTGCTGGCGGGCTGCCTCCCCCGGGGGGCCGGCGACTTTGAGCTGCGAGAGGCAGCGGAGCCCACCCCGATTCCCGTCGCCATGCCCCTTCCCACACGCGTGCCGTTCCCCCCAGGGACGGAAATCCAGTACGCGGCGCAAAACGGCGATACACTGCCTGCCATCGCCGCCCGCTTCAATACAACCGTCGCGGAGATTCTCGCGGCAAACCCCCACCTGCCCGAGGGGGTCACGACCATGCCGCCAGGGTATGTATTGACTGTCCCTGCATATTACCTCCCCCTCACCGGGCCGGTCTATCGCCTTCTGCCCGACAGTGAGGTCGTCAATGGGCCGAGTGCCGTTGGTTTCGATGTGCAGGACGAGGTTGAGTCTCGCCCCGGCTTCCTGAACGGGATGACGGAATACGGCTTCGGACGCAGCCGGCGCGGCTGGGAGGTTGTCCAGGTCATCGCGCGCAACTACTCGCTGCATCCCCGTCTCCTGCTCACCCTTCTGGAGCATCAGGCCCAGGCCCTCAGCCACCCCTTTCCCAACAGCGACCAGGCCACCTATCCGCTGGGTCACCGCAGCTCGCGCTATCGGGGCCTCTATCGCCAGCTGCTGTGGGCTGCCGAGCAGCTGAGCGACGGCTATTACGGCTGGCGCACCGGCAGCTTGCGCGAGTTCGAGTTGGCCGACGGGTTGCTCGTTCGGCCGGATCCCTGGCTCAACGCCGGGACCGTCGCGCTGCAGTATCTCTTCGGTCAGTTATACGGAAAGGAGGAGTTCGAGCGCGCCGTCGAGCCAGGGGGCTTCTATGCGACCTACCTGCGTCTGTGGGGCGACCCCATGCTCTACGCGCAAGACTTCATCCCGGCGAACCTGCAGCAGCCAGATCTTTCGCTGCCCTTCCTGCCCAATCGTGTCTGGGATTTCACCGCCGGCCCACACTACTCGTGGGGCACGGCCCTGCCGCTGGGCGCGCTCGACTTCGCCCCGCCATCCGAGGAGCGAGGGTGTGTCGAGTCGCTGGAATGGGTGGCGGCGCCGGCGGCCGGCATCGTCGCCCGCAGTGGCGAGGCCAGCCTTGTGCTCGACCTCGACGGCGACGGCGACGAGCGCACTGGGTGGGTGCTCTTCTTCTTTCACATGGCCTCCTTCGACCTGATCCCTGCCGGAGCGATCGTGAAGCCAGGCGACCCCCTCGGTCATCCCTCGTGCGAAGGCGGCCGAGCCACGGGAACCCACGTGCACATCGCGCGTCGCTTCAACGGAGAGTGGATTCCCGCCGCAGGACCCGTTCCGTTTGTGCTCGATGGTTGGGTTGCGGCCTACGGCGAGGAACCCTATCAGGGTACCCTGACAAAGGGATCGCGCGTCGTGGCGGCCTGCACTTGCTCGAGTGTCGCCAACCGCATCCTGTACCAGCTGCCGTTGCTTCCTACTCCGACCCAGCCGTGAGACGCCGCAGGGCTGGCGCCCTGGGACCGCCAGCATGCGAGCGTGGTACCCGGTCGAGGCGCGCTTCGGTGGTGCTCCACGCCTGGCCAGCAGTGCCAGGGAGGCAACGCACATGTCATATCGGTGTGCGAGATCCGCAATCGTTGCCCGTGGTGTGCGTTCTGAAACCGCCGGGTCGTTCGAAGGATGACTTCGAGGGTTCGCCCGACGGGCGACTTGGACTTGTGCTATCAGGTAAACGACCCCGCGCTGACGTACTCGCACACCGGGCAGGCTAGGTTCAGGCAGCCGTCGTAGGCCAGTATCCCCCGCCTGCAAGATGGACAGCGTGAGCCAGCGCGCAGGGCTGCGCCTGGCGTGCGCGGCGGCCTTCTTGGGACCCTCCTACAGCGGCGGGGCCTGGCCGGGACGTCAGACGAACGCCGCTGGGCCACGCCTACTCGACTCGAGCGAGGTTGCTACGGTAGAAGCCGCAGCTGCCACTCCAGCAAGAAAGCCCTCTCGGTCGCCGCGCCAATGGCGTTCAGTCGCCAATGCACTCATGATCGGGGCCTCATCCTTTCGCTCATCGCCAGGCCGGGCGGGTGGGAACCAGTGGTCCCAGTGCCGCATCCCCACGGCTGCGAGTCCAGTCGGTCCAAAGTCCGGTTGCCTGCGGCTGCGGCCTGGGCTAGAGTATACGCCGTGAGAAGTCTCTCCCCCGCAGTCGTCGAAACGCTTGCGCATGCCTGGGAGGCCCTGACCGGTGGGTCGCTTTGGCTCGTTGCCCCTGGCGGAGTGTCCGCCGGTCATCCCGCGCCGGCGCGCCTCCCGGCGCGCGTGCGCCGTTCTCTGGACGCCCAACAGTCTCTTGATGGTGAGCGGATAGGCTCGCGCACATGGTGGGTTTCCGCGCCGCTGGTGGGGGCGGCGCAGGCGCAACTTGTCGCCTGGAGCCCCCGTCGAGGCAGGTGGGGACTCCTGCTGCATGCTCACGCGGAACTCCTCGCTGAGCTCAGAACAGCCGTGGAGACCAGTGGGGACCTCACCGACCAACTGATCCACGCCTGGGACCGACTGGCATTCCTCTACCAGCTGGCCAGAATCGCCTCCGGCCCCAGTGACCTGCCGGAAATGCTGAGCGCCATCGTCCGCCTTCTGGCCCAGGTACTCGCACCCGAGGAGGCCTTCCTTGTCCTGGAGAAGGACAGCCGCGCCAGCGCGATCACAGCCTCAGGGCGCCCGCTCAAGAAGGCCGAGACTCTGCTCGAGTGTGTGCGGGGTGCCATCCGTCCGCTGACACTCGATGAGGTCCGCCCCGCTCTGGACGGCTGGGCCGAGTCCGGCGATTTGCTGCTTGCGCCCTGGGAGGCAGGCTCGACGCGCGGCCTGGTGGGCTTGCGGTGCAGCGCTGGGATCCGCTTCGATGCCGACGATCTGCAGCTCCTGGCCTCAGTGGCCGAGCAGATTGCCGGGCTCGTCGAATCGGCCGAGGCGAGGGCAGTCCAGCTGGAACGGCAGCGGCTGGAGCATGAGCTGGCGCTGGCGTCGGAATTCCAGCGCACCCTGCTGCCCCAGGCCCTGCCGCAACTGCCGGGGCTGCAGGTGGCAGCTCATCTCAAGCCTGCCCGCAGGGTGGGTGGCGACCTGTACGACGCCCTGATCACCCCGACCGGTGATCTGGTGCTGTTGCTGGCTGATGTGGCGGGCAAAGGGATGCCGGCCGCCCTGCTCACTGCCCTGGTGCACGCCGTGTTCCGCGGCGAGGCTGCGCACCACCCCGATCCCGGCGACCTGCTCGAAGCCATGAACCGGTCCCTTTTCCCCGACCTCGACCGCACCGACACGTTCGTCACCGCCGCGGCACTGCTGCTGACCCCTTCGGGAGATCGGTCGGCGTACGCCTCCGCCGGCCATCTCGAAGTCATCCTCTGCCGGACAGACCCGGGGTCGATCGAATATCTGCCAGCAACCGGGCCACCTCTCGGCGTTGAGCCCGAGCTGTCGTTTGCCTGTCAGCCCTTGCGACTGGATCCCGCCGATACGCTCGTCGTCTACTCGGATGGCGTCACGGAGGCCGAAGGCGCGGGCGGGATGTTGTTTGCGCGTCAGGGGCTAGAGGACGTGGTCTCCGCCTCGCGCGCGGCCGATGCCCAGGCCCAACTGCGCACCATTCTTGAGGCCCTGGACATTCACCGCGGTGACCGGCCCCTGCGTGACGATGTGGCGCTGGTCCTCGTCCGGGCCGAGGGCGCAGCGCACGGCGCGGCGGAGGTTGTGCCGATTGTGATGCCGGCGAGAATCTCCGCTGTGGCGAAAGCGATGGCGCAGGTTCGTGAGGCCGCCAGGGTGCGTGTTCGTGCTGGGATGCAGCGGCTGGCGGATGACTTCAGCTTGGCCGTGTCGGAGATCGTCACCAATCAGGTTCAGCACGCGTACACCGGGCAGGATGGCCTGATCCTTGGACGGGTGTGCATCCGTGATTCCTGCCTCCAGGCCGACCTCTTTGACCGGGGGATCGAATTCCGCCCGGCTGCCGCCGCCGACTTGCCCCCCGACCCACTCAACCCACCGGACCGCGGCTACGGCCTGCGACTGGCGCGCGGGCTTACCGACCGCTGCGAGTACCATCGCCTTCATGACGGCCGCAATCACTGGCACTTGCTGAAATGGCTGCGAGGAGAGGAAGGACCATGAAGATTGATGTCGAGAAACCAGGGAGCAACCAAGCCATCCTGCGGCCGAACGGGCAGGTGGATGCCGATTCCGCCCCGAGCCTCAAGGCGCTGCTTAAGCAGCTTGTTGACGAGGGCGCAAGGCTGCTCATCGTTGACCTCGATCAGGTGGACTTCATTGACAGTTCAGGCCTATCGGCCCTTGTCTCAGGGCTGAAAGCCGTGCGCCAGCGCGGTGGAACATTGAACCTGTGTCGCGCTCATACCCAGGCCCTGACTTCCCTCCGGCTGACCATGCTTGACCGCGTCTTCTCGATCTATCCCACGGTCGAGGAGGCACTCGATCCGGGGAGGCCGCCGAGGCCGTGAGGCACACCGTGCCCATCCGTGTCCTGGTCATCGACGATGAGGCGTATGCCCGGCAGCTGATCCGGGTCTTGCTGGAGAGAGCCGGGTTCGAGGTCGTCGTCGCCTCCTCCGCCGATGAAGGCCTGAAGCTGATGCGAGAAACAAGGCCAGCTCTGGTCACCCTGGACCTGATGATGCCAGGTCGAGACGGCCTCGACTTGCTCATCGAGAAACAAGGCGATCCGGCCATCCGCGACATCCCCAGCCTCGTGCTCTCGGCTGTCGGGCTGACGGCGGACCTTGAGCGCGCTCTCGACCTCGGCGCCCGGGCCACTCTCAGCAAGCCCTTCAGCCAGGCGCAGCTCCTCGAGGCCGTGCGGCAGGTGATCGGGGGATGACCATACGCCTGGTCGGCGAAGCGTTCACCGTGGAGGTCGATCCAACGCGCGCCGAGTGGAGGCTGCAGCCGCACCGCGCCGACATGCCGGTGCTCCATTCGGCCTTTCCCGCCCTTGCCTGGAAGCGGAGCGTCGGAGCGCGTCAGGTGGCCGCAATCACCGACGGCGCGATCGATGAGCAGCCCGATGTCCAGACACCGCAGGGCCCGGCGCGTCGCCTGTCTCTTCGCGCTGGCATGACGGATGGCCTCGACATTCGGGTGGTGTGGCAGCTAAGCCCGGCGTCGCCGGTGGTCCAGTGGAGGGTCGAGGTTGCCAACACCTCCACCGGCGCGGTCCGCATCGAGCGCATCGACCTCTGCCGGGGCTTTCTGTCGTGGGAACGCTCCGATCCCGCGTGCGGCACCCTGAACCCTGCCTTCTTCACCAACGGATGGCAGAGCTGGAGCTACACAGGTGCCCTGGGCCGCAGCGACGTTTTCCCGCGCACGCGGCTCGGCCCCCTCACCTCGCCAATGCGCGTCAATCCGGGGACCCTGCAGCCGCGCGGGCGAGGTCGGTTTTCCTCCGACCTGTTTGGCGTCGTCGCATGTCGGGCACGGCGCACCGGCGTCCTCCTCGGGTTTCTCTCTCAATCGCAGGCGTTTGGCAGCCTCGCGGCGGAGCTGGACAGTACGTTGCCGCGCCTGCGCGCCTGGGCCAATGGCGACGATGTGCTCCTCAAGCCCGGCGCCGTCTTCGCCACCGACTGGCTCGCCGCCCAGCCCGTCGGCCTCGACGCCAACTGTCCGCTAGACCCCTACCTGGATGCCGTGGCGCGCGAGAACAACGCCCGCCTCCGCGGCCAGACGCCCACAGGCTGGTGCTCGTGGTACTACTTCTTCACCGAAGTGCGCGAGGCGGATGTCATCGCCAATCTAGAGTGGCTGCGGGAACGGCGCGAGGAAATGCCGCTGGAAGTGATCCAGATCGATGACGGCTACGAGGCCGACGTGGGAGATTGGGACGGCACTCGCCCCAGCTTCCCCTCGGGGATGGCAGCGCTTGCCTCTCGCATCCGGGCGGAGGGCTTCCGTCCTGGCATCTGGCTCGCCCCATTCATCGCCAAACCCACGGCCTCGCTCGTCCGCGAACACCCGGATTGGGTCTTGCGACATCCTTCCGGTCGTCCGGTCAATGCCGGGTACGTCTGGGACACATTTGCCCGTGCCCTCGATGTCACGCAGCCGCGGGTGGTCGAATGGGCGTGTGACCTGGTTCGAACTTCAGTGCGCGAGTGGGGTTTTGAGTACCTCAAGCTTGACTTCCTCTACGCCGGCGCGCTTGCTGGCAGGCGACATGATCCGGCGCTGACACGCGCTCAGGCATTGCGGCGCGCCCTCGAAGCGCTCCGGCGCGAGGTGGGCGACCAAGTCACTCTCGTCGGCTGTGGCTGCCCCCTGGGCTCAGGAGTGGGCATCTTCGATGCCATGCGCATCGGCCCCGACGTCGCGCCACGCTGGCGCCCGGCCTACCGCGGGATTGAAACCTTCTTCCGCGCCGAGCCCGATTTCCCTTCGGCGCGCAATTCCGTCCGCAACACCATCACTCGCGCCATGCTGCACCGCCGCTGGTGGGTCAACGACCCCGACTGCCTGCTGTTGCGCAGCCCTGTTGATGCGATGAAGCCTCCGCGCGATGCGCGATCCTGGCAGGATAGGCCTCCGCCGCCATCTCCAACGCCCATCTCCGGCGGAGCGCTCACCGAGGCCGAAGTCCAGACTCTGGCCACCGCCGTGGCGCTCAGCGCAGGCTCGCTCATCGTCTCCGAACATATGCCCCTGCTGGATCCGGAACGGGGCTCCTGGCTCGCACGGCTCATCCCTCCTTTGCCCGCAGCGGCGCGCGTCATCGATTGGATGGATGCCTCGTCGCCAGGGCTGTTGCTGCTTCCCCTCGAAGGCCCGACCGGCAAGTGGCACCTCGTTGCCGTCATCAACTGGGCGGACCGGCCAGGCGATGTTTCGGTTCCCTTTGAGCGCCTCGGCCTACCCGCCGCGGCGTATCACATCGTCGATTTCTGGCAGGGTAGCTACGGCAAGGTGGTTGGCCCGGAGCTCCGGCTCACTTCGATTCCAGCGCACGGTACGCGCCTGTTGGCCTTGCGGCCGGAGGAGCCCGGGCCCCAGTGGATAGGGGATACCATCCATGTCTCTCAAGGTCTCCTGGTGCGCGAGTGGGATGTGGGAGTCTCTCGGCTCCGGGCCCTCCTAGAGATGCCGCGGATCGGTTCCGGGCGCGTGTGGCTTTCCCTGCCAGGCCCGCCGGGGCCCATCACCTGCAACGAGAGGCCGCTGACCGCGCACGTCATCAGCGGCAGCGTTTGCGCGATCGACATCGTCGTGCCGCGCAGGGCTGAGCTGGAAGTCCCATGGGCGTGATCCGTCTGCTCCGGAAAAGGGGATTCGTCCTCGCGTTGTGCACGGCAGCGCCCCTTGCCCTGGGCGCGTGCGGTGGCGCCGGAACACCACGGGGTACACCCACGCCGGCATCCACGCCAACCGCCGTCCCCGGTTCGCTGCAGCCCTCGGCCTTCCTGACCGTCGAGCCTGCCTATGCCACAGCCATGCTGTGGACGCTTGACTACCGTCTGCTGGCGGTCTTCTCGGAGGTCGATTGGCCTGAACCCAGCCCCGAGATGGGCGTCGTGGCCGCGCCTCTTGGTGATCCGCCGAAGTCACTGCCCTTCGCTTTCCTCGACATTGGCCCTCGCAGCGCTTCGGTCATCCGCTTCGCGGATGGGCAGAGCCTGAGCGTGCTGACGCTCCACAGTCCCACCGGGATCGCTGGCAGCATCCCCGGCGGGTTTGCTCTCGTGGGGGATTACTCCGAGGGCGCGGCCCGCCTCTACCTGCTGGACCTGCGGACGCCCCAGTCCGCAGACTTGTCAGAGCTTGTCTGGAGCGAGGCTGGCCCGGCAGCCGTCCCGATCGCTGTGCGCCTCGACGGGGTCCGTCCCGTGGAGGTGTTTTTCAGCGCGGCGGCTGAGCCCTCGCCTGAGGCGGGCGCGAAGGGCCGCCCGCTCGGCCTCCAGAGCCTCTGGCTCGAGACCGCAGAGACGACGACCCGGGTGTCGCCGGATATCCTCTTTCTCGGAATCTCACCCGACCTGGCCTGGTATGCCATCAGCGATCCGACTGGCACGCCGCCGCAGCTCGAGATTCGCCGCCACGATAGCTCTGCCAGCGTCGTGCTCCAAACGGTCTCGGGTGCACGGGCCGTAGGGAGAGCGGTCTTCTCCCCCCAAGGCCGATCCGTCGCGTGGCCCGCGAGTGTCCCGTCGGATGATGACACCGCGCGGACCGTGATCCACATCGCGCCAACGTCAGGCGCAGTGCCCTTCTTGATCTCGCCCGAGCAGCTCCGTCTGCCGGAAGGAGGGCGGATCATCGACGCCGTCCCGGTTGCCTGGCTGGATGAGCAGACGCTTCTGCTGCAGGTGGACGTGGAGGGCCAGCCCCAGGTCCTGCGCATGCAGTCGGACGGCTCCGAGGTGCAGCTGGCAGGCCGCGGCATCTTTGTCTCCCTCGTGTACCGCTGAGTTGATGGCGCCGCCCTGCCCCGGTCGGCGATGCTATAATCGCCGACCAGCGAGGCGCCTGTGATCACGATTGATGGCGCGGTGCGGCTGATCGCCTTCGTGTGCCTGGCGGGCTTCCTGCTGGCGCTCTGGATTGGGGCGAGGCGCATCGCCTCGGCCAGCCGCATGTCCTACTACATGCTGCGTCGAGAGGTCGCCATGAGCGGATGGCGCACCCTCGCCTTCGCTGCCGTAGCGGGAGTCCTCGGCCTGGCGGTTCTCCTGCTCGGCCGGCCAGTCGCCTATCGCCTCGTCCCTCCGACACCTTCTCTCACGCCAACTCGCACGATCACGCTGACTCCCACAATCAGCCTGACGCCGACGATTAGCCTGACCCCTACCATCTCGCCGACCCCAAGCATTACCCCGACCCCGACCGAAACGGGCACCCCCGCTCTGCCTCCCGAAGTGACGATCCCTCTGCTGGCCACAGTCACCCCCAACCCGAAGGCCGCCTTCAGCCCGATCGCCTTCAGTCGGGAGCACTTCTATCCCCCTCGCCGCGCATCCGATGCCTTCCCGGATCTCCAGGGGACGCTCTATGGCATCTTCCAGTACAACAACCTCGACCCTGGCGTTCCCTGGACGGCCATCTGGTATCGTGACGGTGAGATCGTCTGCGTCGAGTCCATCCTATGGGACGGTCCCACCGGCGGCTGGGGGTTCACCGAATGCGCGCAGGACGTGTGGCCGGCGGGCGACTATCAGGTCCGGCTGTTCGTCGGCGAAGCCTGGAAGATCACCGGCTACTTCCTCGTCGGGCCCGCCCCGGGGACCATGACCCCCTCGCCCTAGAGGTGGACAGCCCAGCCCCCTCCGCGGAAATCACCGGCAGGCGCCGTTGCCTTCACTCGCTTGAGCAGGCGGTTCCTCTCCCGCCCGGCGACTTGCGGCCTCCTCAGCCGGAGGTAGAAGGCAGGCCGAGCGGACGAGGGTCAACAGCGCCTGGTAGCCGCGGGGGATCGGCTCGATCTCGATGTACTCATTGAGGCTGTGCGCTCCGCCGCCTGTGGTCAAGCCCAGACAAACCGCCGGCAGACCGCGGCTGAGAGGGACGGTGGCATCGGTCGAGCCGACTTCGAGCCGGACCTCCGAAACGCCTGCCTCGCTCAACGCCGCTCGTGCCGCCAGCACCAACGGATGGTCCTCGGAAATCGACCCTCCGGGCCGGTCGCCAACGCCCACGCACTCCAGCACAACACCGTGATGGGCGCTGGTTTCCACCTTGCCCCGCACCGCGTTCAGGAATCCGTCCAGCGAGGCGGCGTCTTCGCTGCGCAGGTCGATCTCCATCCAGGCTTCTGGCGCGATGGCATTGATGCTCATACCGCCCCGGATACGGCCGATGTTCAGACTGGGCTGGCGAGGCCCGGGGCGTGGGATGTCCAGCAGATCAGCTGCCAGCCGCAGCAGCGCATGGACGGCAGACGGCTGGCCAGCGTGGGTCCAGGCGTGCCCGCCGGGAGCCTGGGCCTGGATTCGCACTCGACGGATGGGCAGGCTCCGGTTGTAGATGGTTCCAAGGGACATGCCTTCGACAACGACATAGGCTCGTGCGTAGCGGCCGAAGCTCCGGATGACTTCGACCATGCCGCGCAAATTGCCCAGCCCTTCCTCGCCAACCGTCGCCGCCAGCCACACGTCTGCGGGAGGGGGATCGGCCATTAGGTCGAGTGCAAGCTCGCCCAGGGCAGCCAGCCCAAGGGCGTTATCGCCGACGCCCGGCCCCCACAGGCGGCCGGCGTCACGCCGCACCGCCAGGGTTGTGTCGCAGGGAAACACGCTGTCGAGGTGGGCGCTGACGACCACGGGAGCCGGGTCGCCTCCGGGAATGCGGGCAAGCACGTTCCCGAGCTGATCGAGGCTGGCATTGGCCACGCCACACGACTCGAGCTCGGCTCTGAGCCATGCGGCACGCTCCGACTCCGCAAAGGTGGGGGCTGGGATGGCCTGCAGCCGACAGGTTCGGGCGATCAGACGTTCGAGGTCCATCATCTCACGCCGGCCGGACGCGCTCCCGCAGCGCGGACAGCCTTGCCGCCGCCAGGCCGGGAGTCGCGTCGAGAGGGTGGAGAGGGCCGCTGCCCTCGATGGCGATCGAGGCCGAGACGTTTCCGTGCAATGTGGCCTCCAGCACGTCGCCCGTGCGCGCTAGGCCAACGAGGAAGCCGCCGCAAAAGGCCTCGCCGGCACCGGTGAGATCACGCGCTCGGGAGGGATACGCTGGGACTAGCCAGCGGCGCCGCGCATCGCTGTCCCACACGCACTGGCCGCCAGCCCCTCGCTTGATCACGACGAACCGGCTCCCCATCTCAGCGAATGCTTCCGCCATCTCCCACAGGCCGGGAGTTGGAGGTCGGAAGGCACGCTCGGCCTTTTCTTCGCTTGGCAAGAAGGCATCCACGCCGTGGATCAGGCCGCGAAGGAGCTCCGGCTGGGCGGGGTCGAATGTCTGAGGATTCGGGTCGAGCGTGATGACTCGGGTCCCGCCGTCGCGAAACGACCGGGGAAGTAGCATGTGTGTCAGGTAGTCAACTGGGCACAGATGCACGGCATCAGGTCGAGAGCCAGCGCTGGGGAGGTCGTCCGGGCGATAGGCCTGCGGCGTGCGAGCGGTCTGTGAGGTTGGACCATCAGCTGGCAGAGCGTAGTCGATGAGCTCCTTAGGGAAGGGATTGCCTGTGCGAAGGTAGTGGGAGGTCGGATGGCTCGCCGATCGTCTGTCAAGTGTGAGGTGGGCGAGGAATCGGCGGTGATCCATGGGCTCTTCGAGTCGGCGGACGGCTTCGACGGAGATGCCCGCCTGCGCCAATTGCGTCAGAAGGTCCGCCGGGAAATTCGAGCCGATGCGGGCGAAGACAGCGACCGAGTCGGACCAGAGCCTGGCGCCTGCGGCCGCATAGGCCGCGGATCCGCCGAGCAGGTTGACATGAGATCGTCCGTCCGCTGTCAGCAGGAAATCCTGTTGCAGCAGCCCGACGATGCCGTGCGACGCTGATCCTCCCATCCCGCATCGAATTATAGTAAGGGCGGCGTGAGGTCACAACGCAAGTTGGTGGCTGCGGCCTGCGGAAAGGGGATGCTTTCCCTCGGCATGAGCGAACGCGCGTGGGAGGCACCGTGATGCGACTAATGTCACATGACTCCCTCTTGCGGATCGAGGTATAATGACAGGCGACGAATCGACCGCCCGCGGGCGACCGTCTGTTTTGCCGGATCCCCCTTCATGACCGTAGCCAGTGTCCTGCTGATCGAGAGCGGCCGGGCAAGTGCGCCTTCCTTCGCGCCCGCTCTGGAAAAGAAGGGCTACCACGTGCTGGTGCGCCACGCGCTGGAAGATGCCCTGGAGCTGGCCTCCAAGAGGCCCCCGGATGTTGTCATCCTGGATGCCGCCTCGATGTTGACGCGCGGGACCAGGATGTGCCGGGCGGCGCGCGCCCGACTGAACGGGCTGCCGATCATCCTGGTGGCTCCGGCCGGGACGCAGCCCGATCCAGCGAGCGGCGCCAACCTGACGCTCGTCCAACCTTTCACACCGCGCAAACTGCTCAACCGCGTGGCTCGCTTCCTCCCCGGCGATGATCGCTACGGGCTGGTGGTGGGGCCGATATCCCTTAACCTGGCACAGCGCCGGCTCAAGTGCATGGGCCGCGAATCCCGTCTCACTTCCAAGCAGGCTCGCCTACTCGAGGTCTTTCTACAGAACCCCGGCCGGCTCCTCTCGCGCCAGACGCTCATCCGTCAGGTCTGGCATACAGACTACACCGGCGACACGCGAACGCTGGATGTGCACATGAGCTGGCTGCGGCGCGCCATCGAGCCAGATCCGAGGCATCCGCGCTTCCTCAAGACGATCCGCGGCGTCGGCTATCGCCTCGACCTTCCGGAGACGACCTGAGAGCTGGAGCAGCAGCAAGAGCGCCTCCTGCGGGGGCGCTCTTGCTTTTTCCTAGATTGCCCTTCTCCTACGACGATGCCAGGCCGAAATACATCCTGCCCTGCGTGTCGAAGGCGCGGGCGGCCACGAGGCCAACCGGGCCGGGGATGCTGAGAGCGAGGTTGATGGTCTCGCTGCGCCACGGACGAACTGCCTGGGCACGGCTGCGCAACGTCTGGCCGTCATAATCCCAATCGACTTCCCACATCTCAACGGCGTCGGGGAAGGGGAGCCCGGGCTCGAGAGAGGCCAGACGTGCCTCCCAGCCGGAATCCCCGCGTACAAGGTGCACGCGCAGCCCGCCCGGCGCCGCGAGTTCCTCAGCGGCCCACACATCAATCCTGGACAGATTCACCTTGCAAAGCAGCAGGCGGCGATAGGTCGTCAGGAGGGCCAGCGGGGAACGGTCGCACGCCAACCAGGGTCGCCCGAGGTGGGAGGCGACGACGGGAAGCGTGCCAGAGCCGCAGAAGAAGTCAGCCACCCAGTCCCCTGAGTTGCTGGAGGCCAGCACAATGCGGCGCAGCAGGGCCTCGGGTTTCTGCGTCGGGAAGCCCGTGCGTTCACGGTGCAGCCTGGCCACGACCGGGAAATACCACCAGTCCTCCGGGACTTTCCCCCTCGCCAGATCCGGCGTCTTGCCAAAACCGGCGCGAGGGGAGCCGGCGAAGGTCCTGACCGTGGCCGGGTGGTATGGGAGGCGGACGGCGTCGGCGTTGAAGGTGTAGCGGTCGCCCTTGGTGTAGACAAGGATGGTATCGTGTTTGCGCTTGAACGCAGAGCGGATGGGCGATGGTCCGTGGTAGACCCAGACGATCTCGTTCAAGAAGCGATCGGGGCCGAAGACTTCGTCGAGCAGTAGGCGGCCGTAAGCTGAGGCGTGCCAGTCGAGGTGCAGGTAGAGTGTGCCCGTAGGAGAGAGCAGGCGGTGCATGCGCTCGAGGCGCGGGAGCAGCATGTCGAGGTAGTCGGCATCCTGGGGCCAGCTGTCATCGTATCCGTCGGCCATCTTCCATGACTGGGGATGGCGCGAGTCCTCGCCGCGGCCGATGCGGGTGGGGTACCTCTTTCCCGAGAAGAAGGGCGGGTCGGCATAGATCAGGCCGATCCGCCCCTCGTACTCCTGCAGCAGCGCCTCCATGACCGGGAGGTTGTCCCCCAGGATCAGGCGGGAGGCCTGTTCGGCGCACGAGTCATCATCAGCGTGAGTGCCAGCGACGGAAAGGCGCTGAAGTCGGGCAGGGGCCGTGGGCGCGGGCTGGGCGCGGTCCCACTCGAGGCGGGCGAAGGGGCGGCTGCGCCGGCGGGCCATGGGTCATCCTGAGGTGCCTACTTGCGCCCGAAGCGCTGCTCAAGGATCTCAGCCAGTGTGGGGTGGCCGACCTCCTGGAGCTCGTAGCGGACTCGCTGGGCAGGTTTGTTCAGGTCGAGCAGGCGGCCAAGGTCGGTCGGCGTGCCGATGATCACCAGGTCGGCGCGGGCGTTGTTGATCGTCTGTTCCAGCTCGCGCATCTGAGCATCGCCATATCCCATGGCAGGCAGGACGGCTCCGGTCGAGGGGTACTTCTTGTAGGTTTCGGCGATGCTGCCCATGGCGTACGGCCGCGGGTCGACGATCTCGGCGGCGCCGAACCGCTGGGCTGCCACCCACCCGGCGCCGTAGGCCATCTCGCCGTGGGTGAGGGTGGGGCCGTCTTCGACCACGAGGACGCGCTTGCCGCGCACGGCCTGCGGGTCCTCGAGGAAGATGGGTGAAGCAGCGTCAATGATGATCGCCCGGGGATTGACCGCACGCACGTTCTCTCGTACTTGCGTGATGTGCTCCGGGATGGCCGTGTCGACCTTGTTGACGACGATGACATCGGCGGCGCGCACGTTTGCCTCGCCCGGGTGGTAGTTGGTCTCGTGCCCGGGACGATGAGGATCGACCACGACGATGTGCAGGTCCGGCTTGAGGAAGGGGAGGTCGTTGTTGCCGCCATCCCACAGGACGATGTCCACTTCCCCCTCGGCCTGCCGTAGGATGCGCTCGTAGTCAACGCCGGCGAACACGATGACGCCGCGCTCGATGTGGGGTTCGTACTCTTCGCGTTCCTCGATGGTGCAGTTGCCCGCCTCGAGGTCCTCGTAGGTGGCGAAACGCTGGACGGCCTGGCGCAGGAGGTCGCCGTAGGGCATGGGATGGCGCATGGCGGCCACGCGGTAGCCGAGGTCGCGCAGGGCGCCTGCCACGCGTCGCGAGGTCTGACTCTTGCCGCTGCCGGTGCGGGCGGCGCAGACGGCGACGACGGGGCGGCCAGACCGGAGCTGGGTGGAATCAGGACCCATCAGGCGGAAGTCGGGGCCGGCAGCCAAGACCAGCGAAGCCTTGTGCATCACGTAGGCGTGCGAAACATCGCTGTAGGCGAAAACCACCTGATGCGGATGCTCTTGCTGGATCAGGTCCGGCAGTTCCGTCTCAGGCCGGATGGGGATTCCGTGGGGGTAGAGCTTGCCGGCCAGCTCAGGGGGATAGCACCGTCCTTCGATGTTGGGAATCTGGGTGGCGGTGAAGGCGACGACTTCGTATGCCGGATTGTCGCGAAAGTGGACGTTGAAGTTGTGGAAATCGCGCCCGGCTGCGCCCATGATGATCACTCGTTGACGGTCCATCCGTGTTTGCTGCCTCCTTGTAGGCGGGGCTACATGACGTCGGGTGCCCGAATGGCCAGCAGGTGCAAGGCGTTGGCCAGCGTCTGGCGGGCGGCGGCGGTGAGACGGAGGCGAGCGTCTCGCATGATTTCGGTCTCGGCCTGCAGGACAGGCACCGCGTGGTAGAAGCTGTGAAAGGTCCTGGCCAGCTCAAAGGCGTAGTTGGCCATCAGGAGCGGTTTGTACTCGAGGGCAGCCTGCTGCACGACCCCGGGGAAGCGTGAGATTCGGTCGATCAGCTCGATTTCCAGTGGCTGGAGCGGGTACTGGAACGAAGCGTGCGTGGGAAGGGAGCCCGCCTTTCGCAGGATGCTGTTGGCGCGCACGTGCGCGTTCTGGATGTAGGGAGCCGACTGGCCTTCGAGGCTGAGGGCGCTGTCCCAGTCGAAGACGATGTCCCTGACGTTGTCGACGGCGAGCAAGGCATAGGTGAGCGCGCCCAGCCCAACCTTGCGGGCGACTTCTGATCGCTGTGCCTGAGGCAGCTCGGGGTTCTTCTCGGCGATGGTGGCAAGCACGCGCCGCTCGGCCTCATCGGCCACGTCTTTGAAGAGGACGACGTTTCCGCGCCGCGCCGACATCGCCCCTTCCGGCAGGGTGACAAACCCGTAGGCGAGATGGTGACACTTGGCGGCCTGCGGGAAGCCATAGAGTTCCAGAATCTTGAACACCTGCTGGAAGTGCAGGCTCTGGCGCACGTCGACCACATACACCGAACGGTCGACGCCGTGGCGCTCGAACTTGCGCTTGGCAAGGGCCAGGTCCTTCGTCAGGTAGAGGGTGGTGCCGTCGCTGCGCAGCACGACGGCCGTGCGGCACTTCTCCTTCTTCAGCCCGAGCTTCTCATCGATGCGCACAATGACCGGGCCGTCCGGCCGCTCATCCTCGGCGATGCCGCGGGCGATCAGCTCGTCGACGATGGCCTTAGCCTCCTCTTCGACCTCGCTCTCGAAGAAGAAGACGTCGATGTGAATGTCGAGCATGTTGAGGATGTCTTGCAGCTCGTCCAGGCTCCACTGGCGCGTTCTCTGCCAGAGCTCGCGCACCTCGGGCTCGCCGGCGTCCCAGCGGCGGTAGAGGTCGCGGCGCTCGGCTTCGTAGGCCTGGCGTCGGGCCGCCTGCTCAGGGGTTTCACCCTCGCTGGGGGCGAGCAGGGCGGTTGCCTCGGCGTAGATCCTGAGCAGCCACTGGCCGCGTTCGTGCAGGTCCTCTGGTTCCTGGCCGCGGTAGAACTTGAGATAGGCCCAGAGCACAGTGATCACACCCAGCCCGATGTCGCCGGGGTACGAGGCGCGGATGGCCTCGAAGCCAGCGAACTCGACCAGGCGGGCCAGGGACTCGCCGAGTACGGCGTTGCGGGCATGGCCGATGTGGAAGGAGTGATGCGTGTTGGGCTGGGCGTATTCGACCATGACGCGCTCACCCTTGGGTGCACCGCGGCCGAAATCGCTGCCCTGGGCCAGCACCGTATCGACCACGCGCCCGGCGTACGAGGCGGAGTCGAAGTACAGGTTGAGGTAGGCACCGTCTGCTTCCAGACGTGAAAGGCCCGGCGGGAGACGGACCTCGCGGGCCACCAGATGGGCGATCGCGGCGGCCCGCTGCCTCACATCGCCGACGTCGCGAGTTCGAGCCTCTGCCGCGGCCACCTGGAAGCAGGAGGGCGTGCCCATCCCCCACTGCCCGCTGAAGGGGATAGGGGTCCATTCGATCCTAGCAGGCTGTGGCAGGTCAAGCGTGTCCAGCGCGGAGCGCACTTCGGTTGAGACTGCCTCGAGCTCGACGTCAAACAAGGCGCCTCCGCGTCACTGCCTCTGGGGGATGCCGATTCCAGGCTGCTTCCAGCCCTGCCCGCAGTTGCACCTGAAAGCACATTGCTCAGGCGGCAGGATTATAGCATGCGCTCTTCGTGGAGGACGCAAACACGACGCACGCGCGCGTGCGTCGTGTGCTCTGCGGTCCAGGCGCCAGGGGTCAGGGCTTCTGAGCCTTGGCCAGCCGCTTCATCAGGCGGCTCTTGCGGCGAGCGGCGTTGTTGGGATGGATGACGCCCTTCACGGCCGCCCGGTCCAGCTCGCTGACAGCCTTGAGAGCCACCTTGGCGGCATCGAGATCGCCCGTTTCGATCGCCTGGCGGCCGCGCCGAACGGCCGTGCGCGCCCGCGTGCGCACTATGCGGTTGCGAAGCCGCCGCTTCTGGTTCTGCCGCATGCGCTTCTTAGCAGATCGAGTATTGGCCAACTTCTACCTCCTGCAGTGCGGTCAACAGGCCAGTGGCCATTCTAGTCGAGAGTGGGCCCCCTGTCCAGGGAGCCGCGTCCCCTCGAATCCTGTCATTTGACTTGACGCGGGGAGGCGAGGCGCTGGCACGGTGAACGTTCGAAACCTGCGCTTGTGTGCCACCGTGCCCTGACCCAACGGCGGCCTGGCAAGTGCGGCGGAGGTCTCCGGGAATCGAGGCTCTCCTGTCCGACCTTGTGCGCGCCGCCTGAGGACCTCATTCGGGGTTGTACGGTCGAGTGGGGGTGCGTGTGGGCTGAGGCGTTCTGAAGGGCGTTGGGGTGCGCGTCGGGGTCGCGGTCTGGGTCGCCGTGGGCGTGCTCGGGGTGCCGACGGTTGCTGTTGGGGTGGGCGTTACAGGTGTCCCGAGAGTCGGTGTCGGCGTTGCAGTTGCGGTCTGGGTCGCCGGCAGGCTGGGAGTCGGTGAGAGGGTCGGAGTGCGGGTTGGGCCGCCCTGCAGTTCGATCAGGCGGGACTCCGCCAGTGCTCGTGTGGCGGGACGGATGTCTGGGATGTCGAGGACATAGTTCCAGTCTCGGATGGCGGCTTCGATGGCCGGAGGCTTCAGGGTCTCGGCGAGGAGCGCCCTTATGGCATAGGCTTCAGCGCGGTCGCGCGCCGAAGGGGCGGTTCGGAGTGCCTCAGCGACGTAGCGAGTGGCTTCGACGCGATTGCCGACATGTAAGTATGCCTTGGCCAATCCCAGGGTCAGCCAGAAGGTCTCGGCCCCGTAGCGTTGCGCCTGGAGCATGTCGCTGAGGGCACCCTGGTAGTCGCCTTTCTCGATGCGCATGAGACCCCGGGCAAGGTAAGCCGGGGCGTAGCGCGAGTTCAGCGACAGCGCTCGATCAACAGCATCGAGGGATTGATCAATGGCGCCGAGGGCGAACAGGGCGCGCGCGAGATAGGTCCAGCCCACCGCGTCGTCGGGGCGGTAGGCCGTGTAGGTCTGCAAGGGCCACAGAGCGTCGGAGTAGACCTCAAGTTCGACGTAGGCGCGACCAACGGCGAGATAGCCCTCGAGCAGGGTGGGATCGCCAGCGCTGCCTTCGATGGCGTAGTCCAGGGCGGCCTGGTATTCGTTTCGCTGGATCAGCGCCTGGCTCAAGCGCAGGTAGAGGATGGGTGCCTGCACGCCCTTCTGAAGGGCGTCTTGGAGTACAAGCACCACCCGGTTCCACGCGCCCCGACCTGCCCAGTAAGAGGCGATGTCGAGGTGGGCCTCCAGCAGGGTGGGGTCGCTCTGAAGGGCGCGCTGGAAGTCCACCGGCAGATCACCGCTGGGGTTATTCTGCAGGATCACACGGCCGCGCGCAAGGTAGGCGGCGGCGAAGTCGGGGTCGAGCGAAATGGCCTTGTTGTAAGCGGCGGCGGCGGCGCCGCCGCGCCCCAAGAAGCGGAGCGCCTCACCCCGAAAGTAGTAGGCGTCGGCGAGCGAGGGATCAATGTCAATCACTTGGTCCATCATGCGCAGCGCTTCTTCGTAGTCGCCGCGCGCCAGGGCCGCCACGCCCGCCATGTAGGCCTCGTTGGCCGGGTTGCCGGGATGCGGGGTCACGCCGAGGATAGGCGTGGGAGTTGGCGTCGCTGGGACGAAAGCCGATATCGGGGTGCCCGCCAGTTCGGTCGGGATTGGCGTGCGCAGGATGCGCGTCGACGCCGGCAGGGGGGTGGCAGTGGGAGTGAGGAGGAAGGGTAAAGCGCTGGGGCTCGGCGTCAGCGTTGCCAGGGCAAGCGCGGGCATGTAGCCGCGGGGACGCAGCAGCGAAAACGCGGCCGTGCCGACGATGGCCAGCACGAAGAGCCCGAGCACCGAGGCGCCCATCAGAGCCCAGTTGAAGCGGCGCTCGGCGGTCGGGGGTGCTGCAACCGGCACGACGCGGCGCTTGGGAATGCGCGCCGCAGCGATCTCGGCCTGCTCGGGCTTGCGTGCACCCAGGATCACCAGGCCGCGCAGGGCGGCCCGGTTTGTGGGGTCCAGGCTGAGGGCGGACTCGAGGCAATAGACGCTCTCGCGCTCGGAATCCACCACCGCGCTCATCCAGATCCAGTATTCCGGGTTCGCCGAATCGGCCCGGAGCAAGCGCGCCAGGATCTCGCGCGCCCGTGCCCGATCTCCGGCACGCGCGGCGGCAATGGCTTCGGTGAGCGCCGACTCGGTGACCATGACCCTACGCCCCGGTGGCACAGTCTAGCATAGCGGGGAGGTCGGCACAATGCCACCCCACCTTTGGTACAATCCGCCCGTGCCCATCCGAGGTCAGTTGTTGACCATCATGCTCGCCCTGACAGGGCTCCTGTCTGCCTGCTCCGCAGAGGTGCCAGTGGTGACCCCCACAGCCAGCGCGACCCTGGCGCCCTACCGAACCCCAACCGCCTCGCAGACCCCCTCACGGCCGACCTCGACCCTGCCGCCCATCGTTACGCCCGGGCCATCCCCAACGCCGCTGGCGCACATCGTCCGCGCCAATGAGACGCTGCTTGGCATCGCGCTGCGCTACGGTGTTGACCTCGAGGATCTGCTGGCCGCGAACCCAGGCATTAACCCGCGCTTTCTGAGAATTGGTCAAGCGGTGCTCATCCCAGGGCCGGAGGGACAGCCCGTGTCGGCGCTGGCGCCCACGCCGACCCCGGTCTCAGTTCTCCTTTCGCCGGCCCGATGTTATCGGACGCTCAGTGACGGCCTGTGGTGTCTGGCCTTGGTGAGCAATCCGCTTGAGGTTCTGGTCGAAGGCGTGACGGCGCTCATCACGCTGGTGGATGAACAAGGCAGGGCGCTGGACAGCCAGGCGGCGCACACGCCGCTGCGCCAGGTTCCGGCCGGCGGCGGACTGCCGCTCGCTGCCTACTTCGACGCCCCGGCACCGAAAGCCGCCTCGGCAGCGATCGTGCTCCTCAGCGCGCTGACTGCCAGCGCCGAATCCCGCGCGCTGCCGCTGGCCGTCCGAATGGGTGCGAACCAGCCTGCGCAAGATCGCCTCAGCTGGAGTGTTGCGGGCGAAGCCTTGCTCGACGCAGCGGCGTCTGGGCCTGCCGCCCAGATGACAGTGGTGCTCGTGGGCTACGATGCCGCAGGGGCCGTCGCAGGCTTCGCCGTGCGCGAATGGGACGAGCCGTTGCAGCCCGGCAGCTCTCTGCCGTTCTCGCTGACCGTCTACAGCCTCGGGCCCGAACTCGATCGGGTTGCGGTGTGGGCAGAGGCACTCGCCGGGGAGTGAGCATCAGCAAGCGGCGTCAGATGACGCTGGGTTTCCGCAGCCAGTTGGGGCTATCCGGTGTCCGCCGTCAGGGCCGGCCAGCGCAGCGATGTAGCTGCCCGCGCCCTGGCCGATGCCATACTCCCTCGAGACGAACACCTGATAGGTCACGATCTTCCCTGGCCGCACATCCTCAACATTGATCTCGAATCCGGTCTGGCCGTCGGACCGGGTTGGCAGAGGGCCGAACACAGGCTTCGTGCAGGGCCCGTCGACCTGGACGATGGGGACAACTTTTCCCACGGCAGGCCGTCTGGCCCAAGCACACGGATGGACGCACGTTGGGCCTGCCCGCTCGGGAGGCCCGGGTGCTCCCCCGGGTTGTGACGGCGGCTTGCGTGGTAGCCGGTTTGCCTGGGGGCAGCAACCGGGCGCTTGGCCAGGGGACCCAGCCCGGTTAGAATCGGGGCCCTGTGAGCGAGGTTCGCCGTCTTCCCGCAAGCTCGAGAGCGGAGCTGGCCCGGCTGCTGGACGACCGATCCGCCGCCGACGCCATGGCTGGCTACTATGCTCTCCACCACCCGGCCGACCGGGTCACCCTCTACACCTTCCACCCCACCCACGCCGGGATCACAGGGTTCCTGGCCCTGGCCCGCACTGGTCTCGATCTATTCCGCCCGCTGGCGGTACCGTTCGTCGCCAGCCCCCGCGGCCTGGCGGCCCTGTTGCGGGCCGCTCTCAAGCCCAATCGGCCGGTGGTCCTGCACCTGCCGCTGGAACAACGGGCCTGGGCGGAGGAAGTCGTCGACCTGTCGGACATGCAAGCGGCCGAGGTGCTGCGGCTGGACCTGCGGGAGTTCCAGCCAGTCATCAACGTGCTTGTCGTCGAGACCCGATCTCCGGGCGGTTGGCCACGCTACGAGATCCGCTCCGGTGACACGGTCTACGTCGCGGCCGGGCTGAACTGGAAGGGGCCCACCTTCGCCGAGGTGTATCTGGACGTCGACCCTTCGGTGCGGGGACGGGGCTTCGGCAAGTCGGTGTTGGCGGCGATTGCCGGGCGGCTGCTGGGCGAGAGCCTGATTGCCCTGTATCGTGTGGCAGACGAGGACTTCGCTGGCCGAGCAGAAGCCGAGGCCCTCGGCTTCCGCCCCACGGGCCTCAGGGTACTGACGGCGCAGGCTGCCTTGAAGCACCCGGAAGAAGCCGCCGCGCCGCGAGGTTCGCCGTGATCCAGGCCGCCTACACTTTCCCGCGCCGGTTTCTCTGGGGGACCGCCACTGCAGCGCACCAGGTGGAAGGTGACAACCGTCACAACGACTGGTGGGATTGGGAGCAGCAGCCAGGGAGGATCCTTCAGAGCCACCGATCCGGCATGGCCTGCGACTGGTGGCGCGGCCGCTGGCAGGAGGACCTCGACCGCGCCGCTGCCGCAGGGCAGAATGCACACCGCCTTTCGATCGAGTGGAGTCGCATCGAGCCTTCACCCGCAGTCTGGGATGAAGCCGGATTGGATGCCTACCGCGACATCCTGCGTGGCATGCTGGAACGCAAGCTCATGCCCATGGTCACCCTCCACCACTTCACCAACCCGCGGTGGGTGGCCGAGCAGGGCGGCTGGCGGAACCCGAACGTCGTCCCCCTGTTCGAGCGATATGTCCGCAAGGTCGTGAGCCGCCTCCAGGACCTGGTGGGCCTGTGGGTTACGGTCAACGAGCCGAACGTCTACATGACGAACGCCTATATCACGGGCCTGTTCCCGCCGGGAGAGAAGAACCTCGGCCGTAGCATGGAGGCAGCCCGCAACCTTGTGCGCGCTCATGCTGCGGCGTATCGCACCATCCATGAAATCCAGCCCGGCGCCCTGGTCGGCCTTGCACACCACTATCGCGGCTTTGCGCCCGCCAAGCCGTCCTCGCCCCTGGACCGCTGGCTGGCCCGTACGCTCTCCCGGACCTTCAACAACATGTTCCCCGAGGCGGCACACACCGGGCACCTCCGCTCGCCGCTGCGGACCGAGCATTTTCCCGAGGCAGCGCGCACGCAGGACTTCTTCGGCCTGAACTACTACACGCGCGAGAGGGTAACGTTCGACCTCCGCCGGCCGGGTGAACTCTTCGCGCGCCGCTTCTTCCCCAAGGACGCCGAGCTCAGCCCGACCGGGTTCATAGCCAACGACCCCGAGGGATTCTGGCAGGCGCTGGGCTGGGCACGACGCTTTGGCCTCCCGATCTACGTCACCGAGAATGGCGTCGAAGACACCGAAGACACTCTGCGGCCACGCTACCTTGCAGCGCACCTGCGCCACCTCTGGCGCGCCGTCAACTTCAATTGGCCAGTCAGGGGCTACTTCTACTGGACGCTGGTGGACAACTTCGAGTGGGAAAGGGGCTGGACGCAGCGTTTCGGCCTGTGGGGGCTTGACCCTGACACACAGGAGCGGCGCAGACGGGCCAGCGCGGACTTCTACGCTGAAGTATGCCAGACGAACTCGCTTTCGTCGGAGGCAGTGGCACTACACGCGCCTGCAGTTTTCGACCAGCTCTTCCCGGCCAGGCGCGGGCCGCCGCAAGGGTCACGCCGTGGTTGAACAGCAAGCGGCTTGGACCGCTGGCTGGCTCATGCTGCTCCGGGCTGGCGCCTCACTGCTCGCTCGAAGGTGGTTTCCCTTGGCTGTGTCTGCGTTTCACCGGACCATCCGGTCATCCGCGCCCAGGAGTGCCTGCCTTGCTGCTGCCGCAAGGCTATCTGGATGTGGAGCGCTGACCGTCGGCCCGGGCCTCAACGTTGTCGGGGCCCGGCTCGCGGCGGCACACTCGGCAGATCCATCTGTGCATCGGCGTCGTCGCAGCCATCATCATTGAGCGCAGCCGGGAGCATGATGCAGGGCGGCCATGAAGGGCTGGCAGGCTTTCGTTCGTGTCTTCCCGTTGGCGATTGGCATTCTGGTGGGCCTCAGCCCTTCAGCGGCTTCGACGCTCGGTGCGCCCGAGGCGCCGCCGTTCCGCCTGCCTTTCACCGAGCCACCGGGGGCGAACACCTGGCTCCTGATGCAGCCCTACGGAAACACCACGTTCGCGTACACCTATCGCAGGCTGCTCTACAGGCACGGGCAGGGACTGCACTTCGGCATTGACTTGGCGGCGCGCTGCGGGACGCCCGTCGTAGCCATCGGCGATGGCGTGGTGAGTGAGATCGATAGCGCCTACCACGGCGCCGGCCCCCACAACCTGATGATCGACCATCCCAACGGCTACGCCTCGTTCTACGGCCATCTCCTTGGCCGCCCGAACTTGCGCCGCGGCCAGGAAGTGAGGGCGGGAGAGGTCGTGGCGCTCAGCGGCGACCCGGACCTGACCTGCACGGGCCGGCCCCACCTGCATCTCGAGATCCGCAACGCCCGCGCCCATTCGCGGGCCTACAACCCTATCCCTCTCATCGCGGCGGATTGGGAGCGCATCGCACTGGTGGGAGCCTTCCCCATCGGCTTTGAGCGCGACCTGAACAACCCCCATCCCTGGCAGACTCTGAACGATCAGCCCGTCGTCCGGTTTGGGGAGCCCCTTCTGAACGACTATGCTGAAGCCTGGCCGGCCGATTGGTAGGCGCACCGCCCTTTCCACGCTCACCGCCTCAGGACTGATGGTCCTTATGGCGTTGGGGACTGCGGGCCCAGTGCGGCTCCCTGCCAACTTGGCCCGACTTCCTTCCAAAGACACGCCGACCGCCGCCGTCACGCCGGTCCCTCAAGCGACCCAACTCACCAGCGGCGGCTGTTGCCCGTACCCGTTCTGGTCGCCCGACTCCGAGCGCGTGGTGTTCATCGATCAGCCGGACCCCGAAGGCCAGGCCGGGCTCTACGCCGTCAACATCGGGGACAGGCGCGTGCATCTGGTGACGCGGACCGTCGGCGTCTTCTCGCCCGACTGGTCGTATCTTGCCTTCCCGGATGCGGGCGAGACCACGGTCCAGCGCCGCCGGGACCGCGTGCAATGGGTGATTCCAAACGGCGGGCGTGCCATACGCTTCAGCCCGAGCGGCCGCATGATTGCCTGGCAGGTGGCACGCTTGCGCGCGGACAACCCGGACCTGCAGGAGCGTACGCTGTGGATTGCCAGCCCCAATGGTTTCGGCTCGCATCGGCTCATCACCGTCATCGGCGGCAGGCTGATTGGCTGGACGGATGAGGAGCAGTCGCTCCTGGTAAGCGGTCGGCTGAGCCTCGACGGCCCTAGCGGCATCTGGCGCGTCTCCACGTTCAACGGGTCGGCGAAGTTGGTGCATCCAGTGCGCAGGCCGCGCGATTTGCTGCTCTCGCCTGAGGGCGGCTGGCTGGCCTTCTATGTGGCAATGGAGCCGCGCGCCGACGACAATGGGCTGTGGCTTCTGCGACTGCGCGACGGGAAGGCGCGGCGGCTGGACCTGTTTGGCTCATATCGCTGGCGCAGCGAAGGCCAGCTGCTGATCATCCCGCTGGACCTGGGCGAAATCGGCCCTTCGCTGTGGCAGGTGGACGCCGTAAGCGGCCGCGCCCGCCGTCTGACCGACCCGAGCCTCACCTCGCTGCCCATCGCGAACAACGACTGGCAGGTGTCGCCCGATGGATTGAAAATCGTCTTCCTGTCCTGGCAGGACCGCAACCTCTGGCTGCTGCTGCTTCCTTGAGGGGAGAGGGGCGGGGCGCGATGGTATAATGCCGGCGCTGAAGAGCAGCGTGCTGCCTGGCGCGGAGAGGTAGCGTAGTCTGGTCTAACGCGCGCGCCTGGAGAGCGCGTGTGCCGAAAGGCACCGTGGGTTCAAATCCCACCCTCTCCGCCATCCGAATGCTGGCTCGGGGACTTCACCGGCACAGGGAGGTCCCCGAGGCGTTCTGGCTAGCGGCAGGGGGCTCGAGGCTTACGAGCAGCGTTGGCCCCGCAGCGGTTGACAGGTCTTCAGTCGGGGGGTAGGATGGCCCTGAGTGTCCGGGCGAGCCCGGCGCGACGGAGCCCTTCGAACCCCGTCAGGGCCGAGAGGCAGCAGCGGTAAGGAGGATGCTCCGTGCGCCGCCGGCCCCTCGCCCGGCGCTCATCTCTTTCGTGACACGGCACGGGCCAGCCCCCTGCAAGCGGCGTCCTGACTTTGATATACTCCTGACGCGATGGCCAACCTGGAGGGCGTCCGCACGCTCCTGGAACGCCGGGGCCGCGAACTGGGAGTCCTGCTCGGGCTGTGTGGTCTCGGCGTAGTCTACATCGGGACGGCGGCGCCAGTCACCGTCTTGCTCGACGGTGAGAGCCTGCCGCTGCGCACACATGCCCGGACAGTGGCCGCCGCGCTTCACGAGGCAGGCATCGATCTCGCCCCGGCGGACTTCGTCGCGCCCGAGCGGGATGAGCGGATCGCCCCTGGGACGACAATCCGATTGATCCGCGCGCAGCCGGTCATCGTGGAAGCGGACGGCGAGCGGGCTGTCGCGCGCAGCCCGTCCCGCATCCCGGCCAACATCCTGGCCGAGTCAGGTGTGCGACTTTATCCAGGCGACGAGGTGTGGGCGGACGGGGTGCGTCTCGCTGATCCACACTCGGCGCTGAGCGCCATCCCGTCGCGCCTACGCGTGGTTCGGGCCTTCCGGTTCACCGTCAGCGACCACGAAGGTTCCGCGCACCGCATTCGGTCGGCCGCCCCAACCATCGGTCAGGCATTGTGGCAGGTGGGCATCGGGCTCTATCAGGGAGACCGGCTGCACTCGTCGGTCAGCTTGCCGCCGCGCGAGGGCTTGCGCCTCGACTTGGACCGGGCGCGCATGGTGACCGTCTTGGCGGATGGGAGGGAGTTCCGGGCCAGGGTGGGGGGTGAGACCGTTGGAGAGGTGCTGACCGAGCTTGGCCTGGTGCCGGTCGGGCTCGACTATGCCATCCCGGATGTCGCTGAGCCGGTGCCTGTCGACGGAGTGTTGCGTTTAGTGCGCGTGCGCGAGGAATTCCAGATCGAGCTGAAGCCGCTGCCGTTCAAGACTGTGTATGAAGCTATCCCGGATCTAGAAATCGACAGCCGGCGGCTCATCGAGCCCGGTGCCTACGGAGTCGCCATCCATCGGGTCAGGATTCGGCTCGAGGACGGAGAAGAAGTGACGCGGACGGTGGAAGGCGAGTGGACGGCGGTGGAGCCGAAGCCGCAGCGTGTGGGCTATGGCACGCAGATCGTGATCCGGACGCTCGACACAGCGGACGGCCTGATCGAGTACTGGCGCGCCGTGCCAATGTATGCCACTTCGTATTCCCCATCGCGGGCCGGCACGTCGCCCGACGCGCCGTGGTACGGAATCACTTACTCCGGGCAGCCGCTGCGCAAGGGCCTCGTGGCCATCGACCCGCGCTACATCCCGATGGGCACGATGATGTACGTGCCGGGCTACGGCTACGCCCGGGCGGCCGACGTCGGCGGCGGCGTGCGCGGCCGCTGGATCGATCTCGGCTACAGTGACGACGACTTCGTCAGGTGGCACCACTGGGTGACGGTGTATTTCCTGACGCCGCCTCCCCCGGCGAGCAGCATCGTCTGGATCTTCCCGTGACCGCCGCGGCCCGAAGGCCAACAGCGCCTCCCGATTTCCGGGCCCTCTTGCGCCGCCACGGAATCCGTCCCGACAAGCGCCTGGGCCAGCACTTCCTCTTTGATGGCGGAGCCCTCGACAGAGTCGTCGGCGCGGCGGATCTCGCGAAAGACAACGTGGTGCTCGAAGTCGGAGCAGGCGTGGGTTCGCTGACCCTTCGGCTGGCGGCTCAGGCCGGCGAAGTCCTGGCGGTGGAGGTCGATGAGCGACTGGTATCCGCGCTGCGGGAGGTGACGGCCGGCTGCCGGAACGTCCGGGTGATCTGCGGCGATATCCTTGCCCTCGACCTTGAGAGCGCCTTCTCTGGAAAGCCCTACCTGGTCGTCGCCAACATCCCCTACGCCATCACATCCCTCCTGATGCGGCACCTGCTTGAGGCGCCCACACCGCCCTCACGCCTCGTGCTGACCGTCCAGCGCGAGCTGGCTGAGCGCGTCGTGGCCGGAGCCGGTGAGATGAGCCTGCTGGCGCTGAGCGTCCAGCTCTATGGTCAGCCGCGCCTCGTGGGTTTCCTGCCCGCGGGTGCCTTCTATCCCCCGCCGCGCGTCGACTCGGCCATCCTGCGCATCGACTGTCATCCGTCACCGCTGCTGGAGCGTTGTCGGGTACCGCTCCTCTTTGCGCTGGCGCGGGCCGGGTTCGGCCAGAAGCGGAAGCAACTTCGGAACGCTCTCTCAGCGGGGCTGAAAGTGCCTGCTGCGCAGGTGGCTGAAGGGCTGCGCCGCGCTGGGATCGACCCGCGGCAGCGGGCTCAGGAGCTAGACCTGGCCGCATGGATGATGTTGGTGGAGGTGGTGCGGGACGAGGCGTGGTCGATCAGCTCAGGGGACGACGATCGGCCGGCGTAAGACGGCGGTGAGCCAGGAGGACGTGCCAGACGCGCAGCGACGCCTCGACCTGGATGCGGAAGGACATCTTCGACCGGCCGATGCGGCGATCCTCAAAGTAGATGGGCATTTCCCGGATGTGGTAGCCCAGCCGCTGCGCCACGTGCGCCATCTCCACCTGAAAGACATAGCCGTTGGAGAGGATGCGCTCCAGGGGCATCCCCAGCAGAGTCTCCCGCCGCCACACGCGAAAGCCTCCGGTGGCGTCGCGCACGGAAAGGCTGAGGATCGTGCGCGCGTAGAGGTTGCCGAACCTGGAGAGCAGCACCCTGCCGGCGCCCCAGCGTTCATCGAGCCGACCCCCCGGAACGTAGCGCGAGCCGAACACTGCGTCACATTCTTCCAGGGCCTGCAGGAAGCCCGGCAGGTAGTCGGGACGGTGCGAGAAGTCCGCGTCCATCTGTGCGACCGCCTGCGCTCCTTGGGACAGGGCCTCGCGGAACCCCGTGACGTAGGCCGTCCCAAGGCCGAGTTTGCCTCGGCGGTGGATGACGCTCAGGCGGCCGGGGCTGCAGGCGGCGAGGTCGTCGGCGAGCTGGCCCGTGCCGTCCGGGGAGTTGTCGTCAACGATGAGCACGCGAAGGTCGTCGAGTGGCAGTGACCACAGCTCGGCCGTGAGAGGCCGAAGGTTGTCGGCTTCGTTGTACGTCGGGATGATGACCGTGAGCTGGCGCATGTGCCTGCCCTGGCTGCTCCGGTGCAGGGCGTGGGGCACCGGGGCGCGGGGCTCTCAGAGCATCTTACCAAGGTCGTCGATGGTCCGGCGCATGTCGAGGAAGAGCAGGCCGAGCTTGGCCTGCTGCCGGGCCAGGACGGTGAGGACGGCCTGATCGCCGATGGCCATCAGCACGACGTAGCCGGCCTCGCCCTTGATATAGACCTGGTCGAGGGTGCCGCGTCCGAGTTCGGTCGAGATGCGCTCCCCGAGCGAAAGCATGGCGGCCGACATGGCCGAGACGCGGTCTTCCTCCACGGTGTCGGGCAGAGCGGAGGCCATCGTCAGCCCGTCGACGCTGACCACGGCCGAGGCTTCGACGTCGGGGGAGGAGGCTTGCAGGTCGCGCAGGCGTGCCACAAGCTGGTCGGTGCGCGAGGGGGTCACATGTAGCTCCTGTGCGGCCGGTTCCAGCGCCTTCTCCTGCCGGGCGGTTTGCTAATGTAGCATAGCGAAGTCTGGCAGGCAAGAGTACCGTGGCCGGAGTGGGGGGCACGGCGCGGTGTGCTACAATCTGCTGGCCTGCCAACGGAGCGAGCGTCGGCAGAACGGGAGAGGGATCATCCGCATGGATGTGATTGCCGGCTTCATCGATCTGTTGTTCCACCTGGACGAGTACCTGAGTGTTGTGATCGGCCGCTACGGCACCTGGACATACGGCCTGCTGTTCTTCGTCATCTTCCTGGAGACCGGCTTCGTCGTCACGCCCTTCCTGCCGGGGGATTCGCTCTTGTTCGCTGCCGGGACCTTCGCTGCGCTCGGCGTCCTGGACGTCCCTTTGCTCTTCCTGCTCCTCTTCGGCGCCGCGGTTCTGGGTGACACCGTCAACTACTGGGTCGGGCACGCCATCGGGCCTCGAGTGTTCGCCATGAACTCAAGCTGGTTCAAGCGCGAGTACCTCGATCGAACCCACCGCTTCTACGAGCGCCACGGAGGCAAGACCGTCTTCCTGGCGCGCTTCATCCCAATCGTCCGCACGTTCGCGCCGTTCGTCGCCGGCGTCGGGGAGATGACCTACGGCCGCTTCCTCATGTACAACGTCGTCGGCGGATTTGTCTGGACGGCCGGGTTCCTGTCCCTGGGCTACTTCTTCGGCAACATCCCCCTCATCAGAGAGCACTTCAGCCTTGTGGTGGTGGCCATCATTCTCATCTCCTTGGCGCCGATGGGGGTTGAGCTGATCGCCTCCAGGCGCCGCGTCATCAAGGCCGCTGCCGATGGCCGGCCGACCGCGCCAGGCGCTCCTCCCGCTTCCTAGACACCGGGCTCACAGCCCTACGGCGTCCACTGTAGGGAATTCCGTCCCGGAGGGGCTGGACCTCAAGGAGCGACGGGCAGCCCACGGCAGCCCGATCGCCGCAACGACCATCAGCAGCGCAAGGGCAAGGCTGCTGCTGAGGGTCAGGCTGTTGGCGAGAGAGTAGGAGACAGCCGGGATGTCAGCCTCGAAAGCCAGCGTTGTGGCCCAGATCAGGACGATGGCAGCGTTCCAGGCCCCGTGGAGGAAGACAGCGGCTGCAAAGCGTCGGACAAAAGGCCACGGGCTCAGAACGTGCAGCGATTCGACCGCGCCCCAGCAGGACAGCCCTCCCGTAAAGGAGTGCACCACCGTCCCCGCGACCCGCATGAGGATGCCTGCCAGCCAAAGAGGGCCGGGCTGCGGCATGAAAAGCGCCTCAGCCAGGGCGAATCCCGCGCCGGTCAGGACGCCCGATAGGAATCCCTCCCCGGTTGATGGCCTGGCCCCGAAGAGCAGAGGCCAGACGCCCATGGTTTTCAGGCTCTCTTCGACGAGTGGAACCAGCAGCGCAACGTAGAAGAGTGTCAGAGCAATCATCCAGGGCGTGCCAGCAAGGTTGGCGATTTGGTCGGCGTTCGTCTCGGGTGAGAGCATCGGATTGACGAGCGCCTCGAGGAGGGTTTTCCCTTCAGGCGTGAGGCTCAGTGCCACGAGCGCCACGGCAGCCACCGGCAGGAGCAGCGCCAGTTCGAGGCCAATCGCAGCCGTCGGCACCAGCCACAGCCCAAGCAGGAACTGCCCCCAGACGCGGCGCGGCTGTGTGGGAGGTCCAATGCGCCGCGCGAGTAGGACGACCATGCCGACCGGGACACTCGCGGCCGTGACTTGAGCGACGGGACCGACCACGGCCGACAGAACCTCCGACTCCCTCGCCGCCGCGCCCAGGGCGAGGCTGAGTGGAAACGGCAGGGCGATCCAGGCCCATCGTCGATGAGGTCGTTCCGGCTGAGGCGTCTCCTTGCCCAACAACGCCCGCACGCTCCAGCACAGGGTTGGCAGGCCGCACAGGGCCAGAAAGCCAAGTGCGAAGGCCGCCCATTCGATAGCCAGGGCGCTTTCCCGGTCGCCCTCGACATAGCAGGCGACGGCAAGCCCGAGGGTGAGCAGCGCGATCCCGAGGCAGATGATGATCCCTGCGCCAGAGAAGAGGAGAAGGATGATATCGACTGCATGGCGGCGGAGGATGGTTGAGTTCATCTCGTTTCGATGAGTATCCGTTGAAGCGTGGCCGCAGGAGGCGCCAGCAGATCTGCCATCGGGTCGCGGGCGGGAAGGCGTGAAGCCCAGTCCAGGCCTGTCAGCACGCGGCCGAAGATCGTGCGGGAGCGATCGAGTTCGGGGAGCGGCCTGAGCGTGATGAAGAACTGGCTGCCGTTGGTGTCTGGGCCGACGCTGCTGAGGGCGACCATCCCGGGTTCATCAAAAGCAAGAGAGGGATCGATTTCGGTGCGGAAGAAGTAGCCCGGGCCACCAAGTCCGGTTCCGGTGGGGTCGCCCATCTCGATGAGCACGCCCGGGATGACGTGGTGCACCGGGGTGTAATCATACCAGCCCTGCTGGGCCAGGAAGACAAAGCTGTTGACAGCCTGGGGAGCCGACTCCGGATGCAAGTCGACGAGGATTTCGCCGACGTCGAAGACGAGGCGTGCAAGATAGTCCGTATCAGGCTGGAGTACGTTTGGAGGGAATGCTGCGAACTGATGCTCCCGCAGCAACTCGAGCCGGACGGCCGCCTCCAGGTTTGAGGCTGAGAGGTTCGCCGTAAAGAGGCTGCCGTTGAAGTACAAAACGGGCGTGCCCGGGATGCCAGAGGAGTAGGCCTCCTGGAAGGCCTGACTCATCAGGGCCTCATAGCGAGCGCCCGACAAGTCGTTGTCGAGCGCGTGGGCATCCAGCCCGAGATCCGGCGCAGCCTGAACGAGCCATGTGTGGAACTGCTCAGCCGCAAGGCCCTGCCACTCCTCCTGGCGCTCAAAGAGGAAGTCATACATCGCCCAGAACGCGCCCTGCATGCCGGCGGCGTGGGCGGCCTGTGCCGCCAGCGAGGCCTTGTCGTGAAGCGGGATCAAGGGGTAGGGACGGAAGACCAGGCGGACATCCTGGGGATGCGCCCGTTGGATCCACAACAGCGCTGGCGCGAGCCGGGCGCAGGCCTCAGACTGGAAATCCGCGTATGCCACGAGCGTGACACGAGCCTCTTCCGGCCCAAGGCTCCAATCGTACGGCCGCAGGGCCAGAGGAGGGGTGGGGGTGACTTGTATGGCGGACGTCGCGGTCGGCGTCCAGGTGGGGATTTCGGCCAGTGGAGTGAAACGGGGGACCGTGGGAACGCCGGCCCCCTCGCTTGTCGGAACGGGCCCGCAGGAAGCGATGAGGAGGCCGAGGAGAAACGTGGCCTGTCGCATGATGCCCGGATTGGCCTTGCGTTGGCAGGGACGCATTCGCCTTCCGTGGACCCAGTTTCCGATCCTGGCGGCCTCACGTCTCGTTGCGGGGCGTGGCGGTGGCGTCAGACGGTTGGCGATTGTAGCAGGATTCGGTTGACCGGCAGGACACCTTGCCGTGGCACGCCAGATGCGGTATCCTTGCGAATTGTCGGGGGTGGTTGGGTCCCGGTGGGCTCCCCGGTCTTCAAAACCGGCGGCGGGCCGTTTCACGGGCCGCGGTGGGTTCGACTCCCATCCATCCCCGCCTTTCGCGCCTGGGAGAGGTCTCATGGAGAGGTATGGATCGAGTCTGGTTGACACGCTTTCCGACCGGCTGCTTCCCGCCGTGCGCCAGGTCATGCAGGTGCAGCAGGTGATTTCGGGGGGTTCACGAGCGCCACGCGGCGCACTCTTCCGCGGTCGGTTGATGGTGGACTCGCAAGAGGCCTACGCGCGTCTGGAACCGGTCTTTGCGCGTGAGGGGGCCACGCTCTGGTTTCGGATGGACGGTCAGGACCACCTGGTGATCGCCGCTCCGGGCACTATCCAGCCACGGCCGTCCAATCCGTGGGTCAACCTGATGCTCTTCGGGGCCACGCTGTTCAGCGTGATCCTCGCTGGCGCGCTGTATGCCTATGATGGTCCAGAATATTCCGATGCCGGGCGAATGATGGCAGAGGTCCTGGCGCGCTGGCATCGCGGAATCCCGTTTGCCGCGAGCCTGTTGGGCATTCTGGTCGCGCACGAATTTGGACACTACCTGGCTGCCCGCTACCACAAGACCGCGGTGAGTCTCCCCTATTTCATCCCGTTCCCGACGAGCACGTTCGGCACGATGGGCGCGTTCATCCAGCTGAAGTCACCTCCGCGCAACCGGAGGGTGCTGCTTGACATCGGCCTGGCCGGGCCGCTGGCCGGCCTGGTCGTCGCGATCCCGGTGCTGCTGCTGGGGCTGTCGCTGTCACAGGTGGGACTGCTACCCTCCAGCCCTCCGGATGCGGTGGGGCAGTGGATCGAGGGCAATTCGGTCCTGTACCTGGCTGCGAAGTTTGTGGTGACCGGGCAGCTGCTTCCCGCACCGGCAAGCTATGGCAGCGCGTCCCCTGTGTTGTACTGGCTGCGCTACTTCTTCCTTGGCCGGCCGCTTCCCTTCGGCGGCACGGATGTCTTCCTGCACCCCGTCGCCTGGGCTGGCTGGGCCGGGCTTCTGGTCAGCGCGCTGAACCTGATCCCGGCCGGGCAGCTTGACGGAGGGCACGTCCTGTATGTCCTCTTCGGTCGGCGGGCACCGCGGCTGCTGCCATTCATCGTGGTCTTCCTGGCTGTGCTGGGGATCGTGTGGCAGGGGTGGTGGCTGTGGATGGTTGTGATCCTTTTCCTGGGCCGGACGCATGCCCAACCCCTCGACGACATCACCCCCCTGGACGGCAAGCGCCGTGTCCTGGCATACCTGGGCCTCATCTTGTTCCTCCTGCTCTTCACGCCTGTGCCGCTTCAGCCGCTCGGATAACGGCCGAGTGCGGCCTGCAGCGCAGGTTCTCGTCGTTGTCGTTGACCCCCTTCGCCGGCCCGTGCTAGAATGTTCTCGAGGCAGCTGCGATGACCGGGCTCCAGGGGTGCGGGAACGCCATGAATCCGGCGGCCACGTTCAGCGGCGGGGCGGTCTGCTTCTCCGGCGCCTGAGCCCGCTGTGAGGCCAGTGCAGCCGCCCGTGGGAGGTCATGCGGGCGGCGCTTTTTTCGTGCAAGCGGAGGGGCCATGTACAAGACACATCACTGCGGTGAGTTGCGGCCCAGTCGTGTCGGCGAGGACGTCACGCTGGCCGGATGGGTGCATCGGCGCAGAGACCACGGCGGGGTGACCTTCCTCGATCTGCGCGACCGCTCGGGCATCGTCCAGGTCGTGGCCAATCCGGCGACATCGCCCGAGGCTCACCAGGCTGCGGTGGACGTCCGCGGCGAGTGGGTCCTGCAGATCGAGGGGCGAGTGCGGCGCCGGCCGCGGGGAATGGAGAACCTGGCGCTGGCGACGGGCGAGGTGGAGGTGGAGGCTTCGGCCGTGCGGGTGCTGAATCCAGCCAGGACGCCGCCGTTTCCCATCAATGAGGAGACGCCGGTTGAGGAGACTCTGCGTCTCAAATACCGCTACCTCGATCTGAGGCGGGCCCGACTGCAGCGCAACCTTGCGTTGCGTCACCGCGTGGTGAAGTACATACGCGACCACCTCGACGCTCGCGGCTTCTGGGAAGTGGAGACCCCGATACTCTTCAAGACCACCCCCGAAGGGGCGCGCGACTACCTTGTCCCTTCCCGGGTGCACGCCGGCCATTTCTACGCGCTGCCGCAGTCGCCCCAGCAGCTCAAGCAGCTGCTGATGGTCGCCGGCGTCGAGCGCTACTTCCAGATCGCCCGTTGTTTCCGCGATGAAGACCTGCGCGGGGACCGTCAGCCCGAGTTCACTCAGCTGGATCTCGAGATGTCGTTTGTCGAACGCGAGGACATCCTGTGCCTCATTGAGGACCTGTTCACCGGCATGGTCGAAACCCTCCTGCCGGACCTGCGGATCCTGGCCAAACCCTGGCCCCGCCTGACGTACGCCGAGGCGACGGCCCGCTTCGGCAAAGACAGCCCCGACTTGCGCTTCGGCCTGGAGCTCCAGGACATCACCGACCTGGCGCGTGGCTGCGGCCTCAAGGTGTTTGAGAACGCCGTGGCTGCAGGAGGCCAAGTGCGCGGGCTGAACGCCAAAGGATGTGCCCATTTCAGCCGCAAGGACCTGGACGAACTGACGGCCTACGCCGCCAGCTTCGGTGCCAGGGGCCTGGCCTATCACGCCCTGACGGCCGAAGGCGAAGGCCGGTCGTCGCTGGCGAAGTTCGTGGCCCCAGGCGCGCTGGAAGTGATCCTGCAGAGGATGGGCGCCGAGCGCGGCGACCTGCTCCTCTTTGTCGCGGGTCGGGGCGACATCGTGTCCGAGTCGCTGGCGCGCCTGCGCACGCATCTGGCTGATCGCCTGGGCCTGCGCGACCCGAAGGTGCTGGCGTTCTGCTGGATCATCGATTTCCCCTTTGTCACCTGGAACGAGAGCGAGCAGCGATGGGATCCGAGCCATCACCTCTTCACGGCACCGATGCCGGAGGACATCCCCTTGCTCGACACCGACCCCGGCCGCGCCAGGGGCCAGCAGTACGACCTGGTGCTGAATGATGTCGAGGTGGGCGGAGGAAGCATCCGTATCCACGATCGGGCCTTGCAGGAGAAGGTCTTCCAGTTGATCGGGCTGGACCCCGAGGTTGCGCGCGCGCGCTTTGGTCACATGCTCGAAGCGTTCGAGTACGGGACCCCGCCTCACGGCGGCATCGCACCGGGCATCGACCGCATCTGCCGCATCCTGGCCGGCGAGCCGGACATCCGGGAGGTGATTGCCTTCCCCAAGAACCAAGCGGCAAGGGACCTGATGGCCGATGCACCCTCGCCCGTGGAGCCCGCCCAACTTGCGGAGCTACACCTCCGGCTGGCCCCCCAGGGCATTTCCTGAGCAGGGGCGCGCCACAGAGGCGGCGGCATTCCAGGTGCGTCACCCCCTGTCGTCAGCGAGGGGATCCTCATCGGGGCCACGGCGGGGTATGCCGATGTCGGCGAATTTGCATTGCCAATTGGCGGAGACCGTGGTATATATGCGATGACCCTGCTGTGCGCGTGATGCGGCACAACGTTTTGAGCCAACACTTGTACAAAGGGGTCCAGGATTAGCTGGGGGACGCGGTAGGCTGCGGCCAAGGCGAAGCCCGGCGGCCGGATCCCACCTGCGAAAGCAGGTTCAAAACCAGGCAGCACACGGCACGGCGGGGTGCACTTTTCTGCGAGCCACCCAGGTCATTGGGCGGCTCGCATTTCTCTAACCCGCAGGGGTGATTGCGTTCAGACACATGTGAGACAGTAGGCCTGGCGCGAAAGGCGCAGCGGG
>CAZNRD010000003.1:21098-116798 GCA_964575425.1 uncultured Anaerolineaceae bacterium | reverse complement strand
CGTGTGCTCTTCCGATCTTTGCCAGGCAGGCCGCGGAGGGTCATGCTGCCTCCCTCCTGTGCTTGCGTCGATAGGCGCGCCAGGTGACCGCCCACTCCTCGGGATCATCGAAGGGATGATGGTCGATGCGGTGGATGGTGCTGCTGTGCGGCGCCGTCTTGACCAGCTCGGGGTTCTCGTAGGCCTCCTGGGCGACATGGCGCAGGATGTCGGCATATTCATCGATCTCAGCGCGCGAGTAGGACTCGGTGGGTTCGAGGGTGGCCGGCTCGGGGACGATGTGGGGGTGGTGGCTAGTCCAGTAGTGGACCCCGAAATCGGCGGCGCGCAGGCCGATGTCCTCCGAGGTTACCCCGGTCTGGCGGGTGAGCTCCTCCCAGCTGTAGCGGACCTGTTCGATGCGCCTCCGGCCGGCGGCGTACGGGGCGCTCAAGCCGGGGATGTGGAGCATGCGCTGGAGCAAGTAGTTGTTGTTGAGCACAGCCACTTCGGCCACTTCGCGCAGACCTTCCGCGCCGAGACTCATCACCCAGGCATAGGCCTTCAGGACAACCGGCACGACGCCGTAGAACTTCCGGATCTTTCCGATGGAGCGCGGGCGGTCGTAGTCCCAGTAGAAGCGCTGGCCGTCGAACTCGAGGACGGGGACCGGGAGGAATTCGGCCAGCTCCCGCGTGACGCCGGTGGCGCCGACGGCCGGGCCGCCGCAGCCGTGGGGGGTGCCGAAGGTCTTGTGCAGGTTGAAGTGGCACAGGTCGAAGCCCGCCTCGCGGGCGCGGGTGATGCCCAGGATGCCGTTGGCGTTGGCCTGGTCGTAGGCACACAGTCCGCCGGCCTCGTGCACGATCTGTGTGAACTCGGCGATGTGCGGGTTGAAGATGCCAGTGTCCTCGGGGTTGGTGATCACCAGGCCGGCCGTGTGTTCGGAGACCGCGGCGCGCAGGGCATCGACGCAAGGATAGCCGTTCTCGTCCGGGTAGAGCGTGATGATCTTGAAACCGGCGGTGTGAGGGCAGGCGGCGTCGGAGGGGTGGGAGAAGATGGTGGTGATGATCTCGTCGCGCTGCTCCGCCTGGCCGCGGGCGGCATGGTAGGCGCGGATGATGGCGGTGTTGGTGTAGATGGCCTGCGATCCGGCGCCGGGCTGGAAGGTGAAGCGGTCGAGGCCGGAGATCTCCTTGAGAATTTGTTCGTAGCGGTACAGGATTTCCAGGATGCCCTGTACGGTGTCCTCGGGCTGCAGCGGGTGGAGCTCGGTGACCTGCGGCAGGCGGGCGAGCTGGTCGTTCACCTTGGGGTTGGCCTTCATGGTGCAGGTGCCCTGGCCGACGTCGATGTTGAGGTCGGCCCCCAGGTTCTCTTGCGACAGGCGCAGGTAGTGGCGCAGGACCTGAGGCTGGGAAAGCTCGGGAAGCGCAGGCGGGGTGCGGCGGCGCAGCGCCGGCGGGATGCGGGCCAACACATCGCCGGCCGCGCTGGCGACCTGCGGTTCGGCCTGGGGGATGAGCAGGGCGCGCTGTCCCGGCTGGCTCAGCTCGAAGAGGATGGGCTCGTCCCAGCGGGCCTGATGGAACCGGCGCAGGCGGGGTCTGCCGTCGGCGTAGCGGGCAGCGGTGATGTCGGGGCTCATCGCAGCACCTCCTCGAGGGCCGACGTGAGGCGGTCGATGTCCTGCTGGGTGTGCACCTCGGTGACGCAATACAGGGCGCTCTGTCCCAGGGCGGGGAACTCGGCCGAGAGGTCCTTGCCGCCGAAGATGCCGTGCGCCTGCAGGGCGGCGTGGAGCTCCGACACGGAGCGCCCGGTGCCATCGAAGTTCACCACGAATTCCTTGAAATGAGCTGCCGTCAGTGCCGGGCAGTGCACGCCCGGCAGCTGGCCGAGCCGCTGCGCGGCGTAATGGGAGCGCTGCAGGATGAGCTGCCCCAGTTCGGCGAATCCCTGCGGGCCTATCAGGGCCATGTACACGCCAGCGGTGATGCCCCACAGCGCGGCGGCCGTTCCCACCCACTCATTGCCCTGCTCGCGCTTGGCGAAGGAGGTCCGTTCGTAGAAGACGTCGCCGAAGCCGTACTCGCCCTCGACGGCTGTGGGGGCGATGCCGAAGAGCCGCGACGGATACTCCCGCACGTAGCGCACCTCGTCACGGGTGGCGAGGAAGCCGGCGTGGCCGCCGCCGTACTGCATGTGCATGCCCAGGGGCTGCAGGTCGCCGCAGACGATGTCCGCCCCGTAAGCGCTGGGCGGGGCGATCACCCCAAGCGTAATCGGATCGACCTCGACGACGAATTCCGCACCGCATTCGTGAGCAAGCCGGCCGATTTCGGCGGCGCTGGCCTCCAGCACGCCGAGGTAGGAGGGGACCTCGAGATAGACTGCCGCAGTGTCCCCCGAGAGATGGCGGCGCAGGTCGTCGAGGTCGAGCAGGCCGGTGGCTGGGTCGAAGGCGATGGGGGTGACGTCGAGCAGCGGCTGGCAGTAGTCGCGGAACTTAGAGAGTTTGTCGCGGCCGATGCTGGCGGGGACGAGGACCTGCCTTCGCCCGTTGATGCGGCCGGCCATGCGCAGCGCGGTGACGGCCGCCTGATAGCCGTCGTAGGTGGGGATGCTGACCACGTCCATCTCCACCAGTTCGCCCATCATGCTGGCGTATTCGAACAGGGCCTGAAAGCGGCCGTGGTCCTCGTAGGGCTCACCCGCATAGGCGGTGAGGAACTCGCTGCGGCTGTTGATCTCATCGCACACGGCCGGGACGTAGTGCGGCCAGCAGCCGGCACCGAGGAAGGAGAGGAATTCCTGGCAGGTCCGATTCCGGGCCAGCAGGTCTTCCACATGCCGGCGCAGCGCCTGCTCCGAGAGGTAGGGCCCGGGCAGGTCCAGAGGTCGGTCAAGTCGCAGTTCCGGAGGGATTTCGCGGTACAGGTCTTCAATGTTGGCGGCGCCGATGTAGCGCAGCATGTCCTCCTTGACGGAGGGAAGGGAGTTGGGGATGAAGGGGTAGACCGTGCTCTTGCGGGTGGGCATGGCAGACTCCTGGGGCCGGGAGTTGCCCAGACTCTACCTCAAAAGCCGGGAAGCGGTTCCCCCTGAGCCGCCGACCTTGCGCGGTACAATCCAGTGGAGGGACGACGACATGGTCACCCGCGATCGCACACGCCGCACCGCAAGCGAAGCCTGCGCTTCGCTGCCGCCCCTCCGCCGACCGGAGTGGATTAGAGTGCGCGCCCCCGGGGGCGAGACGGTGGAATGGCTGCGCGCGATGATGCGCAGCAAGTCCCTGCACACCGTGTGTGAAGAGGCAATGTGCCCCAACCTGGGTGAGTGCTGGGGGGCCGGAACCGCCACCTTCCTGCTGATGGGCGACATCTGCACCCGCTCCTGTGGGTTCTGCGATGTGAAGACCGGGCGCCCTGCCCCGCTTGATTGGCTCGAGCCGGAGCGCGTGGCCCGAGCCGTGCGCGCCATGAACCTGCGCCACGCTGTCATCACCAGCGTCAACCGCGACGAGCGGCCCGATGGCGGCGCGCCGATCTTCGCCATGGTCATCCGCCGCATCCGCGAGCTGCAGCCCGGCTGCTCCGTCGAGGTCCTGATCCCCGATTTCAAGGGGTCTCGCGAGGCGCTCAGGATCGTCATGGAGGCGCGGCCGGAAATCCTAAACCACAACGTCGAGACCGTGCCGCGACTCTTCCGCAAAGTCCAGCCCCAGGACCGCTACGGGTGGGCCCGGGCCACGCTCGTGGGGGCTAAGGAACTCGACCCCGAAGTGCTGACGAAATCTGGCATCATGCTGGGGCTGGGCGAGACCATCGACGAGGTCAAAGAGGTGATGCGGGATTTGAGGCAGTGGGGGGTGGACATCCTCACCATCGGCCAGTACCTGCAGCCCTCCAGACGGCACCTTCCTGTCATACGCTACTACACTCCCGAAGAGTTCGCCGATCTCAAGCGCTGTGGCTTGGAGATTGGCTTCCGCTGGGTGGAGAGCGGTCCGCTCGTCCGCTCCTCCTACCGCGCCGAACAGCAGGTCCGGGCCCTGAGCGTCGTCCATCGCAAGCTGTGCGGCCAGGACTGACGGACACGGTTTCGTCGCCCGACCATGCGCGCTACAATCCTCGGTCACCTCGACGACCCTCTGGCATCGGCCCGAAGGAGATACATCTCATGAAGCGGCTGACGCTCTCCCTTGCCCTGCTGACCGCGCTTCTTGCGTGCAGCCTGCCCTTGCCCGTCCCGCCCACCAGCCCGGCTCCCCCACCAACCGATACGATGGAGCTCCCGCCGGCCGAGCCCCCGACTCTCCCCTCCGGGGGCGAGACCCCGATCTCACCCCCCACCCCCATCCCCGGCTGGCTGACGTTCCACAACGACCTGGTGGGGTACAGCTTCGACTATCCCCCCGAGGCCTCCGTGACTTCCGGCGGGGTTATCGGCTTCCCCACCGAGGAGCTCCCCTCCGGCCTGAGCCCTTCGGACTACTTCGCCACCCTCGAGGCCGCCTACCCCGATGACCTGTGCGTGATGGTGAGTCTGCCAGGTGCCTTCCTGACCCTGCAGTCTCCCGCTGAGCTGGGCGGCGAGTACGCCAGCCCGTGCGGCATCAGCGGCATCGGGGCATATGATGTGGTCACGTCGGAGCGGACGCTGATGGTGGGCAGCACGCCCTTCACCGCCAACGTCACCCAGCTCTATCAATCCGGCACCGAGGTCCTCAAGGGGGAATTCCTGATCTTGCACCTGGAGAATGGGATGCGGATTGACCTCGGTGGGGAGTGGGAGGTCAGCGGCAGCTACGAACAGTACGCCGCCGATCGCGACACGCTGCTGATGGTGCTCGCCTCATTCCGTTGGGACTGAGGCTTGCGCGCGTGGATCACGCCTCGGGCAGGCTACGGCCCGACCCGGAAGACCGTGACCGAATCCTGGCGGAATATGGGATGCAGGAAGTCGGCCTCGGAGGGATCCCATTCCCCCAACGGTTGCTCGTAGGGGCCGTAGAAAAGGTAGCGGCAGCCACAGGCGCTCAGGAGCTCGAGCCGCGTTGAGTCGGGCGTGCCCGGGCGGAAGAAGGCAGACACGGCGGCGGACTTGCGCTCGTAGTCGACGGTCTCGATCGGATGGCCCAGATAGACCCTTTGGCCAGTCCGTCCCACCAGCAGGTTTCCCGTCCGCTCCGCGGACAGCACCGGCGCCTGCCAGTCGCTGTTCTCGGCGAGCCACTCGGCCGCAGCGATCACAGGCCTCGGGTCGAAGAGGTCGGGGGAGCGACTGCCAGCCAGCAGTGCGCCTCCGAACGCCAGATAGAGCGAGGAGATTGACGCGACGGCGATGCACAGCGCCATGCCCTGGCGGCGCAGGCGGCGCCATTTACCCTGTGTGCGCCCGCGGACAGAGAGCCTGCCCTTCCTCCGAATCCATGGCAGCAGGCCGTGCCCCATGCCCGAGGTCGCAAGCAAAGCAATCGGGATCATCACGGACTCGGTGAACCGGCGCTGGATGGCCAAGGGCGAATACGCCAGCAGGAAGCAAGCTGCTGCCCAGGCAAGGGCCAGTCGAAGGTAGGTGTCGCTTCGCCGTCGGACAGCCCGCCACCCTCCCCACGCCGCCAGTGGGCCGAGGATCCCATAGCCCAACAGGTAGTACAGGGGAGGCGGAGAGAGCGTGACGTTCTGCGCGACGAATCCCCGCCACACCGGATCGCCCTCGAGGAACCATGCCTGGTAGGCGAGGTAGGGAAGCAAGGGAATCCCCAGGCAGGCAAGCGCCCCGACTCGGACCGTGTGCGGACGCTCTCGGGAGAAGCAGCCCAGGGCAAGAAAGACGAGGAGGGCAGTGCCAGGGATGGCGGGCGAGAACGGCTGGATGGCCTGCAGGGCCAGCAGCGCGCCACAGGCGATCAGCCAGTGTCTGAAACGGCCTTCGCTGAGCCATCGGACACCGCAAGTAAGAGCCGTCATCACCAGCCAGGAGACGGCTGCAAGATGCGGAAACGTCAGCAGCGTGAAGAAGCCGTAGCCATCGATGTGCCAGAAATCCAGAGGCCACAGATCGGCCCGGGGGATGGCGCCGGTCAGCAGTTGCAGCCACCCAAGTCCAGACCCAAGGGCGAAGAGCTAGAACGCGGTCCTGCGCAGGCCAATTGCTGGAAAGCAGAGAGCCGCCATGTGGTAGGTGGCCGCCAGCAGCGCCAGGCCAGAGGCAAGCCGCGCGAGATGGAAGGCAAGGAGCGGGGTCAAGCGCAGGAGGCCGGCGAGGTGTCCGAGAGCCAGGTAGAAGAAGTGGAAGTAGATGCCGGGGTGGGGGTCGGTGGTGTTCAGCAGTTGGAAGGCCCATTCGCCGTGCAGCCCGAGCCAGATGCCGCCCAGGTGGTGCGAGAAGTCCATCCGGTCGAACGCGGCGCCGGAGAAGCGCCACTGCGAGGACTCCATCCACTGGCCGAGGCCGTACGGCAGGGAAGCCAGGAGCAGCACGGCTGCCGATGCCGCCAGAACCCAACGCCACTCTTCCCGGCTGACCCGACCGGTCGGAGGACGATCCTGGTGCGAAGACGGGGGGACCTTTCTCGCCACCTCAGCTTAGCTGCCAGAGGCAATCGCCTTCGCGATTGCCCGATCCACCTTGCCCATGGGGAACCGACCCAGAGCCTGCACCGCGGCCCAACGCAGACGACGGTGTTCCCGCGGCTGGGGCTCGCCGCGCCGCAGGGTACATTCGTACGCGTAGACGGTCACCCGGAAGTGACTGTAGGCGTGCCGGAAAACCCCCAGGCGCGGCCCCACCCGTACCGTTACTCCTAGTTCCTCTCGCAGCTCGCGGCGAAGGCAAGCCTCCAGCGTTTCCCCACGTTCTCGCTTCCCGCCCGGAAACTCCCACATCCCACCGAGCAAGCCGCCCACCGGCCGCTGCGCGATCAGAACGGATTGACCCCGGCGAAGGACCGCGGCTGTGACCCGATGGTGGGGGACCGTCCTGCGGGCAGGGCGGACGGGGCGGGATTCCTGCGTGCCGTGAGCGCGGGCCTTGCATTGAGACGCGAGCGGGCAGTTGCGGCAGCGAGGGGAGCGCCAGGTACAGACCATCGAACCCAGGTCCATCAGAGCCTGGTTGATGGCTGCTGCTCGTCCCCGGGGGAGCAGTTCCGGAGCCTTCTCCATCAGGAGGCGTTCGCCTTGCGGCGTCCGTGGGTCGATTGGAAGGTCGAAGAGCCTCGCTAGCACGCGGCGCTGGTTCCCGTCGAGGGCCAGGGCGTCGACCCCGAAGGCGATGGCAGCGACGGCGGCGGCGGTGTAGCGCCCAATGCCGGGCAGACGGCGGAGCGCTTCCAGGGAAGCGGGAACCTGACCGTCGTTCTCCTCCACAAGGAGCCGCGCTGCCCGGTGAAGGTTGTGCGCCCGGCTGTAGTAGCCCAGTCCTTCCCAGAGGCTCAGCACGTCTTCCAACGTAGCAGACGCCAGAGAGGCGATGTCTGGAAAGCGCTTCATCCAGCGGTCGAAGTAGGGGGTGACGGCCTCGACTCGTGTCTGCTGGAGCATGACTTCTGCCACCCAGATGGCGTAGGGGTCTCGCGCCCGACGCCAGGGAAGGTCGCGAGCGTTGCGCCTGTACCAGCACAAGAGCGTTGCGGCAGCGGTGCGTGCCATGACCGGATTGTACCGCCGGGCGGGGCACTTGTCGGATTGCACGAGAGAGGATAGAGTCGAGCAGCGGCCGAGACCGTCGGCCCAGGGAGGGTCAGGAGATGCCAGCCGCCTTCATCATCCGCAAAGCCGCCAACGGGCAGTTCTACTTCAACCTCACGGCCGAGAACAACAAGGTCATTCTGACGAGCGAGATGTATCGCAGCAAGGCCGGTGCCTTGAACGGCATCCAGTCGGTGAAGCAGAGCGCTAGGCTGGACAAGCGCTACCAACGGATGACGTCCAAGAGCGGGAAGCCGTACTTTGTGCTGGTAGCGCCCAACGGCGAGCCCATCGGTCACAGCGAACCCTATTCCACCAACCAGGCCATGAAGGGCGGCATGGCCGCGGTGAAGCGCGTGGCCGCTGGCGCTGCGGTTCGGGACGAAACCTAGCTGCCCTGGGATCGTGCACAACCTTCGGCCACAATAGACTGCGCGCAAGAGGACGCTGTCCTCCGGACCCAACACGAGCGTGAGCAACCTTCCCCTTGTGCGTCGCCACAGGCGCGAGACGGGGGGACGGCGTTTGCTCCCCGGCGGGGCATCCTGGTGAGTTCTCACTGGACTCTCGGCTTTCTTCTTGACAGCGCGGCTGGCTCCCTAGGAACGAACCCGGGTTAGAATTGCCCGACATCCAGACCGTGGCGGCCTTGGCTGCCAACGCGCAGCGGCCCGATGAGCGACTTCCACTTCTTCCATCCCATTGAAGTGCGCTACGCCGATATCGACGCCCAGGGGCATGTCAACAACGTCGTTTACTTCACCTACATGGAGCAGGCGCGCGCCCGCTATCTCGAACACCTGGGGCTGTGGGACGGCAGAGACTTTAGCGCCCTCGGTATCATCCTGGCCGAGGCCAGCTGCACCTACCGGGCTGCGATTCAGTACGACCAGCCCATTGAAGTCGGGGTGCGCACGGCCCGGCTTGGGCAGCGCAGCTTCGACCTGGAGTACCTGGTGCGTGATGCTGGCGACGGCCGGGAAATGGCCGTCGGTCGGACTGTGGCGGTGGCCTACGACTACCGCCGCGGCGAAACCGTCCCCATCCCTGAGTCCTGGCGCCGGACGATCGAAACCTTTGAGGGCCTTTCCTCCTCAGGCGCCTCGTGCTGAGCTGCCCGGGAGCAATCTTGCTGCTCGATGCCTCCCTTCCCCCAACCGCGTTGGATCGGGTCCCGCAACTGGCGGCCGCCGCCGAACAGCTGGGCTTCGCTGCATTGTGGTCGACGGAGACGCAGCACGATCCGTTTCTGCCGCTGGCGCTGGCGGTCCAGCACACCGGCCGCCTCCACCTCGGAACGGCCGTGGCGCTGGCCTTCACCCGCAGCCCGGTGACCCTGGCCTACACTGCCTGGGACCTGGCGCAAGCCTCGCGCGGCCGATTCATCCTGGGCCTCGGCACTCAAGTTCGGGCGCACGTGATGCGGCGGTTCGGCATGCCGTGGCCTGAGTCGCCGGCGGGCAAACTGCGCGAGGTCGTGGAGGCGATTCGGGCGGCCTGGAGGTCATGGCAGTTTGGTGAGCCCCTCAACTACCGCGGCGATCACTTCAGACTCACCCTGATGACCCCTTTCTTCAACCCGGGTCCCATCGGTCACCCCGATATCCCCATCTATCTGGCGGGGGTCAACCGCGCGCTCTGCCGCTTGGCGGGCGAAGTGGCAGATGGCTTGCTCGCCCACCCCTACCACTCCGAACGCTACCTGCGCGAAGTTGTCTGTCCGGCGGTGGCGGAGGGCCAGGTCAGGGGCGGACGACCCCCGGGATCGGTCTGCCTTTCGGCCACCGCCATGGTGATCACCGCGCCGGAGGAGGCGGACTTGGTCCGCGCTCAGATCGCCTTCTATGCCTCTACCCCCTCGTATCGGCCGGTGATGGCCCTTCACGGCTGGGGCGAAGTGGCGGATCGCCTCCAGGTGATGGCGCGCCGCGGGCAGTGGGGTGAGATGATGGACCTGATCGACGAGGAGATGCTCCGCACCTTCGCTGTGGCCGCCGCGCCCGAGGAATTGGGGCCGGCGCTGCGCGAGCGCTACATGGGCCTCGCCGACCGGCTCAGCCTCTACCTGCCCTTTCAACCTGGCGAGCGAGATGATTTCTGGCGCAGGCTGGCGCAGGACCTTGCGGACTGAGCATGATCATCGTCGATGCCCACGAGGATATCGCCTGGAGTTCCCTGACCTTCGGCCGGGAATACACCCTGCCCGCCGCCGTCCTGCGCCAGCGCGAGGCCGGGGGCAAGGCACCGATTCACAACGGCGAAGCGCTGCTGGGATGGGCGGATTGGCTGCTCGGGCAGGTGGCCATCGTTTTCGCTTCCTTGTTTGCCGCTCCGATGCGTCGGCAGGACGGACCCTGGGACATCCTGTGTTACCGCGATGCCGAGGAGGCGCGGCACCTGTACTGGCAGCAGCTCGACTTCTACCACCGCTGGGTCGAAAAGCACCCCGACAAGTTTCGCTTGGTGGAGAGTCAGGACGATTTGGGCCAGGTCCTTGCGGGTTGGGAGCACGAAGATCCTGACCAACGCCGCCTGGGGCTGGTGCTGATGATGGAAGGGGCCGAAGGCCTGCGCGCTGTCGAGGAGTTGGAGGAGTGGGCTGCGCGGGGTCTGCGCATCGTCGCCCCCTGCTGGGCCGGAACCCGCTATGCCGGCGGCACTGGCGAACCCGGTCCACTCACCCGCGACGGCCGAGCCCTGCTCACTGCCATGGCCGACCTTGGGCTGATGCTGGACCTCTCACACATGGACGAACAGGCAGTGCTGGAGGCCCTGGACCAATATCCCAGCCTCGTGCTTGCCTCCCACACCAACCCAGCCGCGCTGGGGTCCAGCACCTACGACAACCGACACCTCTCCGCTAACGCCATCCGCCGCTTGGCCGAAAGAGATGGCGTCTTGGGTGTCGTTCCCTACAACTGCTTTCTGCGTGAAGGCTGGAGGCGTGGCGACCCCCGCCTTCCGCTGGGTGTGGTCGTTACCCACATCGACCACGTGTGCCAGCTGGTGGGCAATGCGGCTCATGTCGGCCTGGGCAGCGACTTCGACGGCGGCTTCGGCCTAGACTGCATCCCGGCTGGCCTTGACAGCATCGCCGACCTGCGGTTTATTGGCGAGGCGCTGACAGGCTACGGCTTCAGCCAGGAGCAGGTCGAAGCCGTCCTGGGGGGTAACTGGCTGAGGCTGTTGCGTAAGGCGCTCCCGGAGTCCTGAGCGATGCCATTCCAACCGTTGACCCCGCGCCAGGTCCGTTGGGCGCGGGGCTGGATGACCCTGGTCCTGATCGGCTTTCTGATCTTCGCCATCGGTGTCGATCCAGACCTGATTGGGATGAACCGCAGCCCGATCGTCGGCTTTGTCCAGATCGGGGTGTGGCTGACGGGGTTTGCGCTCTTGCTGGTGGGGGCCTACAGCACAGTGCGCGTGGTGCGCAACGGACGGCCCAATAGCCTGCGCGCCGATATCGGCATGCGCCTGATCGCCACAGGCTACGTGCTGGCTGCCACCGCGTCGCTGGCGGATTTCATCGGCCTCGGCTCACACCCCATGCCGGCCGTCCACTTTGGCGAGGTGCAAGTGACGGGCTTCGCGCTGGGCGTGGTGACCAGCCTTGTGGGGTTGGTCCTGTATTGGCCGCGCCGCCGCAATCCGCGGTCGGGAGGCGACCAGCCGGGCGCATGAGGTCGGGGATGCGCCTCAGCCTCGCGGCCCCGCCATCTTTTCGCTGGAGTGCCCAGGGAACACCTTGCCGCCAGGTCTCACCAGGGTGTAAGCATAGTTGACGGCCACCGTCACCTGCCCGTAGGCGACCACGATCAGGTTGAGGGGCTCGCAGCCCTCCTGTAAGGCTATGTCGCCGGCGACATACACGCCGGGCAGATTGGTCTCCATGCGGCTGCTGACCTTGAGGTAGCGCCGGCCCACCGTCTCCAGGCCCCACTCGCGAATCGGCCCCGGGTCGGCCTTGAAGCCAAGCGCCAGCAAGACCGCGTCGACGTCGACCACCGACTCCTGCTGAGTCCGATTGTCGAAGATCACGGCCCGCTCGAGCGTCCCCGCACCTTCGAGGCGCCTCAGTTCGTGGAAGACCTTGATGTCGACGCTCGAGGCCACTAAGGCGTTGACGGATGTGTCAAGCGCGCGGAAGCCCTGACGCCGATGAATCAGCGTCACCCTGCTGGCGATCGGCTGCAGGGCCAACGCCCAGTCGACGGCGCTGTCGCCGCCGCCGACAACAAGCACCCGCCTGCCGCGGTGCTCCTCGATGTCCCTCACCAAGTACTCGACGCCGCGGCCTTCGAATTGACGGACGCTCTCGTTGTCGAGCCGGACCGGCTCAAAAGCGCCGATCCCGGCCGTGATGACCACCGTGCGGGAATAGTGCCTTCTTTTGTCGGTCTCAATCAGCCAGCACTCCCCTGCGCCGTCGGGCGCTGACACACGGCGGAGAGCAAGCGCGAGCTCACCCAGAGCCATGGACGGGTGCCACTGGGTGGCCTGTTGCACCAGGTTGGCCACCAGGTCCTTGGAGAGGATGGCGGGAAAGCCGGGCGTGTCGTAAATGATCTTCCCAGGGTAAAGGGCAATCAGCTGGCCGCCCGGCTGCTGCAGGGCGTCGATGACCTTCACCGACATCTCGCGCATGCCGGCGTAGAATGCGCCGAAGAGTCCGGCAGGGCCGGCGCCGATAAAGGTGATATCGAAGACATTGCTCTCATCGTCGGGCTGCACCGAATTCTCCTACGCCGGCCGAGCGGCAGTATCATACAGGCCGGAGGTGAGGGTGTCAATCAACGATGAGGGGTAGTGCGTTAAGAAGGACGCCGCTTGCGTTTCTCTGTGGTTTGAGGAAGATAAACCTCCGTGCACTACAGAGCCTATCGGTAATGTCTTGAGGCCTGTGTGGAGAGGGATGGCCATGAAAGAGAGAATCCTGATCGTCGACGATGAGCCGAACATGCTGCGGCTGCTAGGGCTGGCGCTCGACCACGAGGGGTACGAGATCGCTGTGGCGCAGGATGCTGACCAGGCGATGGCCAAGGTGCAGTCGGCCGTCCCGGACCTGATCATCCTGGATGTCATGATGCCTCGCGTCAGCGGCCTGGAGCTCTGCCAGCGTCTGCGCCAGCTCCCGGAGACGAGCAATGTCCCGATCATCATGCTCAGCGCCAAGGGCGAGGTCGCCGACAAGATCGCCGGGCTGAAGATCGGGGCGGACGAGTACATCGTCAAACCGGTCGACATGGCGGAGATGGTGGCCCGGGTGGCCGCCTTGCTGGAGCGGACGCGGCGCTTGCGGGCGGAGCAGCTGGGCAAGGCTGGCCAGGTCGTCAGCTTCATCGGCGCCAAAGGCGGTGTGGGAACGACGACGGTGGTCCTCAACGTCGGAGTGGCGCTGGCAGTGCAAGGGAAATCTGTCATCGCCGCCGAGTTTCGTCCTTATTGGGGAAGCTTCCCGCTCCTCATTGGCTTGCCAGCGGTGAAGGGTCTGGAAACCATCCTGGACATGCCGCCGGAGAGAATCACGGCGCGGGCGGTGAGCTCGTGCTTGGCGCGTGAGCATTCCGGTATGCAGCTTCTATGCGCACCGCGCTCGTTGGAGCCTGAGGCTCGCATCGAACCGGGACAGGCTGAAGCCATCCTGGCCGGGCTGGCTTCTCTGGCGGATCACGTGCTGTTGGACCTGCCTCCTCAGCCTTCGCCAGCCAGGGAGGTGGCAATCCGCGCGAGCCGATGGGCATTCCTTGTGGTCGAACCGGTGAGGGACTGCCTCGAGGCGGCTATGGCGCAGGCCAATCGCATCAAAGCTCTGGTGAGCGCCGGGACGGACCTGCGGGCGCTGGTGGTCAATCGGATCCCCCTGGCCGCTCCCCTGGCGGTGGCCGAGATCGGCGACCGGCTCGGCTTTCCGGTGCTGAGCGCCATCCCGCCAGCAGCGGACGAATGCGCACGCGCCCAACAGCTCGGCAGGGCCCTGGCCCATGTGCTGCCCGAGGCTATCGTCACGCAGGCCTATCGGGAAGTGGCGCAGGCGTTGGCCTAAGAGCCCAGCCGGAAAGCCGGTTGGGGTGGGGGCGATGTCTGCAATGTGATACTCGGGACCAGGGGGAGCGGATGGCGAGCGAAGTGCCAAAGTCAGGCTGGGGTCGCGACGACAAGAACAACGTAACGCCCCGAACCCTGTTTCCGTGGCCAGCCCGGTTCCTCCGCCTGGCAGCCAGCGTGATGTTCAATCGCCGACCGCGGGATTGCCTTATTGCCGGCTGTGTCTGCAGGCCAGGCGATGAGATCGTCGTCGCGGGCTCAGATTCCCTGGTCTGCCTCCACAGGTGACGGCGTACCAGCGTGGCATTTCTCGGGCCGTGCGACCAGGCATTCGGCAACCCGCCGGATGGTCACTCCGGTAAGCGCAAAGCCGAACAGTGTATACGGCATCTGCCACACCAGGAAATTCATGTGGGTGTGAATGCTGGAGTGGGCCTTGAAGATCAGGAGCCACGAGAGCGGGGCGAGAACGGAAAGCCAGGTTGTCCACACAAGAGCCAGGTCGCGCTGACGCGAGCGATCCTGTCGGGAGCGCAACTCCACTCGCCAGAGTAGGAGCCCGGCGCCAAAGAACAATCCGATCAGATAGAAGTAGCGGACCTTGAAGAGAAAGCGCGTGACGAACGCCGACGGGAGGATCCACCAGTTGTTCAGATTGAAGAAGTAGCCCCTTAGATACGGAAGGAGAACCTCCAGGAGCCCGGCTTGCAGGCTGGCTTGGTATTCCCTTGGGAACAGGGCTGGATCGGAATATGTCCGCTTGGCGAGGGTGTAGAGCAGGTAAGCGGGGCCATTGGCAAAGGTCCCCTTGACGGCAGCGATTTGAACGGACAGGATGGCGGCGCTCACGAGAACTGCCATCAGCGAGGCTGCACCTGCAGTGACCAGGCCGACCAACAGGTTGCGCAGGCCCCACCTCCGCGCCAGACCGTAGTACACAAGGGGCATGAGCATCATGACGATCGTCGTGGTGATGTACTCTTGTCCGTTGATCGTGCATTTGAGTAGAATCGCGGGAAAGACAACGACGCCGAGAGCAAGCCATGGCGGCCGCGCCGTCAGACCCCGCAGATAGTACGCGAGCGAGAGCATCGGGAGGTAGAACGCCCAAATTGACCACCACAGGTTGCGGCCGAATACCGTCAGCCATTGGGAAAGCACCGCCGAGACCAAGACGAACAGGGCGGCCGTGAGTCCGAATTCCAGGCTGAACCACAAGACAATCAGTGTCAGCGCCAGGGCGGTCAGCAGCGAGGTCAGCCCGTGGAAGAGATCCAGTTTGGCCGTGGGGGGAATGCTTAGAGCCTGATCAAGGAGCCCCAACAACATGGCCTGTCCGCCCGTCTGCGAGAGATAGGGCGCATACTGGGTCAAGGGTGTATCCTGCAGGAACGCCTCATACTGGGGATCGCCGATGCAGGTGCCCTGCGGGCAGGAGGCGGTATTCCCCCAGCCTGTCAGACCCCCGTAGGAGAACATCCCCTGCTGGCGCGTTGCGACGATTCGACCCAACACGAAGCTTTCCGTGTCGCGCTGATAGGACCGAAACCAGCCATCCGCGGCCACGCGCCATGCGTTGGTGTGGAACCCCCTGAACAGCAGATACATGGAAAGCGCGCACAGGGCCAGCGTCTGTGCGTGCAATCGCCTGCGGGCATGCCTGCCGGACCCCGAGGGAGCGGGAAAGGAGCGAATAGTCGGCATGGGCCTTGCATCACTCCGCATGCGCACCAGGTGGGCTCCAGATACTCGGCGGGTGGCTTCCTCTGTCGATGCCACGAACGATTGGCCAGCAACACGGCCGTCAGCTGGGCTGTCAGCCTGGCTGGCACAAGCCGCGAGTCCGATTCTACAGCAACCCTGAGGCCGCCAGCTGATCACCCTCGTGCCTCAGTTGTCGATGGTAGCACCAAGGTCGGTTGCCGACATAACAGCGTGTTCTGCCAAAGGAGCCGTCGCACTCCACTTCGCCGAAACCGAGCGATCGTGTTGTGCTGCCAGCACAGGAAAACATCCGGTGCATCGAACGGGCCAAGTGGAAAGCCGGGAAAGGCAACACACAGCCGCTGAGCGCCCAAGACCATGGGAGTCAAAGCAACCCAGATGGGGGTGGTCAGGGTGATGCCTAAGCGTTGGGCTGGGCCTCGGCGTAGAGTTGAGGATACGGGGCGAAGGTGCGGGGCCTATGCCAGGCGGCTGGCACTCAAAGGCTCACCCGCCGCGCATGGACTCGGTGGTGTTCGGCGGAGATAATTGCTTGGATGGTGTCCACAGCCCGGTCGAGCTGGCCATCGGCGTTGACGACGACATAGTCAAACCAATCGATTTGGTCGTACTCCTGGCGGGCGGTGGCCAGCCGCAGGGCAAGGCTTTCCTGTGTCTCGGTCTCCCGTCGGCGCAGTCGTGTGAGCAACTCTTTCTCACTGGCGGGAGTGAGGAAGATCAGCAAGGCCTCCGGGAACAGGCGCCGAAGCGTGGCCGCTCCCTGGACATCGATGCGCAGCACGACATCTTTGCCACTGGCCAGCGCCTGGCGCACCTGCTCCTTGGGGATGCCCTTGTGCTGGTCGTACACCAGGGCGTGCTCGAGCAGCTCTCCCTGACAGATCATGCGCTCGAACTCCTCGGGTGAGACGAAATGGTAATCAACGCCGTCGACTTCGCCGGGGCGCCTAGGGCGGCTGGTGGCAGTGACGACGAAGTGGAACGGCAGCTTGCGTTCCTTCATGCGCCGCAGCACGCTGTCCTTGCCGGCGCCCGATGGCCCGGAGATGACGATCAACAGAGGCTGCTGCTGTCGCTGGAAGAGATCACGGCCCACGCTTGAAGCCCTCTGGCGAGGCTGAGTATAATCCTCTTCGGGCCCGCCGCGCCACACGGAGCGGCTCGCCTGGTGAACTGAGAGAAGTGGAAGAGATGACGGGGAATTGCCGGCAGGCCATCGCTCCTACATCGAGGCCGCGCTGCTGACTGCTCATATGGCTGCTAGACCCGCCGGGAGCTGCCTTCCAGAACGTCCGGCAAGCTGAAGGGAGCCTGCAGATGACCGTACCCAGTTGCAGCGTTCGCAAGATTGCCACGGCGCTCCTCCGTGTCGTCCTGATCTTCGCGATCGCATACTTCGGGCTTGGCCTCGGGTTTCACATCCTGTGGAAGGGGGCCCTGGCGGATTGCAGGCAGGCCCGCGAAGCTCGGGGCGAGTTCGTGGAACCGGAGGTTTTCGGAGGGCTGTTGGGTCTGGCCTTCGATGTCACGTTCTGGCCGGTCTACACTGCGGCGAATATCTACCATGACGGCACGCCATTTGCGACGCCCTGCACGCACTGACAGCCGAACCCACATCCCCAGCTTGCGCCGGCCCCGTGCCCCCTAGGCAGGCGCGCGGCTGAGCCGTGGACGATGCAAGCGTTCGACGAGGAGGGTGGGGCAAGAAGGACTGTGGATGTCCTTTCAGTGTAACCAGAGAAATGCTCACGGGGGTTGGGAAGCTGCGCAAGGCCAACCCTGTTCGGAGAGGCAATCCTTCAATACCGGAGTGTGAGGTTTGCCATGCCGACGTACGAATACCGGTGCCTCAATTGCAGGAAGCGGGTAGCCATCTATCTGACCTATGAGGAGTACGGGCGCTCACCGGTGCGGTGTCCGAGTTGCGGCAGCGGGGACCTGCAGCGCCTCATCAGCCGCGTGCGGGTTGCACGCTCGGAAGACTCGCGCCTGGAGTCGCTCTCCGACCCTGCCAGCTGGGGGGACATCGATGAGGAGGATCCCCGCTCGGTGGCCCGGCTGATGCGCAAGATGGGGGAAGAAATGGGCGAGGACCTGCCCCCAGAGTTCGATGAGGTCGTCGATCGGCTGGAAGCCGGCCAGAGCCCGGAGGAGATTGAGGGGAGCATGCCCGAGCTGGGGGCAGGCGCTGCGGAGGTCGAAGGCGACTCGGACTTCGCCGAGTGAGGGCACCCGCCACAGCCCGGCTACAGCCGTTTCTGCAGTCGTTCCCCAACTACACGCCGGACTTCGGCTTGGACAACGTCCACGGGCCGATTGGCGTCAATGGCAATCCAGCGCTGGGGCTCGAGAGCGGCCAGCGCGGCATACCCCTGGCGCACGCGTCGATGGAATTCCAGATCGTAGGCATCCAGCCGGTTCCACTCCCCTTCACGCTGCTTGCGCGCCAGGCCGATCTCGACGGGCAGGTCGAGGAGCAAGGTCAGGTCGGGGGTAAGGCTGCCGGTGGCGAAGCGGGTGATGGTGCGCAGGGTGTCGAGGTCGAGCTGATGGCCGTAGCCCTGGTAGGCCAGGCTGGAGTGGTAGAAGCGGTCGAGGATGACTGTCTGGCCAGCCTGCAGGGCAGGTCGCAGGACCTGACGCACCAGCTGGGCGCGTGAGGCGGAGAAGAGCAGGAACTCGGCTTCGGGCGTCATGCCCTCGTGGGCGAGGTCCATCAGCGTTCGGCGGATGCTGTCGCCGATGGGTGTGCCGCCCGGCTCGCGCGAGAGCATGACGTCCAGGCCGAGAGTGCGCAGGTGATCGGCCAGCAGGCGGGCGTGGGTGGTCTTGCCGCCCCCTTCGGGGCCCTCCAGGGTGATGAAGCGGTTCAATTGCGGAAGATCCGCACCCGGCGGTGCGGCTCCTTGCCGTAGGAATGGGAGATCAGATTGGCCTGGCGCGCCATCTGGTGCTGCAGGCGTCGGATGTAGGCGGAGGCCGGTGTGAGATCGATCGAGCGTGCGCCGTTGAGGATCGACTGGATGGCCTGGCGCGTTTCCTGCATGGTGCCCTCGAGGGATGGGTCGCTCACCGGGGCAGCCTGAAGATCGAACAGGTCGATGAGCAGGTCTTCCATCTGGGAGACGGTATTGGCGCGCAGGACATAGATGGGCATCTTGCGCGCTTCGGCCTCGGCGATCATCTTCTGCTGGCGTCGGTAGTAGGCGCGCAGGGTCACCAGGACATCGGCGCTGGCCAGGTCGTCGGCAAGCAGGACGGGTACGTGCAAGCGCTTGGCTGCCTGACGGAGCCGGTTGCGGGCCACGCCGTAGGCGTAGAGGCGGACCGGCTGCAGCGGCGAGCCGGGCATGTGCGGCGGCGTTGGCGAGTAGGGCAGGTCATCTGGCGTGGGCGGCAGTGTGGAGGGCACGGCTGCTTGGCGGCGGTAGCCACTGGCCTCGCCCCGCGCTCGGCGAGCAGGTGCCGCGGGCGGTGGAGTCTCGATGCGCGCTCGGCCCTCGGCGTCGACGGAGCGCAGCTCCGGCGGCAGGGGCCGGCCTCGCAGCATGGCGTCGACGGCGGCGGCTACATCGTGGTGGATGGCAAGGCGCTCGCGCTCCTGGATTTCGATCAGGACGTCGAAGGTGGGGGCGGCGCGACGCTCGAGCACTGTTTTCTGCGTGCCGCGGCGGCGCGCTTCCTCGTCCGAAAGGGTCACCGATTCGATGCCACCCACCAGGTCGGAGAGGGTGGGGTTGAGCAGCAAGTTCTCGAGCGTGTTGCCGTGGGCGGTGGCGATGAGCTGGACGCCGCGTTCGGCAATGGTGCGGGCGGCGACCGCCTCCAGCTCGCGCCCGATCTCGTCGATGACGATCACTTCCGGATTGTGGTTCTCGACCGCCTCGATCATCACCTCATGCTGCAAGGCCGGCTCCCGCACCTGCATGCGCCGGGCGCGGCCGATGGCAGGATGGGGCACATCACCGTCGCCGGCGATTTCGTTGGAGGTGTCGACGATCACCACGCGCTTGTCTTCGGCCAGGATGCGTGCTGCCTCGCGCAGCATGGTGGTCTTGCCGATGCCTGGACGGCCGAGGAGCAGCACGCTCTTGCTGCTGGTGATGATGTCCTGGATGACATCAATGGTGCCATAGACGGCGCGGCCGACGCGGCAGGTGAGGCCGACGATATGGCCATGGCGGTTGCGCAGCGCCGAGATACGGTGCAGCGTGCGTTCCATACCAGCGCGATTGTCGGCATCGAACTCGCCGATGCGCCCGACGACGTAGTCGATGTCCTCGCGGCACACCTCGGCCTCGCTTAGCACGACCTCGCCGTCGATGAACCGGGCCGTAGGCACGCGGCCCAGGTCCAGGATGACCTCGAGCAGCTCATCCTGGCGATCGATCTCGGTCAGCTTGCGGGCCAGGTGCGGAGACAGGACGCCGAGCATGGCATCCAGATCGTCGGTGATGCGTTTGTGGCTCATCGCCTGTGACCAGCTTGTGGAATTGGAGGGGCGTCCTGCCAGTGGGCGAACGGTGCGGTGGGCTCGGGCTGCGTGCCGTCGAGGGCTGGCAGTGGAACCAGAGCCGCCCTGCGGGCAGGGGCTGCCAGCCGCTTGACCATCACCGCCTGCCCTTCACACAGGCCGAACCCCAGCCGCTCCAGATGGTGATTCATCCAGCCCTGGTAGGAACGGATGCAGGCATACACCGGGCGTCGACGCCCATCCTCCAACAGCGGCAGAAACGCCGTGATCAGGTCTTGAGAACGCTCAGCCGCCGGGTGGAAGAATGGTTGAATCCACACCCCGCGCGGACCGCTGGCGATTTCAATATAGCCCAGGAGTTCCCCATCGCGCCAGTGCACCAGGCCGCGGCCGCTTCGGCTGGGCGGCGGCTCAATCTGTTGCACCAGCGCTGGCACCAGGTTCAGGTAGAGAAGATGGATCGCGGGCGCGTCGCTGGAGGCCTCGGCGCGCCAGGAAGTGGATGAGGAATGTGCTCGGGGCCGGTGGCGCGAGGACAGGCGCGGCCTCGATCCCTGTGGGCGCTCGACCGGGGGAGAGACTTCGGCCAGGCGCGCCAGCGCCTGGGGATCAAGGCGCCAGACCTGCTGACGGGCATACACGGCGAATCCAGCCTGGCGCAGGCCTTCGAAGGCCAGGCTGTCTTCGTCGACCTCGGCGATCAAGTTGCGCGCGCCCCGGCCCCCAGCTGCCTGACACAACGCCTCCAGCAGACTCAAACCGGTCCGCTGGAGGAGCGCTTCGTCGGGAGTGAAGTAGGTGAGTCGGGCCACGGTGTCGTCGTTGCGCTGAAGCAGCTGGGCCACGGCCGGTTCGAGGTCGACTTCCGCAGGGCGAGCCACAAGTGTGGTCGTGGTCGTGCCCGGAGCGAAGGAACCCAGGACCGCGTGCTGCAGGGCATGTGGGCCGTGCGTGTAGTTTCGCTCTGCCTCCAGGCAGAGTCCGCGGCTGCGCAGGCGGTGGAGGAGAGCCAAGTCGCGCCAGTCAAAGGGACGGATCATGCTCTACGGGTGGCTGGCCAGTGACAGGAAGTACCGATGGAAGCGCAGGTCGTCTGTCAGCTCGGGATGGAAGGCCGTGGCCAGGAGGCGGCCCTGACGGACGGCGACGATGGCCGGAGCGGGGCGGCGCGAATCTGTCGGCAGGCTGGCCAACACCTCGACTCCGGACCCGACGCGTTCAATCAGCGGTGCCCGGATGAACACGGCGCGAAACGGGCGCTGCGGGTCCTGGCCCAGGGCTGGGATCGGCAGATCGGTTACGAAGCTGTCGACTTGGCGCCCGAACGCGTTGCGCTCAACCGCGATGTCCATCAGGCCCAGCAGCGGCTGTTGACGCTTGGCGTCACGGGAGAGGAAGATCGCGCCGGCACATGTCCCCCATATGGGATGGCTCTGGCCGAATTCGCGGAGAGGCTCGATCAGGCGGTATTCGCTGGCGAGCTTGCCGATGGTAGTCGACTCGCCGCCGGGGATGATCAGTCCATCGAGCCCCTCCAGCTGCTCGGGCAGGCGGACCTGGCGCGTCTCCACCCCCAGGCGCTGTAGCACCGCTTGATGTTCGAGGAAATCCCCTTGCAGAGCGAGGACGCCGATCTTCACGCCGATGCCACCTTGTGTTTCCCGCTCCAGCCCTCGATTTCGATGGCGAAGACCGAGGTCTGAGCCAGTTCGTCGTCGGTGATCGGCCGGTAGTCGCGGCCGGGACGGAGGTCGGGGAAGTACTTGTCCAGCAGGCCCTGCAGGCCGTGGCGCTTCTCGTCATCCGCTTCGACCAGGCGCGCCCGGCCGAAGACGATGACCGAGGCATACTCGTTGCTGAAGTCCAGCGCAGTCTTAGCTGGCAGCAGACATCCCATCTTCGCCACCGAGAAGCAGACGCGCGGATTGCGCGCGACGTTGTCGCGGGTGCGGCCCTGGCGCGCCGTGTGCAAATACAGGCGGCGCGCCGGGGCGTCATACCAGAAGAGGCTTGGGTGCAGGAAGGGCTGGTCCTCGACGGCGGTGGCGGTGTAACCGAAGGCAGCGCGCTGTAGCATGGCCTCGATCGCGGGCTCCGGCATGGCCCGATCCTTGCGCCGAAGGCGCGTCCACTCTTCGACGCTCATCGAGGTGACCTGCCGCGCGACCTACCAGCCCCGAACCGCCAAGCGCTCGGCCTCGGAGAGTTCGGTGACGCCGATCCCGACCATCGGCTCGCCCAGGCCCTTGCTGACCTCGGCGATGATCTTCGGATCGTTGCAGTGTGTGACGGCCTCGACGATGGCCTTGGCGCGACGGGCCGGGTTGCCGGACTTGAAGATGCCTGAGCCGACGAAGACGCCGTCCATCCCCAGCTGCATCATCATGGCCGCGTCCGCCGGCGTGGCAACGCCGCCGGCGGCGAAGTTGACGACCGGAAGACGGCCGAGGGCCTTAATTTCCTTCACCAGCTCGTAGGGGGCCCCAATCTGCTTGGCGTGGGCCATCAGCTCTTCTTCGGCCATGTTCTGCAGGTGGCGGATTTCCCCCATCACCGCCCGGGCGTGGCGCACCGCTTCCACCACGTCGCCGGTGCCGGCTTCGCCTTTGGTGCGGATCATGGCTGCGCCCTCGCCGATACGGCGCAGGGCCTCGCCCAGGTCGCGGCAGCCGCATACGAAGGGCACCTTGAAGAGGTGCTTGTTGATGTGATGGCTGTCGTCGGCAGGGGTGAGGACCTCCGATTCGTCGATGTAGTCGACGCCGATGGCCTCCAGCACCTGGGCCTCGACGAAGTGCCCGATGCGGCATTTGGCCATCACCGGGATGCTGACCGCGTCCATGATTTGCAAGATGAGTTCGGGGTCGCTCATGCGCGCCACGCCGCCCTGGGCGCGGATGTCGGCCGGCACGCGCTCGAGTGCCATCACAGCGACGGCGCCCGCCTCCTCGGCGATGCGCGCGTGCTCTGGCGTGACGACATCCATGATCACGCCGCCCTTGAGCATCTGGGCTAGGCCCTTCTTCACTTCGAAGGTACCGACCTGCACGTCCACACCGACCTCCCTCGCTGTCAGGGCTTGCGCCCTCATTCTACCACGCTGACGCGAGGCCCGGCAACGCGCCCGCCGCGCCAACGTTTGGGGACGCACGGAGGAACCATGCAGCCAGAAACGCCGCGCTTGAGAGACCTCTTGACACGCTCCGACGATCCGCATACAATTCGTACAAAGAGACAATGAGACAATGAGACAAATAGTACAATCGAGACCATGAGACTCGAGATCGACTTCCGGAGCCACGTCCCGATCTACCTCCAGATTGTGGAGCGCATTGAAGGCTTGGTGGCCACTGGGACGCTGGGGCCCGGCGATCAGCTGCCCACGGTCAGGCAGTTGGCGGCCGACTTGCGGGTGAACTTCAACACTGTGGCCCGTGCCTATCGTATCCTGGATCAAGCCGGGTTGATCTCGACGCAGCAGGGGCGCGGCACGTATGTGCTCGAATCGCCCCCGCTGGAACAGGCGGAGAGGCTGCGCCGCCTGACGCTGCAAGGGCTGGTGCGCTCCTTCTTGATGGAGGCAGCGAGGCTGGGCTTTTCGCCGAGCGAGGTGGAAGAGAACCTTGCCCCTGCGCTCGCTGGCTGGCGAGAGCGCGGTACCCCACCCACCGACGGAGAGGAAACACCTTGAAGGCGTTCACCGCCTTAGGAGAGAGTGCCATGATGAAGTCGCCGCGCAGTCCACTTCCTGATGACGCCCGACGGAGCGCCAGGGACCGCATCCCGGCCCCTGCGGGAACGGGCTTCGCCCTGATCCTGACTGCGGCTCTCCTGGCCGCAGCCTGCATGGATTGGGCCGGCGTCCCGGGCGGATGGATCGGACTGACGGTGGTTGGCCTGACCATCGTCGCGTTCACCGTTCTGTTTGGCCTCAAGATCGCGGACCAGTGGGAGAAGGCTGTCGTGCTCCGCTTCGGACGTTTCATTGGCCTGCGCGGGCCCGGCCTGTTCTGGATCATCCCTGTGCTGGATCGCATTCCGATTTGGATCGACCACCGGGTGATGGTCACGCCGTTCAGCGCGGAGAAGACCCTGACCAAGGACACAGTGCCGGTGGACGTCGACGCTGTGCTGTTCTGGCTGGTGTGGGACGCGGAGAAAGCCGCGCTTGAGGTCGAGGATTACCGCGTGGCGATCGCCTGGGCGGCGCAGACAGCCCTGCGCGAGGTCATCGGCCAGATGGACCTGGCCGACATCCTGGTCGGCCGGGCGCGCATGGACCAGGACCTTCAGAAGATCATCGACGAGCGCACCACCCCCTGGGGAGTGACGGTACAGTCGGTGGAAATCCGGGATATCGTCATCCCGCAGGAGCTGGAAGACGCCATGAGCCGCCAGGCGCAGGCCGAGCGCGAGCGCCAGGCGCGCGTCATCCTCGGCGAATCCGAGAAGCAGATTGCTCAGTCGTTCGCAGATGCCTCGCTGCCCTACCTCGACAACCCGACGGCGCTGCACCTGCGGGCGATGAACATGCTCTTCGAGGGACTAAAGGAGAAGGGCGCGTTGATTATCGTGCCCTCCAGCGCTGTGGACACGATGAACCTGGGGGGATTGAGCGGGCTGGTAGCCCTCGGACGGTCTGATGGATCGCCGGGCAAGGAGTAGGCCATGGCCGAGGTCACGCAGTGGGAATACCGGGTGGTCAGTTTCGGGGGTGCCCTGCGCGGGGCGAAAGATGAGATGATGGAAGCCGAATTGAACGCCCTGGGCGAAGAGGGGTGGGAGGTGGTGGGCGTGGCCAACCGCGAGGGCACCTACCGCATCATCATGATCGCCAAGCGTCCGCTCACCGCCGCCTCACGTCGCCGCCGCAGCTATCCGGAGGGATCGCGGTGAGGAGACAGGGATGATCGAGGTCCGGGAGCTTGTCAAGCACTTTGGCCCGTTGCGTGCGGTGGACGGCGTCACTTTCACGGCTCGTGAGGGCGATGTCTTGGGCCTGCTCGGCCCCAACGGCGCGGGCAAGACGACCACTCTGCGTCTGCTCTCTACAGTGCTGCGCCCGAGTGCAGGCACGGCGAGCGTCGACGGCCGCGACATCCGGCGCGAGCCGGCCTCGGTGCGGGCTGCACTCGGCGTGCTGCCGGAGAACTGGGGCTTGTACGGGCGCCTGACGCCGCGTGAGCACCTGCGGTACTTCGGGCGCCTGCATGGGCTGGCCGGCGAGGAGCTCGAAGGCCGGGTGGAGGCCATCGTGCGCATGCTGGAGATGCAGGAGTTCGCCGACCGGCGCTGCGAGCCCTTCTCCAAGGGGATGAAGCAGAAGGTCGCCCTGGGGCGGGCCCTCGTCCACAACCCGCGCCACCTGCTCCTGGACGAGCCGACGGCTGGCCTGGACGTGATCAGCGCCCGGGGTGTGCGCGATCTGATCGGCCGCTTCCGCGACGAAGGCCGCTGTGTGATCCTCTCGACCCACATCCTGAGCGAGGCCGAGCGGTTGTGTGATCGAGTGGCTGTCATCCACCGGGGGAAGATCGTGGCCGAAGGCAGCTTGCGGACACTGCTGCAGCAGACGGCCCGAGAGACTCTGGAGGAGGCATTTGTGGCTCTGGTGGGTGAAGAGGCGGAGGAGATGAGGGGATGAGCCTGTGGGTGGTGCTGCGCAAGGAGCTGCTGGATACGGTGCGGGACCGGCGCACACTGTGGGCGATGGTTCTGGGACCGGTGCTGGTCATGCCGCTGTTCGTGCTGCTGCCGCAGAAGCTAGTCCAGCGCCAAATGGAGACCGGTCAGGCGCGCGTGATCCGGCTGGCCGTGGCGGGCGGCGAAGCAGCTCCCCGGCTGATGGCTTTCCTGGCAGAGAGTGACGAAGTGGAGCTGATCCCGACGGAAGACCCGGAGTCGCTGGCTAGATCTGAGCAGGCCGAGGTGGGACTTATTGTGCCGGCCACCTTTGAAGCCGACCTGGAGGCAGGCAGAGCGACGCGACTGCGGCTGCTGAACGACGAAAGCCAAATGCTCTCCGGCCTGGCGGCACAGCGCGTGCGGGGTCTACTGGCTGCCTACAGCCAGCAGGTGGTCGGCGCCCGGTTGGAGGCCCGAGGGGTTGACCCTGCCATTCTGGTGCCTTTCCTGGTCGAGGACGTCAACCTGGCCACGCCTCAGGAGATGGGGGGTGCCTTCCTGGGGATGATGCTCCCGATGTTCATCATCTTGTGGGCCCTGGTCGGAGGCATGTATACGGCCATCGACGTGACCGCCGGCGAGAAGGAGCGCCTGACGCTCGAACCCCTGCTGACTTCGCCAGCCAGGCGGCGGGACATCGTCTTGGGCAAGCTCCTGGCGGTGGTCAGCACTTCACTGGTGGCGCTGCTGCTGGCGGTTGGCAGCATGTTTGCAGCTTTCGTCGTGGCTCCGCCGACCGGAGAGGAGCTGACCGAGGGGCTCGGCTCCCTGGTTGGACCGGGCACGTCGCTTCAAGTTCTGCTGGCCGCGCTGCCGGTGGTGGTGATGTTCAGCGGGCTGGAGATGGCGGTGTGCCTGATGGCTCGCAGCTTCAAGGAGGCGCAGAACTACATCGTCCCGATGCAGTTCGTGGTGCTGCTGCCGGCCATCGCGGTGATGGTCATGCCGGACCTGTCGCCGTCGCTCCCGACCTTCGCCATCCCAATCTTCAGCACGCTGATTGTCCTGCGGGACCTGTTCCTGGGTCGGGCGGACCCTGCTGCCTTCGGGGTGATGGTGGCTTCGTCGCTGGTCTATGCGGGGATAGCGATCGCCCTGGCGGTGTGGCAGTTTGGCCGCGAGCGAGTGCTGTTCCGGGTCTAGGCCGTGCTGGCCCGGAGGCCCCCGCGCGCGAAGGACAAGAGAACCGGACAGGCAGGGCGCGGAAGTGGGATCGCGGTGGCGGCGCAGCGCTCGTTGTCCCGAACGGTGGCAGGGGCCTTGACCCTGTGGATGGGAGGGGTGCAGGTGGCTCTGGGTTGGCGCCACAGAGGCTTGACCCTCAGTGAGGGATCACAGCCGGAGCCAGTGTGTTTCACGTGAAACATGCCGCGCACAGGCCCCCCAGCCTTGTTGACGACGTGTCTCGGGCTGTCCGCTGCTGCTGGCGCACTACGCAGTTGGGAGCCTGGTTGAACGGCTTATCCCCAAGTCTGGTAGCATCTTCCCGGCTGGCGTGCGGGGATGGCTGAGCCTTCGCAGCACGGGTATTCATGAGGGGAGTGCTACCCCCTGAGGCATGGACAATGGACCCACGGGAATTCACCCGCTTGATCCCCCTCTTGGCTCCGCTGGTCATCCTCCAGCTCGGGCTGATGATAGCCGCGCTGGTGGACCTGGGCCGCCGGCCCTCGACGCGGGGGCCGAAGTGGGTCTGGCTCCTGGTCGTCCTGTTCTTCGGCTTCCTCGGGCCCCTGGCCTACTTCTTCTTCGGCCGGGAGGAGACATGAGCGCCATCCGCATTGAGGGGTTGAGGAAGCGCTACGGCCAGGTTTTGGCGCTGGATGGCCTGACCCTGGAAGTGGCGCCGGGCACGGTGTTTGGCTTCCTGGGGCCAAACGGCGCCGGCAAGACCACGACCCTGCGCATCCTCGCTGGTCTGGCGCGGCCGACATCCGGGCAGGCCTGGGTGGCGGGCGAACCGGTCGGGCCGGACAGCCCGGCCCGCGCCCGCATCGGCTACCTGCCGGAGGAGCCCCGCTTCTACGGCTGGATGACCCCACAGGAGCTCTTGGAGCGATTTGTCCACAGGCTGTTCGGGCTGCCGCAGACCGAGGCGCGGGCACGCGCCCAAGAGGTGCTGGAGCGGGCCGGATTGACGGAGGTCGCCAGGCGCCGCATTGCCGGGTTCAGCCGCGGCATGCGCCAGCGCCTGGGTCTGGCGCAGGCGCTGATCAACCGTCCTCAAGTTCTGCTGCTGGACGAGCCCGTCAGTGCCCTCGACCCGATTGGTCGACGCGACATGCTCGAGCTGATCGGGAGCCTCAAGTCGGAGAGCACCGTCTTCATGAGCAGCCACATCCTGGAGGATGTGGAGCGGATCTGCGATACGGTGGCGGTGATCCAGCACGGCCGGCTGGTCGTGCTCGAGGAGCGCCAGCGGCTGCTCGAGCGCTACGCCGTGCCGGCGGTCGAGGTCGAGTTCGAGGCGGCGGCCGAGGCGGTCGCGCGCTGGGCGGATTCGCTGGCGGGGCATCCCGCGTTGGCGGCGGTCGAGGTCCGAGGGGCATGTGTCCGCTTGCACCTGCGCCGTGGTGTGCCCAGGGCGGATGTGCAGCGGCTGTCGCTGGCGTCGGGGATGGTGGTCCGGCGCTACGAGATCGCCCGACCGAGCCTGGAAGACGTCTTCCTGCGTCTGGTGGAGGCCTGATGCCCACGCTGCTCTGGAAAGAGTTCACCGAGGCCTGGCGGAGCTACCGGCTGCTGATCCAGACCGTGGTGCTGCTGGCAATGGGGATTCTGGGGCCGCTTTCGGCGAGGTACCTGCCGCAACTTCTGGCGACGATGGCGGATGTCCCCGAGGGGCTGGCCGAGGTGATGCCCGTTCCGGATACGGCCATGGCCATCGGCGAGTACCTGGACAATGTCGTCCAGTTCGGTGCCATCCTGGCTATCCTGGTCCCAATGGCGGCCGTGGTGGGAGAGAAGGCGGCAGGGACAGCCGAGTTCACCCTGAGCAAACCAGTGCGGCGCTCCTCTCTCCTGCTGGCCAAGTTCATCGCGTACTCTGCCACGCTGGGGCTGGCCATTGCGGCTGCGGCGTCGGGCGGGTACTACTACACGGGAGTGCTTTTTGAGTGGCTGCCTGCTGGCGGCTTTTTGGTGGCCAACGTTCTGGTCTTCGCCTATTTGCTTGTGCTGGTGGCGCTCACGCTGCTCAGCAGCACCGTTGCCCGTTCTCAGCTAGCGGCTGCCGGGATGGCCTTCGGTGGTCTGCTTCTCCTCGGCCTGCTGGGCTCCATCCCTCGCTTGGGCCGTCACCTGCCGGCATCTCTCGTTGCCTGGGCACGGGGCTGGGCGCTCTCTGCCCCCGTCGACCCCGCCTGGAGCGGGCTGGTGTTCTCGCTCGCGCTACTGATCGGAGCCCTCACTCTGGCATGCCTGATCTTCCGGCGGCAAGAGCTCTGAGGGTTGATCAGGGAGACATTCGGTGGACGTAGCGGTCCGGGCCTTCAGTTCGATGTGGATGATATTGCTGCCGCTCGTCTTGTGGCTGGTCCTTGCCCGGCGCCAGCCGACGGGTCTCAGGCTGATCGGCGTGGGTGCGCTGACCTTCCTCGCCTCTCAGGTGTTTCACCTCCCGTTCAACGCCTGGGTCCTGAGACGCCTCATCTCCGCTGTCAACCTAGACGCGGCGCCGCAGGTCTTGGGGATGATCCTTATAGCCTTGTTGTTCGGCCTCTCGGCCGGCATCTTTGAGGAGTGCGCGCGCTATCTAATCTATGGCTTCTGGCTAAAAGACGTGCGTACGTGGCGCGAGGCCGTCACCTTCGGCGCGGGCCACGGGGGCATTGAGGCCATTCTGCTCGGAGGCCTTGCCTTGCTGACGCTGTTCCAGTTGAACTCGCTCCGCGGCGTGGACCTGGCGACTGTCGTTCCACCGGAACAGCTGGACCTGGCCCGCCAGCAGGTGGAAGCCTACTGGACCGCGTCATGGAGCGAAGCCCTGTTGCCTGCGCTGGAAAGGGTGCTGGCCCTGACGCTCCACATCAGCCTGGCAGTGATTGTCCTTCTGGCGCGCGTGCGACGGAACGCCGCTTGGCTGGCGTTGGCAATTGCTTGGCACGCGGGAGCGAATGCGGTGGGGCTGCTGGCGCTGGAGTGGTGGGGGCCATACGCCGCCGAGGCCGCCATCGCGCTGGTGACTGCGGGAGCACTGGCGATTGCTTGGCGGCTGCGCTCTGCTCTGACCGGATCCCCAGAGCAAGAACCTGTGCCTGCTCCCGCGAGGCCGAGCCCGGCGAGACCTATGCGACGGCGCGACAATCTGGACGACACTCGCTACTTGGAGTGACGCCCGAAGGCATGCCATGATCCGAACAGAGTCATTGACCCGACGTTTCGACCGGACCCTGGCCGTCGACCGCCTGACCATCGAGGTCCAGCCGGGCGAGATCTTCGGCTTCCTGGGCCCCAACGGTGCCGGCAAGACAACCACCATCCGGATGCTGAGCGCGCTGGTCGCGCCCACCAGCGGCCAGGCCTGGGTGGCTGGCTGCCAGATCGGCCGCCAGGACACCGAGGTGCGCCGCTCCGTCGGCATCCTCACGGAGGCTCCCGGCCTGTACGACCGGCTGAGCGCCGAGCGGAACCTGGCCTTCTTCGCCCAGCTGTACGATGTGCAGGACGTAGCGGGACAGGTGGATCGCTACCTGCGGCTCTTGGGCCTGTGGGACAGGCGGGCAGAGGCCGCTGGCACCCTGTCGAAGGGGATGCGCCAGAAGCTGGCGATCGCTAGGGCGCTGCTGCACGAGCCGCGGGTGCTCTTCCTGGATGAGCCAACCAGCGGCCTCGACCCTGAGGCGGCACATCTGGTGCGGGAATTCATCGCAGGGCTGAGGCAGGAAGGCCGCACGATCTTCCTCTGCACCCACAATCTATCCGAGGCCGATCGGCTGTGTGACCGCATCGCGGTGGTCAACAACCGCCTGCTGGCGCTTGATTCCCCGGCAGCGCTGCGCAAGCAGTTGTACGGCCGGGTGACGGTGTTTCACCTCCGGCGGGCCGGCGAGGCTCTGGCGGAGAGGTTGAGGGCGTTTGACTTCGTCCAGCATACCCGGGTGGTCGATAACAAGGTGCTGGTAACGCTCGATCAGCCGGAGGAACAGAACCCGGCGCTGGTGCGGGCTCTGGTCGAAGCCGGCGCCGAGGTGCAGTTCGTCGGCGAGCTGCGGCGGACGCTGGAGGACGTGTACCTGCAGCTTGTGGGCGGTGCGGATGAGGGAGGGCAGTCATGAGAAAGGTGTGGGTCATCCTGCGCAAGGACTGGTCGGAGGTCTTCAAGAACCGGCTGGTCCTGTTCAGCGTGGGCTTCCTACCGCTGATCTTCACTGCGCTCCCGCTGATCATCCTTTCTGCGATGGGTTCATCCGACGACATGTCAGCAGCCTTCTCGGTGTCGGACTTGCCGCAGGGGTTTCGGCCGCTGTGCGAGGGGTTGAGCGGCGGCGAATGCGGGCAGTACTTCTTTGTCAGCCAGTTCCTGCTGCTGTTCATGCTGATGCCGCTGATCATCCCGGCGAGCGTGGCCGCCTACAGCATTGTGGGCGAGAAGACAACGCGCACGCTCGAGCCGCTGCTGGCCACGCCGATCAGCACGCTGGAGCTGCTGGCGGGCAAAGGGCTGGCGGCCATCGTGCCGGCCCTGCTGGCGACATGGGCCTCCTTTGGCATCTTTGCCGTGGGCGCCTGGCTGCTGGCCATAAGCCCCGCCGTGCTGGCCCGGCTGCTGGACCCGATCTGGCTGATGGCCGTGCTTGTTGTGGGGCCGTTGCTGGCGGTGGCGGCGGTGAGCCTGGCTGTGATGATTTCCTCCCGGGTGAGCGACCCGCGCGTCGCAGAGCAGCTCTCCGGGCTGGTCGTGCTGCCGCTGATGCTTCTGTTCTTCGGCCAGATCACCGGTTTCCTGATCTTCGATCGGAGGCTGGTATTGGTGCTGGCGGGGGGGCTGGTGCTGCTGGACACCGTCCTCGTCGGGCTCGCCACGCAAGTCTTCCAGCGGGAGAGCATCCTGACGCGCTGGAAGTAGGAGGTTGGGATGGGTCAGACCGCTCGCAGATGGCACATGGCGCTGGGGCTGGCGCTGGCGCTGGCGCTGAGCGTCGCTTCCGTTCCGGCGCTTGCGCAGCAGCCCGACCTCGTGTTAGGCCTGCATCGCGACTTTGGCTATGCTGCCGGGGGCCGCATTCAGGGCGCGTTTTCGCTGACGGTCAATGGGCGGGAGGATCTGGTGGAGGTGCGGTACTTGCTGGATGGCGAGGTAATGGCGGTGATGCGCGAGCCGCCGTTCCGCTTCCGCTTCAACACGGGGGATTACCCACTTGGTCCACACATCCTCTCGGCGATCGGGGTAACAGCGCAGGGGGAGGAAGTCCGCTCCAATGAGCGCCGGCTGGAGTTTGTCAGCGCCGATGAAGGGTGGCGGACGGTGGAGCGGATCGTTCTTCCGCTGGTGGGGCTGTTCCTCGTGCTCATGCTTGTGGCGGGTCTTGGACCTCTGGTGCTGGATCGCACGGGGCGGGGATTCCGGCCGGGCGAGTATGGAGCAGCGGGTGGTGCGGTCTGCCCCAGGTGTGGCCTGCCGTTCTCGCGCCACCGGATCAGTCCCAACTTGCTGGTGGGGAAGCTCGAGCGCTGCCCGCACTGCGGCAGGTGGGCGGTCGTGGCGCGGGCTTCGGTGGAGCAGCTAAGGCGGGCCGAGGCGAAGAGGGCGCAAGAGGCCTCACGCGGGCAGATGGAGATGGAAACCGAGGAGAAGCGACTGCGGCGATTGATGGAGGAATCGAGGTTTGAGGAGTGAGACTGGCGACGCTGGCTTCATGGGGCTGGAAGGTACAGGCTGTAGTGGCCGGCAATGTTGAAGCGCAGCTCCATCCCATCGAGCTGGCGGTCGCTGCACTGTGTGCACAGGATTGCGCATAATCCGCCCGATGGAGGAATCCCCCCTGATGGCGTCGGGACTCCGACGTGCTCGAGGTGGATTCCTGAGTCCGGTGTAGCGAGGAATGCCCAAAATGGATACTCCGGGTGGCTGGAGTCGATCATCAGCCCCATGGCCTTGCAGTTGCTCCGAGGGGCTGCCTCGATCAGGGGCAGGTAACTGGGGAGGAACTCTGGTGCGTTGATGAGCAGGAGTTCGGCGCGGGAGGTGTTCCACAGGCTAGTCCCGTCCGAGGGTCTTGGGAGCATAGGGCGTGAGGGGTTGATGAGGAGCGTTCGCAGGCTGGCTGCGGTGAGCAAGGCGATGGCGAAGGCCTGGAATCCGACACCCAGAAGACGGCGAACCACGAGACTGCGGACACGTTGCCAGGCCACCCCGGTGATTGGTGCCCAGAGCAGAAACAGGCCGAGCTGAAGCCGGCTTCCCGTGGCTTGCCACTTGTAAAGAAGAAAGAACAACAGAGCGCTGGCGACGACAGTGCCGGCGAAGGTCAGCGGCGCACACATCGACCGTCTTGGGGAGGGGGCGTCATCTGTCGTCGGCCTGGCTGGCCACATCAGGAGGGCCAAGCTGAGGGGGACAAACAACGCATGGAAGGGATTCCCAGCATAGTCTTCGTGAAACGAGCGCTTGACGCGGTAGGGATCCATTGTCGTCCGTGGATCGTCCACGTCGATCCCGATCCATTCATGCAGCGCCACGACGGCGTTCCGAATCAGACCGTTCGCGTCGCCGTAAGGGGTGGCGATGTGAAGTGTCAAGCTGCGGAGCGCGTTCGAGGCGATGACCTTCCAGCTCCACATCTGATTGCCGTGAGCCGCAACAGCCTGGGGTGGGCCAAGCGGCAAGCCGTAGGCTCTGAGGTTGCGGCTCCAGTGGCCAACGTTCAGCAGAACGGCGAGGGCCGTGACGGCAAGCGCGACGCGAGTGGCACCCATCCAGCCTGTGCGTCGCACGCAGCTGATGCCCAACCAAAGAAGGAACGGGAAGGCAAGCGCGTAGAAGGTGGCTTTGGTGAGCATCCCCAGCCCAGTTGCCAGGCCGACGAGGGCCCACTCATGGGTCTTCAGGCCGACTTGATGTGACTTGACCGCGAGGCTGGCCAGGCACAGGGCCCAAAACCCTGTGACGTAGTCGTTCTGTGCGCTTGTTGCCTGCAGAATCCCCATCGGCAGGGTGGCGGCGAACAGAATGGCGAAGGCTTGGCCCGCCGCATTCGCGCCGAGCCTCCATGCGATGCCTGAGATAGTCACCAGGCCGAGGACCATGCTGCTCCATTGAACCAGATTGGCCAAGCGATCACCGCCTGCCAGTAAGTAAAGGTGGAGGATGGCCACTTCCGCGAAAGGGGGCATCCACAACTGGCGCTCGATCGGGGTGGGGTAGAAGCTGAGAGATCGCTGCTGAGCCCAGTGGGCCACACGGCTGAGGTGGTATTGAAGGGCGTCGTTCGTGTTGGGCGGGGCCACCAGGGCAATGACCAGGAGGATCACGACGTCAACGGCAACGAACGACAGGCACAACAACGCGAGCGTGTCAATACGAGGTGTGCGGCGAGGGCTACAGCGGACGGCTCTGGCCTGGCGCGCAAGGAAGAAAGCCAGCGCTGCCGCCGGAGGGAGCCACAACGCGGCAATCCAGCCTCGCTCTAGTGCGCGGAATGAAGACAGCACCTCGCTCGTTACGGCGGTCCATGCGCCGCACGCGATGGCCAGGGCTAGGATCGCCTCCTGCCAGCTGGGTCTTTCCAATCCTCTCTCCACCGAGCGCCTCTCCAGGTTGGGGATAGCATATCATGCCGTGGGGCACGCGAGGGTACAATTGCGGCCGTCGTCCCATCCTCGCGAGAGTGACGCTGGGATTTCAGTGAGCCGGATACTCACACCCATTTGCGACTACGAGGGCTCTGACTATCAGGAGCGGTTCTGGGAGCGCGGGGGGCGCGAGTACGAGGACCGCGTGGAGGCAGTCGCCTTGCGGCGGCTTCTGCCCCCCGCTGGCGAGCAGCTGCTCGAGGTGGGCGCCGGGGCCGGGCGCAACACACCGCGCTACGCGGGCTTTCGGCACATTGTTCTCCTGGATTACTCTCGCAGTCAGCTGGAACAGGCGCGTGACCGCCTGGGATTGAGCGAGCGGTACCGCTATGTGGCAGGCGATGTCTACCGGCTGCCGTTCGCGCCGGCGACGTTCGAGGCCGCGACCATGATCCGAGCGCTGCACCACATGACTCAGCCGTTGGAGGCGTTGCGCCAGGTCCGGGAGATGCTGGCACCTGGGGCCGCCTTCGTGCTGGAATACCCGAACAAACGCAACGTGAAAGCCATTGCCCGCTGGCTGATGCGGCGGCAGCGGTGGAATCCGTTCGACTCAGAGCCCGTTGAGTTCGCCGCACTCAACTTCAACTTTCACCCGGCCTCCATCCGAAGGTGGCTTGCCGAGACCGGCTTTCGCCTCCAGCGCCAGCTGACAGTCTCTCACTTCCGACTGGGCCTGCTCAAGCGCGTCGCCCCCCTGCCGCTCCTGGTAACCCTGGATTCCGTGGCTCAACTCACGGGTGATGTCTGGCAGCTCAGTCCGAGCGTGTTTGTCCTTGCGGTGGCAGGCGGGAGCGAAGGTGAGCGAGTCGAAAGTGCGTATTGGCGCTGCCCGAGCTGCGGCTCGCTTGAGATGGTCGAACACACGACCGGGGTCGAATGCCGAGGCTGCCAGCGCCTCTGGCCGCTGTGCGACGGCATCTACGATTTCCGGCCTGAGCGAGCCGGAGAAGCACTCGCGCAATGAGGCACATGCAAGTCCCCTGCTGGTCTTGTCGCGCGCCTGGAGGCTGAGCTGCAACGGTCGGCCGAGCCGCGGGGTGCGAATCCTTGCCAGGAGGATCCACATGACATCACCACGCAAGACTTACTCCGTCGAGGTCGCGGGGCTGCGGCGTGAGCTGCCCTTGTTCGAGGTCGCGCCAGGGTTGCGGATTGCGGTCCTGAACATCCTGGGCGACACAGAATTGGTCGAGCGGTGTGCTGAAGCGCTGGCTGAGCGTCTGGCCAACGTGTCGTACGATGTGCTGGTGACGGCCGAAGCTAAGAGCATCCCACTGGCCCACGCGCTCTCGGTGGCTACGGGAAGAGGCTACATTGTATTGCGCAAGCTTTTCAAGCCATACATGGGCGATACTCTGTGGGCCGAGACCCATTCAATCACGACCGGCAAGCCCCAAAACCTGTACCTGGATGAGAAGGACAGGCCGCTTGCCCGTGGGAGGCGAGTAGTTCTGCTGGATGACGTGGTGAGCACGGGCTCGACCCTCCATGGGATGCGCCGGCTGATGGAACAAGCTGGAGCTGAAGTGGTGGCTGAGGCTGCGGTCTTCACCGAGGGCGAGGCCGAAGCGTGGCCGAACGTGATCGCTCTGGGGCACCTGCCCCTGTTCCGTGACTCGCAGCCTGCAGGGGGCTGATGTCCGAGTCTGACCCCATTGATATAATCGAGGGGCACGGCTGGAGGTGGAGGTGAGCGGTTGGCAGGTACGTAGGCATCTTGAAATGGAGATGAAGAAGGAAGGGCGGCTGCCGCCGGGGCAGGCGCTGACCGAGAAGTTCCCGGTGCTGCACTACGGCCCGGTGCCCTCGTTCGATCCCAAGGCGTGGGACTTCCGAATCTTCGGTGAGGTCGAACAGGAACGGCGCTGGACGTGGGACGAGTTCCAGCGTTTGCCGCGCACCCGAGTGCGCATGGACATCCACTGCGTCACCCGCTGGAGCAAGTTCGACACCGAGTGGGAGGGAGTCTCGCTGCGGGTGCTGGTGGAGCAAGGAATCATCCAACTCAAGCCGAGCGCTCGCCATGTCCTGCAGCATTGCGAGTACGGATTCACGACGAACATCCCGCTTCCGGTCGCCCTGGCCGACAACTTCCTCCTGGCGACACACTACAACGGAGAACCCCTGACGCCGGAACATGGGTACCCGCTTCGGGGCGTGGTGGGCTACATACGGGGGAGGGACGACCTGGCCACGCTGTACTTCTGGAAGGGCGGCAAGTGGCTGCGCGGGCTGGAGTTCATGCCGAGCGACCGCCTCGGCTTCTGGGAACAAGCCGGCTACCACAACGAAGCGGATGTCTGGAGAGAGCAACGCTTCGCGCGCTGAATGCGCATCGCACATCCCCGGACCTACCTCAGGTGAGACGGGGGCAGCATGGATGAACAGGCCTTCGCCCTGGCGCGGCAGCGGATGGTGGAAGAACAGCTGCGCCAGCGGGATATCACGGACCGACGGGTGCTCGAGGCCATGGCCGATGTGCCCCGCCATGAATTTGTCCCCCCCGAGCTTCACCACCTGGCCTATGCCGACGGTCCGCTGCCCATCGGCCACCACCAGACGATCTCGCAGCCGTACATTGTCGCGCTGATGCTACAGCTGGCAGGCCTGCGCGGCGGCGAGACTGTCCTGGAAGTGGGGACTGGCTCCGGCTACCAGGCGGCGCTGTTGGCTCGGCTCGCCAGCAAGGTCTACAGCATGGAGTGCATCCCCGAACTGGCCAGCGTTGCTCGCCAGGTGCTGGAGCGACTGGGCATCATTAATGTCGAGGTGGTGGAGGGCGATGGCTCGCGCGGCCTGGAAGGGCATGCGCCTTATCATGCGATTGTGGTGGCGGCAGCCGCGCCCCGGGTGCCGCAGGCCTTGAAGGATCAGCTGGCCGATGGGGGCAGGCTTGTGATTCCGGTAGGCGGGAGAGAGGGTCAGGTGCTTGAGCGCTGGCGCCGCCGGGGTGACGACTACAGCCGTGAGCGCATTACATCTGTGGCCTTCGTGCCCCTTGTCGGTGACGCGGGATGGGCCCGGGGCGAGGGGCCCTTCGGCTGGTAAGCGGGCGTCGCGATCTCTCAGCGGCCCAGGTGCATGGGCATGATGACGTGCAGGAAGTCGTCCCGTCCGACGGGCCGCACCACCCCGGGCGAAGACGGCCCGCTGGTTTCCAGCGCCACGTTCGGAGTGTCAACCACGTTCAGCACATCCAGCAAGTAGCGGACATTGAATGCAATCTCGATCGGTGCTCCCTCGATCGTCGCGTCGACGATTGTTTCATTAGAGCCGGTCTGGGCAGCGGTGGCCGAGATTTCGACTTTGCCCGGCTCAAGCTCGCCTCCCGGGGTGATCAGCAGGCGGGCGGAGTGAGCCGCCTCGCGCGCGAAGATTTCAGCCGCCTTGCAGGCTTTCAGGAAGGCCAGGGTCGGCAGGATGCTGCGGGTGTTGTAGGAAGTGGGGATGATGCCGCGGAAGTCGGGGAAGCTGCCCTCGATCAGCTGCGACACCACTTCGACGTTCTTGGCGCGGAAGATGATCTGGCCGCGGTTGGGCGGCAGGGACATGGACACCGTCTCATCGCCATCGCTGAGGACGCGCGCCAGCTCCGCCAACGCTCGAGCAGGAACGATGGCCCGCAGGGGCCCGGCCATGGGGGCGGGCAGATGGGCCGTGCGGACCGACAGCCGGAAGCCGTCGGCCGCCGCCAGGGTGAGCTCACCGCCGCTAACCTCGAGCAGGACGCCTGTCAGGACCGGCCGGGCGTCGTCCGTCGAGGCGGCAAATACCACCTGGCTGATCATCTCCTTCAAGTCGGAGGTGCCGAGCACCAGGTCGGGCTCGAGATTGCTGGGAGGCAGGGGCGGGAACTCCTGTGCGTCGATGCACTTCAAATCGTTGTTGGATTGGCCGCAGCGGAGATTGAGCGTCTGGGTGCGGACGGCCAGCTGCATATCGACCCGGTCGTTGGGCAGGGCGTTGACCAGATCGGCAAAAGTGCGCGCCGGGACAGTGGTCGCCCCTTCTTCTTCGATTTTGGCTCCGATCCAGGCCGTGATCCCGAGTTCGAGGTTGGTGGCCGAAAGGCGCAGCCGGCCGGCCTCAGTGGCCACCAACACGTTGGCCAGCACCGGAAGGGTGCTGCGGGGGGCGACGGCGCGAGTGACAAGGCTCAGGCCGCGGGAGAGGTTTTCTAACAGGCAGGATACCTTCATGGAGCCGAGTCCTTGAGGGTGGGTGTCGATGCAGGCGGGTAGTATACAACGAAGGTACGGCGGAGGCAACGCGGAGCGGCTCCGGGTAGGGCTGCCCCTGCGGTCGTATGGACAACCAAACCCTTCTTGCATACACTTGGGCCATGGCCGGCTCCGGGTCGGTGGAGGTCGAAGAGCTGCGGCAGATGATCTTCCGCCTGGCGCGCCTGGTCGAGATCAGCGTCACCCTCAACTCCACGCTCGAGCCAGACCGCCTGCTGCGTTTCATTATCAGCTCAGCCGCCGACCTGTTGGAGAGCGAGGCCGCCTCCATTCTGCTGGTAGACGAGAACACCCATAATCTGTACTTCGCCGCCGCCACAGGCTCTGACCCGGGCGAGCTGGCAGGAATCCCGGTACCGCTGGAAGGCTCCATCGCCGGGACGATCTTCCGTGAAGACCGGCCCCTGATCATCAATGAGGTGGCAACAGACCAGCGGCACTTTCGCGAGGTGGGGGAGCGGATTCACTTCCAGACGCGGTCGCTCGTCGGAGTGCCCATGCGCATCCGCGAGAGAGTCACGGGAGTGCTGGAGGCAGTGAACAAGCGCAACGGCGCCTTCACCGAGTCCGACGTGCAGACGCTGCAGATTATTGCCTCGCAGGCCGCCGTGGCCTTGCACAATGCCCGCCTCCTCGAAGCCCTGCAGCGAGCCTACGATGAGCTGGGGAAGCTCGACCGGCTGAAGAGCGATTTCATCGCTATCGCCTCCCACGAACTGAGGACCCCGTTGGGCGTGATTCTGGGCTATGCCTCCATCCTGAAGGAGGAGGCCGACGCCGCTGCCTCCGAGCACGCCGCCGCGGTGCTGAACTCTGCGCTGCGCATGCGTGCCCTGATCGAAGACATGACCAACATGAACCTGCTGCACCTGGGGACGGCGGAGGTCAACTTGGTGTTGCAGCCGCTGGCCCCCATCGCCCGGGCCGCCTATGAAGAGGTGTTCGACATGGTGCAGGCCAAAGGGCAGAGCCTGATACTGCGCCTGCCGGAAGAGCCGCTCGAGGCCGTGGTCGACGCCCCCAAGTTGTCCATGGCACTGACCAACCTGCTCAACAACGCCATGCGCTTCACCCCGGCACAGGGCCACATCTGGCTGGAATTGGAGCGCAGGGGGACCGAAGCCTGGTTGCGGGTGCGGGACGATGGGCCAGGCATTCCCGGGGAAGAGCTGGAGAGGATCTTCGATCGCTTCTACCAGGTCGAGGAGCACATGCGACGGCGCCACGGAGGAATGGGCCTTGGGCTGGCGATCGTGCGGGCCATCGCCAGGGCGCACGGCGGTCGCGCCTGGGCAGAAAGCCCGGGACATGACCAGGGGGCGACTTTCACCATCGCCATTCCACTGCGCGGCTAGGCTGTCCCATACCGGATAGGTGTTGACGCTTTGGATTGGCCGTTGCTAGTCACTCCTGCCTCCACGGGCCAGGAAAATCTCGCCATGTGTTCGGCCCTGGGTCCGGTAACCCTGATGGCACCAACGGTTGTTGTAGAGGTCCAGGTAGCGATCGAGAGCCACTTGCATGGCCGCTGCGCCGGTGAAGGACCGCCGACGGTACCGGACACTTCCACCGCACTGCGTGCGGGGCAGTGCAGATGTGCGCCAGAGCTCGCCGGGGAGCGTGCCCTGCAGCCGCCCGACGGAGAAGTTCGTCCCCTGGCTTGGCTCCAGGGCAGGCTGCCGGACGCTTTCCCACGCCCTCGAGGTTGCCGATGCAGCCCGCCCTGGTGGTCCGGCCGGGTCTTGACACCGATGACAAGTAGTAGTACAATTGTTCTAGAGCCGATGGGAGAACGAGAGACTGTCCCGGCCGCCTGGGCCGGTACGTGAATAGGCCCCCATCGGAAAGGAGTTCCCCATGTTTCACAAAGTGATTCTCGTTGGTAACCTGGGCCGTGATCCAGAGATGCGTTACACGCCCAGCGGCCAGGCCGTCACCAACCTGTCGGTGGCCACCAACCGCACCTACACCGACAGCAGCGGCAACCAGGTCAAGGAAACGGTCTGGTTCCGGGTGGCCGTTTGGGGCAAACAGGCGGAGACCTGTCACCAGTACCTGCGCAAGGGACGGCAGGTGCTGGTCGAGGGGCGCCTGACGCCGGATGAAAACGGCAACCCGCGCATCTGGACCGGGCAGGATGGCGCGGCGCGCGCCTCATTCGAGGTCACCGCGCAGACCGTGCGCTTCCTTGGTGGACGCGAGGAGGCCGGGCTGGTAACCGACGAGGGGGAGGTTGGCGGACCGACAGCAGAAGACGACATCCCCTTCTAGCACGCACGCCGCGGTGCGCCCTCAGCCCTCCGAGGGCTGAGGGCGCATGCGCGACTGCCGGAGGCACGGATGAGCCCTCAGCCTACTCCTCCCCAGCCAGGGCGCGTGGCAGTCAGTTTGCCCGCGGACCTGCAGCCCATGTACATCAACTTCGTTGTCATCACGCACTCGGCCTCGGAAGTCGTCCTGGATTTGGCGCAGGTGATGCCCCAGGTGACGGACGCGCGCGTGCGAGCCCGGGTGGTGATGACCCCGCTGAATGCCAAGCTCCTGCTGAAGGCCCTGGGCGACAACCTGGCGCGCTTCGAAACCCAGTTCGGCCCCATCGTCGTGCCCGAGGGATCATCGCTGGCCGATCAGCTTTTTCGCCCGCCGCTGGGCGATGGCGACGGAGGACCATGAGCGATGGACAACCTAGACGCCATCGGTGACCGCATCCGACAACACCTGGAGGAGAAGAATGCGGCGCGGGATGCCGCCCTCCAGGTCTCGCGCACTCTCATCCGTCACTGTGCCAATGCCATACGTGCGGTGCACCGCGAGGAACGCGCCGAGGCGCAGCGGCACCTGCAAGAGGCGTATGTCCTGGTGCAGCGGCTGCGCGAAGAGCTGGCCGCGTATCCGGACCTCTATCACGCCGGCTACACCCAGGATGCACTGAAGGAGTACGCCGAGGCCCACATCATCCGCGCGCTGGTCGGCGATGAGCCCCTGCCCGCCCCAGAAACCCTGGAGGTGGAATATGCCGCCTACCTCGGCGGCCTGGGCGAGGCGGCCGGAGAGCTCCGCCGGCGCACGCTGGACATCCTCCGCCACGGGCACAGTCAGGAAGCTGAGCGCCTGCTCAGCGCCATGGATGACATCTACGGGCTGCTGGTCACGGTCGACTTCCCCGATGCCATCACCGGCAACCTGCGCCGAACCACCGACATGGTGCGTGGGGTGGTGGAGCGAACCCGCGGGGACCTGACCACCAGCCTGCAGCAGGCGGAGCTGAAGTCGGCGCTCAAGGCAGTCGAGACCAGACTCAAGCCCGGTTGACCCGTGCCTCCCCGGATTGTGCGGGCCTCAGAGATCTGCCAATTCGCTTTCTGCCAGCGGGCATGGTGGTATGCCCAGCGGGGGGATACATCCTCGAATGAGCGCACGATGGAGGAGGGCAGCGAGAGCCACCGCCGGCACGGGTGCCAGGTGGCGGCCGCGGGTTGGCTGCGGCGGATCGGCTTCACCCTGGTGATGGCCGCGGCTGTCGTCGCGGTGATCAGCCTTTTCCTGCAGATGGGTCGCTGAATGCATTTGCTCGCGCTGACGATGCTTGTGATTGGCGTGCTGCTCCTATGGATCGCGCGCCGTCAGCAGCAATGGCTCGGTCTGCCCCCGGGGCGGGTTATTATGATCGATGGGCAGGACTTCGCGAGACCGAAGAGGCCGCTGTCTGATTGGGATCTGGGGTTGGTCGGGAGGCCCGATTACCTGGTGCGTCGCAGAAGGCAGACCATTCCGGTGGAGGTCAAATCGGGGGAGGCCCCGGCAGAGCCTTATGAGTCGCACGTATTACAGTTGGCTGGCTACTGTGCGCTGGTCGAAGCAGCATACGGCATCCGGCCAGCCTACGGAGTGATCAAGTACGCGGATCAGAGCTTCGTCATTGACTACAACCCGGGCCTGGAGCGTCGCATGCGGGCGCTGGTGGGCGCGATCCAGGCCGCGGGCGAGGCTGCGCCATCGCGCTCGCATGGGGAGCGGCGGCGCTGCCGCGCCTGCGGCTACCAGGCCGCGTGCGATCAGCGCCTTGACTAGCCCGCCTGAGAGAGAGGCTGCGCATATAATAGGCACCGTGACACCCCTTCCGGCTCCCCAGCGAGTGGCAATCGCCTCCCACCCTCAGATGCCCGAAGCAGAGGCGCTCTGCCCGGAGATTGTAGGCTACCTGGGAGACAGGGGGGTCGCTGCCGCCACCGGTTCGCTTTACGATGAAGAGCTGCGGGTGCGGATGCGGGACGGGGAATTCGACCTGCTGCTGGCCCTCGGTGGCGACGGAACCATGCTCCGCGCCGGCCATTTGTGCGCGCCGGTTGCGGTGCCGATACTGGGGATCAACCTCGGCCGATTTGGATTCCTCATCGAAGTCGGACCGGATCGGTGGCAGCCTGCCCTGGACCGCGTGCTGCGCGGGGACTACTGGCTGGAACGGCGGATGATGCTGCGAGCCGACCACCTCCACGGGGGTCGTATGATGAGCGATTGGGAGGTGCTCAATGAGTGCGTCATCGGCAGGGGGGAGATGATGCGGCCGGTGGAGCTGGTGGCGGAGATCGATGGCCGCTACCTGACCACCTACGTTGCCGACGCGCTGATCGTCGCCACGGCCACTGGCTCGACCGCCTACGCGCTGGCAGCAGGAGGGCCGATTCTGCCGCCGGAATTGCGAAACATCCTGATCATCCCCGTGGCGGCTCACCTGACGATAGAACGAGCCTTTGTGCTCGACGAAGGTTCCCAGGTGCGAGTGACGGTGCACACCGACCACGAGGCGGCCCTCAGCGCCGACGGCCAGATGCCGGTGCGGTTGGAGAGCGGCGATCAGGTGCTGCTGCGAGCCAGTGACCACACCGTCCTGTTCGTGCGCATTGGAGACCGTGGCTACTTCTACCCACACATTGCCTCGTGCATGAGCCGGGGGGCAACACCAGGAAGAGTCGAGTGAGCCAGGCCCTCACCTGCGCCAACCACCCCGACCGCGAAACCGGCCTGCGCTGCAACCGCTGCGGCAAGCCGATCTGCAGCCGCTGCGCGGTGCAGACGGCGGTGGGCTACCGCTGCCGGGAGTGCGTGCGGGGCCAGCAGGCGGTGTTTGAGACCGCCGGCAAGGCCGATTACTTGATTGCCAGCGTGGTGGCCGCGGTCGGGATTGGGCTGGGGGCGGGAGTGCTGAGCTTCCTCTCCTTCTGGGGGCTGCTGGTTGCGCCAGTGGTGGGGGGTGCTGTGGCCGAGGTTGTGCGTTGGGCAGTGCGGCGCCGGCGCAGTCGTCATCTTCCAGCGGCCGCGGCGGCAGGCGGCGCCGTCGGTTTGCTCCCCCACGTGGTACTGCCGCTCACGGGAGGGGCGGCGGCTGTTGCCGCCGGCGCTGATCTCGCCGTCCTAGGCAGTGCCGCAGTGGCGGGGCTGTGGCCGCTCGGGATTGGAGCAGTGGCAATCGGCTCGCTGTACTACCGCCTGCGAGGAATTCGCCTGTAGCCGCTGGCCATGCTGACCGAGCTCCACATTCGTGACTTCGCAATTATCGACCAGTTGCGGCTGGATCTGGCGCCGGGTTTCGTGGTGTTGACCGGGGAGACGGGTGCGGGCAAGTCGATTCTGATCGACGCCGTGGAAATCGTCCTCGGCGGCCGCGGGGAGACGGCGGCCATTCGCAGTGGCGCCGCTTCTGCGCTGATCGATGCCACCTTCCACCTCCAGGGGGCGGCGGGGGACGAAGTGCGGCGCAAGCTCGAGGCCGAGGGCCTGCTCGAAGACCCCGACACGCTGGTCGTCTCCCGAGAGATTCGGCGTGAAGGCCGCAGCCTGTGCCGCGCCAACGGGCGGGTGGTCAACCTCTCGCTGCTGAAGGAGCTCGGCGAGTTGCTGGTGGACGTGCATGGTCAGTCGGAACACTTGAGCCTGTTGCGGGTGCGTGAGCACTTGACCTTGCTGGATCGCTACGCGCAGGCTGACGAGGTTCGTCAGGTGTTTGCGGCGGGCTGTGAGGCGCTGAACCGCGTGCGGTCTGAGCTGGCCGCGCTGCGCCAGAGTGAGCGGGAGGCCGCACGTCGGGCTGAGATGCTCGCCTTCCAGATCAACGAGATCGAGGCTGCGGCGCTCCGGCCGGGGGAGGAAATGGAGCTGCTTGAGGAGCGCACCCGGCTGGCGAATGCCGAGCAGTTGGCTGAACTCGCTCAGAAAGCGATTGCCGCGCTCGACGAGAGCGTTGACCAGACGGCACCGGCAACTGACCTGCTGGGACGGGCCGCCGAGGCGCTGGCCTCGCTGGCGCGCGTCGATGGGTCGATGGCTGCCCTGCGAGAGGAGGCCCAGGTCCTCCTGGAGCAGGTCGGTGAGGTAGCGCGGCGGGTTCGTCTGTACCGGGAGGGGATCGAGTTCAACCCGCGCCGCCTGGATGAGGTCGAGGAGCGCATTGGGTTGATTCGCTCGCTGCAGCGCAAGTACGGGGACAGCATCGAGGACATCCTGGCCTATGCCGGGAGAGCAAGGAACGAACTGGAATCAATCACCCATGCTGAGGAGCGGCTGCAGGCGCTGGAGAGCGAGGAACAGGCGCTTCTGGCGCGCCTGGCGGACATCGGGCAGCGGCTCTCGCAGGTACGGCGGGAGGCGAGCGGTCGACTGGCGCAGGCGGTGGAGGAGGAGCTGGAAGACCTGCGCATGGCCGGCGCTCGCTTCGGCGTCGACTTGTGCTGGGAGGAAGAGCCTTCCGGAGTGCCGGTGGGGGGCACGCGCTTTGCCTTTGGATCGACCGGGCTTGACCGGGTGGAGTTCCTCGTAGCGCCCAACCCCGGCGAGGGGCTGAAGCCCCTGGTGAAGATTGCCTCGGGTGGCGAGACCTCGCGCTTGATGCTGGGGCTGAAAGGCGTGCTGGCGCGCGCCGACCGTACCCCGACGCTGATCTTTGACGAAATCGATCAAGGCATCGGTGGTCGGGTGGGCGCGGTGGTTGGTCAGAAGCTGTGGCAGCTGGCGCGTCAGCACCAGGTGCTGTGCATCACACACCTTCCGCAGTTGGCCGCCTTCGGCGACCAGCACCTGAAGGTGGAGAAGGTGGTGCGCAAGGGGCGGACGGTGACGACCCTGCGCCCGCTGCACGGTGAGGCGCGCGTCGCGGAACTGGCCCAGATGCTGGGCGGAGCGGGCGAGGCGACGCAGGAAAGCGCCGCCGACCTGCTGCGGCATGCGCAGGCGGTGAAGACAGGCCGCTGAAAACGAAGGCCCGGCCTGACCGTCAGGCCGGGCCTCTTTCCTACACCACTCGGCTAGGCGGAGACCTCTTGCTGCAGCTCCACCTTGTGCTCGGGCCGGCGGAACACAACGCATTTGGCCGGCTCGTCGACATCGACCAGCACCGTGTCCCCAGGTGAGAACTCGCCCTTCAGCAGGCTGACTGAGAGGGGGCTCTCGACATGCTTCTGGATGGCCCGCCGCAGCGGCCGGGCGCCGAAGGTGGGATCGTAGCCCTCGCGCGCCAGCCACTTGCGGGCAGCATCGGTCAGTTCCACTGAAACGCCGTGTTCGGCCAGACGCCCTCGCACTTCCTTCATCTGCAGGTCGACGATCAGCTCCATCTGCTCGAGCGACAGCGGCGAGAACACGATGATCTCGTCGATGCGGTTGAGGAACTCAGGGCGGAAGGTGTCCTTAAGCGCCTTCTCGATCTTCTCTTCGACTTGCTTGCCCAGGCCCTCATTGCCAGTGCGGTGCAGGAAGCCGAGGGTGCCGGAGCGCGTGACAAACTCGGTGCCAAGGTTGGAGGTCATGATCAGGACCGTGTTGCGGAAGTCGACGACGCGGCCCTGGCCGTCGGTCAGGCGGCCGTCGTCGAGGATCTGGAGCAGGGCGTTCCACACCTCGGGGTGGGCCTTCTCGATCTCATCGAAGAGGATCACGCGATAGGGTCGGCGGCGGACGGCCTCGGTGAGCTGCCCGCCCTCCTCGTAGCCGACGTAACCCGGCGGGGCGCCGAAGAGACGTGAGACGGTGTGCTGTTCGCGGTACTCGCTCATATCGACGCGCACCAGTGCGTCCTCGTCGTCGAACAGGAACTCTGCCAGGGCCTTGGCCATCTCCGTCTTGCCGACGCCAGAGGAGCCGAGGAAGATGAAGGAGCCGATGGGGCGGCGCGGGTCCTTCAGGCCGGCGCGGGCGCGGCGGATGGCGTCGGCCAGGGCGTGGATGGCTTCATGTTGGCCGATGATGCGCTCGTGCAGGCGCTCTTCCATATGCAGCAAGCGCTCAGCCTCGGTCTCGAGCATCTGGCTGACGGGGATGCCGGTCCACTGGGCGACGACCTCGGCGATGTCGTGTTCGTCGACGACTTCATCGAGCTGGTGTTCCGCCTCCCACTGGTCGCGCTTCTCATTGAACTCGCCTTCCAGGCGCAGCCGCTGGGCCTTCTTCTCCGCCGCCCGCTCGTAGTCGCGCTCCAGTCCCGCTTTTTCCTCCTCGGCGGCGAGGCGGTCGATTTCGGCCTTCATCTCCTTGAGGTTCGGCGGCAGGGAGTACAGGGCGACGCGCAGCTTGGCCGCAGCTTCGTCCATCAGGTCGATGGCCTTGTCGGGCAGGGCGCGTTCGGTGACATAGCGCTGTGAGAGCTTGGCCGCCGCCACCAGGGCCTCATCGGAGAAGCGGACCTTGTGGTGTGCCTCGTAGCGGTCGCGCAGGCCGCGCAGCATCTCAATGGTTTCTTCCACGCTCGGCTCATCGACGTAGACGGGGGCGAAGCGGCGCTCGAGGGCGGCGTCTTTCTCGATGTACTTGCGGTATTCGTCGAGGGTGGTGGCGCCGACGCACTGCAGTTCGCCGCGGGAGAGCGCTGGCTTGAGCATGTTCGAGGCGTCCATCGCTCCCTGGGCGGCGCCGGCACCGACGACGGTGTGCAGTTCGTCGATCATCAGAATGATGTCGCCTTCCGACCGCTGGATCTCCTCAATGGCGGCCTTGAGCCGCTCCTCGAACTCGCCCCGGAAGCGCGAGCCGGCGATCATCGCCCCGAGGTCGAGCGAGACCACCTTCTTGCCCATCAGGATTTCCGGCACGTCGTTGTTGGCGATCTTCTGGGCCAGGCCTTCGACGATGGCCGTCTTGCCCACGCCGGCTTCGCCGATGAGCACCGGGTTGTTCTTGGTGCGGCGGGAGAGGATCTGGATGACGCGCAGGATCTCACGGTCGCGCCCGATGACCGGATCCAGTTTGCCTTCCTTGGCCAGCTGAGTGAGGTCGCGGGAGTACTTCTCCAGTGTGCGGTAGCGGGCCTCGGCTTTGCGGTCGGTGACGCGCTGGCCGCCGCGGATTTCCCTGATGGCGTCGTAGACGCGGTCCTTGGTGATGCTCTCCTCCGCCAGCAGGCGGGCGATGGCGGTGTTGCGCTCGGAGAGGATGGCCAGGAAGATGTGCTCGGTGGAGATGTACTCGTCGTTGAGGCGGTTGGCCTCCTCGTTGGCCATGTCGACCACGCGCTTGACGCGCGGGGTGATGAAGATCTGCCCGGCACCGCCGCCGTAGATGTTGGCCTTGGGGCTGCCGCGCAGCTGCTGGTCGATGCGGTCGGCCAGCGCCTCGATGTCGATGTTGAGCTTCTCCAGAATCTGGGGGATGACGCCCTGCGGCTGCTCAATCAGGGCAAGCAGGATGTGCTCGGTGTCGATCTGGTTGTGGCCGTAACGCTGGATGATCTCGGCGGCGCGCTGAGCCGCATCCTGAGCTCGCTCAGTGAAGCGATCGAAACGCATCATGTAAACCTTCCTCAGGCAACTCCCACCGCGGAAGACTGCCGGGTCGGATTATAGCATTGGGGTCAAACTTATCCTCTGCCACCTGCGTTAGAAGCGCGTAGGAGGATACCGGGCCGAATGAGCGGGGTGCAGCAAGCTGCAGAGGCCGTGGTTGAGCATTGTTATGTCGACTGACTGCGAGGCTGCGGGGCTGCCGGGACGTAGGCGGTGAACGTCGTGCCGCTGGCCTCGCTGCTCTCGACATCGATCCAACCATGATGCCGCTCGACGATCTCCTTGCAGATCGCCAGTCCGAGGCCTGTGCCAGGCTCGCCTGAGAGCCTGGCGTTTCGCCCGCGGCGGAAGCGCTCGAACAGGTGCGGCAAGTCTTCCGGGTCGATGGGAGGGCCGTCGTTGTGCACGCGCAGGCCCACGTAGTCCCGGCCGCTCACCTTTTCTGTTCGGCAGGATACCGAGATGTGCCCTCCCTGGTGCGTGTAGGCGATGGCATTGCTGATCAGATTGGTCAGCACCTGTGTCATCTGCCCGCGATTGATCAGGGCGATCGGCCGGCTATGGTTTGGCTCGTGGACCAGTGCTTGACCCCTGTTTGCGGCCCTAGGCACGAGGGCGGCGACAACCTCCGCCGCCAACGGGTCGACGGGGTGCGGCTCGGCCTCAAGCGGCAAGGCGCCTCGCTCGAGGCGGGAGAGTGTCAGCAGGTCCTCGATCAGGCGGTTGAGGCGCTCGGCCTCGCCCTTGAGGATGCCAAGATACGAGGCGTGTCTGGACTGGGGGATCGGGCCGGAGATCAGGTCGAGGTAGAGCAGGATGTTGGCGATTGGCGCCCTCAGCTCATGGGAGACGTTGGCCACGAACTCACTCTTGAGGCGATCGAGTTCCCGCAGGCGCTCGTTGGCCTCGGCCAGCTCCCGAGTGCGTTCACCGACGCGCAGTTCGAGCGTTTCCATCACTCCGGCTCGGTGCAAGGCGTTGCTTGCCATCTCCGACACCGCAGTCAGCAGACGTATCTCTTCTTCGCTGAAGGGGACCGACCGGCCGATGGCAAGGCAGCCGATCGGCTTGTGCTGGGCGATCAGCGGGAGGAGAGCCAGCGACTTGACATCGCTGGCCAATGGCTTGCCGGCCGGTTGCTGGTCCTGGGATGTGTCGGCGCTGACATAGGGAGCGCCGTCGGTCAGGACGCCGTAGAACACATCCGGGTCGAGGTCCAGACCAGCCCGGTCCGACCAGGAGCCACGGGCGCTCTCCAGCCACGCGCGCTCCGTCTGCTCGTCATAGGAGAGGATGGCGGCGGCCTCGCCCGTCATCAGGCGCATGACCTCGTCCAGGATGATGGGTAGCATCTCGGCCCGCGACGGCGCGGCTCGCAGGGCGGAGGCCACTCCGGTGATCGCCTCGAGGTACGCGGCGCGCCGTCGGACCTCATCCAGCAGGCGGGCGGTCTCCACTGCGATGGCGGCCTGGTCGGCGAACATGCTCACCAGCCCGACCTCTTCCGGCGTGAACCGCCCCGGCCTCTCATCGGTGACGTTGATGACGCCGATGACGCGGCTGCCCACCTTCAGGGGTACGCCCAGCACGCGGCCGAAGGGAAAGCCCTCGTACGCTGGCGACCTGCCCCACCACTCGCGGTAGTTCTCGACGGACAGCACCTGCCCGGTCTGCAGCACACGTCCGGAGAGCCCCTCCCCGGCCTGGAGCACGTGGCCCACCAGGTCGCCGGGGATCTGATGACACACGACAAACTCCAGCGACTGACCATCGGCCCGCACCAGGTAAAGGCCGCCCATGGCCGTGCGGCAAAGGCGCACGGCGCGGGTCACGATCGACCGCAGCAGCTTCGGAATGGGTGTCTGGCCGGTGATCTCGAGCGAGACCTCATAGAGATCGCCCAGTTCGGCGAGGCGTCGTTCGAGCAAGTGCTCGCTCTGCCGCCGCTCGATGGCCAGGCTGAGGGCGTTGGCGGCGGCCATCAGAGTGTCGATCTCCTCGGACGACCACTCCCGCTCGCGCCCGCACTCATCGAAGCCGATGAACCCCCACAAGCGCCCGGAGGCCAACACCGGGACGACGGCAATCGACTGAATCTGCTGCGCCTCGAGAACCCGCCGCTCGGCCTCCGGCATGCTCCGAACCACCTCGGCGATGGTATGACCGGCACCCAATTCCTGCTGCCAGCGGGTGAAGCCGGCCTCCTCCCAGGGGAAGTCCTGTAGCGAGGGGTTGTCGATCTGGGGAACGATGCCTTCCGCCGCCCACTCGAAGCGCTGGCTGACCACGGCGCGGCCGGCGTCGTCGAGGCGGTTCTCAAAGACATAGACCCGACTGACTCCCGCAGCCTGGCCGAGGCGGGCGAGCACCGAGGGGATGACCGCCTCCCACGAAGGGCTACGGAGGAACTCGCGCGCGGCCTCGCTGACCGCCTCGAGCATGGCGCGGAGGCGGCGGGCAGCATGCCCGGCCAGAAACCTCGCGGTAACGTCCTCGACCGTGGCCACCATGCCGTCCACCTTGCCGTTCTCGTCCAAGATCGGGGCGGCATTGATCGAAAGCAAGACGCGGCGGCCGTCGGGCCAGGCGATGGCATGCTGGATGCCGAAGGCCGGCTTCCCGGTTTGCAGGACCCGCCGAAAAGGAAGCTGCTCATCGGGGAAGGGGCCGCCGTCAAAGTCCGTGATCTGCCACTCGGGGGCGTTGTAGCGCCGCCCTTTGATGTGAGAGACCTCCAGACCAAGGACAACTTCAGCCTGTCGATTGGCGAAGGTGATCTGGCCGTGGCGGTCGACGAAGACGATGCCCGCCGGGCTTGTCTCCATGACGCGGCGCAGGAAGTCCCGCTCGCGCGCCAGCAGCTCGTGAGCCTGAATCTGGGCAGTGATGTCGGAGAAGATGGCGGCGAACTGGCCGGGGCGAGGGCTGAAGGCCGAAACATCGAAGTGCTTGCCCAGGTCCCGGCTGTATTCGGTGAAGCGTATTGGCTCGCCCGTGAGCGCCACCTTCCCGTAGCGCTCGATCCAGTGGGGTTCGATGCCGGGAAGGACTTGGCGCACGGTCTTGTCGAGGATGTCCTTGGCCTTGAGGCCGGTAAGGGCTTCGAAGGCGGGGTTCACCTGGAGGAAGCGGTAGTCCACGGGCCGGCCTTCTTCATCCAGCAGAATCTCATGCAGGGCGACGCCGTCGAGCATGGTCTCGAAGAGCTGGCGGTGGAGGGCTTCGCTTGCTTCGAGGGCCTCCTCAGCCCGTTTGCGATCGGTGACATCGACCAGCGCCCCCTCGTAGTAGAGCACTCGGCCGGCGGGATCGCGCACCAAGCGGCCTGTCTCCCGCGCCCAGATGACCTCCCCGTCTTTGCGTCGAACCTGAACGTTGAAATCGCGGACGATGTCCTTTTTCTCCGCAAGCATACGCCAGAGGGTGCGTTGCTTGGGATCGACAAAGAACCGCGCGGCGTCCACCGACAGCAGGTCCGACGCACTCGGCAAACCGAGCAGTTCCGCCAGGGCCGGGTTGGCCTCGAGGATGCGGCCGTCGGGAGCCGTGCGGTACAGGCCGACGGGCAGGCGCTCGAAGAAGTCTCGATACGAGCCTTCCAAAGCGACGCGGGAGGCAGCGCGTTCCAGGGTTTCCCGCACCGCATCGGCCAGGCGGGCCGCTTCGCCGCCAGGTAGGTGGATGTAGTCTTCAGCCCCGGCCTTGATCGCCTCGACGGCCTCTTCCCGGCTGGGAAGAGCGGCAAGCACGAGGACAGGCCGGTGCGGCCACTGCGCCTTGCACGCCCGCATAACGGCCAGGCCGTGGCCCCAGCTCAGCTCGGCACTCGCGAGGATCACATCGAAGCCGCCGACCCGCAGGGCGCTCTCAAAGGCATCGGCCTTTGCTGCCTGGGTGATTTCGCATTGGGGAAAGCCCGGCTGTAGCGCAGCCTGGACTGTCTGTCTGACCTCATCGCTCTCGGCGATGAGCAGCAGGCGGAAACGCTGCTCGGTCCCAGCGGTCTTGTCCACACACCACCTCCTGCCGCGGCTGAGCAGGCGGTCCGGACCTCGGCGGACGGCTTGCGGTCAGCTCCAGCGGGGGCCAGGATGGGGTGAAGCAATGTCAGGCGGCCGGTGGCTGTCCGTGGGCCTCTCGGCTGCAAGAGGCGTGCCGGGCGAGTCGGCGCACCGGCTCCCGCCCGGCCAGGCAGCGGTCGCTTCGGCAGTGTATCATTGGCAGCCAGCGGCGCAAGATGGGTCGGGACGTAACCTCCCGGCCCGCAACGCGTCCAAGAAGGGCAAAGACTTCTCAGGGGAGCATCTTCATGGAGATCACGGTGACGTTCCCCGGTGGTGCCCGCGTCGATGCCACCTTCGGCCCCTACACGGTTCGGACCGACCAGCCGCCGCAGGGCGGGGGAGAGGGCATGGCCCCCACGCCCTTCGCCACCTTCCTGGCTTCGCTGGCGACCTGCGCGGGCGTCTACATCCTCGGCTTCTGCCGTCAGCGAGGCCTGCCCACCGAGGGCATCCGGCTTATCCAGCGAGCCCACGCGGACCCGGCAACAGGCATGGTGGAACGGGTCGAGATGGAGATCCTGGTGCCTGAGGACTTCCCCGAGAAATACCGCCCTGCGCTCGTCCGGTCGGCAGAACAGTGTGCGGTGAAGAAACACCTGGAGCATCCGCCGCGCTTCGAGATATCGACACGGAATCTGGCGTCGGACTCTGCGGCACGTGAAAGCGGGTAGAATTGAAGCGGGAGGTGGGCGCTGCGCAGGCTGCGGTGGGTCCTGCTTCTGATTGCCCTGGCTCTGCTGATCGGCCCGGTGGTGGCTCAACTGGCCGCGCGACGCCAGACGAGCGATTTGCTCGAGGACCGGGAAGCCGAGTTCACTGCTGCGCGGCAAGAGATGGTGCAGAGTGCCATCATCGGGTGGGGTATCACTGACGAGGCGGTCATCCAGGTCATGGGGAAGGTTCCCCGCCATCAGTTTGTGCCGGAGGACTACCTCGACCAGGCATATGCCAATCATCCACTTCCCATCGGGTACGGTCAGACGATCTCGCAGCCCTACATCGTGGCGCTGATGACTCAGGAGCTCGATGTGGAGGCGGGGGAGCGCGTGCTCGAGATTGGCACGGGGTCCGGTTACCAGGCGGCTGTGCTGGCAGAGCTGGGTGTGGAGGTCTTCACCATCGAGATTATCGAGCCGCTGGCCGATCAGGCGACCGAGCGGCTGACGCGTCTGGGGTACACATTGGCGCAGACGCGGCATGGGGACGGATACTACGGCTGGCCAGAGGAGTCGCCATTCGACGCCATCATCGTGACCGCGGCGCCCGACCACGTGCCGCCGCCACTGCTGGCCCAACTGAAAATCGGCGGGGTGATGGTCATCCCCGTTGGGCCGGTGGGGGCCTATCAGGAGCTGTGGCGCATCACGCGCACGAGGGAAGACTCATACGAGTCAGTCAGCCTGGGCGGTGTGCGTTTTGTGCCTCTGACTCGGCAGGAGACCCCCTGAGGGCTTGGGCCCAGGCCGCAGTCGGGCTATACTAGTCTGCACTGAAACGGGAGATCGGAAACGACAAGGAGTTGAGCGATGAAAGGCAGTCCCAAAGTCATTGAGCAGTTGAATCGCCTCCTGGCCGATGAATTGACAGTCATCAGCCAGTACATGGTGCACTCGGAGATGTGTGACAACTGGGGCCTGGTCAGGCTCCACAAAGCCATCGAGGCGCAGGCAATCGACGAGATGCATCACGCCGAATGGCTGATCGGGCGCATCATCTTCCTGGAGGGGACCCCGGTCGTCTCCAAGCTCAACCCGATGAAGATCGGGGCGACAGTGCCGGAGATGATCGCCAACGACAAGGAAGCCGAGCTGGCTGCCGTGGCAGCCTACAATGCTGGCATCCGCGTCGCCGTCCAGGAAGGCGACGAGGGCAGCGCTGAGCTCATGCGCAGGATCTTGCAGGATGAGGAGCGTCACGAGGACTGGAACGAGGCCCAGGAAGATCAGATGCGGCAGATGGGGGTGGAGAACTACCTCAGCACGCAGAACGAGGAATGAAGCCGGGTCATGCTCGGCCGGGGGCGGGTCATGACCCGCCCCCGTACGTTTAAGGGTGGTCGAACGATGGCGAGGCCAGCCATGCGACGGCGTAGGCCAGGGCCGCCGCGACGAGGGCGCCGGATTGGCCAACGTCGAGCGCGATGAGCGCAGCCAGCACGCCGCTCACGCCGGAAGTGGCGCCGTTGACCGCCCAGGCCCAGGGGATCAGCCCCGGGGCGCGCGTTTCCAATCGGCGCAGCCCGGTGGCGAAGGGGACGCCCATCAACAGGCCCGCGGGCGACATCAGCAGGGCTGCCAGGAGGATACGGGCGGGCAGCGGCCAGGTGAGGGCAGCCGAGATGGCGGGTGAGAGCAGCCAGCGAGTCGCGAGCAGGATGGCCACCAAGGCCAGCAGACAGGGCCTGAGTGGAAGGCGTGCCGACAGCAGGCTCCCCACGCCCGACGCGAGAAGCAGCGTGAACAACACAATGCCGAGGGATTGCGAGGGCCGCTCCAGCAGCAAGGTCATGCGTTGCAGCAGGGCGATTTCAACCAGCATGTAGGCGGCGCCGAGGCTGGCGAAGTACAGCAAGGGGCCGCCTCGGGGCTTGGCAGCCTGACGGCGCCGGAGGAGAACGACGGGCAAAGCGATGAGCGGCATTGCCAGGATGACCATCAGGACAAGGAGGGCCAGCAGCACCAGATATCCACTTCCGCCAAAGGGCTGCCAAGTCTGACCGAGCGTGCGGAGCACTTCGGGCGTCTGGCCTATGCGGAAGAAGTGGAAGAAGTAGGGGCGGTCGTCTGTGGGTGGCTGCAAGTTGAAGGGGTGGTGCGCAAGGGTCCCGGCACGGTCATTTGCCAGCGCAGTGAACAGCTCATGATAGCGGTCGTGGGGCAGGCGGTTGTGGCGGTTGAGTTCGGTGGGCGAAAGGTCGGGGAGGACAATGGGGTCGAAGCCGTTGGTATCCAGGAACGTGCGCACGGCAGACAGTTCCTCGGCTGTGAATGGACGGAGGCAGGCGATGAGGGTGGCCGTGCGCAGGGAGCGAAAGCCGATCACATGCTCTGTTGGGTCATCGACATCTTCGAGAGCCAAGGCCTCGAGCAGCGTGGCGAAGGCTCGTGCCTCTTCGCTGGGAGGCGTTTGCAGCCAGCGAGTTATCACCAACAAGCCATCGTCGTCGAGCCGGCGAAATGCCTGGTGGAATGCGTCGACGGTAAGCAGATAGTCTTCGAGAAGGGAGAAGGCGCCAGAGGTGACAGGGTGGTACCCGTCGCTCAGCGCAAAGTCGATGACGTCGTAGTGCGCGGCCGTCACGTGCAGGGCGGAGCGACTGGAGAGCGGAAGGCGGGAGATGCCCGGGTGGTCGAACAGGTTGTGGCTGAAGGCAGCATAGGGGCCGGAGAGCAGATTGACAATCAGAGGCTCATCCGTTGGCAACGTGACCTGACGCGCGCCGGAGGCGAGAGCGATCAGTGGCTCAAGTCCGGCGCCGGGTTCGAGGATAAGGGCCTTGCTCTGCGGGCGCAGGAGGTAGGGGAGCGAGGTAGGCATGTGGAGCGCCAGAGCCGTCATGCGCGCATCGTCAGGTGCGAGCGACGTAATGGGGAGAGGGCCCTCGCCGTCAAGGAACACGGCGGCTTGGTCGGGCAGGTCCGCAGGGGCGTTCAGGCTCAGCCCTGGGAGTACGTGAAAGGCCCGACTCTCGACCACATCCAGGCGCGCCGAGGCAGCGCTGCGCGTCAGGCTCAGATGGGCGTCGGGCATAAGCAAGGCCATGGCCAGCGGCTTGTACGGTGAGAGCGGGACGGACCATGAGGCTGGCAGCCGAAAAGACAAGGCAGCGACGGCTGAGGCGAGCAGGATGGCGGCTGTCGCTTGCCAGCGAATGGTAGAGAACGCGGCGGCCGCAGCCAATCCCATAGCCACCAGCAGCCCCACCAGCCCCTCTGGGGAGAGGACTTTGAGGGCGAGCAAGGCACCTGCGGCACCGCAAGCACTGCCTGCGAGGTTGGCGGCGTAGGGCAGGTGAGCGACGGGACCGGCGGTGGTCAGACACGCGGCGACGATCCAGCCAGTGAACAGGAACGGCAGGCCCGAGGCAAGGAGGTAAACGAACAGGATTACTGCTTGGCGCGGCTCCCAGGCCAGAGTGTAGGAGTCGAAGGGAAGCTCATGGAGGACTGCGTACGCGGCCAACAGTGACAGGCTGAAACCGAGCGAGAGGGCGGACAGCGAGGGCGGATGGCGGCGGGCGGCGAGGAGGATGCCGCTGGCGGCACTAGCCATCACCGCCAGGCTGACGACGAGGAATGCGAAGTGGTGGAACTGCTGGAAGGCAAAGAGGCGCGTCAAAGCGATCTGGAAGGCCAGGCTGGCTGCTGAGATGAGGACCAGGCCAGGCGCCAGACCGCGGGGCCGCAATGGTCGCCCTTCACGCGCTCGCCCTGACTGCATGGGTTGGCTGCTTCCTCTCGACAGGGATTCTACAGGCGGACATCGGCGGCCGGAGAACTGTGGGCGGGATCACGGGGGAGGACATGCACACCTGCTCTCGGGCTCATGCGTGCATCCTGCCCGGATCGCCTCCAAACCGGCAATGGCGACTGTCTCCATGGCAGGAGCTCGTCTGCCAAAAGCTGCGCGAGGGCCGATTGGAGCGGTCTCTGGACCACACATGACGGTCGTGCTGGGAACCCCTGTACTCGGCGGTCTATCGTGACAGCCGTGACCCTGAACGGCAAGGGTTAGCTGCCCGAGGTCTCCCTGCCTGTGCGTCGGTCATCCTCGAGGAGGAGGGCGCAATCGCAGCGGAGGCCGTTGGCGCAGTCCTCACAGCAGTAGCGCAATCGGCCACGTACCACCGGCGCGCCGACGATCTCCGCGCCGCAGCGATCGCAGAAGAGGACCCCGTCGAGAACTGGCATCTGGGCCTCCTTTCGCGGATCGACCTCGGTGTGGCAATCGTGCCAGAGGGGCGCGCTCAGCAGCCGCGGAAAAGCGGCGGTCGCTTCGCCAGGAACGCGGCGACGCCCTCCCGATGATCGGTGGTGCGGCTAGCGATTTCCTGGAGTGCCCCCTCGTGCTCGAGCACGGCTTCCAGCGTCTGATAGCCAGCAAAGTGAAGGGCGCGCTTGATCAGCCCATATGCGCGCGTTGGGCCGGCCGCCAGGGCAGTCGCCAGAGCCTGCGCCTCGTGGAGCAGCTCGGGATCGGGCACGACGCGATTCACCATACCCGCCGCGAGCGCCTGCTGCGCAGAGAGGGGCTGGTTGGTGAAGGCCATCTCGGCGGCGCGGGCGGGCCCCAGGTGCAGGGTGAGGAAGAGCGAGGTTCCCGAGTCGGCAGAGAGGCCGAGGGCGGTGAAGCCGAAGACGAAGCGGGCGCTTTCCGCTGCCAGGCGCAGATCGGTGGCAAGGGCAATGCCCAGCCCTGCCCCGGCGGCCGTGCCGTTGATGGCACCGATGACAGGTTTCTCCATCTGCCGCATGGTGCGCACGATGGCGTTGAAGCTGCTCTCGAGGTGCTCCCGGTACGACACCTGCGGCCCGACCTCGTGCATCTGCACGACATCCTGACCCGCGCTGAACGATTTGCCCGCGCCGGTGAGCACCAGGCAGCGGACATCTTCGTCGCCGGCCGCTTCTCTCAACGCACCGAGCAGGTCGTCCGCAAGTTGGAAGTCAAACGCGTTGACGGGAGGCCGGTCGAGGGTGAGCGTTTGCACCGTCCCCTGCTGATCGAGGCGAAGGTTCGTGTACTTGGCCATAGGCGAGCTCCGAAGGTTGTGACGCCGAGGTCCCGGAAGAGAAAACCGGGCGCCGAGGCGCCCGGTGGGACTCGCTCAGGAATTGGAGTCGAGATCGGGTTCGTCCGACTCCTCATCGAAGCCCTCGTCCATCTCGAACTCGAGCTCGAAATCGTTCTCGGGCAGGCGTATCCACAACAGCAGGACCTGGCCTTCATCGAGCTCAACCCAGCGGGCGGCCACGATGGGTGCCGTGTGAGTCTGGCCGTCGGGGGTGCGGTACTCGAGCATCACCGGCTGGTGACGTCGCCATGCGCGGTAGCACCGCTCAACGAGAGCCGCGCCGTTGAAAGTGCGCAGGCGGCACAGCGCCACCTGGAAGGGCAGCGGCCCGTCGCTCAGGCTGTAGGCCCAGGGATCGACCGCTGCCTCGAACGTGGGAGGCGGGCCCTCGATGATGGTGATCTTCTCGATTTCGGAGGAGGGGGTCATCGGCTTCTCGGCGGCGAAATCATACCACAGAACGGTGCCGCATCCTGTGCCCCTGCGCTGCCAGCCACTCGAAGGCATCTGCGAGAGTAGCCTCCAGGGGCCGGGGGGCGAGGCCGACCTCGCGACGAGCCTTGTCGCAGTTGTAGAACTGCCACGACCGGATGGCGCGCAGGTGATTTCCCGCCAAGCGGAACGGAGGCATCACATCGCTCAAGAGCACCGCCAGGTCGATGCACCACAGGGGAAGCTCGAAGCGCGGCGGAGAGACGCCAGCAATGCGGCAGGCGGTCGTCAGGAACTCCCGCAGCGTGACGTTGTGGCCGCCGAGAAGGTAGCACTCGCCGAGGGTGCCCACCTCCGCCGCGCGCACTGTAGCCTGGGCGATGTCGCGCACATCCACCACATTCAACCGTGCCGGCAGCCACGCGATGGCCCAGCCGCGGGCGACGGCCAGGAGCAGCCGCGCCAGCGTCAGGTGCACGTCGCCGGGGCCGAAGACAGCCGTTGGATTGACGATCACGGACGGGATGCTGCTGTCGGATCGCAGCACTTCGCTCTCCATCGCATACTTGCACTCGTAGTAGGCCGAACGCGGGATCGAACCCGGCAGGTAGCGGTCGCGCTCGTCGGCCAGGCGGTCTTCGCGAGGAGGCGGCGCGCCGACGGTGGTCAGGCTGGAGACGTAGACGAAGCGTGAGGCTGCGGCACGGCGGACGGCGTCCAGGACGGTGCGCGTCTGGCGCAAAGCGCTGGCCACATGACGGTGAACGGGTTCGCCGCTTTTCGGGTAGTAGCCGGCGGCGTGGAAGACGATGTCGGCGCCGCGGAAGGCAGGCTGCAGGCTGGCCGGATCGTCGAGGTTGCCGTCGAACCAGGCTATCGGTTCCTGGCCGAGGTGTCCGAGAGCGCCCGGGCGGCGCCGTAGGCCGCGCACCTGCCAGCCGCGGCTGAGCGCTGCCCGGGCGATGTGTCCGCCGATGAAGCCAGTCGCGCCGAGGACCAGGGCCGTGGTCACGGCGGGGAGGCTATGCGGGTGGCGGAACCTCCTCGACCATCGGCTGCGGCTTGCGGCGGAGGGTGAAGATGCCGACAAGGATCGGGATGAGGACAAACACCAGCCCGAGGCAGATCATGCCGTAGCCGTATCCGGTTGGGATCTCGCCCGTGTACTGCTGAACGCCGAGACTGCCTGTCCAGGTGCCACCTGTGGCAGCATTCACCGCGCCGAGCAGGCAGCAGAACAGTCCCGGGCAGCCGCACAGAAGGGCTGTGAGCACTGTGGCGACAATGCCTCCCGTCTTCCGGTCCATGGGGTCCTCCTCAGTCTGATGTCGGCGCCATTATGCCCGCGGATCCAGACGCGGGCAAGCCTCTCCCACGCTACTCATCTGCGCGAATGGCAGTGCGCACGTCGCGGCAGAGCGGGCAATCCGGGCGGTTGCAGAGCAGGGCGCGGGGGTCCTGGCGGATCCAGCCCACTGCGATGTGGATCAGGTCGCGCAGGGGGATTAGCTCGATGGTGGCCTGTCCCAAGGTTGCCAGGCGAGAGATGCCTTCGAGGCGGGGGGCAACGGCAGGGAATCCGTCGGAGCAGCCTGGGTAGGCAGGACAGGTGACGATGCGGCCGGGGACAAGAGCCCAGCGCAGGAACTGTTTTCGGCCGGCGAGCTTCTCGGCGTAGTGCAGGCCGGCGTTGGCCGTGTGGTCGGCGCCAAGAAGCAGGACGTCGGCGTCGGCTTCGGCCAGGACCGCGACCGGAGCCCAGGGGTCGTCGATCGTCTGGGCGTCGAGGGCCTCGTCGGCGCGGATGCCGCAGAAGGAGAGGACCGGGTGAGAGGAGCGATGGGCTTCAGGGTGACGGCGCAGCGCCTCGGCGACCTCTCCCATTGCCGGATCCGCTGGCATCTCGGGATCGAAGACCTCGGCCCGGGCGTTGACTTCCTCCTGGTCGTAGGTCAGGCCGTTGTCGGGCGGACCGGTGCGTGGGACGACCAGGGTGCGGGTGGTGAAAGTGGGCATGACAAGGGCGTGGCAGGAGGAGAGCAAGGCACCCAGGACGGCCTCGGGACCTCCGCGAATCGGGTCGAGGCCATCCAGAGAGACGTGGGCCAGGATGATGCTGTTGGGGGTGAGGCCGACGTCGCGCAGGGCGAGGGCGAGGTCGCGATAGGTAATCATGGCGGCGGGCCGATGGCCTCTCAGTGGCCCTTCCAGACGGGTTTGCGCTTCTCCATGAAGGCCTGCATGCCCTCTTTCTGGTCTTCGGTGCTGAAGAGGAAGTAGAAGGCGCGGCGCTCGTGGGCGATGCCGTCGGAGAGTGAAGACTCGAAGGCGTGATTGACCGCCTCCTTCCCCAAGCGCACGGCGATCGGCGCGCGGGCGGCGATCTCATTGGCCAGTTTGAGGGCTTCCTCCACACAGGCTTCCGGCGGGACGACGCGGTTGACCAGGCCGTACTGCAGGGCCTCCTGCGCCGAGAGGGTTCGGTTGTTGAGGACGATTTCCATCGCCAGCGCCTTGCCCACGGCGCGGGTCAGGCGCTGGGTGCCGCCGGCACCAGGGATGACACCGATGTTGATCTCCGGCTGGCCGAACCGGGCTGTCTCGGAGGCGATGATCATGTCGCAAGCCATTGCCAGCTCACAGCCTCCCCCCAGACACCAGCCCGACACCGCCGCGATGACGGGCTTCTTGATGGTGGCGACCTGATCGAAGAGGGAGATGTGCTCGGCGCTGAGCATCTCGACCGCTGACGCCTGGGCCATTTCCTTGATGTCGGCGCCGGCGGCAAAGGCGCGCGCGTCCCCGCTGATAACCATGGCTCCGACCTCCGGGTTCGCGTCGAATGCCCGCAGCGCCTCGACAAGCTCGCTCAGCACCTGGCGGTTGAGGGCGTTGAGCGCATCCGGGCGGTTGAGCCGGATCAGGCCGGCGCGCTCGTGGATTTCGGTCAGGATCACGGATGCGGTCATCGGGATCTCCTTCGCGGGAATGGGATGACGCCGTGTCAGGTGAGGAGCCTGGCCCGCAGCTTGAGGATGTGCTCCGTGTGATCCCGCTCGTGCCACAGGGTGCGGCGGATGACCTTGCGGGATGACCACGTCTCGCCGGCCATGGTCACGACGCCAGTGCGCCTAACGAGAGCGGGCAGGGAGGCCAGGGTCTGGGCGCGCACGGCGTCGAGGCGCTCGAAGGGATCTTCAGGAACAGCAGACTTGGGGAAAGCCAGTCCGAGGCGATCGAGGTACCACCACTCTGCGTTGGCAACGTGACCCAGGATGCCGGCGATGGGCCAGCGTTCGCCGGGGAACTCGGTGAGCAAGTCGGCCGGCTCGAGGCCCTCGACGGTGACCAGCAGATCGGTGTGGCTGGCCTCCAGCAGCCGCTCGATTTCCGGCAGTTCGTCGGTGGTTAGCGGCGGGCGGTCCGAGGCGAAAAAGGCGTTGACTTCGTAGTCGTCCTCGTAGTCCCAGGCGCGGATGACCTCGTCGACGACCATGGGCCCGGAGAGGCCCGACACGTGCAGGCCGTGTCCGGCGCACCACTTGCGGTAGGCTTCGATGGCGGCGGGGATGGCGGCGATGGCTGCCTCGCGGTCACGGTGCGAGGCGAAGCAGCCCGGCAGGTCGGGGACATAGGCCACCCAGCGGCGGTCCATCTCCTCGGCGCAGACGATGTAGGGCATATCGGAACATCCCCTTTCCGCAGCTGTCCGGCCACCGCCCTGCGCAGCGCCCAAGGCGACGCGGTAATTATACGCGGCGGCCATTGAAACGCTGGGAAGGCATGACCAGGCCACGTCACTGGGAATTGAGACACCCCTCAACCGAGGCGAGCGAGGAACGCATTGGTCCGACTTGCTGCTGGTTCGGAGCTTCTCTGCGATGACTAGAAGGCACCCTAGCTTGTAGGAGCCCCGTCAGCGCCGGCCCACCTGGCGTATCCACAAGAGGCTCCGGTTGCGAACCACTGCCGATCTGGGTGCCCCGGCGCTGGTGACTAACTGCGGCGCCATGCTGTGCCACATCCCCGGAGCCATCGGAGCTGTGCTACACTGGAAACCGCTCGGCAGCAGCGATTGGGACATCATGACAGGACGTGTAGGCGTCGTGTTCGATGACGCCCTCCTGGTAGAAATGATCCGGCGACGTCCGCCTCACATCTTCCACTACGCCGAGAGGGATTCCTCACGGGCAGGGAAGGTGGGGATGGAAGCAGGCTCCCTTCGGGAGCGGGTCTTGGTGGCTTTGCTCATCTATCGATTCGGCCGCGAGAACGTTGAGACCGAGGTATCGATCACGGAACACGAGGTTGATGTCAGGCTATTCGGAGAAGGCCTTTCCATAAAGACGCTAACGACATCCACTCCGCGGATTGCCGGCGTGAAGGCGATCTGGACCATTGATCCTGAGCGCTCTACCGATTTCATACGCCATTTCCCCCCCCGCTGCGACTACCTGGTAGCACTTGTCGTGTGGAATGATCGCGGCGGGCTTGCCTATCTCCCACTGGAGGCACAAGTTTCGGTGCCTAGGGAGCCGGGCCCAGAGCGGTACCTCAAGCCACCCAGGCGCGGCACCAACCCCCGCGGCGTGGAGATCAGCGCGGAGGCGATGGGGCGGCTCGTGAACCAGGCAGACGCGCGCGGGATTCCGATCGACTGGAAGAGGCCATCCACCCGATACGATCCTTACGAACGATGGGTTGAGTACTGGAAACTGGATTGAAGTGCGCCCCATGAAGAAGACGTCACAGCGCCGGGGGACGTCAACCAGAGCCTTCGGCTCCTCAGGCCGGGAAAACCACGATTCGTCGCGGTTCTACAGCAGCCGGATGTACGGTTCGTTGCCGAAGGAGGCACCGACAGAATACATCGAGAACACTGTCCCGGCCGGAGTGCTGGACAGCGTGTTGTGCAAGTCCTCGGAGGTCATGCATGAGCTGCCCGACAGCAGCATCCACCTGATGGTGACCTCGCCCCCGTACAACGTCGGCAAGGATTACGACGGGGACCTGACGTTGCAGGAGTATCTGGACTTTCTAGGGCGAGTGTGGAATGAGGTGCATCGCGTGCTGGTGCCCGGCGGGAGAGCATGCGTCAACGTCGCCAACCTCGGCCGGCGGCCATACATCCCGCTTCACGCCTCGATTGCGCTGCAGATGATTGAGATGGGATTCCAAATGAGGGGCGAGATCATCTGGCAGAAGGGTTCGAGTGCTGGGACGTCTACTGCCTGGGGTAGCTGGATGTCGCCATCGAATCCGACTCTGCGCGACACCCATGAGTACATCCTGGTATTCTCCAAGGGGACCTTCAGCCGGGGGGTCTCCCTGGGCAGGCAGGCCACCATCGGCCGCGAGCAATTCCTTGAGTACACGAAGAGCGTGTGGTCCATTGCGGCAGAGTCGGCCACGCGTGTGGGTCACCCCGCGCCGTTCCCGATAGATCTCCCTTATCGGCTGATTCAGCTGTACACCTACCAGGGCGAAGTGGTGCTGGACCCGTTCCTTGGCAGTGGGCAGACGGCGCTGGCGGCCATCCAGGCAGGCCGACACTACGTGGGGTACGACATCGACCCCCAGTACGTCGACCTGGCCAGTCGCCGCATCGAGGACTTCAAGGCCGCTCTGGCCGGGCCGACGCAAGCGCCTCACCCTCACATAAGGGAGCTGTAGTCACTTCTCTTGCGTAGCGATACGTGCGGGGATTCCACCGTCCGTAATGGGTGGGTTTCGCGTTCCCGCGGCCAGTCGACTGTGAGGATCAAGGACGGCAGATGGCAGGTTCCGAGCCAGCGCGGTCGGCGTTGACCTCGATGCCGAGGTAGGGCGAGGGGTCGAGAGTGTTGGCGATGTCCAGTTCGTTGCGGAAGTGGCCGTGCCCGTCGTCAAGCACGATGGAGAAGTGCAGGTGAATGCCGGTCGGGTTGTGGGGGTCAGCCGAGTAGTTTCCCTGGTAGCCGAGCAGGGTTCCGGCGGGGACGAAGTGGTCGAGGGTGCCGGCTGGGAATTCGGGGGAGATGAACGAATTCCCCTGGCCGTCGGCCATGTGAGCGTAGTAGAGCCAGAGCGGACGGCCGGGATGCAGGGGATCGTTGGGGAGGCGCAGGATGATGGCCGATCGCCATTCTGTCAGGCGAGTGAGGTAGGCATCGTGAGCGGCCACGACCGGCGTGTGGCCCAGACCATCGGGGCCGAAGATGTCGATGCCTTGATGGCGGTGGCCGGGGCGAAACGAGTCTCCCCAGTAGAATCCGACAAACCCGTCAGTGGGCATGAGGAATGGGGCCGGGCCGCAGCGCTCACCCGCATGAACGGACCATTCGAGATGGGCAGCCGGGTCGTTCAGGTATTGCCTGAGGCGGGCGGCGCGGGCGGCCGAGCGCGGCAGACCACGGAGCAAGAAGTAGCCCACGACCAGCGCGAGAACGATCGCGACCGAGAGGGCATGGCTAATCGGGCGCGACATCGGCCTGGGGTTGGAGGTTTAGGGTTTCGGCGGCGGTGAGGCGGAGCAGTTCGCCGGGGGCCAGGCGCAGCAGGGCGTTGAGCGATCCTCCGCCGGCATACACCTGATCATGATCGAGCACGCCTCGGTCGATCAGCGTTGTCAGCGGCTGGCGGTGGCCGAAGGGCGGCAGGGCGCCGATGGGGTAGCCCGTGACCTCGAGCACCACCTGGGGTCCAGCGAGCCGCACGCGCTTGCGCGATAGGCCGAAGTGGCGGGCGACGGCAAGGGCCTCGACGCGCTGCGGGCCGCAGGCAATGACGACGACAGGCCTGCCGTCGACGAGGAAGAGCAGGGACTTCACGATTTTCTCAGGCTGGGTGCCCACAGCGCGCGCCGCGGCCTCGACCGTGGGAGTCTCGACCGGCAGGTGGACAATCTCGGCCTGCGCCTGATGGAGTTCGAGGAACCGCTGCAGGTCGGCAGAGTCGAACATGCGATCAGGAGACAAGGGTATCGTCATCGCGGCGGTGGTGCCGTGGTGTCTGACGCCGAGCCTGGGCTTGCGTCGGGCCTGCGATGATGCGATGGCGGCGGACGACCCGGAGCGGGGAATCAGGATGGATGCAGCCTGCCTTGCCGGCGCATGTTTGTGAAGAAAGGTGCAAACACAGCATCGCGACTTGGCCCGTGGGGACTATTCCTCTGGTCGGGAGCTTGGCCTATACTTACCGGTGTGGTCATAACCATTAATCCTGGGAGTATTCATGATTCATTCGCCCCCGCGGGGTCAGGGTCTCGTTGAGTATGCGGTGATCATCACGCTCGTTGCCATCATTGTGCTGGTGATCCTGGCGCTCTTCGGGACTGCAGTAGGGAACATGTTCAGCAACGTCATCGCCAACTTCTGACTCCGCCGCGCCCGAGTGACTCGCCTCTCAGGCTGGGTCGGCAGCGGAGGCAGGATAGGATTGGGCGCTGGGGTTGGAGGGGGCGAGGAAGCGGGCGATGATGGTAGCGATCTCGCGGGCAGCCTGGGGCCGCGCGATCCGCCGGCAGGCGGAGGCGGCCCTTTCAATCATCTCCGGTTCGGACAACCAGTTGTGGACCGCCTGGGCAGCGAGGGCCGCGCCCGGTGCCCACACGCCCACTCCCTGCTCGACGACATAGGCGACGTTGCCTTCCTCCTGGCCTGGAAGTCGGCTGAAGAGGACCATCGGCAGGCCGGCGTTGAGGGCCTCGGCGATGGTGCCAGGGCCGGCCTTGGTGACGAGCATTGTGGCGGCGCGCATCATCTCGGGGAGTCGGCGTTCGAAGCCGTAGAGGAAGGTCGGCACCTCCCATGCGACGGCCTTGAGCCGCTGCTGCAGCCTTTCGTTGCGGCCGGCGACGATGGCCAACCCGAAGTTGCCAGCGCGTTCAGCGATGCCGCGGGCGACTTCGAAGACGGGGCCCATGCCTTCGGCGCCGCTGACCAGGAGGACCATGGGACGATCCTTCGGCCAAGCGAGCGCGGTTCGCAGCGATTCGCGGTCGCCCAACGGTTGGCAGCAGCGGGCGCTCACCGGCAGCCCGACGACGCGCGCCTGATCCGGCCTCAGGCCGAAGCGCAGTGCGCGCTGCCGCGCCTGCTCGGTGGGGACAAGGCACAGGTCAACCCGGCGGTGATACCACAGGGCGTGAGCGCTCACCAAGTCGGTCACCACGGTGATGAAGGGAGGCCGGTGGGGGCCAAGGCCCTTGATCACGGGCGCAATCGCGAGGGGATGGAAGGACACCACGAGGTCGGGCCGGTGTTCCCGCGCCACCCTTCGCGCGGCCCGTCGGACGTAAGGCCAGGTGGCGCCGGTGAGCAGCCGTGCCTGTGGATGACCATCGGAGAGGCGATAGCCGATGCGGTACGCGTGTGGCAGGCGCACCATGTACGGATACATGGCTGGAGCCAGATTCAAGGGCGGCGGGGCATACTCCTTGAAGATGTCGACCATGCGGATGGCGAAGCGCTCAGGAGCGAGTTGCTCCAGCGCTTCGATCACCGCTTCGGCCGCACTGCGATGGCCGCCGCCCGTGTCGGAGAACAGGATCAGAATGCGCGCAGGATCAGCCATCGGCCGATGGGGACCTGGGGAGGCGCGCCCTAAGGCGGCGTGACACCTCGCGACGCGAGAGGAGGATTCGGCGGCCACAGCCGAGACATTTCAGTCCGATGTCCGCCCCCAGCCGCACTACCACCCAGTCGTAACTGCCGCAAGGATGAGGTTTGCGCAGCCGGAGGACCTCGCTCATCTCTAGGTCGGGAAGCACATCTGGCCTCCCCGGTAACTGGCGGCGATTATACCATCCGACCGAATGGTATAATGCCTCTCGCCATGTTTGATCTGACGCTTCCAGGACTGGCCGCGCGGCTGGTGACGCTGGTCGTGGCGCTGACGGTGCATGAGTTTGCCCACGCGTGGGCGGCGCAGCGGCTTGGTGATGACACCCCTCGCCTCAGTGGCCGCCTCACCCTGAATCCCCTCGCCCACCTCGACCCCATTGGCTCGCTGATGCTGATCCTGGCTGGCTTCGGCTGGGCCAAGCCGGTGCCGGTGAACCCTTACGTCCTGCAGCGGCGCACGCCGGCAGGGCTGATGTTGGTCTCTGCCGCGGGACCGTTTTCGAACCTGCTGTTGGCGATCGCGGCGGCGTTGCCATTCCGTGCGGGGCTGCTGAGCCTGAGTTCTTTGCAGACGCCGATGGACCTATGGACCGCCCGCTTTCTGCAGGAGTTCATCTTCATCAACCTGATTCTGCTCTTCTTCAACCTGATTCCCCTGTCGCCGCTTGATGGCGAGAAGATTGCGGAGTACCTGCTGCCGCCGCGTGGGCAAGAGGTGCTCTACCGCCTGCGTCCCTACGGGCCGATCATCCTGCTGGCGCTTATCGTGCTTGGAGGCTTCGGCGGTCTGAACCTACTGAGGCTGGTGGTGCAGGCCCCGGCCGCCAGGGTGTTCAGTCTGCTGATAGGCTGACCGGGACGCAGGCCGCGAGGTTTCCCGTGGATCAAGACATCCTGATCATTGGCCTGGACGAGGTCGGGGGCTCCATCGGGCTGGCGCTGGCGCGAGGCGGGGGACGGGGGCGGCGCATCGGCTACGACCCGGACGCCGGTGCCGCACGTCTGGCGCGCGAGGCCGGGGCTGTCGAGCGGCTGGTTCACCGTGCTGAGCGTGGTGCGGCAGAGGCAGATGTCGTCATCCTGTCGGTAGCGCCGGCCGATGTGCGCACGTACCTGGAAGCGATCGGGCCGAGGCTGAGGAAAGAGGCCGTGGTAATCGACACCTCCTCGCTGAAGTCCGAGGCCGTGCGTTGGGCGAGTGAGCATCTGCCGCCAGAACGCTACTTCGTCGGCGCCGTGCCGGCAGTCAGCCCGGCCGCGCTCCTGATCGGTGCGCCGCACCAGGAGGAGATGCGCGCCGACCTCTTCGACGGTGGGCTGACGGCCATGGTCGTGCCGCCGCGCACCCCGGAAGCGGCCATGGAGACTGCCCTGGCGCTGGCCCAGCGTTTGGGCGCAACGCCGTTCTTCCTCGATGCGGCGGAGGCGGACGGCGTGGCAGCCACCGTCGAGAGTCTCCCGGCGCTCCTGGGCGCAGCCCTGATGAGGGTGGCGTCGCAGTCCCCCGGCTGGCGTGAGGCGCGGCGCATGGCCGGGCGCATGTTCGCAGCAGCCACAATCGCGGGTGTGCTGCAGCCGGCACCTACATTACAGCAAACGCTGTCTCTTAACCGCGAGAACGTCGTGCACAGACTGGATGCGCTGATGCAGGAGTTGACCGCGCTGCGTCAGTTGATCGCCGACGGTCAGGCGGAGGCCCTCAGCCAGCGTCTGAGCGAAGCGGTGGAGGCCAATCAGGCCTGGCTTCGTGCTCGCGGCCGAGGCGATTGGGCGGGCGAGGAGCTGGAGGCGGTGGAGCTTCCCCAGCGGGGGGTGTTGGAGCGTGTGCTCGGCATCGGCGGTCAATTGCGGTCGAAGGACCGCCGCCACTCCTGAGCGGGCTGGCGTTTGCTTCGACAGCAGTGCGGTGAGGATCAGACCCAGCCTGCCCAGCACGGCGATCGTCCCCAGCAGAAATGCCAGCAACGCAGCCAGCAGTGTCTCCTGCAGGGCTGGTTCGCGGGCCGCACGGGAAGGGTGAAGGAAGTACCGCCACACCGGGCGCGCCACCTCGGCGAACGCCTGGTTTCCGTAGATGAGAGAGCCAAGGCCAAACAGGCGCACCGCTCCTGCACAGGTCAGCTGCGACCAGGGCATGATGCCCTCCCTCGCTGGACGATAGTGACACCTGAAAGCGGGCCGCCCGATGGAGCCTGGCGTATAATGCGGCTGTGCCGAGCTTCTTCTGCTATATCGTCGAGTGTATGGATGGCACGCTGTACACGGGTTGGACCACCGATCCGGAGCGCCGGCTGCGCGAGCACAACGCCGGCCGTGGGGCTCAGTACACTCGCAGCCGTCGGCCGGTGCGGCTGGCCTACGTGGAGCCCGTTGCCGATCGGGCGGCAGCCATGAGGCGTGAGCGCGCGCTCAAGGCGCTCTCGCGGGACCGCAAACTGGCGATGATTCAAGCTTCGCTTGGGGGCTGATCCGCAACTCTGCCTCGAGGAAGACGATGTCCGAACCTGCGCGCACTCAGTGGATTGCCGATGAACTTAACGCCCTGCGCCAGGCGGGGTTATTCGTTCACATCCGCACGCTCAGCTCGCCGCAAGGTGCGTGGCTGACAGTGGATGGACGGCGGGTGCTGAACTTCTGCTCGAACAACTACCTGGGGTTGGCCAACCATCCGCGGCTGCTGCAGGCCGCCCGTGAGGCGATTGAGCAGTATGGGATCGGGCCGGCGGCCGTGCGCACCATCGCCGGCACGATGAGCCTGCACTTGGAACTTGAGCGGAGGCTGGCGGCCTTCAAGGGGGTCGAGGCGGCCATCACCTTCCAATCGGGGTTCTGTGCCAACCTGGCGGTGATCCCGGCGCTGGTGAGCAAGGAGGATGTCATCTTCTCCGACGAGCTCAACCACGCCAGCATCATCGACGGCTGCCGCCTCTCGGGTGCCCGCATCGTGCGCTACGCGCACTCCGACCCCGACGATCTGCGGCGTGTGATTGAGCAGGCACGCGGCGATGGATTCCGCCGCGGCCTGATTGTCACCGATGGCGTCTTCAGCATGGACGGTGATATCGCGCCGCTGGATCGCATCTACCAGGTGGCCCGGGAGTACGACTACCTGCTGATGGTTGACGACGCGCACGGCGAGGGCGTCTTGGGCCGCGGTGGCCGCGGCATTGTCGACCATTTCCAACTTCACGGCAAGGTTGACGTCGAGGTGGGTACGCTTTCGAAGGCCTTTGGGGTAATCGGCGGGGTGGTAGCGGGGCGGCCGGAGATCGTCGACTGGCTGCGGCAGCGCGGCCGGCCGTTCCTGTTCTCCTCGGCCATGACCGTGCCGGATGTCGCCGCGTGCCTGGCGGCGGTGGACGTGCTTGAGAGTTCGACCGATCTGGTGGAGCGGTTGTGGGAGAACACAGAGTTCTTCAAGCGCGAGATTCAGGGCCTGGGGTTTGACACGGGAGCGAGCACCACGCCCATCACACCAATTATGCTCGGCGAGGCGTCACTGGCACAGCAGTTCAGCCGGCGGCTGTTCGAGGGGGGGGTCTTCGCCATGGCCATCGGCTACCCCACCGTGCCCAAAGGCAAGGCGCGCATACGCGTGATGATCTCGGCTGCCCACGAGCGGCGCGACCTGGAGCAGGGCTTGGCGGCGTTCGAGAGGATCGCCAAGCAGCTGGGGGTGATCTGAGGCGAAGGCAGCAGGAAAGAAGAGGGTGTGCGGCCGGTGCGCGATTTCGCACCGGCCGCAGGTGTCTCCGGAGCAGCCGTGAGGAGCGTCGTGCCCTCGCAAACTGCGAGGGCACGACAACAGCCCGACTCCTGGGAGGAGAGAGTCAGCCAAGTACTTGGGGCGGGCAGCTAGGCCAGAGGATCGTGGCTGGGGAGCGTGCCCGACCAGACGCAGGCCGGCCTCTCAAGCTTGTTGCAGGCCAGTGCTTCGGAACAACGGCGCGCCCGGATCTGTGGTGGCTGGTCTGGAAGGATCTCATCCGGGTAGACGTGCTGAACCTCAAGCTTCACCACGCGCCCGAGGTGTTCGCAGCGCCTCATCTCCGCCGCTTCCCAAATGACCGTGGCCAGGGCCCACCTCCGCGGCCTGCGTCCACCTTATAGTCTAATGCCGGCCTGGCGGGGACGGCCAGTGTTGACTGTCACGGCAGGTGGCGACGACCGACATCGGGCAAGGACCTTGTGGGTGACGCTTGTCATGGGAGACTCATTCGACAGCGACGATAGAGGAGAAAGCCCCGGCCAGGCAGGGGTGGAGGCGTGGTGGGGGGCCAGGTGCGTCGCGGGATGGAGCCGGGGCTAATGTATTGTAGTGTATCCTGGATGGAACGCGCAAGGGCTGCGGCGCTTCCGTGGGACTCGGGGGGGGTGAGGAACTGCTGGCGCGGAAACGCGAGCAGGGACACGCAGCCGCGCTATGTCTTAGAACTGAAAGCCTGTCCGGGCGCGCATGATGCGGCGGCGGTAGTTGACGACGTACTGCTGCAGGCGGGTCTCCAGACTTTGGAAGGTTGGAGACGCCAGGACCAGCTGGAGCGCCTCGAGATCGCGTGCCAGGAAGCCGGTGAGGCGCAGCGGATAGGGGCCGTAGGCTGTGAGCCAGGCCTCACACATCGGCAGGCCGGCTTGCGCAAGCGCGGGGACGAACTCGCCGAGCACATATCGGAAGTACGCCTCCTCTTGCTCGGGGACCGGATCGTAGCTGAGGAGCAATTTGACGGGGCCGCCCGGGTCGTCCATGTTCGGTTCCCCCGGCATCATCAGCGCACCGGACGCGGGCGCCGGTCGAACCACTCGGACCCTGCGCCCGTGCGCACCTCGTCAGGGGAGGCAGGCCACACGCCCGGGATCCTTGTGCCGCATTTCGGACACGTGCCCCGAGATGTCAGGGCGTACTCCAAGATGAGATATCCCATGCGCCGGATGAGAGCGGTGCGGCACGTCGGGCAGAGCGTGTGCTCGTATTCGCCCGCCCGGCCGGGGAGGTTTCCGGCATAGACGTAGCGCAGCCCGGCTTCCTGCCCGATTTCCGCCGCGCGCAGCAGGGTGGCCGCAGGGGTGCTGCCCGGCTCGGTCATCCTGTAGTCGGGGTGGAAGGCGGTGACGTGCCAGGGAATGTCGGACGAGACCGCGACCAGGAACCGAGCCGCGTCCATCAGCTCCTCGTTGCTGTCGTTGAAGCCTGGGACGACGAGAGTCACCACTTCCACCCACAGCCCAAGGTCATGCGCGCGCTGGATCGTATCCAGCACATGGCGAAGCACACCGCCGAGCTTGCGGTATTGAGCTTCCTGCATTGTCTTCAGGTCAACCTTGAAGGCCGTCAGGCAGGGCTGAAGGTATTCGAGCACCTCAGGTGTGGCGTTGCCGTTGGAGACGTAGGCGCAGGCAAGGCCGGCGCTGACGGCCTGCTTGAAAATGGCCACCGCCCACTCCGACGTGATCAACGGCTCGTTGTAGGATGAGACCACGAGGCGCGCGCCCATCTCACGAGCGCAGGCCACGATCTCCTGCGGGGTGACGCGCCGGATATAGTGGCCGGCCTCATCCGAGGTCGGATCGCGCAGGGCTTGGCTGCTCAGCCAGTTCTGGCAGTAACTGCAGTGGAAATCGCAGCCGAGCATCCCGAAGGTGAGGGCATCGGATCCGGGGAACAGGTGGTAGAAGGGCTTCTTCTCAACAGGATCGGATTGAAGGCCGGCGACGTAGCCCCAGGGGACCCGCAGCTGCCCCCCTTCGTTGAAACGCACCCTGCAAATTCCGCGCTTGCCTGGCCGGATCAGGCAGCGGTGGCCACATGCGTGGCAGCGAATCGCGCCGTCTGGCAGCGCTTGGTAGAGTTCGCCCTCCGCCGTGAGGTCGTCAAGCTGCCTGGCCAACGTAGTCATGCCAAGTGTCATTATAACAGCCCAGTGGATGGGTCCGCCGCGGGGTAGAATCGAGGCATGGTGACGGTGGCCATTCAAGCCGGTGGTCGGTCGCGACGCATGGGCCGTGATAAAGGCCTGGTGTTGCTGGGGGGCAAACCCTTGGTGCAGCACGTGTTGGATCGGGTGGCTGGGTTGGGGGAAGATGTGCTGATTACGACCACCGACACGCAAGACTATGCCTTTCCTGGCGTTCGGCTTGTGCCGGATGACGTGCCAGGGGCTGGGGTGTTGGCAGGTCTGCGCACGGCCCTGGTTGCCGCCCGGGGGGAGACGGTGCTGGTGCTGGCGTGCGACACGCCGTTCGTCTCGAGGCCGCTGCTTGAGTACCTGCTTTCCGAGTCCGGTCGTGCGCAGGTCATCGTGCCGCGGCGTGGGGGAGAGTATGAACCCCTTCAGGCTGTCTATGCCCGCTCGTGTTTGCCGGCCGTTGAGGCGGCGCTGAGCGCGGGCGAGGGGCGCATGGTTGCGTTCTACCCGCGGGTGAGCGTCTTGTCGGTTGAGGATGAAACACTGGCCCGCTACGACCCGGATGGATTGAGCTTTTTCAACGTCAACACGCCGCAGGACCTGGAGCAGGCCGAGCGCCTGCTGGCAGGCGGCGGCCACTGAGGAGGCGCCATGGCGATGGATTCATCAACCATCCGTGCGCAGTTTCCCGCGCTGAGCTCGGGTGCGGTGTTCTTCGACAACCCGGGCGGCACACAGGTCCCCAGCCAGGTTGTCGAGCGGATGGTGGGCCATCTGGTGACGAAGAATGCCAACCACGGGGGCGCGTTTCGCACCAGCCGCGAATCCGATGCCGTGCTCGACGAGGCGCGACAGGCGGTGGCTGACTTCCTCAACGCCGCTCGGCCGGAGGAAATTGTCTTCGGACCCAACATGACCACGCTGACGTTCGGCCTGAGCCGCGCCCTGGCGCGAGAACTGGAGGCCGGCGATGAGATCATCGTCACCCGGCTCGACCACGACGCCAACATCGCTCCCTGGCTTCTGGTGGCGGAGGATCGAGGATGCCGCGTCCACTGGGTTGACTTTGATGTGGAGGACTGCACGCTGCGGCTGGAGCAGCTTGAGTCGGCGCTGAGCAGCCGTACGCGGCTGGTGGCCGTCGGTTACGCCTCCAATGCCGTCGGCACGATCAACCCTGTGGCACGCATCATCGAGATGGCCCATCAGAGGGGTGCGCTCTGCTTCGTTGACGCCGTGCAGTACGCGGCGCACGGCCCGATCGACGTCCAGGAGCTCGACTGTGATTACCTGGCAGTGTCCGCCTACAAGTTCTACGGCCCGCATCTCGCGTGTCTGTACGGGAAGCACGAGCATCTGAACCGTTTGCGCGCCCACAATGTTCGACCCGCGCCGGACGATCCGCCAGGTAAGTTCGAGACCGGGACCGGCAACCACGAGGGGATCGCCGGGACATTGGGCGCGCTGGAGTATCTTTCCTGGCTGGGAAAGACGTTCGGCGCCGAGCACGCCGAGGGCTATGGCCGATCGTTCCAGGGCAGGCGGTTGCTGCTCAAGCAGGCGATGGGCGCCATCCGCGCCTATGAGATGGGGCTCTCCCGGGCGCTCCTCGAAACATTGAGCGAAATCCCGGGCCTGCGTATCTATGGGCTGACGGATCCGAAGATGCTGGACCGGCGCGTGCCAACGGTGTCCTTCACGCTCGAGGGTTGGGCGCCGAGGGCAGTGGCCGAGACGCTGGATGCGGCGGGCATCTACGTCTGGGACGGAAACTACTACGCGTTGGCCGTCACGGAGCGGCTGGGGCTTGAAAGCAGCGGGGGCATGGTGCGAGTGGGCCTGGTCCACTACAACACCGTGGATGAGGTGGCGCGGCTGGGCGAGGTGCTGCGCAGCCTCACCCGATAAGAGCACAGGACAGACATCTAGGTGAGGGGGGCACCCAGACGTCTGCCTGTGGTTGGAATTTTACCCCAATTTCAGCTTCTGGGGAAGGGGCTTTCTCCGTGGGGCCGTACGGGGTTCGCCGACCGCCTGCGGCCTGTCACATCTCCGTGGCCCGCACGGGCCTGTGCCGACGAAGTGCCCCAGGAGGGAATTGAACCCCCAACCTTGGCCTTAGGAGTGCCCTGCTCTGTCCATTTGAGCTACTGGGGCTCATTTGGAATTATACCCCGTGCCGCACTCGGATCACCAGAGGACGGAATAGGCCTCCACCGGCTCCTGCCGCCCGAAGAGCTGTAGCGGTTTCAGGCGCTTGGCCTTGACGCCCTTCACCTGCCGATAGGTGGCACGGCTGATGAGGATCTGACCGGCGAGCGCGTTCTCCTGCAGGCGCTTGGCGACGTTGACGGTGTCGCCGATGACGGTGTACTCCATTAGTTTCTCGGAGCCGATGGTGCCCACGACAGCCTCGCCGCTGTGCAGCCCAACCGAAAGGCCCAGGGTGGCAAGGTCGGGGTCCGCCGTGCCAAGTTCGCGGAACAGCCGCTGCATTTCAATGGCGGTGTCGACGGCTCGCTTCGCGTCGTCGACGCCTGCCATCGGGGCGCCGTAGAACGCCATCAGACCATCGCCCAGGTACTTGTCGAAGGTGCCGCGATGGCTGAAGATGACGTGGCTCAGGGGAGGGAAGAGCCGGTTGAGGGTCTCGACAACCTGATGGCCGTCGCGCAGTTCGGTGTAGTGGGTGAAGCCGCGGATGTCGGCAAAGAGGACCGTCACCGGTCGGATCTCGCCTCCCAGATGCAGGTAGCGGTCTGGATCGGTGAGGATGATGTCGGCCACGTCCTGGGCCACGTAGCGGTTGAGGACCTGGTGCAGCAGGCGGTTGCGGGACTCCAGGTCATCGTGAAGCTTCTTGATGCGAAGCAGCGAGCGCACGCGCGTCAGCAGCACGACGGAGTTGTAGGGCTTGGTGATGAAGTCGTCGGCGCCGACGTCGATGGCGCGCAGTTTTTCCTCTTCGGCGTCGAGGGCGGTGACGATGATGACGGGCACGAAGCGCGTCTCCGGCTCGCCCTTGAGGACCGAGCACAGCGTCAGGCCGTCCATGCGCGGCATCTGCACGTCAATGAGCGCCAGATCGGGGGGAGATTGGCGGGCGAGTTCCAGGGCCGACAGGCCGTCCGGCGCGGTGGCCACCTGGCAGCCCGAGTTCATCAGGTAGGCCTGGAGCAGGTCGCGGTTGAGCCAGTCGTCATCGGCGACCAGGACCAGGGGGGGCCGGCCAAAGACCGTTGTCAGGTCCATCGTTTCCCCTCCGCGCGGAGGGTGCGGGCACGGCGGATTGTAGCATGGCTGGCGCGTAGGGCCGAATCTGCCTGAAGGAGCAAAGAGAAAGCAGGCCACGTCGCCGGGCGTGGCCTGCATGGGCACCACGTACTGCGTGACCCGGATCAGTCGTCGATGAATGTCGCCAGCCAGCGGAGATCGTCGGCCTGGTCGATGCGATACACGCCGCCTGTCCCGGCGCAGTTGCCGTTCATGCCGAACGATGTCACGCCGGCGATGACGCGCGTCTCCGTAGGCCCTGAGCCGATGAAGTTCGGGCCGCCGGAGTCGCCGAAGCAGGTGCCGCCGGTGTTTGCGTTGTTTGAGAGCAGTAACGAGTAGTCACCAACCAGTCCGCCGTTGATCTGGATCAGGCGCGGATAGGCGACCATGCGCGTGAGAAACGCCTGGTTCTTCCAGGAGGCAGCGTCGGGGAAGCTCATCTGCATGCCGTACCCAACGGCGGTGAAGGTGACGTCCTGCAGGCCGCGGCGGGTCTTCAGGCTGTTGAGCTGGCCCAGCATGGGTAGGGCGCCGTATTCTGCCATGACCATCGGTTCCTTCAGGACGACGACGCCCAGGTCATGCAGGTAGAAGGCGGATGGGTTGTACTGCGGATGGGTGTGCGGCGTCCCACCCACCTGGCCGGTGGAGGGGTATCCGTAGATGCCGGGGGTGGGTTCCAGGTCATCGTGGAACCAGGTTTCCACGCGGGCTGCAGGCGGCTGGGTACAGTGACCCGCGGTCAGGAAGATGGTGGGAGATATCAGCGTGCCGCTGCAGCGCCACAACGGACGGCCGCCGGCCGTCTGGGCCACCATGAGGCCAACGAAGGGATGGCGGCCATTGTCCTGCTCGCCGTCGCTGATGGCCAGAGCCGGGATCACGGTGGCCGCCAGCAGGATGACGACCACGATGGGGATCAACACCTTGCGATTCATCGCGGGCCCTCCTCCAGGTTGGGATGAGTTACCGAACTGCCTCTTTCCTGTCGGCTGGGTACAAGAGATGCCGAACTTCGGCGCGGCAGTGGTCTGGTTCTCCTCTGGCTGCACGGGGATTCTGTCCCCACATAACCAGCCCCACAACAGGAGCCGGCCGTGGTTTCCCAGGCAGAATTTGCCGGACATCACAAGCCGGCGAAGCGGGCGAGGCGGTGAGGCCTGCGTATGACGCTTGTCGCCCACGTGAGGACGGATGGCACTTCGCCGGCCCCTGGCTGGGGGCTACAGTGGGAAGACCGTATCGGTGGAGAGCCTACGTGGGGCGGAGCGACGCGACGTCACCCATGCCACTGCAGGCCATTCGCACCCTACCCTTGTTCCACGGCCTGGGCAATGAAGAGGTCCAGATCCTGGCCCGCTCCTTCGAGCGCGAGACCTTCGAGGAGGGGCAAAGGCTCTTTGCCCAAGGAGAGCCGGCCAGGCGGCTCTATATCCTGACCAAGGGCCGCGTGGGCATTCGCTTCAAGCCGTATGACGGGGATGTGGTGACCGTGGCCGACATCGAGCCGGGCGGTGTGTTCGGCTGGTCGGCTGCGCTCAACCGGCCAGCGTACACCTCCAGCGCCGTGGCGACTGAGGCGGGAGAGGCGATCAGCATCTCCGGGGAGAAACTGCGGTACCTGTGCGAGGCCTACCCCAAGACAGGCGTGGTGATTCTGGAGTGGTTGGCCGAGGTCATCGCCGAGCGGCTGAACAGCACGCATGCCACCGTCGTTGGGCTGCTGCAAGAAGGTGTCAGGCGCAAGCGCTTCTGAGGGAGGCAGCCGACCCATGCCGCAGATCGAGCATAACCATAACGTGGAGGCGACCCCGCAGGAGCGGATGCGGGCGCTGCTCGAGGTGATCAGTTCGTACATCGAGCACTATCACGGTGGCTTCGTCCGCATGGTCGATTTCGACGGCAAGGTGCTGCGCGTGAAGATGGGCGGAGCGTGTGAGGGCTGCCGGCTAGCCCCGGCCACGCTGCAGGGCTGGGTGGCCGGGACGGTGCGACAGTTCTTCCCCGATGTAGAGCGAATCGAGGAAGTGCAGTGATGGAGGAGTGCAGATCGTGGCGGCGCTGCGAGTGCCCGCAGCGCCGCGTTTGCTTGCCGTCTGCGACTATGCTTCGGGCTGGAGGATCACCACCGGGACCCGACAGAGCCGCTGGAAACGCTGGGCGTCCTCTACGCTGCCGGCAACGCCGGCGCCGTAGTGCATGGGGACGACGACGCGGGCGCGCAGGTCACCTGATGCCTGGGCGGCTTCTTCGGCGGTCATGACGTACACCCCGCTGACCGGCAGCAGCGCCACGTCGCAGGCCAGCCCTTTCATCTCCGGGATGCGGTCGGTGTCGCCGGCGAAGTACAGGCTCTCCCCCTCGATCGACAGCACGTAGCCAACCCCGCCGGCGTCCTTCGGATGGAACTTCTTGCCGATGTTGTACGCGGGCACGGCGCGGATGCTCACGCCGGCGGCCGTCGCCTCCTCGCCCGCACGCAGCGTGATGACCGGGGGAGCCATCATGGCTGCCGCAGAGGGATTCGCGACGACGACCGTCTTCGGCGCGCGGATGCGCTCAATGTCCTCCGGCGAGCAGTGATCGTAGTGATCGTGGCTGACAAGAATGAGGTCCGCCGGCGGGGAACTAGCCGGCAGATGCCAAGGGTCGAGGTAGATCACGGCGGGCCTGTCGAGGCGGAAAGTGTCGTGACCGAGCCAGTGCAGGTGATCGAGAAGGCGAGGGCGGTCCATCACAGCACCTCCTGAGCGAATGCCGGTCCTACGGGTCAGGGAGTGACATGAGAGACGCCGGCAGGTTGTCGAGAAACTCGTCGATGATGGCCAGCGCCTCGCGCCGGTGGTGATAGGTTCGGACGGTGAGGCCGGGGGTGTCGTTGCCGGTGATCATCTTGGAAACGCTTGCACCGTCGCGGTAGCAGCACAGGACGGGCTTGCCGAGTGAGAGAGCAAGGGCGATCTCGTAACCAACGCCATGGGAGGGAGTGCTGACCTCAGCGATGAGGGCGTCGCAGGCGTGAATCCAGGCCACATCGCGGCGGAAGACCTCGCGGGGATTGACCACGCGTTCGAGGTCCATCACATGCGGGTCGGCTAGGTGGGCAGTGGGCACCTTGTGGCCGAAGGAAAGCAGGTGTTGGACGATGGCGGCGTAGATGTCCTGGTCGCGCCGACCGCCAGTGAGGGAGCACGAGAAGTAGAGATTCATGCGGCCCTTTGTGCCGGTATGAGCGGACCTCCCTTGACTGATGTCGCCGTGCATGATACCATGCTTGCCGTGCAGGACGCGGTCTGAGTACGGGAAGGCAAGGCCAACCGCCCGGGCAGGTGTCCAGGCGGTTTTGCGTTGACCGTCAGGGCTGCGGCCGAGCGAGTCACTGCCACAGGAGGCACGCAAGACAATGGCTGATCGATTCCGGGGCACAGTGAAGTGGTTCAATGCGGTCAAGGGCTACGGCTTCATTGGCCGCGAGGACGGGGATGATGTCTTCGTCCATTTCTCGGCCATTCAGATGGAGGGCTATCGCAAGCTCGAAGAGGGCCAGCATGTTGAATTCAGCATCGAGTCCGGCCCCAAGGGGCTGCAGGCGGCCAACGTCACTGTCCTGTAGCAACCTGCTGCCATACTCGCCAATCCAGGGCGCCCCGCTCAGCGGGGCGCCTCTTGTTATCGGGATGGCGCCGCGGCGGAGACGTGGTATCATGAATGGCGATGGACAGCCATGACGCGCTTCACTTCCTGCAGGTGGAGATTGCCCGCCTGCGGGAGGAGAACCGCAGTCTGAAAGAGGAGCTGGCAGTGCTGCGCTCCTCGGTCCGGGCGCTGAGCGCACTGCAGGACCTGATCCAGCACCTGACTCCCGGCATGAATGTGCTGACGATGCTGGACGACCTGCTGGCCTCGGTGCTGGCAGTGGTGGATGCCGAAGATGGATCGCTGCTCCTTCTGGACGAGGAGACGCAGGAGCTGGTGTTTGCCGTGGTGCACGGCCAGGCGCGGCAGCGCCTGACCGGATATCGCATGCCGCGGCACAAGGGGATTGCCGGCTGGGTGCTCGAGAACCGGCAGCCGCGCCTGGTGCGCGACGTCCGCTTCGACCCTGCCTTCAACCCTGCCGTCGATCAATTCCTCGGCTTTCAGACGCGCTCGATGGCCTGCGTGCCGCTGCTGGAGGGGGAGCGGGCGCTGGGTGTGATCGAGGCGCTGAACAAGCGATCGGACCGCGAGTTCAACGAGGTCGACCACGACTTGCTCCTGGTCGTAGCGCGGCTGGCGGCGGTCGCCATCACCCGAGCAGAATCCTTCGTGGAACAGTCGTGAGACGCGAACGGGCTGGTGTCAGGCGCGGAGCTGGGCCTTGAGCTCGCGTTCGAGGTGGTGGATGATGCGCTGGCGCACGAGGGCCACCTCGTCGTTGGTCAGCGTACGATCGGAGGCCTGGTAGGTCAGGGCATAGGCCAGGCTCTTTCTGCCCGGGCCGATACGTTCGCCGCGGTATAGGTCGAAGAGACGCACTTCGGCCAGGAGTTCGCCGCCGGCCTGGCGGATGGCAGCAGCCACTTGCCCGGCGGGCAAGTCCTCATCGACCACGAAGGCCAGGTCTTCCAGGACCGGCGGATAGGCGGGCACGGGCCGCACGGTGCGCCGGGGCGGGACGCAGGCCAGCAGCGCTTCGAGATCGAGCTCAGCAGCCAGCACGGGGCTTTGGAGCAGGTCGTAACGACGCTGGACGGCTGGATGGATTTCGCCCAGGATGCCGAGGCTCTGTGAGTCTGCCCAGAGCGATGCGCACTTGCCGGGATGAAAGGCCGGATGATCGGCTGGCTCCAGGCGGGCAGAGGGGATGGCAAGCGCTGCGAGGAGCGTATCAATCAGCCCCTTGAGGTCGAAGAGGTCCATCGACGAGGTGTCAGCAGGTTGCCATGTGGGCAGGGCGCGCGGCCCCGTGAGCAGGAGTGCCAGGCGCCGCGGCTCTTCGGGTAGGGGCTCAGCCTCCAAGGGGAGAAACACAGGGCCGATCTCGAACAGGGCCAGACGGGCGCGGCTGTGGATGCTGTGCTCAGCGACCTCGAGCAAAGCCGGTAGCAGGCTGCGGCGAAGAACGGTGCGGTCGCTGCTGATGGGATTGGCCAGCTGCAGGTAGGCGGGCATATCACCTGTGGGGGTGGAGGCCAGTGCACGGGCTTCGCGCTCGGGCGAGGTCAGGCGGCAGGTGATCACTTCTTGCAGGCCAAGAGACACGAGCAGGTCTCGCAGTTGCTCTTCGGCCTCGAACGAGGGGTTGCCGTACTGGGGCGGTAGTTGGTCGGCGATCTGGGTCTCGGGGATGTGGTCGTAGCCGTAGAGGCGGGCGATCTCCTCCATCAGGTCAGCCTGGCCGATGACACCCTCGCCGATGTCGAGGCGGTGGTCGGGAGTTCTGGCCCGCGCGCCGTCTGGCGTCTCGCTGACGGCGAAGTCCAGGCGTTGCAGCAGGCCCGCGATCTCTGCCGGCTGGAGCCGGATGCCGAGCCAACGCTCGACCTCGTCCGTGTGGATTTCAACGGTCGGGTCCCGAGGCGGCAAGGGGTACTCGTCGATCAGGCCCTGGGCGATGGTGCCGCCGGCAAGTCGCTGCATCAGGGCGAGGCCTCGCCGCACGCCGCGCTCGGCCATGGCCGGGTGCACGCCGCGCGAGAAGCGGTAGGAGGCCTCCGAGAGCAGATTCTGGGAAACGATGGTGCGGCGGATGTTGATGAAGTTCCAGGCTGCGCCCTCGAGCAGGACGTTGACAGTGTGCTCGCTGACCTCCGACTCGGCGCCGCCCATGACGCCGGCGATGGACAGGGCGCCGGCGGAGTCGCACACCAGGACGGTGAAGTCGTCGAGGAGGCGCTCGATGCCGTCGAGGGTGGTCAGGCGTTCGCCGGGGTGGGCCAGGCGGGTATGGATCTCGGGCGTCTTCCCTGCAGCACGCGAGCGCAGGACGTCGAAGTCGAACGCGTGGAGCGGCTCGCCGGTCTCAAGCATGACGTAGTTGGTGACATCCACGATGTTGTTGATCGGGCGCATGCCAGCCAGACGAAGGCGGCGTTGGACCCAGTAGGGGCTGGGGCCGATGCGCACGCCTTCGATCAGGCCGAGGACGAAGCGCGGGTTGAGCTGGGGGACCTCGATTCGCAGTCGCACGCGGCCCTCGATCGTCGGGTCGCTCCAGGGCACGTCGTAGGAAGGGGGATGGAAGGCGGCGCCGGTGAGGGCCGCAACCTCGCGCGCCACGCCCACGATGCACGCGTTGCGCGCCATGTTGGGGGTGATGGCGATCTCGAAGACGATGTCGCCCATGTAGTCGGCCAGCGGCATGCCGGTGGGGGCATCGGGGTCGAGCAGGATGACGCCCTCGTGGTCGTCGGAAATGCCGAGTTCCTTCTCGGAGCAGGCCATGGAATACGAGTCAATGCCGCGGATTCTCGCCCGCTTGAGCGTCATCGATTCCCAGCCGGACTTGTGCCCGTCGAACAGGCGGGCGCCTTCGCGGGCATAGGCCACCTTGAGGGGCGGATTGAGCGGGCCGCGTCCTTTGAAGGGAAAGAGGTTGGGAGCCCCGGTGACGACGATGTGTTCGCGGCTGCCGTCGTCCAGGCGGCAGAGGACCAGCCGGTCGGCGTGCGGGTGGGGCACGACCTCGAGCACGGCGCCGACGACGAACTTCTCGCGATCCCAGACCAACCCGGTGACGCTGGTGCCGGGGGAGCGCGGGGCCTCCTCGCCTTCTCCCAGGGGCAGGCCCACGCAGCGGATCTCTTCCACCTCAAGGCCAGCCAGAGTGAGGCGCCGGGCCAGCTCGGAGACAGGGAGGTCGAGGTCGACATAGTCCTTGAGCCAGGAAAGGGGAACCTTCATGCCTCACCTCGCGGGGTCCGATGTTGATCGTCCTGACCGGCCGAGGCGCGCCAGCGGGTCACCAGTTCCGCGAGTTCCACATTGACTTTGTGCAGGGCCTCAAGCAATTCGGCGCGCGCGTGCCCGCGCACCTCGGAACGGCGCAACATCTCACCCCATTCCTCAACCTCCGCCTTGATCTTCTGGCCGGCGGGGCTCTCCGCCAGCTCCCTGGCAGCGTTGCTCAGGGCGGCAGCGGCCTCCGCCATGGCGGAGGCGACTTCGGCCTGCGCCTTCTTGCGCTCTTCGCTCTCCCAGGCCGCCTCGAGGACGGCCTTCAGATTGGAGCCTAGCTGCTGCAGCTCGTCTCTCAGGTCGCCGGGAACGTGTTGCCGGTCGTCCATCCTCCCCTCCACCTAGAATTGCTCGAGGAAGCGCGGGTCGTTGGCCCAGAAGCAGCGGATATCTTCGATCCCGTACTTGAGCATCGTGATGCGCTCGGGGCCCATGCCGAAGGCGAAGCCGGTGAAGCGAGTGGGATCGTAGCCGCCATTGGCCAGCACCGTGGGATGCACCATGCCGCAGCCCAGGATTTCGAGCCAGCCGGTCCGCTTGCAGACGGGGCAGCCCTGGCCGCGGCACAGAAAGCACTCGATGTCCATCTCGGCCGACGGTTCGGTGAACGGGAAGTGGCCGGCGCGGAAGCGTGTGGCGACGTCCTGGCCGAACATGCGTCGGATGAACGCGGTGAGGGTGCCCTTGAGGTCGGCGAATGAGATGTTGTGGCCCACCGCCAGCCCTTCGACCTGGTTGAACTGAATCTCCGAGCGTGCCGTCACCTGTTCGTAGCGATAGCACATGCCAGGCAGGACGACGCGGATCGGCTCCGGGGCGCGTTCACGCATGACGTGGATCTGGCCGGGCGAGGTGTGGGTCCGCAGCAGGACGTTAGAGACGGTGGTGTGGAAGGTGTCCCACATGTCGCGGGCCGGGTGATGGGCGGGTATGTTGAGCAGTCCGAAGTTGTACTCGTCGGTCTCGACGTCGCGAGAGAGGTAGACCTGGAAACCCATCTCGGCCCAGATGGCCAGGATGTGGCGCAGCGTCTGCGTCGCTGGATGCAGCCGGCCGCGCAAGGCTGGGCGGCCGGGCAGGGTGACATCGAGACGTTCCTCCAACAGCGCTCGCCGGATGGCCTCGGCTTCGAGCTGTTCCACGCGACCAGCGCAAGCCTGCTCAAGCCGCGCCTTGGCCTCATTGGCGCGGCGGCCGACGGCAGGGCGTTGCTCCTTCGGCAGGTGGCGCAGGCCGTCGAGGATCTGAGCCAGCTCGGCCGAGCGGCCGAGGAACTTCACCTTCCACGCCTGCAGGCCAGCCTCATCGCCCACCTGCTCAAGCTGCGCAAGCCCCTGTCGTTCGATGTCGTTGAGTCGCTCGATCATCGGCCCTCCACGTGCTCACGCAATGAAAACCTCCCGCCCAACAAAGGGACGGGAGGGATTTCCCGTGGTACCACCCTTCTTGGCCTGAAGGCCCACTCGCTCCGACGGCCCGCGTGGGGCGATCGGCTTCCCGGGATAACGGCGAGGACCCCGGCCCGGACTACTGGCCACAATGAGCGTTCACCCGGGCAGCTCGGGAGGGAACTTCGGCAGGCTTCCATCGAGCCGGGGTCTCAGTCGCGCCCCGACCTCCCTGGCGATTTCCGCCTGCTTACTTTCCTCCGTCGCAGCCTTTCGCGATTGGCTTTCGCCTATTATCCTCACTTTGCCGCGGCTGTCAACGGCGGCCAAGTGTCTCGACCGCAACCTTCCTGGACGATGAAGGGAGCTCGCCTACGGACCAATGGCAGGTGGAGAAGCAAGAGGGAACGGTGGCTCGGCCTCTCCAACCGCTGTCGGTGGCGCCAGCGACTCGGCAATTCGAACCATCTCTTCCAAAGGAAGATCGGAAACCATTTGGATTCGGGTCCCATCGACGTTCCAGGTCAACAGCCTGGCATCGTGGAAGCTGTGCCCCAAGGTCCCTGCCAAACCGGTGACCAGTGCCGCCGGCTGCCCGTTGATCGTCATCTCCTGACCTTTGGGCAGCGGTCTGTCCGGCGAGGCCTTGCCCTGGAGGATGACGACAAACCGTTGATCGTCGTGGTACGACCACATGATATCTCCAGGGCGCATCTCGATTCCTCCGAGGTCGACCATCATTGGTGCCGAATCGCCCTCAAGGGCGTGAAGCCCGGCCGGCAGATAGGTTGGGTAGAGGGGGAGAAAGTCCACCGGCTCTTCCAGCACCATCCCGTATTCTCCATCGGGTACCTGGAAGTGGAACCAGGCATAGAGGACATTTTCCACCTGGGCCCGCACCGACGGAACAAATGCCACCGTGGCGAGGGCGATGATCAGGGCGGCGGTGGCGGCGAATCCTTTCTTCATCAAGGCACCTCCAATGCGATGACAGTGACCCACGCCAGGCGCCAGCCGTTGACGCCACGCGGGGAGCGGCGACGACGAGGGGCGCGCTTCCTTCGTCAACCTGGTCTGCAGGCGATTCCACGCCTGGGGTGAGGGGGCTGCCTGGGCAGCCTGCAGGTGCAAGAACTGGCCAACACGGTTCCGCAGCGCCGATAGGCTGGCTAGCTCCCCGCGACAGGCATCGCACCCAGCCAGGTGACCGCGGATCAGCGTCGCTTCCGACGCGGTGACTTCGCCATCGAGATACGCCACGAGGAATCTGGTTGCTCTTTCACAGTTCATTCCGCCACCTCGTTTTGAAGAATGGCGCACAGGGCGGGAGCCTGCTCGGTCAGCGGTTCCAGCTCCTGGCGCAGCGTCTTGAGTGCCCGATCCAGTCGTAACTTGACCGTACCGATGGGCATGTCGAGAACTTGAGCGACCTCCTTGTAGGAGAGCTGCAGGTAGTAGCGCAGGATCACGGCAGTTCGATGCCTTTCACCCAGTTTGCCCAGCGCCTGTCGGATTGCTTCCTCATCCTCGAGAGAGTGCACGGTCGGTGCTCGATGCTTGCTCGGCGAGCCGGGCGAGATCTGGTCGAGCGAGAAGGTGGAAAGAAGATGTTTTCGCAGCCGACTGAGACAGCGATTCCCTGTGATGCGATACAGTCAGGTTGTGAATGCCCCTTCGAAGGGCTGAAGGAAGCCAGCGACCGGAGTACGCGAACAAAGACTTCCTGACGTGCATCCTCCGCTTCCTCGGCGTCGCCCAGGGTGAGAAAGGCGGTCCTGTAGATCAGCTTCTTGTACTGATGGAAGAGAGCGGCAAGGGCTTCTTCATCGCCCGTCTGACATCGGTCTATCAAGCCCATCAAGTCCACAATCAGCCTCCGGCGAGGTTCACATTCCTGATAAGCTATACGCCGGTTTGGCGAAAGAAGTTCGGAGGGCGGCGGAAGTTCGAGCCCGGTTCTCAGGCGGCCGCAGCCGACCAGGATTGTGCGGACCTACTTGGCAGGGACGGGCGAGGAGGCAGGGCGAGGTTTCCAGTTGGCCACGGCGATGCCGGCTGCCACCAGACCCGCGCCAAGCACCAGCCGCCAGTCGGCCCGCTCGCCGAGGAACGCCACCCCCAGAATCAATCCCACCAGCGGGAAGACGTAGGTGACCATAGTCGTCCGCGTCGGGCCCAGTGTATGCAGCAGATGGAAGTAGAGAAGATATGCCAGACACGAGCCAAGCAGCCCCAGCCAGACCAGGGCAACCCAGGTGAGGGGCAGGCTGGGCAGCTTGAGGGGCCACTCGAATACCGGAACGGCGACCCAGGCGGCGGCGTCGGCAGCGACCAGCGGGACGAATGCCTGGACGATCGGGTTGACCTGGCGCAGTTTCCGTCGGGCGAAGACTGATGAGCCAGCATATGAGACCGCGGCCGTCAACACTGCCAGTTGACCCCCCAGATTGCCGCCGAAGCCCTGTGGATCGAGATCGCGGCTGACCAACATCACCACCCCGGCAAACCCGGTCAACAGTGCGATCACGCGCGCCGGCGTGATGCGGTCGTCGTGCAACGACAGATGGGCGATGACCAGGGTGAACAGCGGCACGGTCCCATTCAGAATCGAGGCCACTGCCGAGTCGATACTCTGCTCACCCCACGAGATCAGAATGAAGGGCAGGGCAGTATTGGTGAGACCGAGGAGGCCCAGGACTGCCCACGTGGGCCGCTCCGACGGAAACCTGGGGCGACGGACCAGCACGACTGCCAGCAGGCCGGCCAGACCAAACAGCAGCCGGAAGGCCACCAGCGTCACCGGGCCGATGTCGCGCACAGCGATCTTGATCCACAAGAACGACGATCCCCAAACCAGGCCCAGCAACCCGAAGAGGAACCACTCGCGCGCTTTCATCGCCTTTCCCACAACACCAGCCATAACCCCATGACGACCTTCAGGGTGTGGCGCGGAGTCGCGCCCCTTCGAGGGCCAGCAGGCGCGCCTTGGTCGAGACACCGTGCGGCGCGGAATATCCACCCAGAGATCCGTCGGAGGCCAGCACGCGGTGGCAGGGAAGGATGATGGGGATCGGGTTCCGGGCGAGGGCCTGGCCAACGGCGCGGGCGGCGCCGGGGCGCCCGAGGCGGAGCGCCAGTGCATTGTACGTCGTCACCTGGCCCCGGGGCACCTCAGCCGCTGCCAGGAGGACCTGTTGCTGGAAGGAGGGCACGCGTGTCAGATCCAGTGCGAGGTCGAATTGGCTGCGCCGGCCGGCCAAGTACTCTCTGAGCTGACGGATTGCCTCGACTGTGCGGTCCGGTGAATGGATGGGGCGAGCGCCGGTGCGCGCGTGCAGCCGACGGAGGAAGGAGGACTCGGAGGCGGCAAACTCCACGGCTACCACCCCCTTCTCACTGACCGCGAGGAAGAGATCGCCAAGAGGCGTGTGCCTGAGGCGGTCATAGTAGAGGCGGGATGGCACTTGCTGGTCAAGTGCGCGCCGGAGTCGCTCGAGAGCGCGGCGGGTGGCCTCGGGGCCGGGACCGGGGGCGTAGAGGGCATCGAGTGCCCACCGCAGGGGATCCCGCCGCCGGGATGGCGTCAGATGAGGATCAACGGCTCGCTGACGGATCATGACCTCCTCCTGTCCGTCTCCTCGCGGGAGGCGAACTGGCGCCGCAGGCGGCTGAGGGCCTGGTAGACATTGGCCCGTGCCGCGGCAGGACTGCACTGCAAGGCCCGGGCGATGTCGGCATACGGGAGCCCCTGATACTTGCGGAGCAGGAGGGCCGCCTGCTGTTTGTGCGGCAGCGACCGGATGGCGGAGCGGACGGCGGCGAGGGTGTGCTGTTGATCGCAGCTGTCACCCGCGGACGGTGCGGGCTGGAGGCCGTCATTGTCGAGATCCGCGGTGAGGCTGCGTTCGCGGGCGCGACGGCGGAAGTACGAGCGAGCGGTGTTCGTGGCGATGCGGTAGAGCCAGGCGCGCAGGTAGCGGTGGCTGTGCAGGCGCGGGTAGGCGCGCAGGGCGCGCAGGAAGCTTTCCTGCAAGCAGTCCTCGGCCTCGGGTCGGCCGTCGAACAGACGCCACAGGTAGGCGAAGAGTTCGCTGGCGTATGCCTGGTGAAGCTTCTCGAAGTCGGGAGGGGGCATGGACTCTCGTGTGTAGTTGTGGACGGCGACCTGATGATACAACGCCCGAGGCCAGCGGTTGTGAAATCCGGCGACGGAGTATCGACGGGCACTTCCGCTTTGTGGTGTAGCGTCCGCTCCAGGGGATGGAAGGCGGCTACCAGCCTCAGGCCGTGATCGGTAGGTCCTGGAAGAGCCCATCTGCGGTGGCTGTGGGCGGAAAGGGAGGCGGCGCTTATCGGCACCGTCACGCGCGAGCCGATGGTCGGGCTGAGGAGCATGGCAACCTTGTGGGCGAAGCGGTCGGGGGCCGGGTCGGGGGTCCTCACCCTGGCCGCGGATTGAGAAGCCGGCTCGGGATGGCTCATGGGCGACGGGCCAGTCGTCGAATCAGGTCGGGAAGCTCGGCCAGGCCGCTGGCCGTTGCCTCGGGGGAGATTCTGTCTGCGTGGGCGTGATTGCTGCGGCTGTCGGCCTGGGCGGTAAGCCATATCTGGTGCAGGCCGGCGTTCTGGGCGCCCAGGATGTCGGCGGCGAGTGTGTCACCGACCATCACCACCTGATCGGGCGGCAGCCGCCACGCCTGAAGGACGCGATTGAAGATGGCCGGGTTTGGCTTGCGCAGGCCGAGGGCGGCGGAGACGAGGATCGGGTCGAGGTACGGCCGCAGGCGCGCCTGATCGATCAGCCGCTGGACGTTGCCTTCGTCGCCGGCATTGGAGATCAGCCCGAGGCGGTATCCGTCGCGCTGCAGCCGATCGAGGACTGCATACACGTCGGGCATAGGCTGCCAGTAGGCTTCGCTGACCGCGTACATCTGTTGCAGCGCCGTGCGGATGGCTTCCTCCTGCACGTCACAGTGCCCGAAGCCTGCGAGGACAGTGCGCAGCACGTGCGCCGTGGTGAACTCGATGAATTCGGTCTCGCGCTCGTGGTAGTAGGCCTGCATCTGGCGATCGAACTCGACCGAGAAGGCCTGTGATTCGACCTGGACTCCCTGCTTGTGCAGCGCTTCGATCAGGGCCTGGCGGGCCTGGTCCAGCACCTCATTCCAGGTGCCCTCGAACCAGATCAGGGTCGAGCCTAGGTCGAAGATCACGCCGCGGATCATGGCAGGGGAGAACAGAGGCGCAGTGCGTGCGGCAAGGTCTGGCCATGGGAGGTGCGGGGGAGGGGCATCGGTGAGGTCTCAGTAGCCGCGTTCGGGCTGATAGAGGTTGAGCAGGGGCTGTCCGGCCAGGTATCGTTGCAGATTCTCGGCGAACAGAGCGGCCGCTCGTTCGTAGTATGCGCCCGAGGCGCTGGCGATGTGCGGGGTGAGGATGGTGTTGGGGAGGTCCCACAGCGGGCTGTTCTCCGGCAGGGGTTCGACCGGGTAGACGTCAAGCGCGGCGCCGGCGATGCGCTTCTCGCTGATCGCTTCGACCAGGGCGCCGTGATCGATGACGCCGCCGCGAGAGATGTCGATCAGGTAGGCTGTAGGCTTCATCTGGGCGAGGACACGTCTGCCGACCAGGCCGCGCGTCTCCGGGGCCAGGGGCACAGCGACGACGAGGAAATCGCACAGTGCGGCCATGGAGGCCAGTGCCTGTGGTGGGTAAAGGCGCTCGACCAGTTGTGCCTGCGGGTCGCCCAGTCCCTCAGCCGCGTACCCGGTGTCCTCGAGGTGCATCAGGTCGCGTTTGGTGGCCAGGACGGTGGCACCGAAGGCGCGACACAGGCGCGCCACTTCGCGCGCTACGCTGCCGTAGCCCACCAGGCCAACCGTGCTGCCACGCAGCTCCAGCGGCCGGTAGCGGTCGAAGCGGTCGTCGGACCAGCGCTTCTTGGATCTGTCTGCCAGGATGGCGGGCAGACGGTGCCCCAGCGCGAGCAAGCATAGGAGGACGAACTCGGCCACCTGGGTCATCGCCGCGCCGCTGAGAGTGGTGATCTGCGCGGTCGTCTTGAGCAGGGGGTGCTGTTCGGTGTGATCGATGCCGGCGAAGTGAAACTGGATCCAGCGCAAGTTGGGGACCGACTCGGGATCTGGAAGCGCCCGATGGGTGTAGAGGATCTCAACGTCCGGGAGGAGATCGGCCGGCAGGTCGGAAGCCTTGTTGGTCGGGTGGACATGAATCCTCAATCGAGGTGAGACCGTCTGCAGGCGCTCAATGATCGGCGCGGGAAATGGCAGGGTGATCAGTACAGGGACGTCGGCCATGGGATGGATTGTACATCACGCGGGGGATGGGACGCAGATGTGGGATTCGTGTGGGATATGCGGGATATCCTTCTCATGGGTTGGAGAGCGCCAGAAGCATGGCGAGCGCGACGACCGCGAGCGCGGCCAGAGACAGAACGCCGGGCGGGAAAGGCTGCAGGAAGGCGAGGACAGCAGAGGGCAGGAGCATGAGGAGGAAGGCCAGGGCCTGGCGCAGCAGGCGTCGGTCGCCTGGGGAGAGGTCGGAGTGGTTCATGGAATGTTGAGACAGATGGCGATCGAGGCCATCAAGCTGATGGCGGCGGTCAGCACGGCGGTATAGACGAGGAGGTGGCGCATAACCTCGCCTTCCTCGACGGTGTGGTCCGCGCTGCTGACGCCGACAACGATCTTGGTGGGAGCGACCACCGAACCGACCGCGCCGCCGGCCGTCTGGGCGGCCAGCACCCATGGCAGGCTGAATTTGAGCAGCTCCGCGGTGCGCAGCTGCAGCATGGCGAAGAGCAAGTTGGAGCCGGTATTCGAACCGCTGACGAACGCGCCCAAAGCCCCGATCCACGGTGCCATGAGAGGAAACGTGGGCCCGGCCGCCTGTGCCAGGCCCGTCGCGAGAACGTCCGTCATACCGGCATAGGTCATGACGACGGCCAGGGACACCATGGAGACAATGCTCAGGCTGGAGGGCAACACGCCGCGGGCTGTTCCCAGGAGAACGCGCTGGACTGCGCCAGGATGAAACCATCCGGCGCGGCGGAAGATGAGGTAGGCCACCAGGGATGCCAGGACGAGGACGGCCCCGGCATGGCGCAGGGGATAGAGACGCAGGGCCTCCTCGGCCGGCGTGCTGAAGCCTCGAGTGGTTGTCACTGCCGGCAGCGACAGCTCAAGGACGGCTCGGCTCAGTGTTGCGTGCACCGGTGGGAAGAGCTGGACGATCAAAGTGATGGCGATCAGGGCCAGGTACCCGGACAATGCCAACCAGACCGATCTGACGTCGGCGGGAGAGTGTGAGGGAGATCGACGGTTGTGGCGCACTCGAGCCAACAGTAGTCCCACCACCAACCCGGCCAGGCTGCCCCCAAAACCAGCAATGTTCCACAGGCGGTGCGTGGCCAGCCAGAACTGAACCGAACCCATCGCTGCTCCCAGCACAATCACAACCGGCATCAGGCGGCGAAGGCCGCACCATCCGTCTCCGAGGTAGCTGACCAGCACGCCGCACAGGAGGCCTGCCAGGCCCAGCAGCAGGGCCGACGAAGCCGCCATGCTTTCGCCCGGCAAGCCCGTAGCAGCAATCAGCGCTTGAAACGAAGAGGCAAGGGAGCCAAAGGTGACCGACCACGAGTGGCCGACAGAGGGAATAAGGACGGAAGTGAGCGGGGAAAAGCCGAGGCCGAGGAGGATCGGAGCCGTCACCACGACGGGCACGCCAAAGCCGCCTACGCCCTGCAGGAAGGAGGCGAAAGCCCAGCCAATGAGGAGGGCCTGCAGGCCGCGGTCGCGCGTCAAGTGGGGAAGTGCTTCGCCGAGGAGACGGATGGCGCCGGCCTCTTCCACCACGCGGTATAGAAGGAACGCACCCCAGACGATCATCAACACGTCGAATGCCTGGAAGGAAGCCTTGGCCTGGGCCTGGGCAAGGATCTCAAGGCCAGCGCCGAAGCGGAGCACCGCCAGGGCAACGCCGACCAGCCAGCCGGCAGGCCCGGCTCGCGCCGCGCCCCAACGGAAGCGAACCATGAGAACGACGATGACCAGGAGTGGTACGAGAGCCAGGGTCCAGTCGACGAGCATCGGGGCTCCGAGGAAGGCGCGGCGATTATACCCCCGGGGGTGACCGGGCACAGTCGTGCTATGCGCGGCGATGCCCTGGGGGATCCCGGCGAGGTGCCTTTCATGGTACCAACGTCAGGGGCGACGTAGGGATTCCGTAGATTTCGCATAGGGATTCCGACCAGCGGTCGGGAAGGCCTCCAGGCTATAGTAACGTCGGAAGGGCGGATTCTCTTCTCCTCCTTAGACGAGAGCCGGGGTTGGCGTCCCCGGCTCTCCGCGTCTGTGCATCTCCCAGATGAGGCCCTCCGGGGGGGCGTTGGCAGCGAGCTTCGCGTTGTCGTGGTCGCTCAGGAGGCAACGAGAACGCGAACCCTCGCGCCTGGCTGGCAGGCGAAGGAGGCATCACGTGCTTACTGGCGGGACTAAAGGTTGGGACGGACGGGGTGCCCTTGCCTTGTCACCCGAGTTGTGGTTTCCTCGGCGGCAGGACGCGGGAGGATCGAAAGTGGCGCGCGACCCAGCATGTGTGTTCTGTCGGATTGTCGAGGGGCGAGCTGAGGCGAGCCTGGTGCACCACGACGATCTGGTGACGGCATTCATGGACATCATGCCGGTGAACGAGGGGCATGTGCTGGTGGTCCCCAATGAGCACAGCCAGGGCCTGGAGGGACTCTCGGAGGTCAGTGGTGCGCGGATGTTCGCCGTTGCGCGCCGGTTGGCGATGGCGCTGTGTCGATCGGGCCTGCGCTGCGAGGGGGTGAACCTCTACCTGGCCGACGGTCGGGCCGCGGGGCAGAAGGTCTTCCACGTGCACCTGCATGTGCTGCCCCGCCACAGCGGGGACGGCTTCGGGCTGCGGCGAACGAAGCCGCGCAGCCAGCCCAGCCGGCGGGAACTCGACGTTGTCGCGGAGGGCATCCGGCGCTCCAGCCTGGAGCAACGAAGCGAGCCAGGGAGCGTGGTCAGCATCGAGCCGCTTGCAGACAGCGACCGGGCGTGGGCAGCCGACTTGGTGACCGTTCGTTGGGGAGGGCCGCAGGTGGTGAGCCGTGGCCGGCTGCACGATGTGCGGAACCTTCCGGGGTTGGTGGCCTGGCGTGAGACCGGGCGCGTCGGTCTGGCCACCTACCACCTGGATGAGACAGGCTGCGAGCTGGTTACGCTTGATGCGCTGGAGAAGGGCCGAGGGATCGGCACAGCGCTTCTGCGAGCCGTGGAGCAGGCAGCGCGCCAAGCCGGCTGTCGCCGCTTGTGGCTGATCACGACCAATGACAACGTCGAGGCACAACGCTTCTACCAGCGGCGCGGCTTTCGTCTGGCGGCGCTCCATGTTGGGGCCATCCAGGTCAGCCGCGGGCTCAAGCCAGGCATCGCCGAGGTAGGAGCGCACGGCATCCCCGTGAGGGATGAATTGGAGCTGGAACTTGCCCTCGAGGAAACGGTGGTTGGATGACGGGGCTGCGGCAGGTGTGTGTCTACTGCGGTTCGAGCGACGTCATCCGGGCGCGGCACCTGGAGGCGGCCCGCGCCATGGGCTGTGGGTTGGCCTCATGGGGACATGTGCTTATCTTTGGCAGCGGGCACTGGCCGATTCCGCGTGTCAGGCCGGAAGTCCCGTGATCGGAATCACCCCCGAAGGCTTCAGCACGCTGGAAGTGGCTCATGCCCATCTGATGGGCTTGTCATCGTGGGGTCGAAGCGATGCTCGACCAGGCTCGCGCCGAGGGCGTCATGCATGATAAGGATCATTCCCCGGCGGTGTATCAAGGAGGAACCAGGGGCCTTGCTGGACCGATTGGCGGATTATCGACCGTCGTCGGGGCCGGGGTGGTGGCTGAGGCGGTGAGGGGCGATGCCTGAGTCGATCCGCGTGCTGCACTTCGCCGACGTCCACATTGGCATGGAGAACTACGGTCGCCTGGACCCGGCCACCGGGACGTCGACGCGAGTGCGGGACTTCCTGGCGCGGCTGGATGAGGTGATCGACTACGCCATCGCGCACGAAGCGGACCTGGCCGTCTTCGCCGGCGATGCGTTCAAGCATAGGGACCCCGAACCGACGCAGCAGCGGGAGTTCGCGCAGCGCATCAAGCGCCTAGCCGATGCCATGCCCACGCTGCTGCTGGTGGGCAATCACGACATGCCGGCCATGCCTTCCAAGGCCAGCAGCGTCGACATCTTCCGGGCTTTGGACGTGCCGGGCGTGATCGTCGGCCACAAGGCCGAAGGTCGGGTGGTCCGCACGCGCCGTGGTCTGCTGTATCTGGCCTGGGTTCCGTATCCGATGCGCGGTCGCCTGCTGGCGCGTGAGGAGCATCAAGGGAAGTCGATCGAGGAGCTGGAGAGCGCGCTGGCAGAGGCGGTGAACGTCGTGCTGCGCAGCCTGGCTGAAGAGGCAGCGGCGCACTCGATGCCCCGCCTGCTCGCCGGTCACTTCACCGTGGCCGAGGCCCGGCTGGGGTCGGAGAGATCGGTGATGCTGGGGCGGGATGTGGCCGTTCTGAGATCGACGCTGGCAGACGGGGCGTGGGACTACGTGGCCCTGGGTCACATCCACCGACATCAAGACCTCAACCCCGGGGGCTATCCGCCGCTGGTCTACAGCGGCTCGCTGGAACGCATCGACTTCGGTGAGGAAGAGGAGGTCAAAGGCTTTTGCTGGGTTGAACTGGAGCGCGAAGCCACGCGCTGGGAGTTCGTCCCGGTGGCGGCGCGACCGTTCCGCACCATTCGTGTGGATGCGCGCGGCCAGGAAGATCCCGCCGCGGCCGCGCTGGCAGCCCTGCAGCCGATTGA
>CAZNRD010000003.1:0-20998 GCA_964575425.1 uncultured Anaerolineaceae bacterium | reverse complement strand
CTGCTGGCCAAGGCTGAGGAAGTGTTCCGTGATACCGGTTGAGCTGGAAATTCACAACTTCCTGGCCTACCGCGACCCTGGGCCCCTCAACCTGGAGGGGATTCACATCGCCTGCCTGAGCGGCCCCAACGGAGCGGGCAAGTCCTCCCTGCTAGACGCCATGACCTGGGCGCTGTGGGGACGGGCGCGCAGCAACTCGCCAGATGAGCTGATCCATCAGGGCCGGAGCGAAATGCGAGTCGTTCTGACCTTCGATCTGGGCGGCCGGCGCTTTCGCGTCGTGCGCCAGCGCCGCGGCGGGAAGCGAGGTGCCTCCTTACTTGAGCTGCATGGCTGGGACGAGCAGGCTGGAAGCTGGCGGGGGCTCTCCGAACCTTCCCTGCGCGGCACGCAGGAGAAGATCGAGGCGCTGCTCCGAATCGACCACGACACCTTTGTCAACTCGGCGTTCCTGGTGCAGGGTCGAGCGGACGAGTTCACCACCAAGACGCCGGCGCAGCGCAAGCAGGTGCTGTCGAACATCCTCGGCCTGGGCCAATGGGAGGTGTTCGAGGAACGAGCCAAAGGATGGCTGCAGCGATACCGCGATGACATCCAGCGGCTGGAGGGTCGGCTGGAAGAGATTGAGCGCGAGCTGGCGCAGCGGCCGGTCTATCAGGAGGAATTGGGCCAGGCGGAGGAGGCTGCGCGCTCGGTCGGTGAGCGGCTGGCCGCCGCGGAGCAGACCTGGGCCGGCCTGGAGCAGGCACGCAGCCAGTTGGTGAGGCTGCAGCGTCAGATCGACGATCTCACACGGCGCATTACCCGGCGTGAGCAGGAACTGGCCGAAGCCAACCATGATCTCGTGTCGCTGCGACGCCAGGCGGATGCCGCGGCGTTGACAGCGACCCTCGCTCAGGTGAAGCAGGCGCTGGCTGGTCTGGAGGAGTTGCAGGCGCGTGCCGATGAGATCAATCAGCGGGTGAAGGCGCTGGCGGAGGAGGCCGCGCACCTCCGGGGAATCAATCAGAATCTTGGACCGGAGACCGAGCCGCTGAAGGCGAGGGCGTCGGTGCTGGAGACGGCCACCGAGCCTAGCTGCCCGACGTGCGGCCAGCCCCTGACGGAAGAACACCGGCACCGGCTGCTGGACGAGCTGCGGGCAGAGATCGAACGCCGACGTGAGCAGTATCGCGGCAATCAGGCGCGGATGCGGGACCTGGAGGCCGAGGTCGAAGCTCTACGGCAGCAGATGGCGGGATTGAACGAAAGGCTGCGCGAGCGCGCGGTGCTGGAAAAGCGCGCAGGAGAACTGAGCGCCGCTCTGGGTCAGGCCGATGAGGCGGCGCAGCGTACCCTCGCGACCGAGCAGCGCATTGCGCGCTGGGCCGGAGAGCTGGAGCAGGACCGACAGGCGCGGTCGCAAATGGAGGCGGAGGCCGAATCGGTCGAACAGGCGCTGCGGGCAGCGGCCTTGCGGGCAGAAGACCTTGAGCGGCTGCGGTTCGAGAAGCGTATGGCCGATGAACGCGTGGGTGGCGTACGACAGACGTTGGCTGCCATCGAGGCCTTTGAGCGGCAGCGCAGCGAACGGCTGCGGGAGAGGCAGAAGTTGGCGGAAGACCTGGGATTGCTGCAGGACCTGCGTGAAGCCTTCGGAAAACGCGGTGTGCCAGCCATGATCATCGAGACCGTGGTTCCTGAACTTGAGGCCTCCGCCAATGAGCTGCTAGGGCGCATGACGAACGGCCGGCTGAACGTCCGCATTGAAACCCAACGGGAGATCAAGACGGGCGAGCTGCGCGAGGCGCTGGACATCATCATCTCGGACGAACTCGGGAGCCGCCCGTACGAGATGTACTCGGGAGGCGAAGCCTTCCGCATCAACTTCGCCATCCGCATTGCCCTCTCGCGGCTGCTGGCGCGGCGTGCGGGTACACAGCTGCGCTGCCTGTTTATCGACGAAGGTTTCGGCACGCAGGATGCCAGCGGACGGGAACATATGGTTTCGGCCATCAACAGCATTCAGGACGACTTCGACCGGATCCTGGTGATCACGCATCTTGACGAACTCAAGGACGCGTTCCCGGCGCGCATCGAAGTGCGCAAGACCCCGACCGGCTCTGTGTTCTCTCTCAGCTGAGACCCCCCGGCGTAACCGGGCGCGGTGCCGACAGCGCGCAGCGCTAGGCGAAGCCGCGCCCTTGCTCGCGGGCGTGAGGCCTGCCGTCCTATGCACATGGTGGGATGTGTAGTGGGGAGGCGCTCAAGGGGACGGCTGTGGCGGCGTGGCGGGGCCTGGCTGGCAGGGGAGTCGGACGGTGAAGCGTGAGCCGCGGCCTGGAATGCCTTCGCTGACGACGTCGATGCGACCGCCGTGGCGGTCGATGATTTCCTTGCAGATGGCCAGGCCCAGGCCGGTGCCGGCAGCGCCCGTCTCGCGGCTGGCCCGGCCGCGGAAGAAGCGGCGAAAGATCTGGCTTTGCTCCTCGAGCGGAATGCCGAGCCCTGTGTCCTCGACCTCGGCGGCGACGTGCCTGCCGTTGTCGGCCTCGACTCGGGTGCGCAAGGTGACGGTCCCGCCGCTGAGGGTGTAGTTCAGGGCGTTGGTCAGGAGGTTGGTGAAGACCTGCGTCAGCAGGCGGTCGTCGCCCGGGACCGGTGGCACGGCAGGATCGCACTCGAGGCGCAGAGTGAGGCCGCGGGTGGCGGCCAGCACACTCCGGTCCTCGACCAGGGCGTTCAGCAACCCGTTGATGTCGACGGGAGTAAGGTTGACAGTCACGGTGCCGACGTCGAGGCGGGAGAGGGAGAGCAGGTCGTCGATCAGGTTGGCGAGGCGGGTGCTCTCACGGTCCATGGTTTCCAGGTACTGCCAGGTCTTGGTGGGCTCGCGCACGGCGCGCAGCAGGTCGAGGTAGAGGCGGATGTTGGTCAGAGGGGTGCGCAGTTCGTGGGAGACGTCGGAGACGAACTGCGACTTCATACGGTCGAGCTCTTTAAGGGCGCTGATGTCATGTTGCACGCCGACGAAGCTGACGATGGTGCCGGCCTCGTCCCTGATGGGGGTGATGGTCAAGGCGGCGTCGTACAGGCTGCCGTCCTTGCGGCGGTTGACGACCTCGCCGCTCCACGGCTGGCCGCTGAGGATGGTGCGCCACAGCTCGGCATAGAACTCAGGCGGCTGCTGGCTGCTGCGGAGAATGCGCGGGGTCTTGCCTGCCGCCTCCTCGGCGCTGTAGCCGTTGAGGAGCTCCCAGGCGGGGTTGACGTACTCGATGACGCCTTGAGCGTCGGTCACCAGAACGGCGTCGCCGATGTTGGTTAGGATGGCGTGCAGCTGATCGCGTTCGGCGCGCAGGGCAGCTTCGAGGGCCTTGCGGTCGGAGATGTCGAGGACCACGCCGGTGATGCCCTGCAGGTTGCCCTGGCTGTCGGAGATCAGGCTGACGGCAAGCAGCGCCGGGATGCGGCGGCCGATGCGCGACTGCAGGGTGACGTCATAGCCCTCCCACTTCGACCGCTGGCCGCGCAGTTTGGCCGTCAGGTGCTGGAGCATGATGTTGGCCTGCTCTGGGGCAATTCCCAGATGCAGGTCGGGAGTGCCAATCAGGTCATCCGGGCGGATGTCAAGCATGTCGGCCAAGGCCTGATTGGCGTAGACGATGCGGCCCTCGGGGTTGGTCTGGAAGATGCCGGCGAGGGATGTTTCCACCAGAGCGCGGTAGCGGGCCTCGGACAGGGCGAGGTCGCGGGTGCGCTCGATGACTTCGGCTTCCAGGCGCTGAGCCTGTAGTTCGATCTGTCCGTAGAGGTGCGCGTTCTCGATCGCCATGGCAGCGTGGACGGCAAAGGGCTTGAGCAGCTCGAGGTCGGCTGCAGTGAAGGGGCGATCGTAGGAGAAGCGCAGGACGGTCATCACCCCCATCGTGCGCTGGCGGATGGTCAGGGGCGCCAGCAGCATGACCTCGGGGTCTTCGACGGGTGTGCCGGGGACGTGGACGCCGCGGGGATCGCGCGGGGCGTCATCGACGATGAGAGGCTGAGCAGTCTCGAGCACGTGGCCGGTTAGGCCCTGGCCGGGGCGGAGCTCGATGGCCTTGACGGCCTCGGCATCGGGCTGGATGGCGACCAGGCAGCGGAGGACGTTGCGCTCGGGATCGAGGAGGTGAATGCGGCTGCCATCGGCGCGGAAGAGTGAGCGGGCCTGCTCGGCGATTTCGGTCAGGACGGTTTGCAGGTCAAGCGAGGCCGAGATGGCGCCGGCGGAGAGAATGAGGGCCTGGGACTCATCGGCGTGGTGGCGTGCTTCGGCGAAGGAGCGGCTGTTCTTGATGGCGACGGCGGCCATGCGCGCCATGGCCTGCACCATCTCGACCTGCTCGGGGTCGAATCCTCGGGCTTCGTTCAGCGTGAACAGGCCGATCCCACCGACGATGTCTTCGCCGGCGATAAGCGGCACGGCCAGGGCGGAGCGGATGCCAGCGCGTACCCATTCGGGCATGGCGAAGGGTGCCTGCGGGTAGTCGGGAACGAGGATGGCCTGCCGGCCCTCGATCACCCGCCAGCTCAGCCCCTGGCCACGGGGCACGTTCGACTGATGCAAGGATTCGGGCAGGTTGAAGAGGTGGGCGAACTCAAGGCTGTTTCCGTCGGCGGAGAGGAGAGCGATGGTGCCGGCATCGGCGTTGCTGACATCGGCTGCCAGGCGCAGCACGCGCTCGAGCACCACGGGCAATTCGAGGTTGCTGGCGATGGTCTCAGCCACCTGATTGCGCAGGCGCTCACGGGTGAGGGCGGCCTGCATCTCGGTGCGGGCGCGCGCATGGCCCAGGGCGATGGCGGCGTGATCGGCCAACGCTTCCACCATGGGAGCGTCGTCGGAGGTCAGCCAACGGCCGGTGACGTGGAGCGCGCCCAGGGTCTGGTCCGCCAACGTCAGTGGGGCGACGATGAGCGGCGTGCGACCCAGGAGGCTGAGGATACGTGGGAGCACGGGTTTGAGTGGAAATGGGAGGAGCTGGGCCAGCATGTTCGAGTGATCGCGGGCGTAAATGGCCCGACCGCTCTGAAGAGCCTCGCGGTAGAGGTCGACCTGATTGGGGTCGAAGCGGAATTCCGCGATGTGGACGCCGGTGAGGCGTTCGAGGCTGGAGGCCGCGGCCGGGCTCAAGCCGCGGGAAGAGATTTGAAGCATGCCATCCGAGCGCAACAGGCTGACGGCGCCGACAAGCTTCAGGCGTCTCAGTTCCTCTGTGACGGCGCGGACGACATCCTCTTCGGTGAAAGCGGCGCGGCGCGCGAAAGCCGCGGCCGCGCGCAGGGCTGAGGTCCAGAGAAGATCGCGCTCAGGAGCGTGCTCGGGCTCTCGCTTCACTCTCGGCCTGCCCTCACCGCCCGGAGTAGCAGTGTATCACGGATGTTCGCCGGGTGCCGGGTTAGCTGCCGGGAGCAAGCCGCGCGCTCGATACCAGGCGAGCGCGGCCTCAGCCGCTTGGCGAAAGGGCCGGGGCTGGGCGAGGTTCAGCTGGGATTGGGCCTTGGCGAGGTCGTAGTGGAAAAAGCAGCCCGCGAATCGCAACAGCCCGGTCTCGAGCGGGATGGAAAGGATTCGGGCGAGGGCGGACGCGGCTGGCACGAGGGCGCGCACCAGCCGTGTCGGCACGATCAGGCGCGGCGGCTGGCGGCCAGCAGCCTCGGCGGCTTGGGCCAGGATCTGGGAGAGGGTGAGATTCTCTCCGCCGAGAATGTAGCGCTCGCTGCGGTGGCCGCGAGCCAGGGCTGCCAGACAACCCTCGACGACGTCGTCAACATGAACTACGTTGAGCCCGGCATGGACGGCCATCGGGATTCGGCCCCGCGCCACCTGCCAGATCAGGTTTGAGCGCACGCGATGCACGTCGCCAGGCCCGACGACGAGAGCGGGGTTGACGATGACCGCGTCGAGGCCGCGGCGGACAGCATCCAGGACTTCGAGTTCCGCTTGGTGCTTGGCGTAGCCGTAGGGCCAAGCGTGAGGGGAGACATTCCAGGGATGGTCCTCCGTCAGCAGCGGTGCCTCTTCGCCAGGACGATCCGGCAGGCCGAGCGCGGCGACAGAGGACAGGTGGACCAAACGCTGGACGCCTGCCTCGATGGCAGCCTGAGCCACGTTGCGGGTGCCGACCACGTGGGTGGTCATCATGAGAGTCGGGTTGCGCCATGGGCCCATTTCGGCGGCGGCGTGGAAGACCACCTGCACGCCCTGAGCGGCTCGGGCGAGCGAGGCGGGGTCGAGGATGTCTCCGAGGGTGTGCTCGACCGGCAGTCCATCCAGAGGCTCGAGGGAGCTGGTGGGGCGGCGCAGGGCGCGCACGCGGTGGCGCGCAGCCAGCAGGGCCCGACACAGATGCGAGCCCAGAAAGCCGGTGGAGCCGGTGACGAGCGTCAACATGGCTGCCGAAACCGAAAGTCGGATGGCGCCGCTGGCTTCAGTCGACCCACTCGACGATGGTGGCCTCCCCCTGGCCGACGCCGACGCACAGGGTGGCGAGGCCGTAGTACGGGCGGCGTTCTTGAGGCGCGCGCCGGCGCATCTCGTGCACGAGCGTCGTCAGGATGCGCGCACCGGAGCAGCCAAGCGGATGGCCAAGGGCGACGGCGCCGCCGTTGACGTTGGTGATCTCGTGGCGCAGGCCAAGCTCTTTCATCACCGCCAAGGCCTGGACGGCGAAGGCCTCGTTGAGCTCGGCCAGCCCGATGTCGTCGATTGTGAGGCCGGCCCGAGCCAGGGCCTTGCGCGTGGCCGGGACGGGGCCGAGGCCCATCAATCGCGGCGGGACGCCGGCGGCGGCTGAGGCCACGATGCGGACGAGGGGCCGCAGCCCGAGGGCACGCGCTTTCTCGGCGCTCATCAGCAGCAAGGCGGCAGCGCCGTCGTTGATGCCCGAGGAGTTCCCAGCAGTCACCGTCCCGCCTTCGCGAAAGGACGGCTTGAGGCGGGCCAGCGACTCCGGGCTGGTATCGCGGCGCGGGCGCTCGTCGGTGTCGACGAGGACAACTTCGCCCTTACGTTGCGGAATGGGCACGGGCACGATTTCCTCGGCGAAGCGACCGGAGTCGATGGCGGCTACGGCTCGCCGGTGGCTCTCGAGGGCGAAGGCATCCTGCTCTTCGCGCGAGATGGAGGGAGTGAGCTCATAGATGTTCTCGGCGGTCTCTCCCATCGACTCGATGCCGAACTTGGCCTCGATCTTCGGGTTCGGGTAACGCCAGCCCAGGGTGGTGTCCCAGGCGGTGAGGTTCCCCCAGGGGAAGGCGCGATCGGCCTTCGGCACCGAGTACGGGGCGCGCGACATACTCTCGACGCCGCCGGCGATGAAGACCTCGCCTTCGCTGGCCTTGATGGCGCGGGCGGCGGCATTGACGGCCGCCAGGCCGGAGGCGCACAGCCGGTTGAATGTGACCGCGCCCACCTCCACCGGAAAGCCCGCCAGCAGGACGGCCATGCGAGCCACGTTGCGGTTGTCCTCGCCGGCCTGATTGGCGCAGCCCAGGTAGACCTCCTCGACCTCGGCGGGATCGATGCCGGTGCGGCAGACAACTTCGCCAACAACAAGCGCGGCGAGATCGTCGGGACGGACGCCGGCAAGGGCGCCACCGTGTGCGCCGATCGGCGTACGCACAGCGTCGATGATCACGGCCTCGGGCATGAAACACTCCTCATGGGGTATGGACAGGACGCAGAGATTCTACCATCGCGCATGACCAGCGGACCTGGACGCAGCGTTCCGTGGTCGTGATGCTCCGGTGGTGGATCAAGTGATCTGCGCAGGGGTTTGGCGTTTGACGCCCCGTGGAGTAGCATACTGTCTGAGTTCCTGGCTCCTACGCACGGGCGCGGCCATCGATTTCTCTCAACCCTTGTTTGGCGAACCAGGGAGCGGACGCTGGAGGGGCGGCCGGCAAATGTCGCGCGGCCGGCCAAGCCCACTCCTGCGCAGGAGGGCGAGATGGAAAAACGACGCAGGTCTCAGCTGGCAGGGGGTGTTCTTCTGATTCTGTTGGGCACAGCATTCCTGGCGTTCCAATTGGTGCCTGCCTTGAGGGCATGGGTCGAGGCGGTGAATTGGGCTCGGGGTTGGCCGCTGATTGTGGTGGGCATGGGGGCATTCCTGCTTCTCCTTGGATTGGTCTCAGGCGAACCGGGGATGGCTGTTCCGGCGTGCATCGTCGGCGGGATCGGCGGACTGCTTCTGTGGCAGAACGCCACGGGGGAGTGGCAGAGTTGGGCCTACGCGTGGACTCTGATTCCTGGTTTTGTGGGCGTGGGTACGCTGCTCTCCGGACTGCTGGGCGGGACGCTGCGACGCGATTTCGGCACTGGCGCGTGGCTGGTTCTGGTCAGCCTGATCTTGTTCGGCATTTTCGCCTCCCTCCTGGGAGGCCCGCAGTGGCTTGTCGGCTATTGGCCGGTACTACTTATCTTGTTGGGCCTGGTCCTGTTCGTGCGGGCCTTGCTCCGCCGCTGACGGGGTGGCTGGGAAGGGGATATGCGATGGTCGTGCGAAGTGGGCGCCTTCTTGCTGGAATCCTCTTGATCGTTGTCGGCTGCCTTTTCTTGTTGCGAAGCCTGGGGGTCATCCAGGTCGAACTGTGGGGGTTGGTGGTGCCGGTGTTCCTGATCGCACTTGGGGTCTGGGGGATCTGGAGCGCCTCACAATCCGGGAAGGTTGCGGTCAGCGAGCGCCTATGGGTGCCTACGGAGGGGGCGAGCCGTGCAGTGGTCATCGTCCGCTACGGTGCAGGCCGGCTGCGGATTGCGGGAGGGACAGCGCCGGGCGAGGTGCTTGCGGGGGACTTCGGCGGAGGGGTGGAGCGCCGCATGCAGCGCGACGGCGAAGTGCTCATGCTTGAGCTGCACCGTCCGCCAGACGCCTGGGTGGCGATGGGCATTCCCTGGGCGTGGAGTCGGGCGCCGGAGTGGAGCCTACGGCTGGCGAATGACCTGCCCATGAGCCTGCGGCTGGAGACGGGAGCGTGCGAGAGCGACATCGATCTGAGCCGGACGCTTGTCGACGAACTCCGTCTGAAGACGGGGGCAAGCGCCACCCGAGTGACACTCCCTGGGCACGCAGGCCCGGTGAAGGCAGAGGTTGAAGCCGGTGCGGCCTCAGTGCGGGTCCGGGTTCCTGAAGGCACAGCGGTGCGGATTCGGAGCCGGGCAGGGCTGGCAGAGATCCGAATTGACGAGCGACGCTTCCCCCGGGCCGGCGAGGTGCATCAATCCGAGGGCTACGAGCAGGCGATCAATCGCATCGACCTGGACCTCCAGGCGGGCGTGGGTTCCATCGAGGTTGAATAGAATGCCGCGCGACCCTGCGCGAATCGCGGCGTAGATGCTTCTGGAGGAGAAGACCATGAAGCGCTTGGACGCGGGGGCTGTGATTGGGCTGCTGCTGGTCGCGGTGGGAGCACTGCTCCTGCTGCAGACGCTGGACATCCTGCTGTTCGATTGGTCGCTGTTGTGGGCCCTGCTGTTTGCATTCGGCGGGGTTCTCTTCCTGGCAGGCTTCGCTCGAAGCCGCGACCAGTGGTGGGCCCTCATCCCAGGCTTCACTTTGCTTTCGTTGGGAGCGATGATCGCTTTGTCAGCGCTGGTGCCAGGCGGTGGCGGGAGCTGGGCGGGAGCCTTGTTCCTGGGAGGCATTGGGCTGTCGTTCTGGGCCATCTTCCTCAACCAGCGCAGTCAGTGGTGGGCTGTCATTCCCGGGGGGGCTCTCCTGACGCTGGCGCTGGTCGCGGCCGTCTCTGAGGTCCTGCCCGGCATCGCGGTCGGAGGCATCTTCTTCCTCGGGCTGGCGGTGACATTCATGCTGGTCGCGCTGATGCCGACGCCCCAGGGACGGCAAGGTTGGGCGATCTACCCGGCGGGTGTGCTGGGGGTGATGGGCCTGGTCATCACTGCAGCCGGTGCCAATCTGCTGCCCTACGTGATGGCCGCTGCGCTGATCGTCGGGGGACTTCTGCTCATGCTGCGGGCGCTGCGGGCCCGTTGAGGAGCGGCTCAGAGGAGGGAACGATGCAGAACCGACTGTATCGCAGCCGCACGGATGTGATGCTCGGAGGCGTGTGTAGCGGACTGGGGAAGTATCTCGGGATTGACCCGACCCTGGTGCGCCTTTTCTTCGTGCTTCTGGCGCTGGCTTCTGGAGCCGGAGTGTGGATCTATCTGCTGCTGTGGGTGATTGTGCCGCGCGAGGAGTCTCCGGAAACCAGCCCGAGCGAGACCCTCCGCGCGGGTGTGGAGGAGATCGGCGAGCGAGCGCGGGCTCTGGGGACGGAGGTGCAGCAGGGGCTGGAGGGAGGAAACCCACGCGCGGCGATGATCCTCGGTGCGGCACTGGTGGTGCTGGGGGCGGTGTTCCTGGTCCGGCAGCTCGACGTGCCGTGGCTGCGCTGGCTCGACGCGGACGTGCTGTGGCCGGTCCTGCTGATCGCGGCTGGTGCCGTGCTTGTGTGGCGCTGGGCGAAAGGGAGGTGACGGATGGAAGGCCCGAGGAGAGTCGGAAGCCTGGTGTGGCCGCTCGTGCTGGTAGGCCTGGGTGTGGTGCTCCTTCTCAACAACCTGGGCATGCTGGATTGGTCGGTGTGGGAGATGATCCTGCGCCTGTGGCCCGTTCTCATCATCGGCTTCGGGCTGGAGCTGCTGATCGGCCGACGCTCGGTCTGGGGCTCGCTGCTGGCGGCGTTGCTGGTCGTTGCTTTGCTGGTGGGGGCGATCTACCTCTTCCGCCTCCCGGCAGCTGGCGCTGGCGGGTCGACCGAATCGATCTCTCAGCCGCTCGCCGGTGCCGAGCGCGGCGAAGTTGAGGTCGAGTTCGGAGTTGGGCGGCTGACGGTTGGTGCCGGCGCGGGCGTGGGGCAGCTGGTGGAGGGCAGGGTGGTGCTGGCCCGCGGCCAGAGGCTGGTCAGTGAGGGGCGAGTTGCTGATGGCGTGGCCCACTATCGGATCGGCAGCGAAGACAGCGGGACCGCGTGGCTCGGTGGTGGAATGGGCGAGCGGCGGGAGTGGACGCTGCACCTCAACAGCAGCATCCCGCTGGCGCTGACGCTGCACAGTGGAGTGGGTGAAACGAGGTTGGACCTGAGCGGGCTCCTGGTGACTGACCTGGAAATCGACAGCGGCGTTGGTCAGGTGGTGGCGGTGCTGCCGGCGCAGGGGAGGGTTCGAGTGGCGGTCGAGGCGGGCGTGGGAGAGATGGTGCTGCGGGTGCCGCGGTCGATGGCAGTGCGTATGCAGGTCGATGGAGGACTTGGGCAAGTGTCGGTGCCATCCGATTTCGTCCGCCAGGACAAGGTGTACCTGTCGCCGGACTTTACGACGGCTCAGCATCGGGCGGACATCGAGATCGACGGCGGAGTGGGTCGCATCGTTGTGGAGTGGCAGCCGTGAGCGAGGCTGATTGATGACGGATGGCGAGGCCGGCGCGCCGCCGGCCTTGCTCGCGCTTGGGTCGGGAGGTATCACGCCCGGACAGGCCTGGGGGCGCGTGCTGTGCCGGCGGTGAAGACGACCAGGCCGCTCAGGACGACGAGGCCAGCGAGGAAGAACAACATGGGGGCCCCGAGCGTGCCGTAGAGGTGGCCGCCGAGGAGGCCACCTACAGTGCCGGCGAGTCCCAGTTGAGTTGCCCCAAAGGCGGATTGTGCGGTGGCTCCCAGCTCCGGGGGTGCGGTCTCGCTGGCAAAGGTGACGCCGGCCGCCCAGCCGGCGGAGAAAGTAGGGCCGTTGAGGAGCTGCACCGCCAGGGCTGCGCCCGGCCGGCGCAGGAGCGAAGTGAGGATGCAGCGCAGGGCAAGCAACGCGTATGAGATGATGAGCAACACCCGCGGCGTCCATCTCCGCATCAGGCTGGCCGAGAGCCAGAAGAAGGGCAGCTCGCTGAGGGCGGCGGCGCCGACCAGGAAACCCAGCAGTCCTTCAGAAGCGCCGAGGGACTTGAGGTAGAGCACCAAGTAGTTGTTCAGCACGGCGATGCCAATGCCGCTCAGGAAGCCGGCGACGAGGAAGCTCATCCAGCGCGCGTCGGTGGCCAGGCGGCGCAGGCTTGGCCACAGGGACTGGCTGGGGCGTGGGCGAGGCACCACCAGACTGCGAGTCAGAATGGCTCCGATCAGCATCAGGGAAAGCGCGAGGACAAACGCCGCGCCCTTGCCGAAGGCCTCCATCACTTCCCCGCCAATCCAGGCGACAAGCCCGTAACCTACAGAGCCCCACAGGCGAAAATGGCCGTACCTGTAGCGTTGGTCCTTGAGCAACTGGATGACGGAACTGTCGGCCAGGGGACCGATCGGTGCCAGGAAGAAAGCGAAGGCGGAGACCGAAGTGACGAGCGCGGTGAAGGAGCGCGCATGCCAGAGAAAGACCATGCAGGGAAGCGTAGCCAGCATTGCCAGGGGAAGAAGGCTGCGGTGCAGGTGGAACCAATCGGCGAATAGCCCCCACAGCGGGCCGGCGATCATCGTCACCAGGGGCAGCAGTGCGGCCAGGACGCCAATCTGCTGTGGGGTCATACCCGACTGCTGGTAGAAGAGCGTGAGAAATGGATACACCGCGCCCAGGGCGGCGAAGAAGAGAAGATAGAAGGCGGAGGCCCGCCACATGGATGGCATTTGCAGACGAAGTCTCCTAATCGTGGTCAGGGCCGGCAGCCGCCAAGTAGCGGCTTGCGGGCGATGAAGGCCAGGCCACGATATCGGGCCAGTGTACCGCACCCACGGGGGATTGTCAGGCGAGGGCCGGCGGTTCAGGGCGGCAGGGGAGTGGTTCTTGGGGTCGGTGCGCGGGCAGGCTGGAAGTTTCCGGGCGAATACTCACCTGCCTGGCAAATTGCCTGTGAGCCGGAGTCGGGCTGCTGAGTTGCGAAGGTTGAAGGCGTCGACGTATTGCTGCATGCTCGCCGCGATGCGATCGATGACGAACCCGTGTGGGCGGGGGAGCTCATGGTGCAGGTTGTCATACAGCAGCCGCCTCGCCTGCAAGACTTCGGGGTGGGTCCAGACGTAGCGAGCGCCGGTGACGATCAGCCACTCTCGTCGCGGCTCACTCAGTCGATGGAATTCCAGACCTGCCTCCTCCGGAAGCAGCCACTTCTGCCAGCGACCGGACTCGATGACCGCGTGCTCCATGGCAGCCTCGAAGCCGGAGCGGGCGGTGGCGTACTGCTGCCTCTCGCGCCGGCACAACTCCTTCAGCGCCTCCAGCTCTGCGGCGGTGAATTCCGGCCCCACGTTTGCGGCTCCCATCCCGGACGCGGGATAGGCGGCCGGGTTGGCCACCCAGTCGGTGTAATGGCCCTTGATGAGGGAACCGAGAGGGGCGACGCGCTGATAGAGCTGGCCAGCCATCTCCGGGTCGAACGTGGTGGTGTGCAGGTCCGTACCTACCTTGCCGACGATGAAGCACGGCCATGCCGCCTCGAGGCCAGCCCGGGACAGGCTCCTTCGCAGTCCATCCAGGAACGAGTCGAACGTGGTCAGATCCGCCAATCCACCATGCACCTCTTCGGTGCCGACTTCGTAGGCGACCGGAGGCAGGCCCAGCCTGCGCCGCTGCTGCTCTGCATGCAGCATCAAGTCGGTGGTGCGGTCCACAATTAAGGATACGGGAGGCGGTTGGCCGGGAGGCAGGCTGATGTCGACGGTGGGATCGATATGGAGCAGCGCGTATCCGGCCTCCAGACAGGCGATGAGGGACTCTTTGACCTCCGCCATCGTCTGCTCCAGCGGGAGGCGGGCGAGCGCATGGGCGTCCTTGAGCCACGGGCCACCGTGGTCGAGGCAGGGATACAGGGGAACGGTGCAGTGGTAGATGGCGGCCAGCTCCTGCAAGCGAGCGACGAAGCGCGCCGGCGTCCACCCGGTGTAGCCGCCGTCGCGATCGACTTGATTCAGGGTGGCGGCAAACAGCATCGGCATGTCGTTGGCCGCCGCCACCTTGACAGCAGCCTCCAGCACGGCGTCGGAGTTTGGGCAGGCGGCGAGCAGGGTCATCTGCCAGCCCTCCTGGCGCAGCCGAGTCATCCGGCGGACCACTTCATTCAACGGGATCATGCGTGTCCTCACTGAGGTAGCGCATTGCCTCGGACAAGGTTGGCTGAGCGGAAATGCCTCCGGCGGCACGCGCTGAGAGGGACCCACAGGCGACTGCGAGCTCCAGGCAGCGGCTGAGGTCCCAGCCGCTGAGGATACCGCAGACGAACCCTGCGTCGAAGGAATCTCCGGCCCCAACCGTGTCCACCACGTCTACTGGTACCGCCGGGGCGTGCACGCGTTGATCGGCGTGCCAGGCGAGTGCACCCGCGGCGCCCAACTTGACGGCACCGGTCCTGACCTTGCTGCTCAGGTTTGCTACTGCCGCGTCGAGGTCAGTGGTGTGGGTGATAGCCAGCGCCTCAGCGCGATTGGGCAGGAAGATGTCGGTCAGGGGCAGTATCTCGTCGAGGCCGGTCCAGGTCTCCTGCGGGTCCCAGTTGGTGTCGAGGGAGGTTGTGAGGCCGATCTCGTGTGCCTGCTGGAACAGGCCGGCAAGGCCCGGCTGAAGGGATGTCTGGAGAAAGTAGGAGGCCACGTGGAGATGCCGAGCGCGGCACAGCAGCGTGAGCGGGACCTGCTCTGCCCGCAGGGCGCCGATGGCGCCGGGGAAGGTGAGGATGGCTCGGTCGAGGCCGCGAGAGAGGATGACGCTCAGACCAGTTCGCTGGCAGGCGTCGACGATGATGGGCGTGACATCGACGCCAGCGTCTGCCAGGGCCCGACGCATGAAGCGGCCGAACTCGTCGTTGCCGACCACGCCGACGAAGGCCACGCGCATGCCCAGTCGGGCGGCGCCGCAGGCGAAGATGGCCGAGGATGAGCCGATGGTGAGTTCCGCGTGCCGGACCAGGGTCTCGGCTTGGCCAAAGCGCGGCTCGAGCAATGGATCGGAGAGGATCAAGTCGGGGTTGATCTCTCCGACGACGAGGATATCGAAGTCAGCCGTGGAGTTGCGTGTCATGCGTACCTACCAGACCCAAGGCGGAAGGTGCTCTCGCTCCGCCTCGACCATCTCGTCGAAGAGCGAGCGGATTTCCTCGAGGGAGCAGACCGCGGCGGTGAGCGGATCGAGCATCAGGGCACGCACAGCGGCTTCGCGATCCTCCTCAAGCACGCCGCGGGCGACCAGATCGTGGACAGCCATGTGTTGCTGGCACAGAGCGGCGAGCTGCGTGGGGAGAGGCCCGAAATGCGTGGGTTGGACGCCGCCGCGGTCGACCAGGCAGGGCACCTCGACCACGCCGTCGTGCGGCAGGTTGTCGATCAGCCCGCCGTTGAGCACGTTTCCGTGGATGCGCGCCGGCACGTCGGTCAGCATCGCTTCCGCGATGTAGGAGGCGAACTCGGGTCCCCGCTGAAGCGGCATCTCCTGACCCTGCAGGATGAGGCGGCACTGGTCGTCGTAGAACTGACGCCACTGGGGCCAGTTGTTGGCGTAGAAGCCGGACTCGCCGCGATAGCCATCGCGGGTATAGCGCTTCACCAGGTCCGGGCGCTTGCGGAAGTAGGGGACGTATTCCGAGAAGTGGCCGCTGGACTCGGTGACGAAGTAGCCCAGATGGAACATGGCCTCGAAGCGGGCGGGGTCCTGCTCATAAACCTGCGGCAGCCGGCCGCGTTCCCGCAACCGAGGGTACAGGTCTTCGCCGGCACGCGAAAGTTCGAGGAACCATGACAGGTGATTGATGCCGGCGGCGCGGTAGTGGATCTCTTCCTTGGGAACGTCCAGATACTCGGCAAGCTGTCCGACTGTGTTCTGCACGGAGTGGCACAGGCCAATGACAGGCAGGCGCGAAGCGCGCAGGCCGACCAGGACGGTGATGGACATGGGGTTGGCGTAGTTGAGGATGGTGGCGCCCGGCGCAAGCTCCTCGACGTCGGCCAGGATTTCGAGCCATGCTGGCAGGGTGCGCAGGGCCTTGAAGATGCCGCCGGGGCCGATGGTGTCGCCGATACACTGGTCGACGCCGTACTTAAGGGGAATGTCGTAGTCGTGGCGGACGTTGGCGAGGCCCGCCACCTCGATCGTGTTGATAACGAAGTCGCAGCCGCGCAGGACCTGCTTGCGGTCGGTGGAGGCTTCCACCGACCAGGGGCGGCCGGTGCGCCGAATCAAGAGCTCGGCCATCTGGTGCGCCAGCTCAAGGCGTGCAGGGTCGATGTCGACCAGGGCAAACGTGCCCCGGGGAATGGCGGACGTAAGCAGGAAATCGGTCATGAGCTCGGTAGCAAACATGGCGCTTCCGGCACCGATGATGGCGATCTTAGTCATGCTGATCCTCCCGTTGAGTGACGCTGCTTGCGGGCGCGAGCAGGCAATGCTTAGGGCGGCGATTTCGAGCAGCTCCTTCGAGGACGGTCATTTGGTCGGACCCAATCCGCGACTCAGATGTCGAGGTTCGTGGACGCTGCCCCGGAGCAGCAGCAGGCCGGTGAGAGCGAAGACCAGGGAAGTCAGGAGCAGAACCGGGAAAGAGGTCTGCATCAGGATCACGCCGCCGACGATCGGAGTGATCAGGGCGGCAGGCCCCATCGCAGTCCTGGCAAGCCCGATGTAGGTTGGCCGTTCCTCCACGGGGCCGAACTCCATGGCAATGCTCAGGTCGCCGATGGTTGCCCCGGAAGTTCCAAAGCCCATAACGGCGAAGACGAGGTAGAAGGCGGCGACCCCTGGGGCGAGCAAAGCGATTACCAGGGCCAGAATCCACAGGAGGCTGGCGCCCTCAAGGACCCGCTTATGTCCCAACCGGTCCCCCAGCGCTCCCCAGAAAGGATAAGCCACCACCCCGCTGGCGAAGAGGATGGCGGTGAAGACACCTGCCTGTGCATCGGGCAGCGAGAAGCGATGCACAGCATACACCGCCACAAATCCATAGGCCATCCCGCCGAAGTACGCGAACCATCGGCTCACCAGGTAGGTGCGGAAATTTGCGTCCTTCCGCAGGATGGAGCGCAAACGCTGAGTGTAGCTGCCCGGGAACCCTCCCTCGCCTGGAGGACCAGGTTCGACGGTCAGGAGAATCAGAAGATAGGAGAGGCTCATGGAGGTGAACGCGATGAAAAAGCACAGCGCGTAGTTCTGCGGGTAAGGGACCTCTTTGAGGATGAGTGCTGCGAGGGCGGCGCCAGCGACCCCCAGGAGCCGGCCGGCCCAATGGGTGACTCCGAAGAAGCGGCCTCGGTGGGAGACAGGGATGACGGAGGCAATCAGCTCCTGCCATGGCACGGCAACCAGGCCGCTGGCTAAGGCTCTCCAGGCCATGATCAAGAGGAAGATGGCCACGGCTTGGGAGCGAGGGAGGGAGGAGAGCCAAAGGGCTGCCAGTGCCAGCCCCAAGTAGGGCAGGCGCTCCAGCGCTCCCAGCACGGCCACGACAGGCAGCTTCCGTCTCAGACGTTCCACATAGGGAGCCAGGAACAGCTGCGGAAGGTACCAGCCTGCATCGCTCAGAGCAGGAATCAGACCGATCACCAGGGGTGAAGTTGTCAACCGGCTGGCGAATACGGGTAAGGTGGCCTGGATGGAGACGAAGCTCTCGCCAAAGAGCCAGAACACGCCGTCGCCGGCATTGACGAGGAAATTCCGGCGGAAGTGCTGGGCGGCCTGGGGCTCGGTTGTGGATCTCGGCGGCAGGCTGAAGAACTCATCCAGTCGGTGCAGGGCGCGGTCTCTCACCGAAAAGGGCACTCCTTTCACATGGATGGATCCCCCACCTTCATCTCTCAGGGGCAGGCCTGGAGCCAGGCATCCAGGCTGTGGTTCTTCAGGATGAAGGCCACGTTGTGGGCGCGGCCTCAGGCGCAGGCTGTGGCGAAGTCTACACCGGTATCCATGTGTTCGGCCGCGAAGACGGTCTTCTCGTTTTCGATGAAGGGAAGCATCTCCCCTATCCAGCCGTAGTAGAAGGCATCTTCGGTTATTGCGGAATCGAAGACCTCTACGGCGTCGGCTGCCATGTCGGGCGCGTTCTTCAGGCCGATGGCCAGGCCGCGGGCGTGGGCTTCGTCGGCCAGCCAGCGAGCATAGGCAAGTTGATCGGCGTAGGTCAAGGGGAAGCCCGTGGGATTCCCGTGACTGTCGAGGTCGCTGTCACCGATCTGCCACTGCCAGGTGAGGCCAGGGCCGGGATGCCACCACGAGGCAGCCGGCGACGGAGGCGTGGGTTGAGGCACAGGAGCCAACTCTGGAGAGTACGCGCACGCGGGAAGTAGAATCGCGAGAAGGAACGGATGGCAAGTGCTGTGTCGCATTTCAGGCCAGGAGGACCCTCAGTCAGGTGATGGGAGGTGCCCGTCTGTGTGAGTCAGGCGGGGGAAAGGCATTGTCTGCGGTTGGGAGATTTCAGTAGTTTACCCTATCTGAGTGTGTGAATCGCAGCATCGGTCGGGGCGGGTCTCACTGGCCGGGTCTTTGTCGGGTTCGAAGCCGGGGATTGAGCGCAGACGCCCCAGGGGGCGCTCGGCGATGCAGGGGACGTAGCTCCGCGCCAGGGCGCGAGCATGGGCATTGGTTGTCTGCTCCCGGTGTGTGGTACAGGCGATGGTCAGCACACGTTTCCCGGCGGCCACCCTCTGGTCGAGGACGGCCTCATGCTCGGCTGTCCACTCGCGCGGGCTGGGCTCGTGATCGCGCGGATACCCGGAGTACAGGCACTCCACACCAATTCCGGTTACGGTTTGCATGAACTGCGGGAAGAGGACCCCAGTTCCTCCGCGTTCTGCCGCAAGACACCGGAGCTCGGGCGGCGGGCGCGCGGTTGTTCGGTGACATCGAACTAGACGAAAGACTACCCCGATCTCTGCAGCAGGAGGCGCTCCGCGTTGCGGAAGTAGACCTTCTCCAGCACGTCATCGGGCAGGAAAAGGCCGTAGATGGCCCAGCGGCCCTGGCTGGGGGGGCTCCATGGTTCGTAGGGGAAGTACTCGTCGTCGGTCTCCAGGAAGCGGAAGTAGGTGCGGTAGACGGGGACCATGGGTGCGATGTCAGTCCCGAAGAGGATGCGATCTGCATAGCGCAGGAAGAAGCGGCGGGCGGTGTAGGGCTGGCGGCCGAGTTCGGCGATGCGAGCCGAGATGTCGACGTTGAAGTTCGGAGCCCGGTCGAGCAGATCGCTGACCCAGGCCAAATTCTCGGCATAGCAGCCGACGTGAGCGCCGATGAAGGTCGTCTGCCGGTTGCGCAGCACAAGCCTGGCCAGGGCATCGACAATAGATCGGAAGGGAGGATGCGGCGGCGAAGGGAAATGCCACTCGGGATGCGCCTGCAATTCCTCCCAGCGTTCGTTGTGCTCATCCATCGGTTTGAAGAAGGCCACCGGGTCGGCCACATGGATGATCACAGGCAGGCCCAGTTCTGCAGCCGTGGCCCAGATCGGTTCGAGCCGGATGTCATCGACAGCGACCAGCTGCCCCTGCTCATCTCGGACCTGCAGTCCTAGTCCTTTCCAGACCTTGAGCCCGCTGGCACCGCGCCGCGCCTGCGCGCGCAGGCGGGCCGCTGCCCACTCCCCGAACCTGTTGCCAAGTTCAGGCCAGCGGGCCCACTCGATGCCGCCGAAGTGGAGGAAGCGATCCGGCGCGGCAGCGCGGAAGTGGTCGAGGTGCTGCTGGAGAATCGACTCGCCCCATCCGCCGTCGAGGTCGACCAGAACGCGCACGCCGGCCTCGTCGAGCACATCGAGCAAGGCACCGACAGGCTGGCGGATCCAGCCGCCGCCGAACTGCTCTCCCAGGTGATTGTGGGCGTCGATGACTGGGAAGCGGGGCCGGTCGACGCAGGTCTCGCGCAGCTCGGCGCAGGGCTGGGGATCAAACGCCCGCAGCAGCAAGTCATTCACTTCTTCGTTTCTCCTTCGGCCGACTGAAATCGCACGTCAGGCGCCGCCTCTCGGGCTCAAGCGCGACCTGTGGAGTGCCCGTTCTTGCGCTATTGACGGCAATTGACGAGCATTGTGGCAGAAACGAACGGACAAAGTCAAGATCTCCCACCTGTGTCCGGCCAACCAGGGACCCACTGGGGAGCCTGTGCCCTACCCACGAGCGCTGACGCTTTGACTGCGGGCGTCAGGGATGACCTACGCGTGTGGCAAGCAGACTGTCGACGCGGCACGCAAATGCTGGGTGGCGCGGTCTCCTGGCCACGCCATTGGCTCTCGCTGTCTCGCCTGGCCGAGAGCAGTCCGTGGCGGCCGCTCAGCGCTGGGCCGGCGGCTGGCGTGCACGCTTCAGATGGCGCCGCATGGTGACCTTGCTCTTTGAGGAACGGGCGACCTCGAGAAAACCGGCCCGGCGGAAGAAGTCCGGGAGGCCCATGTAGGCCGACGTCGGCGGCAGAGGGTTGGCTCTTGGCACGGTGGGATAGGCTTCGACCACACGCCCGCCTTGTTCGCGCACATAGTCCAGCGCTGCCCGAATCAGCTTCAGGGTGAGACCCTGGCCGCGAAAGCGCCTGTCGACGTAGAAGCAGACGATCGACCACACGGGCGCGTTATCCAGGCGCTTGAGGGTGCGCGATCGCTCGAGGGCAGCGTAGTGCTGGCGGGGTGCCACGGAGCACCATCCGGCGGGCTGGCCGTCGAGGTAAGCAAGGATTCCTGGCACCTGCCCTGTCTCGACCAGACGGTGCAAGGCACGGCGATTGCCCTCTCCGAGGCCTTGCTGGAACTCGGCACGGGTGGTGCGCCACCACATGCACCAACATCCGCCGTATGCCCCGTTCGGGCCGAAGAGTGACGCCAGGTCCGGCCAACGGTCCGGGGTGAGCGGATGAAACTCGAGGCTTGGTCTGCGCCTGGGCATAGGGCCTCCGGGGGCGGACAGCAGGCAGCATACACCCGTTCCCTCGACGTCTCAAGCAAAGACTGGCCCGCCCATGTTGACGTCCCTCAAATGATTGCGTTCAGACACATGTGAGACAGTAGGCCTGGCGCGAAAGGCGCAGCGG
>CAZNRD010000002.1:74576-122302 GCA_964575425.1 uncultured Anaerolineaceae bacterium | reverse complement strand
ATAGAGGCCGTGCGACCACAGGTAAGCCGTGCCCGGCCCGTAGCGGCAGTTGGCCTGCATGCGCGCGATCACATCGGGGAAGTCAAAGGTGGGCGTGGGGGTGATGGTGGGGGTGGCGGTGACGGTCGGGGTTGGGGTATCTGTGGGAGTTGGGGTAAGGGTGGCGGTGTCGGTGGCGGTCGCGGTTGGCGTCAGTGTCGCGGTCCGCGTGGGCGTGCGCGTCGGGGTGATGGTGGCCGTTGGCGTCGGTGTTGGTCCGAAGAAGAAGGTCCGGCTGCAGCCGGTGCTGGTCAGTAGGAGGAACAGGGCGGCGGGAAGGCCCGGGCAACGGGTCGTGGGGTTGATCATGGCCACATTCTAGGCCGCGGGCGGAGCAGGAGCAATGAGCCATTCTGGCTGGGCACTCCGCACCCTTTGCCCCCATTCTCGTGTAGAGTCAAGCTGGGACCACGGAGGAACAAACCATGACCTTTGCAAGCCGGACTCAACACCTGCGGGCCGAGGGCGCCTATCACGTGCTGGCCCGCGCGCAGGCGCTGGAAGCCGAGGGACACGACATCATCCACCTTGAGATCGGCGAGCCGGATTTTTCCACCCCGCGGCACATCGCTCGCGCCGGGGCGGCAGCGATTGAGCAAGGTCACACGCGCTACAACCCGCCTTCGGGACTCTGGGCGCTGCGGGAGGCGATCGCGGAGGACGCCGGGCGGCGCAGGAGCATCGAAGTGCGTCCATCGCAAGTGGTGGTCAGCCCCGGGGCCAAGCCGAATCTGTTCTTCCCGGCCCTGGCGCTGATCGAGCCGGGGGACGAGGTCATCTACCCCGACCCGGGCTTCCCCACCTACGCCGCGATGATCGACGTGGCGGGCGGGGTGGGCGTGCCGGTGCCTCTTCTGGAAGAGACGGGGTTCTCGTTCGATCTGGAGGCCTTCGACCGCGCTCTCAGCAAACGCACACGGTTGATCGTGCTCAACTCCCCCAGCAACCCCACCGGCGGTGTGATCCCACGAGCCGACCTCGAACACATCGCCGAGGCGGCGCAGCGCCACAACTCCTGGGTGCTCTCCGACGAGATATACGCTCGCACCACCTTCGACCGCCAGCCCGCGCCCAGCATCGCCAGCCTGCCCGGCATGAGCGAGCGCACCATCATCGTCGATGGCTTCTCCAAGACCTACGCGATGACGGGATGGCGATTGGGTTTCGGCATCATGCCCGAAGCGCTGGCGGAGCGGGTGAGCCTGCTCCTGACGCACGCCCTCGGCTGCACGGCGGAGTTCACGCAGGTCGCAGGGCTGGAGGCGCTGCGCGGCCCTCAGGATGCGGCCGAGCAAATGGTGGCCGAGTACCAGCGGCGTCGCGACTTCCTCGTCGACGGCCTGAATCGCCTGCCTGGCGTCTCGTGCCTGAGGCCGGCGGGGGCGTTCTATGCGTTTCCGAACATCAAGGCCCACGGCCTGATCGCCGAGGATATGGCCGAGCGCCTGCTGGAAGGCGGCGTGGCGGTGCTGCCCGGCACGGCGTTTGGCGTTCACGGCGAAGGCCACCTGCGGCTGGTCTTCGCCAATTCGATGGACAACCTGGCGCGTGCACTGGAGCGCATGCGCAAGGTGCTGGGCCGGCTGTAGCGCGCGCCGAAGCATCTCGCGCGGACCCCAGCCTCTGGAGCCTCACGGAACGCGTTGCTCCAGTCGAGCGCGGCGGATAAGGCCATCCGGTACTTGTGCATCAACCGCCGCTTTCGGGGGTGGGGGAACGGGGGGTTCGGGGGGCCTGGGGGCGGGGATGTAAGTCCCGCCCCCGGCCCCCGCGGGGCTTACGCATGTCTTAATCTCTACGGTTGCCTCAGGCGCTCGCAGAGGGGTGGGGCTTCGTCGGCCGAAGGCTTTCGGCGGAAAGATGACAGGGCAGCTAGAGTAGGCAGCAGCGTCCTTGCCTCGCGCGAAAGGAAACGGCGCCGGGTGTTTGCTTCCGGCACCCGGCGCCGCACAGGTCGGGCCTGATCACAGGTCCAGATTGGCCATCTGCTCGTAGAACTTCCAGCGAGCGATCACATCCTGGCGCATGGCGGCCAGGAGCTTCTCCGCCCGGGCCGGATCGGCCTGGCGCAGCGCGCGGAAGCGATTCTGCTTGTACATGAACTCTTCCACGCTGATGCTGGGCGCCTTCGAATCCAGCTGCAGCGGGTTCTTGCCCTCGGCCGCCAGCGTGGGGTCGTAGCGGTACAAAGGCCAGAAGCCGCTCTCCACCGCCAGCTTCTGCAGGTCGGTTCCGGTCGTCATGTCGATGCCGTGCGCGATGCAGTGGCTGTAGGCGATGAGCAGCGAGGGGCCCGGATAGGCCTCCGCCTCGCGGAAGGCGCGCACCGTCTGGGTCATGTTGGCACCATAGGCGATCTGGGCGACGTAGATGTTGCCGTAGGTCATGGCGATGGCGCCCAGGTCTTTCTTGGGCATGTCTTTCCCGGCGGCGGCGAACTTGGCCACGGCAGCCCGCGGTGTAGCTTTTGACGATTGGCCGCCGGTGTTGGAGTAGACGCCGGTGTCGAGCACCAGCACGTTCACCTTGCGTCCGCTGGCCAGGACGTGGTCCAGCCCGCCGTAGCCGATGTCGTAGGCCCAGCCGTCGCCGCCCACGACCCACACCGACCGCGGCACGAGGAATTCAAGTACGCTCAGCAGCCGCCGGGCGTTCGGGTCGTCCTGCGATACGAGGTAGGCCTGGAGTTCGGCGAGGCGAGCCCTCTGGGCCTCGATGCCCTCAGGGCTGCTCAGATCGGCTGTTTCGATCTCCTTCGCCAGGGCCGCCTTGCCGTCGAGGGGCACCTGGCCCAGAAGCTCGCGGGCGAAGGTGGATAGCTTCTCGGCCGACAGGCGCATGCCCATGCCGAACTCCGCGTTATCCTCGAAGAGCGAGTTCGACCAGCACGGGCCGCGTCCGTCGGCGCGCGGCACATAGGGCGTGGTCGGCAGGTTGCCGCCGTAGATTGAGGAGCAGCCCGTGGCGTTGGCGATGATCAGCCGGTCGCCGTACAGCTGCGTCAGGAGCTTGACGTAGGGCGTCTCGCCACAGCCAGCGCAGGCCCCCGAGAACTCGAACATCGGCGGCAGGAACTGCGAGCCTTTGGTGGTGTAGCGGTTGAACAGCCTGGGATCGGTGTCGGGGATCGACAGGAAGTACTCCCAGTTGACGACTTCCTGTTCCCGCAGGGGCGCCTGGAACGCCATGTTGATCGCCTTGCGTTCGGTCTTCGCGCCGCGCTCATCCTTGGCATAGGCCGGGCAGACGTGGACGCACGCTCCGCAGCCGGTGCAGTCCTCGGGTGCCACCTGGACGGTGTAGCGCATGCCCTCGAACTCGCGGCCTTTGGCTTCCATCGACTTGAACGTCGGCGGCGCGCCGTCGGCGTACCTGGCGTCGTACACCTTCACGCGAATGGTGGCGTGCGGGCAGACGAAGGCACACTGGTTACACTGAATGCAGACCTCCGGCTCCCACACCGGGATCTCGAGGGCGATGTTGCGCTTTTCGTAGCGGGTCGTCCCGGCGGGGTAGGTCCCGTCCGACGGAAAGGCCGAAGTGGGCAGCCGATCGCCGCGATAGGCCATCATCTCGGCCGTGACCTGCCGCACGAACTCCGGAGCGCTGTCGGGAACGGGTGGCCGCACGTGGATGGTGCTGGTCGCCGTGGCCGGCAGCGGCACCTGTCGGATGTGCTGACGCGCCATGTCCGCGGCTCGCAGGTTCATCTCCACCACGGTTGGCCCCTTGTCGCCATAGGTGTCCTGCACGGCGGTCTTAATCATCTCCAACGCCTGCAGTTCGGGCAGCACTCCGGAGATGGCGAAGAAGGCAGTCTGCATGATGATATTGATGCGGGCCCCCAGCCCCAGCGACTTGGCCAGGGAATAGGCGTCGATCACGTAGAACCTGGCCTGTTTCTCGATCAACGCCTGCTGCACTTCGTAGGGCAGATGATCCCAGACCTGCTCCGCCGGATAAGGCGTGTTCAGCAGGAATGTGCCGCCGGGCTTGAGATGGCTGAGGATGTCGAAGCGCTCCAGGAAGGGGAACGCATGCACCGCCACGAACTCGGCCTGGTCGATCAGGTAGGCGCTGCGAATCGGCTCGGGGCTGAAGCGCAAATGGGAGATGGTCATCTGGCCCGACTTGCGAGAGTCGTAGACGAAGTAGCCCTGGGCATGGTAGTCGGTCGCCTGCCCGATGATCTTGATCGAGTTGTGGTTGGCGCCGACGGTGCCATCTGCGCCCAGGCCGTAGAACATCGCCCGATGGCTCTCCCGCGGTTCGCAGTTGAAACGCTCATCCCACTCCAGGCTGCTTCCGCTCAGGTCATCGCGAATGCCCACGGTGAAGTGGTTCTTCGGCGCCTCCGCCTTCAGGTTGTCGAAGACGGCTTTCGCCATGCCGGCCGTGAACTCCTTCGAGCCCAATCCATAGCGCCCACCGACCACCAGGGGGAAAGCTTCCGGACGGACCTCTCCCCGACTGAGCGCCTCGGCCAGGGCCGCCTGGACGTCGGTGTACAGCGGCTCACCCACCGCACCCGGCTCCTTGGTGCGGTCCAGCACAGCGATGCGGCGGACACCCCTGGGCAGGGTGGCAACAAAGGCCTGCCGGTCAAATGGCCGGAAGAGGCGGACCTTGATCAGGCCTGCCTTCTCGCCCCTGGTGTTGAGCCAGTCCACCACTTCCTGCAACGTGTCGGCCGCCGAGCCCATTACCACCACCACCCGCTCAGCCTCCTCTGGGCCGACGTAGTCGAACAGGTGATACTGCCGACCAACGAGGTGGGCCAAGCGGTCCATCATCCGCTGCACGGAGGGAGCCACGTTGCGATAGAAGGGACTGATGGCCTCGCGGCCCTGGAAAAACACGTCCGGGTTCTGCGCCGTGCCGCGGATCGACGGCCGCTCCGGCGACAACCCGCGCAGGCGGTGAGCGACTACCCAGTCCTCGTCGATCATCGCCCGCATGTCGTCGTGGGAAAGCGCCTGGATCTTCTGCACCTGGTGCGAGGTGCGGAAGCCGTCGAAAAAGTGCATGAAGGGCACACGCGTCTCGAGGCTGGCGGCGTGGGCGATCAGCGCCAGGTCCATCACCTCTTGGGGGTTGCTCGAGGCCATCATCCCCCAGCCGGTAGAGCGGGCAGCCATGACATCACTGTGGTCGCCGAAGATCGACAGGGCATGGGTGGCCAGCGAGCGGGCAGAAATGTGGAAGACCGTCGGCGTCAGCTCGCCGGCGAGCTTGAACATGTTGGGGATCATCAGCAGCAGGCCCTGCGACGCCGTGAAGGTCGTCGTCAGGGCGCCGGTAGTGGCCGCGCCGTGAACGGCTCCCGCGGCTCCGCCTTCCGACTGCATCTCGACCACGACCGGCACCGTCCCCCAGAGGTTCCTCTCGCCGAGGGCGGCCTTCTCATCGGCGATCTCGCCCATCGGCGACGACGGCGTGATCGGGTAGATGGCAATCACTTCACTCAATGCGTAAGCGACGTGCGCCGCAGCACTGTTGCCATCCATGGTAACCAGCTTGCGCGTCTTGCCTGTGTGCTCCGACATGAGCAATTGCCTCCCGCATAAGCTCCGCCTACGGCCGAGCGGCGTCTATCCTCGTAAGTATACCGCCTTGACCCGCTGCCAGTAGTGCTATCCTCATCGCAAACCGGAGGACAGTCGTCACTACTGTCCTCAACCGATTCGAGGCAGCCTATGGAGGCAGGCCCGTCCGGGCGCGGAGGGAAGCATGGCTGAGATGAAGACGACCTACATGGGCATCACGCTCGACTCTCCTCTGGTGGTGGCTGCCTCGTCGCTCTCGAGCATGATCGACCGGGTGAAGGCATCCGAACAGGCGGGCGCAGGCGCTCTGGTGATTCGCTCGCTCTTCGAAGAGCAAATCCAACTCGACTCGCTGCGCCTGGAGGAATCGCTGGCGGTCAGCAGTGAGACCCATGCCGAGGCTGTGACCTACTTCCCCAGGCTGCGCCATGGCCAGGCCAAGGAGCACCTGTACTGGGTCGAGAAGACCCGCGCCGCGGTGCGCATGCCTCTCATCGCGAGCCTGAATGCTATCTCGCCCGGCACCTGGGCCCGATACGCCCGACAGCTCGAGACCACCGGAGTCGACGGCCTCGAACTCAACGTCTACCGCGTCTCCGCCGACCCGGCCACGCCAGGCTCTGGGATCGAGCAGCGCCTGTTCGATATCGTCGAGGCGGTGCGGGCCGAGATTCGCCTTCCCCTGGCTGTCAAACTCAGCCCGTTCTTCACCTCGCTCGCTCACGTCGCGGCCGAGCTTGACCGCCGCGGCGTCCAGGCACTGGTGCTCTTCAACCGCTTCCTACAGCCCGACATCGATCCACTCAAGGAAGAACTGCACAGCGAGATGGTCCTGAGCACACCAGCAGAACTCCGTCTGCCGCTGCGTTGGATCGCACTGCTCCACGGCCGGGTGCGGGCCGACCTCGCCCTCAGCACCGGCGTGCATTCGGGCCTGGATGCCGCCAAGGCTGTGCTGGCAGGCGCCGCTGTCGTTCAGACCGCCTCTGCCCTGCTGCAAAACGGCATCCCCTACCTCTCGACCATGCTGCGTGACCTCGAAGCCTGGATGCACGAGCACGGCTACCGCTCGCTCGCCGATTTCCGCGGCAAACTCAGCCAGCGGCAGGCGCCCCATCCGACGGCCTTCGAACGGGCGCAGTACGTGAGGCTGCTCAGCGAGAGCCAATGAGAATCAGCTCTTGCCGAGGATTCCGAGCGCCATCCCTGCCAGAAGATTGAGCGCGAGGCCCAGGACGAAGAGGCCGCCCGCCAGCTTGTTGTGATAGAACGCCGCCGACACATACCACAGCGGCCAGACCGGGTAGTTCTCGGGCGGCTGCGTCGGGCGCGGTTTCCGGTAGATGTCGACAACGCGGAAAAGGCGGGGCGCAGCCAGGACCACAAGCAGCACCCACGGCCCGATCGCTCGCGTCAGCACCAGCGTCAACACCACCAGGTAGAACCCGGCCATCAGCCCCATGTTCAGCCGCAGCGAAGCCCGCTCTCCCAGGATGACCGGCAGCGTGTGAATCCCCTTGCTCCGGTCGGCCTCGCACTTGTCGATGTGCTTGCCGATCAGCACCGTGGCCACGATCAGCGCGTAGGGCACACAGGCCAGCCACACGCCCACCGGAGCCAGCTGGTGGGCGGTGACGTAGTACGTGCCGCCGATCATCAGCGGGCCCCACACCAGGAACACCGACGCCTCGCCCAGCCCGCGATGCTTGAGCCGCAGCGGCGGTGCCACATAGAAGACGCTGAGGATCAGCCCCAACCCGGCGAAAACCAGCACCGGCCAGCCGCTGCGCCAAAGGAGGGCGAGCAAGATCAGCCCATCCGCCAGGTTGGCTGCTACGATCGCCCTCAGCAGCCCCCTCTCGGAGATCAGGCCACCGAGCACAGGATGGGGCGCGTACTGCGCCCGCGCATACTCTGCCGTGTCCACGCCGCCGCGCAGATCGAAGTAGTCGTTCGACATGTTGTTGGCCGCATGGGCAACGAGCAGCCCCACCAGCGCCAGCGCGAAGTTGAGCCAGTCCGGGCGAGAGACTGCTGCCGCCGCCAGTAGCCCACCGATCAGCGCCGAGATCAGCGTCATGCTGAACACGGCCGCGCGGGTGATGATCAGCCAGCGGCTGACGGCGTCCATCTTCTTTCCGGGAGAAAGGTTGGCGGTATCCAGCACCTCTTTCCAGTTGCGGAAAACGGACATGGGGGCACCTCTACATCAAGAATGAGTTGCGATCATAAGCGAAAACGCCGCCGATCAGTCAGCCGGCGGCGCCTCATGGTGATGCACGGCGACAAGGTCGGCACGAGTCAGGCAGCCCGGGCGCCGAGCGAAACGGATGCTGCCAGAGCGCGCTCGATCTCCTTCTCTAGCACATCCAGTTTGATTGGTTTGTGCAGGCAGGCGTTGGCCCCCGCCAGGATCACCCTCTCCTCGACGTCGACCTCGGCGCTGGCTGTAACCACCAGGATGGGGATGCGATGCACCTCGGGTGACGCCCGCAGCCGCTTCAGGGTCTCGTAGCCGTCCACGCCAGGCATCATCAGGTCGAGCAGGATCAGGTCCGGCGCATTCGCGCCTGCTTCATACAGGGCGTCCTCGCTCTGGTAGGCCCGCAGCACGCGGTGACCGAAGAGGCTGAGCGCCATGGAGAGCATCTCCACAGTCATGGGATCGTCATCTACGATGAGGATCTTGGCCATCGACGATTGTCCCCCGATTGTTGCTCGGTTTTCCCCCTGTCTTGCCATTCGCCGCCCGCAGCCCGGGCCAACATGATTCTAGGGGAGGAGGTACCGCCGTGACCTTGCAGCCCCCTTTCAGTTACCGGCGATGGACCTGGGTACCAGACCAAAGGGCCCAGGTGGAGAGCCTTAGCCCAGGGAGGCTGGGACATGGAAGCAATGCCCAACGGCTACAGGGGCTCGCCCACGACTTCGGCGCCCGCCACAGTGTTGAACTCCAGCCCCTCGCGGCCGCGCCCGACCCGGATGATATTCCCCCGCTGGAATTCGCCCGCCAGCAGCCGCAGCGCCAGCGGGTCCTGCAGTTCACGCTGGATGGCCCGCTTGAGGGGCCGGGCCCCGTAGACCGGGTCGTAGCCAACCTCGGCAAGGTAGGCTTTGGCCTCGTCGCTGATCTCGAAGCCGTAGCCCGCCTCCGCCAGACGCTTGGCCACACGCCGCAGTTGAATGTCGACGATCGCCGCCAGGTCCTGCCGCGACAGGCGGTGGAAGACGACGACTTCGTCTATGCGGTTGAGGAACTCGGGGCGGAAATGCCGGGCCAGGAGCTCCCGCACCTGTGCCGGCGTGACCTCCCGCCCGTTGGCGCTCTCCGCCCACAGTTCACCGCCCAGGTTCGAGGTCATGATGACAACGGTGTTCCTATAGTCCACTGTGCGCCCCTGGCCGTCGGTCAGGCGTCCGTCGTCGAGGAGCTGCAGCAGGACGTTGAACATCTCCGGGTGCGCTTTCTCGATTTCATCGAACAGGATCACGCTGTACGGCCGGCGGCGGATGGCTTCGGTGAGCTGGCCGCCCTCCTCGAAGCCGACGTAGCCCGGCGGCGCGCCGATCAGGCGCGAGACCGTGTGCTTCTCCTGATACTCGCCCATGTCGATGCGCACCAGCGCCGCCTCGTCGTCAAAGAGGAACTCGGCCAGCGCGCGCGCCAGCTCGGTCTTGCCCACGCCCGTCGGGCCCAGGAAGATGAACGAGCCGATCGGTCGGCCGGGATCCTGCAACCCCGAGCGCGAGCGCCGCACCGCGTTGGAGATCGCCCGGACGGCCTCGTCCTGCCCCACGACGCGCTGATGCAGCCTCTCTTCCATGTGCAGCAGCTTTTCCATCTCACCCTCGAGCAGGCGGGACACCGGAATCCCCGTCCAGCGCGATACCACTGCCGCCACGTCCTCGGCATCGACTTCTTCCTTCAGCAGCGCCCCTTCGGACTGGAACTGCTTGAGGCGCTTCTCCTGCTCGGCCAGCCGGGCTTCGAGGTCGCGCAGCGTGCCGTAGCGGAGGCGGGCGGCCTGCTCGAGATCGGCCCGCCGCTCGGCCTTCTCAATCTGCAGCCGCGTCTGCTCGATCTGCTCCTTCACCTGACGCAGCTCGGCAATGGCCGCCTTCTCGGCCTGCCAGCGAGCATGGAGCTGCGCCGACTGCTCCCGCAGGTTCGCCAGCTCCTCCTCGATACCGCGCAGCCGCTCGCGCGAGGCGGTGTCCTTCTCCTTCCTCAGCGCCTCGCGCTCGATCTCCAGCTGCATGATGTGGCGATCGACCTCGTCCAGCGCCTGCGGCTTGGAATCGATCTCGGTCCGCAGCCGGGCGGCCGCTTCGTCGATCAGGTCGATAGCCTTGTCTGGCAGGAAGCGGTCGCTAATGTAGCGGTTCGAGAGGGTCGCGGCGGCGATCACCGCGCTGTCCTGGATGCGCACGCCGTGATGGACCTCGTAGCGCTCCTTCAAACCGCGCAGGATGCTGATGGTGTCCTCCACACTTGGCTGGTCGACGTACACCGGCTGGAAGCGTCGCTCGAGCGCCGCGTCCTTCTCGACATGTTTGCGGTACTCGTCGACAGTGGTGGCCCCGATCATGTGCAGTTCGCCGCGGGCGAGCATCGGTTTGAGCATGTTGCCGGCGTCCATCGCCCCCTCGGCGGCACCGGCACCCACCACGGTGTGCATCTCATCGACAAACAGGATGACATCGCCAGCGGCCTCGGTTACTTCCTTGAGCACGGCCTTCAGCCGCTCCTCAAACTCGCCGCGGTACTTGGCGCCAGCCACCAGCGCCCCCAGATCGAGCTGGACAATACGCTTGTTCTTCAGCCCTTCGGGCACGTCGCCGTTGACGATGCGCTGGGCCAGCCCCTCGACGATGGCCGTCTTACCCACGCCCGGATCTCCGATCAGGGCCGGGTTGTTCTTGGTGCGGCGCGACAGCACCTGGATGACGCGGCGGATTTCCTCGTCGCGGCCGATGACCGGGTCGAGTTTGCCCTGGCGGGCCAGTTGAGTCAGGTCGCGGCCGTACTTGTCCAGCGCCTGGTAGGTGTCCTCCGGAGTGGGGCTGGTCACGCGCTGCGAGCCGCGAATCCCGGTCAATGCCTGCAGGATGGATTCCGGCGTCAGGCCGTACGCCTTCAGACGGTTCGCCTCCGGCCCGACGGCCAGCGCCAGGAACATGTGTTCGGTGGAGACGTAGTCGTCCTTCATAGCCGAAGCCTGCCGCTCCGCAGCCGTGAGGACATCAGCCATGCTCCGGGCTAGGCCCGGGCGGTCGCCAGCCCCATACACTTTCGGCCTGGCGGCGAGGTCCTTCTCCGTCTCCTCGATCAGCATCGCCGGGCTGCCGGCCAGGCGGGTCACAATGGCGGGCACAACGCCCTCCGGCTGGCGCAAAACAGCCGCCAGCAGATGGAGCGGCTCGACCGCCGCATGGTGATAGTCCTGAGCCAGCTGCTGGGATTCCAGGATGGCCTGCTGTGCCTTCTGTGTGTACTTCTCCAGATTCATCCGCGAACTCCTCGTCCTCAGGGGGAAGGGGCGGAGCACCCCACCCCAGCCCTCCCCCTGCGGTCGCCTAGACTGTACTGGCGGCAGATATGAGGGCCGTTGATGGCGCGTTAGCGCGGGGTCAGCGGTTGCGGTTAATGGACTTCCTATCTCCAACATATCCTCCTCTGACCGACGTGGGATAGCATGCGGGTCGAGAATGTCCGATCATCCATTGGTGAAGAGGAGCACCCATGACCACCTGGTACCTGACCCACTACCGTTCTCCGCTGGTTCGCTGCTACGAACCGACCGGCTTCAACGGCGGCCGCCGTCTGCCCGTCGACGTCCGCGCCGACGATGAGGCCTACGTCATCACCGCCGCCGTCCCGGGGCTGAAGGCGGAAGATCTCAAGATTGAGGTGCTGGAAGACGTCATCACCCTGCGCGGCGAGATTCGCGCCGCCGATGAGGGCAATGACGGCTACCTGCGGCGCGAGCTGAGGGCGGGCGAGTTCCAGCGCAGCTTGCGCCTGCCCAATCCGCTCGACGCCTCCAAGGCGGAGGCTTCGATCGAGAACGGTCTGCTCACGCTCCGCATCCCCAAGGCGGACGAAGCGCGGCCCAAGACCATCAAGGTCAAGGCCCGCTGATCCGACAAGACAAGTGGGGTACAATGGGCGGCACGTGCCGCCCATTTCTCATTAACCCAGGCCCGCGATGTTCCCCCTGCGCGATACCATCCGCTCCCGATCCTTTTCGTGGGTCAACTGGGGGCTGATTCTGCTCAACGTCTTCCTCTTCCTGTACCAATCCTCACTCACGCCGGAGGCGGCGGAACGTCTGCTCTTCGCCTTCGGCCTGGTGCCGGCGAAACTGACGCTGGGCAATCCCCTGCCCTGGACTACGCTGCTGAGCTCGATGTTCCTTCACGGCGGGTGGTTCCACCTGATCAGCAACATGTGGACGCTGTACATCTTCGGCGACAACGTCGAAGACCGCATGGGCTCGTTCTCCTACCTCGTGTTCTATCTCGCTGCCGGCGTCACCGCCGGCCTGGTTCATGCCTTCTTCTCGCTTGGCTCACCTGTCCCCACGGTGGGGGCGAGCGGCGCTATCGCCGGTGTGCTGGGTGCCTACTTCGTGCTCTTTCCCCACGGCCGGGTCATCACGTTCGTGCCCTGGTTCTTCCTGCCCTGGTTCGTCGAGATTCCCGCCTCCTTTTTCCTCGGCATCTGGTTCGTCTCCCAACTTTTTTCGGGCCTTCTGGAACTGGGAGCTGCGGCCACCTTCAGCGGGATCGCCTGGTGGGCCCATATCGGCGGGTTCGCCTTTGGTCTGATCCTGGCCATTCCTTTCCGGCGCCCCCGCCGACCTCAGGTCATCTGGCACCGCGATGAGTACTGGCCCTGGTAAGTAACCTCGGAGGCCAACGATGGACTTCTTCAGCCTGCTCTGGCTCTTCTTCATCGCCGCATCGCTGCAGCCGGTGATCCGGCAGAAAGTGTTGGAAGCGGCCCGCGTCCGTCTGCTGCGCCAGTTCGAGCAGAAGCGGGGCAGCCGCGCCATCATGCTCATCCATCGCCAGGAGACGCTCTCGCTCCTCGGCTTCCCCATCGCTCGCTACATCGATATCCAGGACTCGGAAGATATCCTGCGGGCGATCAAGCTCACCGACCCCAGCGTCCCCATTGACCTCGTCCTGCACACCCCGGGCGGCCTGGTGCTGGCCGTGGAGCAGATTGCCCACGCGTTGTGCAGGCACCCCGCCAAGGTCACCGTCTTCATTCCCCACTACGCCATGTCCGGCGGGACGATGATCGCCCTGGCCGCCGACGAGATCGTGATGGACGAGAACGCGGTCATGGGCCCCGTCGATCCACAGCTCGGTCAGTTCCCCGCCGTCTCCATCCTCAAGGTCCTCGATCAGAAAGCCATCAACGAGATCGACGACGAAACCCTCATCCTGGCCGACGTCGGCCGCAAGGCCATTGACCAGGTCAAGGCCACCGTCCAGTGCATCCTGCGCGACCGCATGACGCCGGACGAGGCGGCCCGCATCGCCGAGGCGCTGGCCAGCGGCCGCTGGACACATGACTATCCGATCAGCATCGAAGAGGCGCTCGAACTCGGCCTCAAGGTCTCGACGGACATGCCGGAGGAGGTCTACCAGTTGATGAGCCTCTTCCCACAGACGGCGCAGCGCCGGCCCTCGGTCACCTACATCCCCATGCCCTACGCCCCCCGCCCGGCCGCGCCCTCCGGCGAGAAACCCCGGCGCTGAGCCCAGTCCTCAGGAACGGCTCGCCATGGCGCAAGGAAACCTACATCCGAATCGTTATCCTCGCCCCTGAGAACCTCAAGGTCACGCGCAGGCCCTTGCTGATCGCCACGCTGCCCTGCGACGCTCAAAACTATACCCGGAGAGACCCATGACCGCGACCCCAGAAACCCCCGCCTCCCAAACTACCACGCCACCTCGACCCCCGAGCCGAATCGGGCACTTCCTCCGCCGCGCCTTGCGCTGGACCGTCGGCGTTGTCCTCCTGTTCGCCCTCGGCGTCGGCGTCACCTGGCTCGTGCAGGTTCGCCCGCAGGCCGCCGAGATCGGCCGCCTGCGCTCCGATCTGGCCGCGGCCCAGGCTGAACTCGAAGCGCTCCGCCCTCTGCCCGCCCAGGTCGAATCGCTTCAGACCCAACTGACGAAGGTCCGCACCGCTTTCATGATCCAGGAAATCCTCGTCGATGTGACCTCGGCCCGCTTCGCCCTGGCACTGGGAGACGCGCGAGGCGCTCGCTCAAACCTTGCGCTCACCGACGCCCGCCTGACAAGCCTGGCGACCATGCTTCCGCCATCCCAGCCCGATCAGGTGCAGCCTCTGCGCGAGCGCCTCGCCCTGGCACTGCGGGAGATCGAGAGCGACCGCTTCGCCGCGCTGAGCGACCTCGAGGTGCTGGCCAACCAGCTGATCACCCTGCGCCGGTCCCTGGGCTCCGACTGAGCCTGACCTTGCCACCGGCGCATCTCCGCAGCCGCTGCGCGGTCGGAGGCTGATCCCTTCTTCCTCCCTCAGCCCACACCGGGGCTGCTATAATCGCCGCAAGTCGAGGGAAGAGCACTCACGCGTCGGTCGCCCGTGCCTGATTCCGCGAGCAGCGGATTCCCGATCCCAGCCCTCTTCCCAGCTGACATTCCCGCATGCATGACGCCCACACAAGCCAGGACCCGACCACCTCGCACGCTTGTGCCTTCCGGAGTGAATGAATGAAACGCTCAACCTGGATCGCCGCCTTCATCGGCCTGGCTGCCGTCGCCGGGCTGTGCCTGATGTGTCTGGTGGGTGCGGTCGTCCTGCTCGGGCCCAGCGGCCTTTCGATCGACTTCATCAGCCGGGATCGCGTGCTGCTGCGGCTGCCCGGCAGGCGCCAATCCATCGACTTGGTCCTCCTGCGCCTCGGCCAACCGCTCGACCAGGCTCGCTCCCTCGTCGAGGATTCCAACCCGGGCTCAGCGCTGCTGTTCATCGAACAGGATGGCGACCTCCGCCCATTGGGCAATGCACACTTCGGCGGGTTCGTCCCAGGTGCTCCCTATCTCCTGATTCAGTACCTCAAGGACGGCGAGACTCACATCGAGCGCGTCCGCCTGCGAACAGGTGAGCCTACCGAAGTCCTCGAAACCCCCGCCGCCCTGACCGCGATCGTCCTGGACAACGGTTCGATCTTCCTGCATGAGGCCTCCGGCTCGCGGCAGCGCTGTTACCTGTCGCGCTCGGGTGCCCAGGCCGAGCGCGTCGGCCGGGGCGACCAGTGTCTGGTTTCACGCGACGGTTCCATTCTCCTCGTGGCCAACCGCTCCGGCCGCGGCCTGACCCTGACCGCCTCCAACCTCGATGGCTCGGACGCCATCCAACTGCTCGTTGAGGAAGAAGGCGTCGAGTCTTTTCTCCTTTCCGCCGACGGCTCGCGCCTGGCCTATGTGCAGGCAATCGAGGGCGGTATGCAGCAGCTTGTGGCCCTGAGCTGCAAAGACGGGGGCACGCTCTTTGCAAGCGAGGCCTTCTTCCGCATCGCCGACTACGGCTTCGCCCCAGCCGGTTCAGCCCTTTATTTCATCGGCGAAACAGAAGATGTCGAGCTTGCCCTCTATGCCTTCGACGGCGATGCCGAACAAGTGGCGCAGGCCCCTGGCCTGGCGGCTGCCTTCAGCCTGAAAGGTGAGACACTCATCTACCTGCTGAGCGATGAAGAGGGCAGTGGGGCGGTCTTCGCCCATCCGATGGGCGGGGGCGATGAGGTCGAGGTCGTTGGCGGTGAGAACCTGGGCTTCGCGCTGCTGACTTCGCCCGAGCGCATCCTGGTGCTTGAGCAGGTCGAGGACGAGATCACCCTCTCCAGCGCCGACATTGGCGGCCGCGACCTCGTCGAACTCTTCAGCGACACCGGGCTTGCCAGGGGTGAGGTTCTTCTCGTACCCGGCGAGCCGTGGCTGTACCTGCTGCTCACTGACGTGCGCGGTGACCTCTCGCTGTACTTCACCCCCCTCGGCCGGGGAGACGGCCGCATGCTGCTGGAAGACTTCGACTCGCTGCGTCTGCTCCACCGGTCACCCCGAGCCTCGGCCTTGCTTTTCGCTGCCCGCCAGGATCCCGCCGATGACGTCGGGCTCTATCAACTTCCAACCGACGGAAGCTCGCAGCCCGCGCTCCTGGACGACGACTTCGACGAGGTGCTGAACGCGGCGTTCACCCGCCATGGCCGTCAGGTGATCTACACGGCCCTCACTCGCCCGGATGAGCCGGAGGTCCGCCGCCTGCCAGCCGACGGCAGCCGGCCGCCAGAAACGCTCTACTCCGATGCCGCTCTGGTCGATATCCAGTGGGATCGCCTCGCTCCATTCGCCGACGCAGCCGTCGCCTTTCAGACAGGCCAGACGGCGGCAGGGTTGTGCCCAGGCGCCCGGGTCATCCGCCTCGGCGAAAGCCTCGAGGGCTCGCTCTCGTCCGGGACCAGCGACTGCTACCGTCTCCACCTCGACGGGGCGCTGGACCTGGCCGTAAGCGTTCGCGCGGGGGCCGCACTTGATGCCGTCGTGGCCGTCTACAATCGAACGGGGAATCTGATCAACGAAGACGATGACAGCGGACCGGGCATGAACCCACGACTCCACCTCCATCTCGATTCGGCCGGGACGTACTTCGTCGTCGTGCGCGGCTATGACGCTGAGGCTGCCGGCCCCTACACGCTCGCCGTCTCTGAGGATCAGAGCGTCGATGCGCAGCAGAACGCGCGCCCTTTGCTTGTCAACGAGCGCCTGCGCGGCGCAATCACCGCTGCCGATGAGCTCTATCTCCAGCCTTACGAAGCCTACCTTTACGGCATCCTCTATGCGTTTGAGGCTCAGGCCGATGACTGGGCCGAGATCGAGGTGCGCGCCGGCTCCATCGGCTCCAGGCTTCAGCCCGCCGTCATCCTCTTCGATGGCTCGCTCGAGTCAATCGCCTATGGCGAGCCCGAAGGCGAAGGCGATGCGCGCCTGGCTCACCGCATCCCCGAAGCTGGCCGCTACTACGTCCTGGTCACCAGCCAGGACGAGGAATACGGGGCCGAGGCGGACACCTTCTTCGACATCACCCTCTCCCTCGGAACCGCTCCTGAGCCAGGCGGCGGGCCAATCGACTTCGGCCAGACCGTCGAGGGAGCGACTCGGACCGCCGACGGCGATCGCTGGGTCTTCGACGGCCGCGCCGGCGACATCGTCACCATCCGCATGGACAGCGAACACCTCGACTGCTACCTCGAGCTCCTCAATCCCGTTGGTCTTTCGATCGCTTCCGACGACGACAGCGGCGGGAACTCGAACGCGTTTATCAACGGCTTTCGCCTGTCCTCGACCGGACGGCATATCATCATCGCCCGGGGATTCAACGGCCGCACCGGCCCCTACACCCTCAGCCTGACGCGGGGAGAAGTCACAGCCGGCGGCGGAACGATCGCTCCCGGGCAGACCGTCAGCGGCACGATCGTCCTTCCCGGCGGCGATGAGTGGACGTTCAGCGGCATCGCCGGCCAGAGGGTCACCATCTCCATGTTCGCCGACTTTGATACCTATCTCGAGCTTCGCGGACCCGAGGGCACTGTGCTGACCAGCGACGATGACAGCGGCGGCAACATGCAGTCGCGTATTTCCAACTTCACTCTTCCGCAGACCGGCACCTACACCATCATCGCCCGCAGTTTCGGCCGCGAGGCCGGCCTCCGCTACACCCTTCGCCTTGAGTGACCGTCTGCAAACGAATTCGCGGCGGCGCGAGGACCTGGCGCCGCCGCGGCTTCCTCCGGGGCGAAGGTTTCAGTAACGCAGCAAAGCCCCGATGCGGCCGGCACGATCGAGTTCGGCATTGCCGCGCACGACTTCGACTTCACCCCCGTCGGCCATCGCCTTGCGAACCACCATCTCGACCGCGTCATCGATGCGCTCGAACGTACGTCCGCAGAACGGACACTGTTCCGGCTGCTGGACCGTCAGGAAACCGCAGCCCAGGCAGCGATATCCGGGCGCGCGAAACCCCTCGCTCAGTACAAGCGTCTGCACCCGCCCCTCATGAGCCGCGCTCAACGTGCCGTCCAACCCCACGACGCCCTCGCGCCCCTTGGCGGCTGCCGTAATCACTGCCTGCACATGGCGTGCCTCACTTTCTCGCTCCGCCAGCTGCACCACGTCCATGGCCCTGGCCAACACCTGTGCATGGCCAGCCGTCATCTCCATCGGAAAGCTGCCGACGACCAGGCTCTGCCAGGCCTTCTGCAGCTGAGCCCGGAAGAGCGACACGTTCTCATCCGTGCCGCCGATGAGCACCCGACGCACGCGCCGTTCGTCGAAGAACCGGGCGGCGAAGCGAGCCGCTTCTTTCAGGTTGCGTTCGGCCACCTCTTCGGCGTAGCGCGTCTGGCCAGCGGTCCCGCCGCGGCGGCCGGGGGCGGTGGAGCCTCCGCCACGCTTGGTGCGCCGCACCGTCTCCCCCAGCGTACCCTCTTGCTCCGTCAGCTCCCCCAGGTGGAAGTGGAACAGTCGCGCTCCCTGCTTGTCAACCAGGGCCACGCCGTAGCCGCCGTAGTGATCGAGCAAATCTGCCAGAGGTTTGACGTAGGGCCGGTCCATCACCCGTGCCCGGCTGCGCACCGGGACCATCAAGGAATAGGCCCGGAAGAACCCTTCAGCCTGGCAGGAGAAGATCGCCAGGCTTCGTCCGGAACCATCGTACTCACGCTCGATGTAGCGTTCGACCGCCTGCTCGTCCACCGGGGCACAGCCAACGGACTTGAGCATCTGCCGCAGTCGCAGCCGGTGTACGTCTGCCGGGCCTGCCGCGGGATCGACATTCAGGTAGACGCTGAGCACGGGTGAACCGGGCCGGTAGTCGATCAGCTCTTTCAGGTCGCGGTCCGTCAGCATGACAGCCTCCTCGGGTTGGGTCACGCGCACGAGGCGCCGCGGCCTATGGCCGGGCGCCGATGATCACCGGCACCTCCAGTTGATCGCCATCGCGGATCACGGTCAGCACGACGGTCTGGCCGACTTCGGTCGACGTCACCAGGTGGGCAAGCAGGTCTCCGAACTCGCGTACGGGGTGCCCGTCGATGGCGATGATCAAGTCGCCGCCGAGGCGGAGCTGTCCGGGCGTGGTTGTGCGCCAGGCCCCGCGGATGCCTGCCCGGTCGGCGGGGCTGCCGGGCGTGACGCTGGTGATGTAGGCACCGGTCGCCCGCGGCAGGTTGAGCAGCTCGACGGTCTCTAAATCGAGGCTGGGCAGGCTGGAGACTCCCAGATAGGGGTGCTCGTACTTCCCGTCTTCAATGATGGCCTCAACCACGCGCCGGACGAGGTTGATGGGAATGGCAAATCCCACACCCGAGTTAGCGGGGCCGCCGGCAACGGTGAAGCTCTCGGTAAGGATGGCGCGGTTGACGCCGATGACCTCGCCCCTCAGGTTCACCAGGGGCCCGCCCGAGTTGCCCGGGTTGATGGCGGCGTCGGTCTGGATGATTGCCCCGGAGGAGAAGAATCCGCCGCCTGGGGCAGCCCGTTCGGAGTCGAGCGTCCGCCCCAGGCCGGAGACGATGCCCGCGGTCATGGTGCCTGCCAGGCCAAAGGGATTGCCGATGGCGACGACGGTCTCGCCGACGCGCACCTGGCTGGAGTCGCCCAGGGGCAGCGGATGCAGGGCCTCGGCCGGAACCAGCGCCAGCAGCACTGCCAGGTCGACGTTATCATCAGCGCCGATCAGCGTCGCCCACACCTTGTGCCCGCTGGGAAAATCGACCTCGATGCGTTCGGCGCCGCTGATGACATGGTGGTTTGTCACCACGTGCCCCGCAGCATCGAAGACGAAGCCCGACCCTTGCGACAGGCCGTTGGCGCTGAAGGCCTGGATCGCCACCACCCCCTCGTTGACCAGATCGTACAGCGCCGACAGATCTTCGGCAACGGCCAACGGGGTCGTCTCGCGCACCTGGGGCGCCAGGGTGGCCATCGGGTTGACCGCTCGGGCTGGGGCGCGGGTGGGCGTGGGGGAGGGCAGCAGCTCAGGCGTCGAGCATGAAAGCAGCGTCAGAGTCACCAGCGCCACCAGGAGACCCATCCGTCGTCTTGTCATTGGTCGATCCTCTGTCACGGGCCTTCGGCCCTAGCGGCGACGCTTGCCCGCCAGTTCCTCGAAGAGCTCACGCTCGCGCGCGGTGAGCTTGCGCGGCAGGTTGACCTTCAGGCGGGCGTACAGGTCGCCGTGGTTTGAGGCATCTTTCAGGCGCGGCATGCCACGGCCGCTCAATCGGAATGTCTGTCCCGGCTGGCTGCCTGGCGGAACGGTGAGCAGGACCTGCCCGGCAGGCGTCGGCACGCGCACCTCGCCCCCGAGGACCGCCGTATAGAGATCGACCTCAACCTCGACGTGCAGGTCGTCACCCTTGCGCTCGAAGCGCGAGTCGGGCTCAACCCGGACGATCAGATACAGGTCTCCGGCGCCGGCCGCCCCGGCCGCGCCTTTCGCAGGCAGTCGGACGCGCGTGCCCGTGCGCGCTCCGGGTGGGATCTTCACCTCCAGCCTGCGTCCGTCGATCTGCAGCGTGCGCGTCGTACCCTTGTAGGCCTCGCTGAGGGTGATGGAGACCGGGTGCTCAATGTCGCGCCCCCGCCGCCCGGCTCCGGGGGCGTGTCCCTGGCGCGCCATGCCGCCAAAGATGGCGTTGAAGAAATCCGAGAACCCGCCGCCGAACAAGTCGCCCAGATCGCTCAGGTCCCCAACCTCAACGCGCACCCCGCCCGGCGCTCCGGCCATCCATTGGGACCAGTCGAAGGAGCCAGGGCGGCCGCCTGCCTGCTGCCAGGCGCGATACGAGGAGCCGAGCTGATCGTAGCGAGCCCGCTTCTCGGGATCGCTCAGCACCTCATACGCCTCGTTGATTTCCTTGAAGCGGTCCTCGGCCTTCTTGTCGCCCGGGTTCTTGTCGGGGTGGTGCTTGACGGCAAGCTTGCGGTAGGCCTTTCGGATCTCGTCGGCCGTGGCCTTACGATCGACCCCAAGGATGCTGTAGTAATCCTTGTATTCCATGCACTCTTCCTGTCACAAGGATTCTACGGTGGCGGGGAGGGGCGAGTCAAGGTGAGGGAGCGGCCTGCCAGATGTGTAGCCCGAGCGCAGCGACGCCGGCTTGGGCTGCTTTCCAGCGCGCGATCACAGGCAGCGGAAGCCGTCAGGGCGATGGCCGCAGCGTTGCCCTGTCGAGTTGTTCCGCCTCATCATCGCTCATCAGCCATCCGAGACCGCCCGCGTTCTCCCGCGCCTGGGCGGCGTTCTTGGCGCCCGGGATGACGACCACGCCCGGCTGGCGCGATAGCCAGTTGAGCGCCACCTGTGAGGGGGTCTTGCCGTGCTCCTGGCCGATTCTGCCCAGCAGCTCCAGGAGTTCGCGCACCGCGTGGCGCGGCCAGGCGCGCAGATAGCGATCGAAGCGACGGGGCAGGCGGCCTTCCGACAGACTGTACTTCCCGCTCAGCAGGCCCATGGCCAGCGGGCTGTAGGCGATCAGGGTGACGTTCAGCTCCCGACAGGCGCGCAGCAGCCCGTCCTGCTCCGGACGCCGATGGAGCAGGCTGTACTCCACCTGATTCGATGCCAGGGCAATCCCCCGCCGCGCCAACGCCTCATACGCTCGTTGCATCTGGGCAAGGTTGAAGTTGCTCACCCCGACGGCCAGGGCCTTGCCAGCCCCAACCGCTTCCGCCAGCTCCTCCATCAGCGCTTCGATGCGAACCGGAAACGGGGGGAAATGCACCTGATACAGATCCACCCGCTCCAGGCCGAGGCGCCGCAGGCTGGCATCCAGTGCCCTGTGCACCGCCCGTGCCGTGGGCCGGAAGGGAATGTACTTGGTTGCCACCCTCACGCACGCCTGCGACTGGCGTATCAGCTCGCCCAGAATGCGCTCTGAAGTGCCCCAGCCGTACACCTCGGCCGTATCGAACAGGGTGATGCCGGCCTCCAGGCTGGCATGGAAAGCTTCCTCGACATCCTCCCGGCCATAGTCCCGGTCGTAGCCCCAGGTCAGTCGATCTCCCCAGGCCCAGGTGCCGGCGCCCAATGGCGGGAGCGTGAGAGTGTCAGCGTATGGGGTCTGCATGTGCGCCTGCCTCCTGCGGATGGGAATTCTACCCCTCCCGGCGCTGCTGCGGGCCTCGACTTACAGCCGGCTTACAGTCCGAACACCCTGACGGCCGGGCTCTTATAATGAAAGTGCAGCGGAGGCGAGGGGCGACCAACTCGCCTCCGGGTGTCAGGCAGGGATCAGGAGGTCGATATCGAGGAAACGGTCATCGCACCCGCTGCCTTCACGGCAGCCACGGAAAAGCGAGGCCGTTTTGCCGCTGCCTCGCTTTTCCTGTGAATCCGGCCCGCCCGCGTTATCTCCTCAGCGTATAATCCACCAGCCCGAAGTCTCTGCGGCCTGGTCCATGTCTGCGGTCAAACCTGGCTCAAAATACCACGGCCTTTATCACTACCTGAGGCGCCAGCGACAGGAGGAACTGAGCCTGACCTTCGCCGACATTGAGCGCCTGATCGGAAGCGCGCTGCCGCCGGGCGCCCGACTCGGCCGGGCCTTCTGGAGCAACCGCACGCGGGGCGCCCTGCAAGCGCAGGCCTGGATGGCCGCCGGCTACCGCGTGCGTCAGGTCGACCTGGAGGCAGGACAAGTGATCTTCTGCCAAGCGCGCTTGAAGTACACCATACGCCGCCAGGCGGGGGAAATCATGTGGGACGCAGACCTGATCCGGGCGCTGCGCGCCCATCTCGGCGTGAATCAGGCGGGGCTGGCAGATATCCTCGGCGTTCGCCAGCAGACGGTCAGTGAATGGGAGACCGGCGTCTACGCGCCGACCCGCAGCCGCTCAAAGCACCTCACGCTGGTGGCGGAACGGGCTGACTTCCCGCTCGGCGCGCCGCGCCGAAGCGACGATCTTCCCCCGCCGCCTTCGCCACCCAACGCACGTCGTCCACGCGCAAAGCCCTGAACCAACCAGTGCTGGACCAACCCTTTGTTGCCCCAACCATGAGGGACGCCCCTCGCTCCGCTCAAGATGGGCGGGCACATACGGTATACTAACTTGCACAGTGCTCCAGGGAACCACACCTCGTCGCTGATGATGCTGGACGGCTTGCGCCGCGGCTGGCTTACTCGGAAACAACATGGTTGCGCTCGAGCATTCCCTGATCATCCTCCTGCTGCTGGTCGGCCTGTTGCAGGCCCGGCAGAAACTCCCCGCCGCGGCCCGCTGGGGCGCGGTGGGCGTCTTGGCGCTGGCCTTCGTAGTACCGACCCGGCATGTGGCACTGCCGTGGGAATGGCTGGCCGCTCTGGTCATCCCGGTGCTTCTGTGGCAGGCAGCTCGCCTCCTGGCGAGCGCTCGCTGGTCCGCCGATCGGCGAGACCTCGGCCTGTGGCTGGTCACCGTGGGCGGAATCGCTGCGGCGCTCGCCCTCACCGCTGCGCTTCCTCTCATGGGCACACTCCTCTACGGGCTGCTGGCAGCCAGCATTGCGTGGCGGGCAGCTGAGGAAGAGCAGGGCGCCACGCCTTTGGGGCAGATCGGGCCTGTTGCCCTGGTGTTTCTGCTTGCAGAGATCGCACCGGCCGTCGAGGCTCCCGGCCGCTACGCGCTGGCCCTGGTAGGCGGCGCGGCACTGGGCAGCCTCGTCGGCTATCTGAGCATGCGTGCCGCTCTGGCCATGCCACATGCCCGAGGGCGAAACTTGGTGAGCATCAGCCAGGTCTACCTAGCCTACGGGATGGCGTGGCTGTTCGACCTGTCCAGCGTCACTGCGGCCCTTTTCGCCGTCATCCTCTACGTCGCGTACGGTACCCGCTGCAGGCTGTGGCCGAACGGAGTGATCAGCCCACGGCCGCTTGACGAACGCCCGTTGTACTGCCTGGCAGTGCTTGCGTTGGCCTTTTTCGCATGGCAGACCCACGTTCCTCTGTCACTGGTTCTGGCGCTCCAGGTCGCCCTGAGTCTGACAGTCGTCGGCATCGTTGCGTTCGTCGGCCGCGCCGTGCGCAGCCGCACATTTGCCACTTCACGGTCCACGCTCCAGGTCGTCGTGCGCGTTGCGGCGCTCTTGATCCCGGCCCTGCTCCTCTGGCCGCGCGGGGTGCTGATCAATCCGGCACCCCTGGCTCTGGCGCTTCTGGCGGCCGCCGCCGCAACACTCGTGGTTCATCTGACCCTCACTCCCCTGCTCAGCCTGTACGCTTGGCTCGAGGAGGCCGGCGCCACGGTCGACCATCCAGAGGGGACCCTCACCGGGCCGCGCGTGGCTGATGTAATGACGCGCGACATCGCGCTCGTTGCGCCGCAGACTCCGGTCCCTGACCTGGCGCGTGAGCTGCTGCAATCCCAGACTGGATGCGTGCTCGTCATCGAGGGGGATGGCCGACTGGTGGGCATCGTCACCGAAAGCGACCTGTTTGTGCAATTGCGCCGCCTCCCTCGCGGCGGCCAGACCTACCCAGCGCTCTTCAGGGAGCCGGTCAAGCTGGAACGCCTCCCTGAAACCTACGCTCAATTGGGAGCCAAAAGCACCGCCTCCGACGTGATGACCCCGAAGGTCATCTGGGTGAAAGAAAGCCAGAGCGCAGCCAGCGCCATTCGCCTGATGGCTCTGCACGGTCTGAGACGGCTCCCGGTTGTCGACTATGACCCGGCCGCGGGTGGAAAACCCGTGGGCGTGATCACCCGCGGCGACATCATCCGCTGGCTGAGCCGCGTAGAGGGGCAAGCCAGCGGAGACCAAGGTCGAAACGGATGATCGGTGAGACAACCTGGATCTGACCATCGCCATACACCCACCGCGCACCCCGGTCGCAGGATCCCGAGAAGGGAAGGGGACGGACGGTCGGGCACGCGTGACTGCTGGCGCCGCCGCCAGCCACGCAGGCACTTACAGAGATTGGAAGGGCCGCCCATGCGCACTTCGACATCCTCGCTGATTCCTCGCACGACTGAGCCCCGATGATGACCGCAGCCTTGCTCTCGGGTTTCTTCGGCGCACTGCTCGCGCCCCTGCTGGTCCGCCGCATGCCACGACACGCAGGATGGCTGCTGGCAGCGCTTCCCGCCGGCCTGACCCTCTACTTCGTTCACTCGATCCCGCCGGTGGCTGCGGGCTTGTTCCCCTCGGCCAACTTCCGCTGGGTCTCCCATCTGGGCATGGATTTCGCCCTGCGTGCCGACGGCCTGGGTCTGCTCATGGCGCTCCTCATCAGCGGCGTGGGAACGCTGGTGGTGATCTATTCCGCCGGTTACCTCAAGGGCCATGCTTCGCTCGGGGCCTTCTACGGTTGGCTCCTGGCGTTCATGGCCTCGATGCTGGGTGTCGTCCTGGCAGACAACCTGCTGGTGTTGTTTGTCTTCTGGGAGCTGACCAGCGTCTGCTCGTTCATGCTGATCGGGTTCGAGCACGACGATGAGCAGGCGAGGTCGGCGGCACTGCAGGCGCTGCTGGTTACCGCAGGTGGTGGTCTGGCCCTGCTGGCCGGTTTCGTGCTACTGGGCATGGCGGCGGGGACGCTGAAGCTATCGGCCCTGACGGCCGAGACGGCGCGCATCCATTCCAGCCCGATGTACACGCCCGCTCTCGTCTTGATCGCCATTGGGGCATTTGCCAAGTCCGCGCAGTTCCCCTTTCACTTCTGGCTTCCGAATGCGATGGTAGCCCCGACACCGGTGAGCGCATATCTGCACTCGGCCACCATGGTCAAAGCCGGGGTCTACTTGCTGGCCCGGCTTTCCCCAGTGCTGGCGGGTGGAATGATCTGGACGCCTCTGGTCGGTGGTGTGGGTGCCCTAACCATGCTGCTGGGTGGCACACTTGCCCTGGCACAGGCCGATCTCAAACGGCTGCTTGCCTATTCGACCGTCAGCGCCTTGGGGCTGCTCACGCTGCTCATTGGCCTCGGTAGCGAGCACGCATTGGAGGCGACCGTCGTCTTCCTCCTGGCCCACGCGCTGTACAAGGGCGCGTTGTTCCTGGTGGCCGGGGCCATCGAGCACAAGACCGGCACGCGCCAGGCACAGCAGCTCGGAGGCCTGGCCCGGCGCATGCCGTGGACGGCGGCTGCGGCCGGGTTGGCCGCGCTGTCCATGGCCGGACTGCCCCCGCTGCTCGGGTTCATCTCCAAAGAACTGATCTACGAGGCAACGCTCGAATTCGGCTGGCTCCTGGCATCAGCCACGGCGTTGGCCCTGGCCTTTGGCGTCTGCGTGGCCGGAGTCGTCGGACTGGCTCCGTTCTGGACCCGGCCAGAGGCATCGTGCAGGCGAGGCCACGAAGCGCCACCCAGCATGACGGCCGGTCCTTTGGTCCTCGCCGGTCTGGGGCTCCTGGTCGGTCTCGCCCCTGGCCTGATCAGCGATTCCCTGATCAGCCCTGCCGTGGGAGCCGCTCTGGGGCAGCCGGTCTCGCTTGGCCTGGCGCTGTGGCACGGGCTCACGCCGTCCCTGGCGCTGAGCATGGCGACGCTGGTCGTCGGCCTGACGATCTACTTGCGCTGGGAGACGGCGCGCCGTGGGCTGCAGTTTTTGCTCAGGCCATGGGGGCCCGAGCGCGCCTACGCCGCCAGCCTGGGGCTTCTCAACACCTTCGCCAGGGGGCAGACCCGCCTGCTGCAGAGCGGCCACCTTCGCCGCTACCTGTTGATCATTGTGCTGACCACCGTCGCCGCCGGGGCCTTCACCCTGCTGCGGGTGCAGGGTTTCCGTTGGCCGGAGCAGGACCAGGATCCCCGTTTCTTCGAGATCTGGCTGGCGCTGTTGATCCTGGCGGCGGCGTTCGCGGCTGTGACGTCTCGCTCCCGCCTGGGCGCCGTGGCCGCGTTGGGAGTGGTCGGCTACGGGGTGGCGCTCATCTACCTGGTCTTTGGTGCGCCGGACCTGGCCATGGCCCAGTTCCTGATCGAGTCGCTGACGGTGATACTGTTTGTGCTGGCGTTCTACCACCTGCCCCGCTTTGCCCACCTGACCGGCCGCCGCGAGCGGGCGCGGGACGCCGCCCTGGCGCTGGCCTCTGGCGCCCTGATGACGGCGCTGGTCCTGTCGGCCGTCGGCGTCCAGTTCTATCCCAGCATCTCCGGCTACTACGTCGAGTCGGCCGAGTCGTTGGCCCATGCCCGCAACATCGTCAACGCCATCCTGGTCGACTTCCGCGGCATCGACACGCTGGGCGAGATCGTCGTCCTCGCCGTCTCGGCCATCGGGGTGTTCGCCCTGCTCAAGCTGGGAAGGCGGCCGACTCCCCAACCCCCCGGCCCGCGGCTCGGGGACAGGCCCAAGACAGGTCGCACGCCATGACCTCGTTCATCCTTCTCACCACGGCTCGCCTGCTGCTGCCGCTGCTGTTGATGTTCTCGGTCTTTCTCTTTGGGCGTGGTCACAACGAGCCGGGCGGGGGCTTCGTCGCCGGGCTGGTGGCTGCGGCAGCCTGGATGCTTTACTCCCTGGCCAGCGACACCTCCCAGGCTCGCCGTGCCCTGCGGTTCGAGCCCCAGACCCTGATCGGCTGGGGGTTGATGGCGGCCTTCCTCAGCGGGGTGATCGGGCTGCTGGCCGGGCAGCCGTTCCTTACCGGTCAGTGGATCACCATCTCGGTCCCGATGATCGGCGAGATCGAACTCGGCACGCCGCTGCTCTTTGACCTGGGGGTGTATCTGGCCGTAGTGGGCGCGACACTGACCATCGGGTTTGCCCTGGCAGAGGAGTGAGCATGGAGACGATCCTGGCCTTCACCATCGGAGGTCTCTACGCCGCCGCCATCTACATGCTCCTGCGCCGCAGCGTGGTCAAGCTGCTGATCGGCCTGGGTCTGCTGAGCCATGCGGCCAACCTGCTCATCTTCACCTCCGCCGGCCTGACGCGCGGTCGGGCACCCGTCATCACCCCCGGCGCTTCATTCGCCGCCGCCCCCGTCGCCGACCCGCTGCCTCAAGCGCTGATCCTGACTGCCATCGTTATCGGCTTCGGAGTGACGGCCTTCGCCCTGGTGCTGGTCTACCGCGTCTACACCACCCTCGGCACCGATGACCTGAACCGCATGCGCGATGTGGATGCCTGACCCGCGCGGAGGTGAGCAACTCCACCGATGAACCTCTGGCTGGTGCTGCCCCTGGTCATCCCGCTTTTGAGCGGCATCCTCACCGTCCTGACCCGACGCTCCACGCCTGCCCAGCGCTGGATCAGCCTGGTCGGCACCCTGGCGTTGTTCCTGGCTGCCCTCGGCCTGCTGAACGAGGTCTGGCAGCATGGCATCGTGGCTGCCCAGATGGACAACTGGCCGGCGCCGTTTGGTGTCACCGTGGTCGCCGACCTGTTCAGCGCTGTGATGGTGCTGCTGGCGGGGACCATCAACCTGGCGGTGGCGCTGTACTCGCTGGCGAGCGTTGAGCCGGCCCGCGAAGCCCACGGTCACCATGCATTGGTCCACTTCCTGCTGGTGGGCGTGTGTGGGGCCTTCCTGACCGGGGACCTGTTCAACCTGTACGTCTGGTTCGAGGTCATGCTGTTGGCCTCGTTCGTCCTGATGGGCATGGGCGGCGGCCGGGCACAGATGTCGGGCGCCATCAAGTACGTCACCCTGAACCTGATGTCTTCCGCCCTGTTCCTGGCATCACTCGGGCTGCTGTATGGCATGGCCGGCACGCTCAACATGGCCGACCTGGCGGGCAAGCTGCCGGCGCTGGGGGAGGACCAACCGCACGGCCTGATCACCGTGCTGGCAGTGCTCTTCCTGGTGGCCTTTGGCATTAAGGCCGCCATCTTCCCTTTGTTCTTCTGGCTGCCGGCTTCGTACCACACCCCTCCGGTGGAAGTCTCGGCCCTCTTCTCGGGGCTGCTGACCAAGGTCGGCGCCTACGCGCTCATCCGCGTGTTCAGCCTGGTTTTCGTTCACGAGATGGGATTTACCCACTCCCTGATCGTGAGCCTGGCCGGCCTGACGATGCTCACCGGGGTCCTGGGAGCCGTAGCCCAGCACGACATGCGGCGGCTGCTCTCGTTCCACATCATCAGCCAGATCGGCTACCTGCTCATGGGGCTCGGACTGCTCACGCCCCTTTCCCTGGCAGGCGCGGTCTATTTCATCTTCCATGTCTCCGTCGCCAAGACGGCGCTGTTCCTGGTCAGCGGGATTGTCCGACACCAGGGAGGCACTTACGATCTGCGGCGCCTGGGCGGGCTGTACCGTGCACGGCCCTGGCTGGCTCTCGCCTTTTTGCTCCCGGCCCTGTCGCTTGCCGGGCTGCCGCCGCTCTCGGGGTTCTTCGGCAAGCTGACGCTGGTCCAGGCCGGCCTGAAGGCGGGCAGCCCAGCCATCGTGGCTACGGCCCTTGGGGTGAGCCTCCTCACTCTGTTCTCGATGATGAAGATCTGGAACGAGGCCTTCTGGAAGCCCCGGCCGGAGGGTGACCCGCCGCCGACCGGCGAACGCCTGCGGGGCTGGCTGCTGCCCACCGCCGCGCTGAGTACGCTGACCTTGCTCCTTGGCCTGGGTGCCGGGCCGGCCATGACGCTGGCGCTGCGGGCCGGCGCACAGCTCGCCGACCCCGCGTCCTATGTCCTGGCCGTGCTGGGAACGCCGCCATGAGCTACTTCCTGCTGAACCTGCTGCTGGCGCTGACCTGGGCCGCGGTGACCGGCGTCTTCACCCCGGGCAATTTCGTAATCGGATTTGGCCTGGGCTACCTAGTGCTCCAGGCCGCTCAGCGGACTCTCGGGCAAACCGAGTACTTCCGCAAGGTACCGCAAGTGCTGGCCTTCCTTGTGTTCTTCATCGGCAAGCTGATCACCGCTAACCTGCGCGTGGCAGCCGATGTCCTGACGCCGCGCTGGCGCATGCGGCCCCGGATCCTGGCCGTGCCGCTCGACGCGAAGAGCGATGTCGAGATCACCCTGTTGGCCAACCTGATTTCGCTCACCCCGGGAACGGTGAGCCTCGACGTATCGAGCGATAGGCGCTACCTGTACATCCACGCCATGTACGCCACCGATCCCGATGAGGTCCGTCGGCAGGTGAAAGAAGGCTTCGAGCGCAGGCTTCTAGCGATCACCCGCGGCCTGGAAGGGCCCAGGGAGGATGAGTCATGAGCGGCGTTGTCGTTGTGGTCTTCGGGCTTCTCATCCTGGCCTTCCTGCTGGCCTTCGTCCGCCTGGTGCGGGGGCCAAGCCTCCCGGATCGGGTGGTGGCGCTCGACCTGATGGCCTCTCTGGCGGTGGGCTTCATCGCCACCTACGCCGTCGCCACCGATGAGCCGCTGTATGTAGACATGGCGGTGGTGCTGGCCCTGATTGCCTTCCTGGGAACGGTGGCTTTCGCCCACTTCATTGAAAAGGGAGGGATGTCATGGCGCAGAACCTGAGCCTGGCCTTCATGCTCATCGGTGCCGCCTTCATGCTGATCGCCGCTCTGGGGGTGGTGCGCCTGCCCGATCTCTTCATGCGCCTGCACGCCAGCACCAAGTCGGCTACTCTGGGCGTCGGCTGCCTGATGGTGGCGGCGGCGCTGCACTTTGGCAGCCTGTCGATCACCACCCGGGCAGCGGCCGCGGTGCTTTTTCTGTTCCTGACCGCTCCCGTCGGCGCCCACGTGCTGGGCCGTGCGGCCTACTCCACCCGCGTGCCTCTTTGGAATCAAACCTTGAGCGACGAGCTGCGCGGTCATTACGATGGCACCACCCACACCCTGCGGGGCCCGGATGTGCCCGGGCCGGCAGGGCCTTAGGCTGCAGGCCCCTGATCCGGCAGCAGAGATGCCCGGCCCGGTGACTTGGAGGACATGCCATGCATATGATCCTGCTGGTCTTGGATGATCCCACGAAACTTGGGGAGGTCCTGGACGCCTGGGAACAGAGCGGAGTCCCGGGTGCCACGATCATCGAAAGCACCGGCATCCAGCGTCGGCGCGCGGGCACCCGTCGCATTTCCGCCCGCTTCACCTTCGGCCTCCTGCCGGGCAGGCTGAAAGAGGGCCACTACACTTTGCTCAGCGTCGTCGAAGACGAGGACACCTTGCGGCGCTGCCTGGCGGCGACCGAGGCAGTGGTCGGCGACCTGAGCGAACCGCACACCGGCATTCTGGCCGCCTGGCCGCTAGCGCTGGTGAAAGGCGTTGGCCCTCGTCTCCAGGACCGGGAGGCGGAGTGATTACCTGGCTTGAGTTCGCTGCCGCCTCGGCCCTGGTCGTCGTGGCGGCGGTCAAATTGGCCGAGTACGGAGATGTGATCTCCGAGCGCACCGGGCTCGGGGGGATGTTCATCGGCACGCTGCTCATGGCCGGGGCCACTTCGCTGCCCGAACTCCTGACCACGATCAACTCCCTCGACCAGGATGTGCCCAACCTGGCCGCCGGCAACCTGTTCGGCAGCAACATGTTCAACATGTTTCTGTTGGCCGTGCTGGATCTGATGACTCAGCGGGCGCGCATCCTGCGCCTGGTGGCCACACGCCACGCGCTGACGGCCAGCCTGGCCACCCTGCTCACCGGCACGGCCACATTCTTCATCCTGGCCGACATCCACAGCCGCGTCGGCTGGATCGGCCTCGGCAGCCTGCTTCTGATGGTGCTGTACCTCGTCGGCGTCTGGCTGATTCGCCGCAGCAGCCCCCCTCAAGTCGGCCGGCCGCCGGCCGATGTCGAGACCGGTCTGCCGTCGCTGTCGAGGGGAGTCCTCGGGTTCAGCGCTGCCAGCCTTGTCCTGGTCCTCGTCACCCCCTGGCTGGTGCGGACCAGCGTGCGCCTGGCGGAGATCACCGGCGTGGGGACCGGGTTTGTGGGGACCGCCCTGCTGGGAACGGTGACCTCGCTGCCAGAGCTGGTGGCCGTGGTGGCCGCGGCCAGGATCGGCGCCTACGACTTGGCGGTGGGCAACCTCTTCGGGAGCAATGTCTTCAACATGTTCGTCCTGGGGCTGGCGGATGTCTTCTATGTCGAGAGGCTGTTTCTGGAGGAGATTGACGCCGGGTTCGCCCTGGCCGGCATCGTCGGCTTGGCACTCACCAACCTGGGGCTGATCGGCAACCTGGCCCGGGTGGAGCGCCGTCTGCTGATTGTCGAGGTGGACGCGCTGGTTATCCTCGTGGTGTATTTTGCGGGGCTGTGGTTTCTGTTCCAGCGTGGGGTCGGCCTCTAGCGCCGGCCTGTTCCGCCGACTGACTCAACGCATGGGGGCGAGGAGGTCTATCGAGGGCCGCCCGCCTTCCTGCGGAGTGAGGGCGTGAGCGAACCAACCCGAGGCGCGCGCGGCCCGGCCGCTGCCTCGGCTGGCAGAGGTGGGACCGGGGACGAAGCCGCAAGCCTGGCATTCGCTGGACACCAAGGACGTGCCTGCCGCGCCGGCATCGAGCCTGGATGACCTGACCTCGGCCGAGGCCGAACGGCGCCTCAAGACGCACGGCCCCGAACGTAATCGCCGCCGCCCGAGGGGTGAGCAAGCTGGCCATCCTGGTTGCCCAGTTGAAGAACCCGCCGGTCGCCGTGCTCGTGGTGGCGGCGGCCATCTCGCTGATTGCCGGCAAGGAGATCGACTCCATCGTCATCGGCGCCGTCATCGCCTTCAACACGGTCATCGGCTTCTTTCAGGAGTCTCGGGCCGAGGCGGCTCTGGAGGCCCTCAAGTCCCGAGCCGCACCAGAGGCCGATGGGATCCGGCGCGCCACTGGATCGGGAGAGGCGATCGAAATGCAGATCCCGGCGATCGTGGTCGTCCCCAGCGATGTGCTCATGCTCCACGCCGGCGACAGAATCCCGGCCGATGCTCGCATTCCCCAGGCCTACAACCTGGAGATCAATGAATCGATGCTGACTGGGGAATCCCTGGCAGTGGCCAAGGTCACCAGGCCGCTGCCAGCCGAGCGCAAGCAACCGACCGGACCAACATCGCCTTCGCCGGCACCATCGTCACCCAGGGCAGGGGCATCGCCCAGGTCCCACGCCCGGAGTGGAAGCAGGTCACCGTCGGACAAGTCATGAGGCGCTGGCAGGACCTGGTGCGGGTGGACCACAGGACGGAGCTGCTCGAGGCGCTCCAAGCGATGGTCGAGGCCAACGTGGCGCAAGTGCCGGTCGTCAGAGGGGAGGCACTGCTGGGCGTGCTCTCACGCGAACATGTGCTTCACTACCTCCGCACGCGCAGCGAGCTGGGCATCTGACGGGCACACACGGCATCACAACAGGGCGCTCGCATCTCCGGCACCCTCTGACCTTGCGGCTGGCAGCTACCTGTCCGCCCCGACCCGACGACCTTCATGCCCGGCCAAAGCACCGAAGAGTCTCACTGCCGAAGAGAGGCCTCTGGCCTGTGCGCGAACTGAGGCTTTTGAATGACCCGACGGATCTCGGCTATCGCACGGAGACCCTCTCTCTCCCACCTCTTGCATGCGCGCACCCCTCTCCTCCACTGAGCCCTGGAGGAGCAGCCGCGCCTGCAGGCGGAGAGGACACATTTTGTCAAGCGGGGAATCCGGAAATGGGCGCGCCGAGGTGATGGCTCCGACGGGTGTCCTGCGGTGCCACCGTATCCTGTCTTGGGTGTGGGGAGTGGGGAGCTTGCCAGTCCAGTACGTCTCTGCGATGAAGGGCCCGTTGGCGATGGATTGGGTCAGGCGGGCACGCGGCACTTCAGCGCGCGTTGGTGCAGGTGATAGTCTTCGCCATAGGGCTGGTGTTTCTGCCACAGGCTCCAGGCCACGACCAGCCAGCGGTTGGCCAGGCATCGCAGGGCGTGGCTGTCCGAGGAACAGCGCGGACGTACTTGGCTCCAGTAGGCCTGAGCCCACAGCGAGCGCTGCAGGGAACAGCGTGCCCATTGCTGGGCGATATGGCGGAACTGGCGATCACAGGCGCGACGGAACCTGATGATGCTGCGTTTACCGCTGCTGTCGGTCACCGGGCAGGTGCCGCCCAAGGCCTGGATGCTGCCTGGGGCTGGCAAACGTGATCGATCGTCGCCGAACTTGGCCAGCAGAGCCGGAGCCAACCGCGGGCCTGCCCCAGGTAGCGAACCGAAAATGTCATGGTCGGGATGCTGCTCAAAGAGCAATCCCACTTGGCGGATCAGGGCACGTCTCTTCTCAACCAGGCTGAGCAGCAGACCAGCCAGGAAGACGGCCTCCTGCTGGTAGGCTTCCACGATCGAGGGGGCAGCTTTGGGTTCCGGCGCTTGCAGGCAAGAGAAGCAGCGCGACACCCGTCCCCGGTGGGTGTAGCGATGTTGGCGGGCGAAGGACTGGAATTGCTCCCTGGTCAACTGGGCAGCGGCCTGGGGTGTGGGATAGGCCTGGAGGAAGTGCAAAGCCACCGGGTCATGGATGTCACGGAAGGCACGCAGCAGCCCTGGATAGATGGTACCGGGCCAGGACGGCCCGTAGCCGGTTGGAATGGCGGACGATGGTGCGCCCCAGATGGTCGATCAGGCTGTTCATGGCCCGGATCTGGCGCGTGCTTGGCTGATCAGGGTACCAGGGACAGAAGCGATGACGGTCGGTGCGCAACACATCCGCCAGCAAATAGGCATCGGTCGGGTCGCTGCGTGCCCCACTGTGCCGATACCGGTCACGGCAGCTCTTGATCACGTAGGGAGCGATTACATACACCCGGCAGTACCCCTGGTCCCACAAGAAGTCGACCAGCAGGTTGTGCGCCGACTCCAGCGCCACCAAGCAGTCGCCGGGAGGGATGCCGAGTTTGTCCCGAGTGGTGTCCAGGTGCAGGAAGCCTTCCGGGCTAAAGGGGATGCGCAACGGGGCCAGGATTGCACCGGTCTGATTGACGAAGCTGGCCCCGTAGCTGGACTGACTGCAGTCAATTTCCAGATATTCTTGCATGGGAAGCTCCTTCACCCTTCGCGGAAGTCGCCGCAATGTGGGCTGGGCGGCCGTCTCCCTGTTAGGGCGCTTTATGGCGCTACACATTTTCGACGGTTCGCTCCAGCAGGCCTCGGAGACAATCCTCTCCGGGCGCTCGAGGCGCTGGGGGTCAGGGGTCCTCAATCCCAGGCCGAACACCGGCGGGGTGGACGAATGCGGGACTGGCAAATCCCCTGTCAATAGCCGCCCGCATTGAGCCACCCATGATCGCCTTGATGTAGACCACTTTCCGAGTCAGGCTGTCTGTTCTGAAGTGACTCTCGGCGGTTGCTCAAGTGACGTGGCTATGGGGTAATTGGCACTCTCCTTTGTGTGGCTTCGCTGCCGGTAGCTGGCCCCGCGAATGACGAGCGTGTGGGCATGGTGCGTGAGGCGATCCAGGGCGGCGCTGGCCAGCAGGTTGTCCCCGAACACCTCGGCCCACTCTTCGAAGGCCCGATTGCTCGTGACGATCATCGAACCGTGCTCATATCGCTCGCTGATGATCTGGTAGAGATCCTGAGCTGCCTGAGGCGAGAGGGGCAAGAGGCCGGAGTCGTCCAGGACCAGGAGGTCGGCCGCCAGGACCCTGGCCAGCAGGCGAGGCTGGGAACCACTGGCGCGGGCGGCATGCAGATCCGCCAGGAGGCGCTGGGTCGATCGTGAGAGGACTCGCCGGTCGCGCTTGAGGGCTTCACAGGCGATGGCGTTGGCCAGGTGACTCTTGCCAACCCCGGTCGGACCGCAGATCAGGATGTTTTCGTGGCGAGCCAGGAAGGCGCATGTTGCCAGTTCTTGAACCAGGGTGCGATTGATTCCGGGGGCAGCCGAGAAGCTGAAGTGCGCCAGCGTCTTCTGGCTGTCACATCCGGATTGGGTGAAGTGACGAGCCAGACGGGTCTGGCTGCGGCGTTCCAGCTCGTCATCCAGCAGCAAGGCCAGAAACTCAACCGGGGTGAGTTGTCGCTCGGTGGCCTGGGCGGCACGGACGTCCAGGGTCAGCGCCATGGTCGAGAGCCTGAGTCGACGCAGCTTGGGAAGGAGCGGATGGGTGATCGTCCCCGCCTCCCATCAGCCGAAATGAAGAACTCGGCAGCCGGCCGAGCGAAGGCAAAGGTGCGTCGGGCGAAGTTGGGCATCGCCTCGGGCAAAGGTTCCTGGTCCAGTGCCGCATTGAGGATCTGCTTGATCCGCCGGTAGCGCACATCGCCGAAGTACAGCGCCCGGGCGCAGGCGGCCTCGAGGCGCGGGCGACCAACGGTTTCTTCAAGCCGCAGGATGCCCTGCACGGCCCGCAGGCGGTCGAGCGGCCGCTCGGCCAACAGGGTCTCCACTACCTGCTGAGTAGCGGGTCCGATCGGGAGCGCCAATTGGCGGCAGCGCTCGGGCGTCCGTTCCAGGTAGGCGGCCTTGGAGGCAGGGTAGTGCTGCAGCCGAGTGTGCCACTCACCGGCCTCCAGGCTGCGTCCGTGGCTGGCCACCAGCTCCTGGCCTGCAAAGAGCTCAATCATCCGTTCCCCGACATGGGCGTCCAGCGTCTGGCCGACATAGCGGTAAGGCACCGAGTAAAAGCTGCCGGCAATGACGACGTGGCAATCGGGATGCACTTTCACCGGCCGGATCTCGCACAGGGTGAAGGATTCAGCCGGCAGAGGCAGTAGCGCAGCCCGCTCGTGTTCGAGGAACAGCCGCAGCGGAGGCTGATGAGTCGTCCCGTGCTCATGGGTTCCGGCCGTCTCGTGTACCCAGAGTCTCAGATGCTGGTTGGCCACCAGAAGGTCAGCGAAAGCCTGACCGGCGAGGAAGTTGCGCTCGAGGTAATGAATCCCATTCTCGACCTTGCCCTTGTGCTGGGCGTGATGGCGCTTGGTCGGGCTGATCACAAAGCCATAGTGCTGCGCCATACGCCGGTAGGCTTCACCCAGCACCGGGTCGTAGATCAGCGCCTCGGCCACCGCCGCCTTCAGGTTGTCCGGCACGATCCGCCGGGGAACGCCTCCCCAACTCTCGAAGGCCCGTCGATGCAGCGCAATCCAGGTGGGTACCTTCTGGTCGAAGACCAATTCGGCGTACTGGTGACGGCTGTAGCCCAGGGTGGCCACGAAGGCATAGGCTGGGCGCAGCCGACCCGTGGCCGGGTCAAGCAACTTCTCCGCCGGCCCGAAGTCCACTCCACCCGCTGCTCGAGAAGTTGGCCCACGACGTCGGCGTAGGGCTCCACGCTCGAGGACTGCCGCGGCGGACGGGGCGGATCCCCCAGGCAAGCCCCAATGGCTTCGTCGTCCGGCATCGGCGACCCCGGTTGCAGGAAACCCCCCTTCTCCGCCAACTCATGGTACCGGTGAACGGTGATCCGTGAGATCCTCAAGTCCTGGGCGATCCGGCGCTCGCTCTCGCCGGCACGCAAGCGGTGTATTAAGTCGCGCAGGTAGTTCATATGTAGACGCTCCACCGTTTCCTCCTCCGAGCCATGCTGACCGGAGGAGTCTAGCCGCTCATCTCACCAGGCAATGCGGGCTGGTATACATCGGGCGGCGATGGGTGGCCTACATCAGGCGATCACAGGTGGTATACATCGGGCGACTATGCCTGGTCTAGTCTAAGGCGGTCAATGACATCCCCCGCAAGTTCTACCCCGTCGGTTGTTCTTGCACCAGGGTACGGTAACAGGGGGGCAGGGGGGTGAGGCGGGAATTGCTTGTCATTGCACGCGCAGCTCGAGCGGCATGGAATCGGCAGCCGCGGCTTATGATTCTCAACACCCACTCAACTGGCGCTAAGCAAGTTCAGATACATGTGAAACAACGGCAGTGGCAAGAACAGGGCATAGCAGCCATCCTTGGGGTGTGCTACCCACAACCAAGGAGAAGCCCCGATGCGTCCGGTATCATTCCCCGATCGTTCTGCTACGTTGCCCGACATGCCGCGGTGCAACTGAGCGCCAAGGCGCAGGAGCGGCTGCGGCTGCTGGCGGGCTCCGCTCAAGCGCGAGCTGTCCCAGGCGCCCTTCCTTTCAACGAACGACAAGCCAAACGCCCGCCAGCATCACCGCAAGCCCAAGCAACCTCGGGAGATCAAGCGGGCGAGGGACAGCCGCAAACAGACCAATCTGGTCGATCAGGGCCGCGAGGAGGAATTGGGACGCGACGATAAGGGTCAGGCCCCTTGCGGCACCCATTCGAGGGACAACGTATCCGATCGCGCCGACGATCACAAGGCCCAGGAGGCCCGTCGTGTAGGCGTACCAGGGGAGAGAGCCAATTGGCCGGAGATTGAGGCGACCGATGGCAACCACAGAAAGGATCGCGACCAAGCCTCCGCTTCCATAGGTGATGACGATGCTCTCCTTCGTGCCAAGGGTCTTATCGATAAGGCCCATGAACTGCGCTTGAAGGGTGATGGCGAAGCCTGCGACGAGGGCGATGGCTGGAAGGACAAGCTGGTTCATCGTGTGTGGATCCTTGGGAAATAGGCGCAGCGATTGTCATGTGCCCTACGCCGCCAAACGCCTCCGAGCGGCTGAGGCAACGCACCATGCATTATCGCTCATCTCATCAGGTAAGGCACCATCCAATCCGCCGCAAGTCTATCGGGCTGCCCCCGGCCATCCCTCACCCATTCCGCCCGGCCCTACGCCCCGTCTGGATGACTGCAGCCGAGCATTGGTCCCATCCGGGGCACCGTCAGTGGGATGGAAGCGCCACTTGCAGCGACCGCCAAAGGGCACCGGGCTCTCACCATGAGCCCGCTCAGAGTGCGGATCGCAAAGCATTCCCGCAGAATGGAAGCGAGGCGAAAGGGCATAGCCGCTGAGAACGTTCAAACGCCGGTCGCCATCAGCGCAGTGACCCTGTGGGAGTCGACCATTGACAACCTCAGGTTTTTCATGGAAGTGGTTGGGCACGGCCTAGCCATCCGTCAGCGTCAACACACCAAAGTCCGCACACGCATTCGCCCTGTAGACCTCTTGCCGTTCCACTTCGCGCACTTCCCCACCTTGCGTCACAAGGACTTTGACCGAGTAGTAGGAGTGAATACCGCAGCCCATCTTTCAGTCCCAGTCAAAGAGGTAGACGAGGTAGCCATCCGCTGTTTCCTCGGCGTGCGTCTCCTCAATCAGATCCACCAAATAGTCAACAGAAGCTCCGGGGTCAAGGTCATGTCTTGACTGCAGCGACGTCATCGCCATTGCATAAACTGATGGCTTCGTCGTTCGATTCGATAGGCGCGAAGATCTCCCGGAAGTCGGATCCCCTCATGATCAATCTATACGTGTCATTCCCAAAGATGACGTGGCTGCGGTACCTCGTGTCCAGGCCGGGCTTCTGCCGGAAGTACTCGGCGTTCGGGGCTCGGCTCCTTCGTGAATACATGCCATGACTGCGTACGATGGCTGCAGCCCGCCAAACTGGAAGCTCGGCTCAATCACACCACATCCGAGAGTCTCCAACTCTGCGCACGATTCGCCCAACCTGCCCTCACATCCTCTGTCCCCGAATCCTCGCGCATTAAGAGTCCAATTGGGGGGTGGATGCTCGATCACCCTCACAGTCCTGTTGGCCGTTGGATGATCACTGACGGTCGTTGTCCTCGGCGGCAAGGAACAGCTTGACAGCAGACAGGCTCCAAGCCCTATCTCCAGAATACGACGCCTGCGCACGCTGTGACTCCTTGTCACCATCACCCTGCAAGAAAGCGCCAAGCGGTCGCGTTCGGCCAAGTGGCGGAGCGCAACGGAGGCACGCCGGCTGTAGCCCGGTGTTGGGCTGCTCCTCTGGCCTGGATTTCCCAGGTTCACTTCCAGTATCCCACGGAATGAAGGTAGTACTCAGCCGTGTATGGTCCCACGTGTTTGAACTCCTCCATGGTGATGTCCGTATACTGCTGTAAAAAGGGACGGCGTGAGATATCCTTTGGGTCGTGTCAGACCACGGCCCTCGCAGGGCAGAAAGGATGCTCACGCCATGAACAGGATACCACCAAGTGAACGAATGCGCGCGCAGATCGGGGCCCTTTTTCAAGGCGACTTTCAGGACCAGGAGGACTTGGTGAGCCAGCTGGCGCGGTTGGGTGCGAAGCTGTGTCAACAACGGGTGTAGAAGTACCTAGAACACCGGAATAAGAAGTCCCCCAAACAGCGCATAGAATGTGCCTTCATCTCGGTCGGAGAGGAGGCACCTCCATGCTGCGTAAGGAGGACTTCATGTCGATTCAATCACTTCACGAGCGCGGCGTCTACCAGAAGGACATCGCGCTGCAATTGGGGGTGCATCCCAAGACGGTCAGCCGGGCACTCAAGCGCGGCGGGGCGCCTTCGCCGGGGAAAGAAGCCCCGAGGCAGCAAGCTGGAGCCGTTCAAGCCCGCCGTGGACCGTTTGCTGGCGGAGGGCGTCTGGAATTCGGTGGTGATCCTGCGCGAGATCCAGGCGGAAGGCTACCAGGGCGCGGTGACGGTCCTGCGCCAATACATCGCCCCCAAGCGGGCGCTGCGACCCGGGCGGGCCATGGTGCGCTTCGAAACCAAGCCTGGCGTGCAGCTGCAGAGCGACTGGGGAGAAGTGGTGGTGCAGATCGCCGGCAAGCCGACCAAGGTGCACTTCCTGGTCAACCAGCTGGGGTACTCCCGCCGCTTTCACTTCTGGTGCACCGACCGGGAGGACGCCGAGCACACCTACGAAGGCCTGATCCGCAGCCTGGAGTACTTCGGCGGCGTGCCCCGGCAGGTCCTGGTCGACAACCAGAAGAGCACCGTGCTGGAGCATCGCAGCGGGGCGCTGGTGCGCTTCAACGAGCGCTTCCTGGACTTAGCGCTGCAGTACGGCTTCGCGCCTCGGGCGTGCCGCCCGAACCGGGCCAGGACCAAGGGCAAGGACGAGCGCACACCTGCACTGCACCGCACTGCGTGCGGCGCAGTGCGGTGCAAGTGTGGTGGGCTACATCAAGGGCCATTTCCTCGTCCGCTATCGCTCCTTCGAGAGCTGGGAGCACCTCAACCAGCTGGCCGAGCGCTGGCTGGCCGAAGAGGCCGACCTGCGGGTGCATAGCACGCTCAAGGAGATAGTGGCCGATCGGTTCGCCCGAGAGGCCCCGCATTTGGGGCCGCTGCCGGCCCAGCGCTACGACACCAGCTACTACGAAGTGCGCGGCGTGGGCTGGGACGGCTACGTGGACATAGGGGGAACCGCTACAGCGTCCCTGGAGAGCTAGCCGGCGGCTCCGTAGCGGTGCGCATCGGCCTGGAGGGGCTGCTGCGCGTCTACCACGCGGACCAGCTGGTGGCCAGCCACACACTGCAGCCCGCACGCCAGGGTTGGGTGACGGTCCCCGAACACCACGCCGGGCTGTGGCGGCAGGCCCTGGGGGTCGAACGGCGTCCCCTGGAAGTCTACGAGGAGGCGGCCCGATGGAGCTGAGCGCGCTGCTGGAGAAGCTCAAGCTGGACCAGCTGGACGCCCAGCTGGAAGCGGTGTGCGAGCAGGCCTCCCAACGGGAGCTGGACTACAAGAGCTTCCTGGCCCAGGCCTTGGAGACGGAATGGCAAGGGCGGTACCAGCGCGGGATCGAGGCCCGGTTGCGGCTGGCCCGCTTCCCGTGGATTAAGACCCTGGAGCAGTTCGACTTCGACTTCCAGCCCAGCCTGGATCGCCGCCAGATGCGTGAGCTCTCGGGCATGAGCTTCGTCGAACGGGCCCACAACGTGGTCATCCTGGGCCCGCCGGGAGTGGGCAAGACCCACCTGGCGGTGGCACTGGGGGTCAAGGCGGTGGAGGCCGGCTACTCGGCCCAGTTCCTGACCCTGGAGACGCTCATGACCCGACTGACGCGGGCCCGGCACGAGAACCGGCTGGACCGGGCGCTGCAGCAGCTCACCTACCCCAGGCTGCTGGTCATCGACGAGATCGGCTACCTGCCGCTGTCCCGGGAGGAAGCCAGCCTGTTCTTCCGCCTGGTGGTGCGGCGCTACGAGCGGGCCAGCCTGATCGTGACCAGCAACAAGAGCTTCCTGGATTGGGGCGAAGTGTTCAACGACCAGGTGCTGGCGACCGCCATCCTGGATCGGCTGTTGCACCACGCTACCACGCTCAACACATCGCACCTGCGGCGGGTGCAGGTGTCAAAGGCGAGAGCTACCGGCTCAAGGAGAAGCGGCGGGCGGGGCTGCTGGGGCGGCGCAAGCCTGAGCCGGAAGACGAGAAGGAGGTGGCGGCAGAAGCGTGATCGACCAATCCCAGAGACAAATCATCCGATGAAAAGGGGACATCTTAAACCGGTGATTTGGGGACATTCGAAGCTGATGTTGACAGCTGCTCGCTCAGCAGGCCTTGGAGCAGGAGGTGACGGACCACCTGGGCCGCGAACACTACCAGCGCCAGGAGCTGGGCCAGGAGCACCGGGGCTACCGCAATGGGTATCGGCCAGCGGCCATGGACACCGCCGAAGGGCGCCTGCAGTTGGAGGTGCCTCAGGTGCGCCACAGCCCCGAGCCTTACCGCTCCAAGCTGGTCGACTTTGGGCGGGGGCACAGCGACGTCTTGCAGCGGCTGGCCATCGAGATGTACACCCGGGGCCTGTCCACGCGCGATATCGAGCACGCCTTCCGGGAAGCCACCGGAGACGCTCTCCTGAGCCGCAGCGCCGTCAGCCAGCTCACCGAACAGCTGTGGGACGACTACCAGGCCTTCTGTGCGCGGGATCTGTCGGGCTTGCAGGTCGAATACCTGTTTCTGGACAGGGTGTACGAGTCCCTGCGCCAGCAGGCGGGCTTGAAAGATGGCATTCTGGTGGCCTGGGCCATTACCCGAGACGGTCGCAAGGTGCTGGTGCACCTGGCGCTGGGCAACCAGGAGAGCTACTCGGCCTGGCGGAAGTTTCTGCAAGACATGGTGCGTCGGGGCCTGAACGTGCCGGTGCTGATCACCACCGACGGCGCCCCCGGCCTGATGCGGGCGGTGGAGGAGATGTGGCCGGCGAGCCTCCGCCAGCGTTGCCTGGCGCACAAGATGCGCAACATCCTGGACAAAGTGCCTGATCACGCCCGAGCAGACGTGAAGAGCGCCGTGCACAGCGCGTACTATGCGCCGAACCGAGAGATGGCCGAGACGATGGCAGCGGACGTGCTGCAGCGGTATGAACAGCTCTATCCCTCGGCGATGAAGTCCTTCGCGGAGGACCCGGAGGCATGCTGGGCATACTTGCGCTGCCCGGCGGCGCACCACAAAGAGATCCGCACCACCAACCTGTTGGAGCGGGTGTTCGTGGAGGAGAAGCGACGCACCAAGGTCATCCCTAGGTTTCTGACCGAGCAGGCCTGCTTGAAGCTGGTCTTTGCCACGCTGTGGCAGACCAGCCAGCGCTGGCGAGGGGTCCGCATGAGCGAGTTTGAGCAGCACCAACTCATTCGCCTGCGAACGGAACTCGGGCTTACGCCAGAGCCCGCAGCGGAAGGAAAAGCGCGCCATATTCATTGGCCTCCCGAGACACATCTTGACACAGACTCCGTTTCCGTGTATACTGTCGACGGCGAACAGGCGTTCGGCAGGTGAGGGGCTTCAGCCCCGTGGAGAGAGCGCTCGGGGAACCGCGGCAAGGGGGTGCACATGGGGCGCCGAACGGACCCTGGGCGCTCTTCCTTTCTCTCGACGCTCTTCTCCTGCCCAATGACCAAGTCTGCCCTGGCCCGCTGGCCGCCGAGGCGGGAGGTCAACTTGTCCGTTCTCGGGCGCCCGGAATACACCGAACCTGGAGGAAGTGGACGAGCTGGCCGCGCTCTGTGGTACGCGAGCTGGAACCGCGGCCGACTGCTGGGGGCACCCTGAAGACGCCGGTAGAACCCAGCTTCGCGCGGTGCGACCGATAACACGTCGATCGATCACCGCCCCCTCTTGCGATGGCGACCGGCCATGATGATGCCCGCCCGGTGACCGGGCATGGGAGCCACAGGCGTCACCAGCAGTCACAGTGTCCAGCGGGCAGATTTGCCGTCGACGATGTTCAAGGCGAAAACCGGGTCAGAGTATAATCCGGCGCAGCTGCGCAGTCCTCTCATAGGCGCTACAGGCACCGCCCATGGATCCGAAGCCGCAGGACATCCCCCTCTTCTCTCCAACCCTTCTCAACCCCCTCTCTAGGCTCGCAGTTGCCGCGCAGGAGGCAGCAGACCCCATTGAGCTGGCTGAGCAAGCCTGCCGCCTGGTCGCGGAAGGACTTCCCGGCGCAGCCGCATGGATTGCACTTTTTCAGGACTCCACTGCGCGGCTGCAGCCTGTCGCACAGGCCGGCCTGGCACCAGAGCTTTGGCAGGCCCTCAGAGAAGCTCTGGAGCGTACCCCCGCCTCTGTCTCTCTTGCCGCTTCGGCGTACCAATCCAGCACTCCGCAACTGGCCCGCTACCTCGAGGCCGGCACCCCGCCCGACAAGGGATGCGAGGTCGCTCTCGCTCAGGGCTGCGTCCTGGGCATTGCGTTTCCCATTCTCGTCGCGGGTAAACCGTGTGGCGTCTGCTGTGTCTATTCCCCAGACGAGCGCGTGCTCGACGGGCCCAACTTCGAACTGCTGCGCGTCGTGCCCACGCACCTCGGCCAGGCAATAAGGCGGATCGAGGCCGAGGCCGAGCAGCTTCGGCACCTGGCACTGCTCCGGGTGATTCGCGACCTAGCTGCCGAAAGCCTCCGATCAGCAGATCTCGGCCCTCTCCTGCACTCCATCATCCGCCGAGCCGCCGGGCTTCTGGATGGTAGCGCAGCAAGCATGTACCTGACCGAACCCGGCGAGAGCACCGTCCGCTGCGTCGCGAGCTTCCCCACGCCACCGGACTACACTGGCCTCGTCTTGCGCTTCGGTGAGGGAGCCGCCGGCATAGTCGCCCAGACCGGGAAGCCTATGTTGATCGCCGACTATCCAAATTGGCCCGGGCACCTCGAGCGCACGGAGGGCCCCAGACCGCTCCGGGCCTTGCTCTCGGCTCCGATGGTGGCACAGCAGCAGGTGATAGGCGTCATCCACGTCTGGCGCGACGAGCAACAGCGGCCGTTCTCGCAGGATGACATCGACTTGCTGATAGTGTTTGCCGACCAGGCGGCCGTGGTGCTGGAGAATGCCCGCCTCCTGCAGGCGTCTCAGCGCCGCCTGAGAGAGCTGACCCTGCTGCAGCAGGTGGGCCAGGTCATCAACCGCCGCCTCGAAACCCAGCCGCTCCTGGAGGAAGTCGTGCGTCAGGTCGTCGACGTGCTCGGCTACCCGATGGTGGAGATCCTGCTCGTCGAGGGCGACCACCTCGTCCTGCGCGCCAGCGCCGGGATGACCTGCCCCGCGCCCGAACGCGTCTCGCTCGACCGGGGCATGATCGGCCGGGTGGCCCGCACCAACCAGCCTGCCTTCGCCCCGGACGTGCGCTTCGACCCGGACTACATCCCCACCGTGCCCTCGACCCAGGTGGAGATCGTCGTGCCCCTGCGCAAGGGCGGCGTGGTCTTCGGCGTCCTCAACGTCGAATCGCCCGAACGCAACAGCCTGACGCAGGACGACGTGCGCTTACTGTCGCTGCTGGCGGACCAGATCTCGGTGGCCATCGAGAACGCCGCCCTCTATGATCATCTGCGGCGGCACACCGACGAACTGGAGCGGACGGTGTTCGAGCGCACAGCCAGTCTGGCCGAAGCTCTGGAGAAGGCGCGCCAGGCCGACCGCATCAAGTCGCAATTCGTCTCCGACGTTTCCCACGAACTCCGCACCCCGCTGAGCAACATCCGCCTTTACCTGGACCTGCTCAGCCTGGGCAAGCCGGAACGCTTCGAGGACTACGTGGAGACCCTGACGCGCGAGACCGAGCGGCTGATGCGCCTGATCGAGGACCTGCTGGCCATCTCCCGCCTGGATGCCAAGACCACCACTGTCGAACTTGCCCCCATCGACCTGAACGCGCTGGCGCAGTCGCTGGTCGAGGACCGGCGACGGCTCTTCGCTGCCAAAGGGATTGCGCTGGAGTTGGAGACCCAGGAAGACCTGCCAGCGGTGATGGGTGACGAGCGCATGATCTCCCAGGTCATCGCCAACCTGCTGACCAACGCCATGCAGTACACCCCTCAGGGCAGAGTGACGGTCTCCACGGCGCGGCGCCAGGAGCAGGCCAACACCTGGGCCACCCTGACCGTCGCCGACACCGGCCTGGGCATTCCCGAGGACGAGATGCCGCGCCTGTTCGAACGCTTCTTCCGCGGCGCCAGCAGCCGCACGGTGCGCGCCCCGGGCACTGGCCTGGGCCTCGCCATCTGCAAGGAGATCATCGAGCGCCACGGCGGTCGCATCACGGTCAGCAGCCGCTTGGGCATCGGCAGTGAGTTCACCGTATGGCTTGCCCAGGCGGCAACTCGCCAGCCCTAAAAACTGACGGCCCTGCGCTCGCAGGGCCGTCATCGTCGATAGGCGCAGCCTAACGTTTGCCCGTCACTGCCAGGGCCTTGTAGATCGCGGCTAGATCCACATGCACATCCGTCAGACGGATGAACTCCTCGAGCTTCTCCGGCTCTGCCAGGCGTGTCTTGCCGTATGCGGCCTCGATCTGGCTGACGGCGTCAATCGTGTTGTGCTTGACCAGCAGGACCGCCACGCCGAGGGCTTCTGCCTGTTGCAGCACCAGCGGGCTCGGATGCAGGTTGCCGGTGAGGATCAGCGCCGTGGTAGAGGTCTCCAGCGCGGCCAGCTGGATGTCGGTGCGATCTCCGCCGGTGATCACGGCCTTGTGGGGCTGGCGCCGGAACCGAGCCAGCGCAGCGTCGATGGTCATCGCCCCGACACTGAAGTTCTCCACCAGCGCCTGGCGGTTCACCGTGCGTGTCAGGACCTCAGCGTCCAGCCGACGGATCAGTTCGTCCACGGTCAGAGCCGATAGGCGCGGCACACTCGGCAGGACACCCAGCACCCGCACCCCCTCGCGTTCGAGGAAAGGACGAGCGTGCGCCTCGATGTACTCAAGAGCCTCCTGCGGAACACGGTTGAGGATCGCGCCGTGCATCAGCTTTCCCAGTCGGGCGCGCGAGGCCAGCGCGTCGTCGGTCACCTGCATCTCGGCCCGGTAGCGAACTAGCACCAGGACCGGCGCTCCCAGCACCTCCGCCAGGCGGACGTTCGAGAGCCCCATCGTGTATCCCTCACGCAGGCTCGAGCCGCCTTCCAGAAGCAGCACATCCTTCCCCTCGCCTGCTTGCGCAGCAGCCCGCCGAACGGGCCCAAGTAGATCCTCGGCCGCCCCCGCCATCCGCTGGCGCAGCTCCGCCCCGGTGACGATGACCGGAGACATCTCCTCCAGCGGAACTTCCAGATTGAGCGCCGTGCGCACGAACGCGGCGTCTTCGTCAGCCCAGGTGCCTTCTGGTGTGCGCCACGGCTGAACGCTCATCGGCTTGAGGTAGCCCACGCGGTAACCGTCCCGCTGCAGTCGGCGGCCCAGCGCCAGACACAGCGCCGTCTTCCCAATGAAGGGCTCAACCGAAGTCACGTACAGTGCGTTCATTCCAAGCTCCCCGGCGGCGCGCGCCGCTCCATCGGTCGGATGACCATGCGCATGTCCAGCGCCTGGCCACCTCTGCCCTGTTCGTACACCACGTACGGGTTGATATCGAGCTCGGTAATTTCCGGAAAATCGACTACCAGCTGACCGATGCGCAGCAGCGCCTCCACCAGATCCGCCTTGTCGACCGGCGGCTTGCCGCGCACGCCATCGAGAATCGCATGCGCCCGGATCTCTCCCAGCATGTCCTCTGCCTGCTGACGAGAGAAGGGCGCCAGGCGAAACGACACATCTCGCAACGTCTCCACGTAAATGCCGCCCAGGCCGAAGGTCACCAGCGGCCCGAACTGCGGATCCCGATTCATCCCGATCAGCACCTCCAGCCCCGGGGGAACCATCTTCTGCACCAGGCAGCCCCATAGCCTGGCCTCGGGCAGGTAGCGCTGGGCACGGTAGGTGATCAGGTCGAAGGCATCGCGCACATCATCGGCGTCCATCAGCCCGACCCGCACCCCGCCGACGTCGGTCTTGTGCAGGATGTCGGGGGAGGCAACCTTGAGCACGACCGGGTAGCCGATGCGCGCTGCAATGTCTGCGGCCTCGTCGGGCGTGGCGGCCAGTTCTGACGGCGGGATGCGCAGCCCGCAGGCCGTCAACACCTGGCGTGCTTCGGCCTCGCCGATGGTGACCCGTCCTTCCGC
>CAZNRD010000002.1:0-74476 GCA_964575425.1 uncultured Anaerolineaceae bacterium | reverse complement strand
AGCAGGCCATCGACATGCGGGTCGGCCGACACTTGTTCCAGGGCATAGCGATAGCGGTCGGCGCGGGCATCGCCCAATACATCGACCGGGTTGGCAGCGCTCGCGGCATCGGGTAGAAATTGCTCAAGGGCGCGGACGCGATCCACGTCAAAGCGCGCCAGGCTCAGGCCGGTCCGCTCCAGAGCATCTGTAGCCAGGATGCCCGGACCGCCGGCATTGGTGACGATGGCGATCCGGTCACCTCGCAGCGGAGGCAGATAGCCGAAGGCACGGGCACAGTCAAACAGGTCCTGCAACGACGTCGCCCGCAGCACTCCGGCCTGGCGGAAGGCAGCCTGGTAGGCCTGCTCCGATCCCGCCAGGGAACCCGTGTGCGAGGTGACGGCACGCGCCCCTGCCTGGGTAACGCCGGACTTGATGGCGACAACCGGTTTCACCTTTGAAGCCTGCCGCGCCACCTGCATGAATTCCTGCCCATCCGGCAGGCCCTCGATGTAGCACAGGACCACGCGGGAAGATTCATCCGTCATCCACTCGCGCAGCAGATCGATCTCGTTGACATCGGCCTTGTTGCCCAACGAGACGAACTTGCTCATCCCCAGACGCCCGGCCTGGGCCCAATCCAGGATGGCCGTCCCCAGCGCGCCCGACTGCGACATGAAGGCCATCGGCCCGGCCGGCGGCATGCCGGCAGAGAACGAGGCGTTGAGCGGGGTACTGGTGTCGATGACGCCCAAACAGTTCGGACCGATCAGGCGGATGCCGTAGGCGCGCGAGATCTGCACCAACTCCTGTTCGCGCTCCAGCCCTTCGCGGCCCGCCTCGCGGAATCCGGCACTGATGACAATCGCGCCGCGGATTCCTTTTTCCCCGCAGGCGCGCAGCACCTCCGGCACCCGCATGTAGGGGATGACGATCACCGCCAGGTCTATCGCCTCCGGCACCTGGGAAACATCGCCATAGACCTTCTGCCCGAGGATCATTCCGCCCTTTGGGTTGATCGGATACACCCGGCGCCCATCTTGCAGGAAGCCGCCGTTTACCAGGTTGTTCAGCACGGCGTAACCGAGCTTGCTCGAATCGGCCGAGGCGCCGATCACGGCCACCGAGCGAGGGCGAAAGAAGTACTCCAGCGACATCGTAGTTCAGGCGGCAGCACCCACAGGCGGCCGCACTCGCAACCGCGGCTGCCTGCGGACAACAGCGGCCACGGGCCCAAAGGAGTGGCGGTGTATGGCGCAGGCGCCGAGTCGACGCAGCGCTGCCTGGTGCCGCGGGGTGCCGTAGCCCTTGTGCGCATCAAACCCATAGCCCGGGTAGGATTGCGCCAGATCGACCATCATCCGATCACGTGTGACCTTGGCAACCACCGACGCAGCCGCGATGGAGAGCACCTGCGAGTCGCCTGCAGGAATCCCCGCCTGGGGCAGCTCAACTTCGGGCAAGCGAAGGTGGTCGATCAGCAGGAGATCGATCTGCTCCGCCAGACCTTCCAGCGCGCGCCCCATGGCCAAGCGGGTGGCACCCAGCGGGCCGCGTTCATCGACCTCGACCGCCGAGGCCGTGCCAGTGGCGACAGCCACGGCAACCTCCCGGACGCACCGCTCCCAATGCTCCCGCTGGTGAGGAGTCATCTGCTTTGAATCACGCACTCCCCAGAGCACCTTCGCAAGTTCAGACCATCTCGGCGGGAGCACCACAACCGCAGCTACCAGCGGTCCCGCCCACGCTCCCCGGCCGGCCTCATCCAATCCAGCCAGCATCTCCAATCCCGCTCCCCACAGGGCCAACTCCAGGCTGAGATCCGGCTGGGTCTTCACGTCATGCCCTGCGAGCATACAATCCTCGTCGCCAGTTGCGGCGGATGCGAAACAGATCCATGAGCATCGTCACCGAATCACGCAGGGGATGGACCCGGCTGCCCGGTTCAAAGTACCAGGGGATGCCGATCTCAACAACACGGTAGCCCCGGCGCAGGGCGATGAACAGCACTTCGACGTCGAACGTCCAGCCGTCGAGGCGCTGTACTGAATACAGGTCTTCGGCCACTTCGGCACGAAAGCACTTAAAGCCACATTGGGTGTCCTGGAAGCCGGGGACGGCCAGCAGACGAACTAGCCAGTTGAAGACGCGCCCGATCCAGTGGCGGTAGGCCGGCTCGCCGTAGCGAACCGCCCCGGGCGCCTCGCGCGAGCCAATGACGATGTCCACATCTTGCTGCGCAGGCGGAACAAAGCGGCTGATCTCCTCGATCGGCATGGACAGGTCAGCGTCGCAGATGAAGCGATACTCCCCCTGTGCAGCCAGCAGCCCCAGCCGCACCGCCAGCCCCTTGCCCCTATGCGCCTCCTGCAGCAGGCGCAGGTTGGGCTGCTGATCGGCGACCGAGCGCACGATTTCACCGGTGCGGTCGCGGCTGCCGTTGTCGACGACCAGCACTTCCCAGGTGTAGGGTTGCTGCTGCAGGAAGCCGAGGACCCGGCTCAAGGTTGCCGGGAGCCGTGTTTCTTCGTTGTAGGCCGGGATGACGATGGAAAGAAACGGGGGCAAGAGTGCACCTGGGCTCTCAACTAACCGTAGAGGACATCCCGCAGCACGAGGACAACCATGACAGCCAGGATGACCAGCTCAAAGAAGACCATGATGCCCAGCAACAGCCACTGACCGCGCCGCAATCGAGGCAGACGCCGTGCCAGGCGATATCCCCGCTCGCTTAGCGATTGATCCAGCCGTTCGACTCCCTGGTCGAGGCGCCGCGCACCCTGCTGAATGCGCGGGACGCTCTCCTTGATCCCCTTCTGCAGCGTCGGCAGGACATCGGCCGGCTGGAAAGGCGCCTCCAGGATGACCTCCTCGGCCTCGGGGCCGCCACTGGCGTCGGGCAGTGAGGCGATCGGACGCAGCGAAGCCACAAGCTCATCCGGCTCGGCTGCTCTCCCTGGCCTCGCGCTGGGCTGCACCGGCCGCGGCAGTTCTGGCGCGGCGGGGACGAAGGGCTCCCCCGTCGGTTCGGGCTCTGCTGTCTTCGGGTGAAGCAGACAGTTGACGAGGGTTTCCACGTCCTCCAGGTCCATAATGGCGTGCAGCTGCATCAGGTTCGCGGCGAAGTGCTCGATGCCGTCGACCATCACAATCCGCACGCGCGGGCGGGCCGTGTCGACGTGGGTGCGAGGATTGGTGAAGATCAGAACCGGCTCGACCTCCGGCAGGTCGTAGCCCTGGCTGCGGAAGTACTTGAGAACAAGATCGGAGTGCCCAATGGCGATTGCCTGCTGGTTTGGGCGCACGCGCTTGAAGTGCCGCGCGCCGCTGTCGAACGTCAGCCACTCTTCGCCCTTGGCGCGGAAGGTCCCACGCAGCGAGGTGGCGACGATGGTGCGCACGCCCTGCGGCCCGATCAGGATCATCGGCACGGTCACGGTCGTGCCTGGCAGCCTCAGGTTGCGCACAAGCACGTAATCCGGCCCCAACACGGAGCCCAGTCGGTCGCTGACCGCACGCTGGGCTTCCATCGAGGCGTACCAGCTGAGACCGTGCCGCAGCGTCGCCCGGATGCGATTCTCGATGGTGACCTGTCCGTCTTCTTGCAGAAACTCGGAGCGCTCGATGACGCGCATGCCTGCTCCCGAATGAGGTGCCCAGGCCCTCCAGGCACATGGATTATAAGGCAGTTGCCGAGGGTGGCAAAGTCCGACCATCTTCCCCGCCCCAGGGGTTATAATCGCCTCGGAGAAGGGAACATGCGTCGTACAAGGGTGTCCCTGCTGTGGGTTATCTGTTGGCTGTTTGCCGCCTTGCCGGCACAGGCGCAGGTGGAGCGCCGCGTCCTGGTTCTGAGCGCCAGTGGCCCGCTGACGCCGGCCATGGCCGAGTACCTCGATCGAGGGCTGGCTCAAGCGCAGCGTGGGCCCGCTGAGGCTGTCGTCTTCCAGCTCAACACGCCCGGCGGATCGATCGACCTGATGAACCGCATGGTGCAGTCGATCCGGGGCAGCCCCGTGCCAGTCGTGGTCTATATCGCCCCGCGCGGCGGCATCGCCGGCAGCGCCGGGATGGTTATCACCCTGGCCGGGCATGTCGCGGCCATGGCTCCCGAGACCGCTATCGGCGCCGCCAGCCCGGTTGGCATGCAGGGCGAGGATCTCGGAGAGACGATTGAAACCAAGGCCAGGGAAATCCTCAAGGCCACCGTCCGCAGTCTGGCCCCTCGCCGCGGCCCCGAGGCTGTCGCCCTGGCCGAGGCCGCCATCGACGAAGCCCGCGCCGCCTCTGCCCAGGAGGCCTTCGACGCGGGCCTGATCGATTTCATTGCCTCCGACGTCGAGGACCTGCTGGCACAGCTGGACGGCTTCGAAGTCGAGCTGCCCTCCGGGCTGCGCAGCCTGCACACCGCCGGCGCGACGGCGGTCGAAGTGCCGCAGAGCCTGATCGAGCAGTTCCTGCAGATGCTGACCAACCCCAACATCGTCCTGCTGCTTCTGACGTTGGGGGTCCAGGCGGTTCTGATCGAGCTTTCCAGCCCGGGCGGTTGGGTGGCGGGATTCATCGGCGTGGTTTGCCTTGCCCTGGGCGCGTATGGCCTGGGCATCCTGCCGGTGAACTGGTTCGGCCTGGTGTTCCTCGTCACCGCGTTTGTGCTCTTCATCCTGGAAATCAAAGCTCCCACCCACGGCGCACTGATGGCGGCGGGGATAGCCTCGTTCATCGTCGGGGCGCTGGTGTTGTTCAACTCCCCCGGCACCCCGGAATTCCAGCGCGTTTCTGTGCCCCTGGTCGTTGCTGTGGCGGCGGTGACGGCGGTGCTGTTCTTCCTCGTCGTTCGATTGGCGGTGCGCGCGCAGCGCCGCCGCGTCTCGGTGGGAGTTGAGGCACTGGTGGGCCGGGTGGGCGAAGCCCGCACGCCGCTGTCACCGCAGGGCATGGTCCAGGTGGCCGGCGAACTCTGGTCGGCGCAGATCGAACCCGGCGAACCGGCCGTAAGCCTGGGCGAGATGATCGAGGTCGTCGCCGTCGACGGGCTGCACGTGCGAGTGCGCCGGAAAGCGTGACGGCGCATCGCCGTCACCCACCCCCGTTGACTCGGCCCAGCGGCGCATGTACACTTGGACGCCGAGGCCGCACTCAGAAGGAGTAACCTATGTCACCCGCCTCGTCTCGCCTGATTGTCCGCACCGGGCCGAATCCGGGTATGGCCTTCGACCTGACAAAAGACGTCACGGTGCTCGGCCGCGATGTCACCAATGACATTGTCCTGGGCGATTCGGAGATCTCGCGCCAGCACGCACGGCTCAGCCGGACCCCGGGGGGTTATCTGCTGGAGGACCTGGGGTCGACCAACGGGACCTTCGTCAACGGCGAGCGGCTGGTGGCACCGCGTGTGCTCAACCACGGCGATGTCGTCGCGCTCGGTGAGAACGTGACGGTGACCTTCGAGTCCACGATGCCGGAGGCGGCTGCCACGGTGATGGGCCCGGCGGCCCGCCCCGGGCGCGTCACGGCCCGCGCTCCCTATCCACCCCCATCCCCCAGGCCTATGGCCCCGCCGCCGGCCCCCGCCCCGGTGGCCGAGGTGTCCCAGCCGAAGAAGTCGCGCACCTGGCTCTTCGTCGGCTGCGGCTGCCTGGCGCTCCTCGTCGCCTGCGGGCTGGTGCTGATGTTCCTTCCCTGCGAGGCGTACCTGCCGATCACCAGCTTGTTCGGTTACAGCTACTGCCCCCCGTAGCCCACCCGGCCCACCTCTCTGCTTGCCATCAGGGCGGCTGCTGGCCGCCCTGACGCCTTTCGCGCTGCGGCTGTCCTCATCGGACTGCGGTCCGCGGCCAGGCAACTGGTTTGCCGACGGTGTGAGCCCGGGCCGGGCGCGGCTTCCCTCATCCGGAATTGGTGTTCCGCCTGGGCTTGCGCGTCGCTTCGTCCCCGCGCCACAACGGAAGCGGGCTTCTCCTCTCAACGGTTCAGACCCCAGATGATCCTCAATCCCTCCAACGTCAACCAAGGAGCGACGATCTCGATCACGGGGGTTTCGGCCGCAACCAACTCCACCAACCCGCCGGTGCCAATCACTTTCATGTCTGGCCCCAGCTCCTGACGGAAGCGAGCCACCATCCCTTCCACCAACCCGACATAGCCGAAGATCAGACCCGACTGCATGGCGTGGACGGTGTTGCGCCCGATGGCACCGGGGGGACGCGCCAGCTCGACCCGCGGCAGCTTCGCCGTGTGCAGAAACAGCGCCTCTGCCGCAATGCCCAACCCGGGCGCGATCGCGCCCCCCAGGTAGTCGCCTTCAGCCGAAATGGCGTCGAAGGTTGTGCCCGTCCCGAAATCCACGATGCACGCCGGGCCCCCGTACAGCCGCTGGACCGCGGCCGCATCCACCACGCGGTCCGCGCCTACGGCTTTGGGGTCTTCGTAGCGAATGCGCACGCCGGTCTTCACCCCGGCGTCGACGACCAGAGGCTCTTGTCCCAGATAACGCCGACACGCCTGGTTGAACGTCGCGGTGAGTGGGGGCACGACCGAAGCCAGCGCTACCCCCTCGACTTCCTCCCGACAGCAGCCGGCATGGCCAAGGAGCCCCAGCAGCTGCAGCCCATACTCATCCGGCATCCGCTCGCGCGCTGTCCCCAGGCGCCAGGCTGCCGCAAGCTCCTGGTCGCGGAACAGTCCGAGGGTGATGTTGGTGTTGCCGATGTCAATCGTCAACAGCATGTGCGCCTCCGTTCACTCCGCGTCGCCAGACTGTCCCTCGCCGACAGTCAGGTTGTCGATCAGCACCGTCTTGCCAATGCGCACGGCCATCGAGAGCAACGCCTGGGTGACGGGACCGTTCAGCTCGGCCAGTGTCTCCGGATCAGCGGCCGAGACGTACTCGGCGCGCGCCAGTGGTTCTTCTTCCAGGATGTTCAGCAGGATCTGCCGCAGCACTTCGGCGCGGCGTTCGCCACCCCCAAAAGCCCGACGCGCCGCCAGCAACGCCCGGTTGAGTACAGTCGCCGCCTGGCGCTCCTCCGCGCTGAGGTAAGCGTTGCGGCTCGACATCGCCAGGCCATCTGGCTCACGCACCGTCGGGCAGACCACGATCTCGACGGGAAAGTTGAGGTCTCTCGCCATCTGGCGGATGACCACCACCTGCTGGGCATCCTTCTGACCGAAGTACGCGCGCTGCGGCTGGAAAGCGTTGAACAACTTGGCCACGACCGTGGCCACCCCGCGGAAGTGGCCAGGTCGGCGCGCTCCCTCCAGTGGCTGGCTGACCTCTTCCACCGAGACATACGTCTGAAAGCCCTTGGGGTAGACCTCGTCCACGCTCGGCCTCCACACCAGGTCCACCTGCTCGCGATCCAGCAGCGACAGGTCTCTTTCCGGGTCGCGCGGATACATCGCCAGGTCCTCGTGCGGACCGAACTGGGTGGGATTGACGAAGATGCTCACCCCAACGCTGGCGCACTCGGCGCGGGCACGCCGCACGAGGCACAGGTGGCCCTCGTGGAGCGCGCCCATGGTCGGCACGAGGCCGACCGGCTCGGGGATAGATGCCCGCGCCGCCCTCAGCTCCGCCAACGTGGTGGCGACCTTCATGATCCGCCCTCTTGCAAAGGCAGGCTTCGGACCAGGTCCCACAGCAGTTCATTGACCGGTGTCGGCACGCCCAGCCGCTGCCCCGCAGCAACAATCGCACCGCTGATGGCATCGATTTCCGTCGGCCGCCCCCGTTCGACGTCCTGCAGCATCGATGAGCGATTGGCCGCCGTCCGGCGCGCGACTTCGGCGACGTATGCCTCGACGTTTTCGAACGGCAGGCGGACGCCTCTGCGTCCCGCCACTTCCGCCGCCTCCTCAGCCGCTCGCCGCGCCACACCCCAGGCTCCCTCACGCCTATGCTCCAGCAGGGCGCCGTTCGGCACCCGCAGCAGCGCCGTGACGGGGTTGATGGCTGCACTGACCACGACCTTGCCCCAGGCCAGCGACACAATGTCCTGCGTCATCTCGACTGCAAACCCCGCCTGGCGCAGCAGGTCGACCAGGGGGCTCACGCGGGGATGCGAGGCGATGTGGACCACGCCTTCCCCGCCCAGCCGCGCGCGGCCCGGCCCGAGGAGAGTCACTCCGTAGGTTGTCACCCCCTGCGCCACGCGCTCTGCCCCAAGCGCCTGCACCAGGGCCTCCCGATTACCAAGGCCGTTTTGGAGCGTCAGCGCCACACCGTCGGCGGTAAGGCACTCCTTCAGCTGCCGCGCCGCTCGAGGCGTCTGCCAGGACTTCACCAGCACCAGCGCCAGCCGCGCGCCCGAGCAGTCGGCCGGATCCCCCGTCGCCCGCACCGGTGCGGTCTGATGCACGCCGTCCACTTGGAGCCGAATTCCCTCCTCGCGCAACGCGGCCAGCCCCTCTTGCCAAGTGCCCAGCAAGGCCACGCGAGCATGAGGCGCAAGCCGGGCACCGAACAGGCACGCCATGGCACCTGTCCCAACAATCAGCACGTCTGGCTTTTCGGAGGTACCTCGCGCCATCACGTCCGTGTCCTGGCTGATGAACCCAGTGTCTCTTCGAATTGCCGCCACTCGTCATCGGGCATGCCGATGGTGTGCTCTTCGGTCGGGAAGCGCCTCTGTTCGACGTCCTCCTTGAAGGCAGCAAGGGCGCGGGCCATCTCCCCGTTCAGGTCGGCATACTTGCGGGCAAAGCGCGGCGTGAACCGGTCGAACAGCCCGAGCAGGTCGTGCGTGACCAACACCTGGCCGTCGCAGCCGGGCCCGGCTCCGATCCCGATGGTTGGAATTTCCAGCCGGTCCGAAACCGCCTTGGCCAGCCGCCCGGGCACGGACTCCAGGACAAGCGAGAAGCAGCCAGCCTCCTGCAGCAAGCGCGCCTCCTCGAGCACGCGCCGGGCCGCCTCCGCATTCGTCCCCTGGGCGCGGAAGCCACCGAAGTGATGGACCGACTGCGGCGTCAGCCCCAGGTGGCCCATCACCGGGATCCCTGCCTCAACGATGGCCCTCACCGCTTCCAGGCGCTCGCGCCCGCCCTCCAGCTTGACCGCCTCCATGCCTCCTTCCTGCAGAAAACGCCCGGCGTTGCGCACGGCCTCGGGCACGGAGACCTGATAGGAAAGGAACGGCATGTCGCCCACCAGCAGGGCAAAGCGCGCGCCACGCGCCACTGCGCGGCAGTGGTGAAGCATCTCCTCCATCGTCACTGGCAGCGTGTTGGCGTAGCCCAGGACCACCATCCCCAGCGAGTCACCGACAAGGATGACATCAAAGCCCGCCCGGTCGACCGCCTGGGCCGTGGCATAGTCGTAGGCGGTGAGCATGGTGATCGGCTCTCCGCGCGCCTTCTTCTGCCTTAGGTTTGGCGTGGTGACCTTCTTGCGGTCCGTCGGGGAAAGCGGGGTGGCCATGGCTATCTCCTCCCTCGAGTGAGATGCCCCTGGTGAGGATGCGAGCGCCCGCCTCCGTTCGGCGGGCGCTAGGTGCCGGCGCAACTCCGGCGGGATGGCCAACTCTCATCCTGCCGTCTCGGTCGGCGCCCGATCCAAGCGGCAGTTTGGATTATAGCACACGACGCCTGGGCTGGGCCGGGTGTGGAACGCGATAGAATAGGCTGATGTCTCAGACTCCCGTCACCCGGGTTCTCGATGAGCTGGGCATCCATTACCGGCTGCACCTCCATGCCCAGCCAGTCCACTCGTTGGAGCAGGCGGCAGCCGAGCGCGGCCTGCGGCCGGAACAGATTGTTCGCTCCCTACTCTTCCACCTGCCGGACGGCTCCTTTGCTCTGCTCCTGATGCCGGGCCGGGCGAAGGCCTCCTGGCCCAGGCTGCGCCGCTTCCTGGGCGTCAACCGCCTGACGACGGCCACACCGGAAGAGGTGCGCGGGGTTACCGGTTACCTGCCCGGTGCGGTCTCCCCCTTCGGCCTGCCGCGCCCTCTGCGGCTGCTGGCCGATGAGAGCCTGCTCCAGCACGATTGGGTGTCCATCAGCGCAGGCATCCACAACGCAGGGGTGATCCTGCACTGCGAGGACATGGTGCGCGCCCTCAGGCCGGAGATTGGGGATTTCAGGGAAAAGGCTCAAACCCGCCCGGACCCCGCAGCGCCACCGGAAGAGGTTCCTCCGCCTCGGGCTAACGCGGACGCCAAGTCCTCGTGAGCCCCACAGGGCCGAAGGATCTCGTTGCCGCAGCATAAGAGCCTCCTCACCCGGCCAGCCAGCGAAGCATCTGCCCAGACCAACCACCTCGCATGCTATCATCTCCTCGATGCGGAGGTGCGGGTGCCCCCGATGACGCCGCGTGAGCGGGTTCTGACCACCCTCAATCATGAGGAGCCGGATCGCGTCCCCCTGATCGTCGGCGTCGATCTGACGACCGGCATCATGATGGGCGCCTACCGCCGCCTCAAAGACCTGCTGGGCTTCCAGGCCTGGGACCGCTATCTCTACGACTGGCCCGAGCTCGGCGCCGCCCTTCCCGACGAGGCCATCCTCCTCCGTTTGCGCAGCGACGGCCGTGGCATACAGGACCGCTTTCCGGCCAGGACCTACGCCCGCAACCGCAGCCGCCCGCCAGGAACACCCTACGTGGACGACTGGGGAGTGGGCCAGGAGGAGCTGGCTCCGGGGGAATACATGCCCAGCATCCATCCGCTGCGCGAGGCCGAGGCACTGGAGGCCCTCGAGAACTACGCCAACTGGCCCGACATGGACGATCCCACGCGCTACGCCCACATCGCCCAGCAGGCCGCTGCTCTGGCCGCCGAGAACCACTTCGCCATCTTCGCCTCGCCGTGGCTCCTCTCGCCACTGGAGCGAGCCTGTCAACTGCAGGGAATGGATGTCTTCCTGATGAACCTCGCCGCCCATCCCGATTTCGCCCGAGCGCTGCTGGAAAAGATCGCCGACCTGTGCAAGCGCCACATGAGCCACTTCCTTGCTGCCCTGGGCGAGAACGTGGATGTCGTCGTGATCGCCGACGATCTCGGCACCCAGGACAGCCTGCTCATGTCGCCCCGGATGTACCGCCAGATCCTCAAGCCCATCCACGCCGAGTGGTTCGCCTTCCTCAAGGCCCACACCCACGCCAGGATCTTCTTCCACAGCGACGGCGACGTTTTCCCCTTGCTCGACGACTTGGTGGAGATCGGAGTCGACATCCTCAACCCGATCCAGACCTCCGCGGGAAAAATGTCCGACCTGGCGGCGTTGAAGCGGCGCTACGGCAAGAACCTGTCCTTCTGCGGCGCCGTCGACACCCAGCACATCCTCCCCCGGGGTACGCCGGACCAAGTGCGCCAGGAGGTTCGCCGCGTCATCGGGCTGCTCGGCCCCGGCGGGGGATACATGGTGGCTTCGGTGCATTCCACCATGAACGACGTCCCGCCCGAGAATGTCCTAGCCATGTGCGATGCAGTCGAGGAATTCGGCCGCTACCCGCTGCAGTGCTGAGGCTGCCTCCGCCGTCCGGCCTTGTTCGCCATCTTGGGACCCACGGTGCCGAGGAGCCCCCCTGCACAGGCAAATCCCCCTCTTGCCCTGCTCAAGGCGACAGCAGCGACACAGGACGAGGCGTGCGCTGCCACCCTTGCGCTCCCCAGGCCCAAGGCGAGCTGCGGACGCCTTGGGCTAGACTTGCCTCATCAAGGCACAGCCGTAGGCGGGCGTGGAGGCCGGCTCCGGCCTCCGGCCGGCCAAAACGGCGGCCACCGCATGCTCTAGATACGCACGCCTGGGCGCCTTCTCCCGGAACGTGACATCATCCAGGGCACCGCTGTAGCGAACCACCCCTTCTCCATCAAGCACGAAGAAGTGCGGGGTCACTTCGACACGGTAGAGGTCCGCCACACAATGCCCCTCGTCTCGCAAGACAACGGGAAGATGGCGCGCCTCCGCCACACGCGCCAGCAACTCAGCCGGCTCGTCTGCGTTCGAAGCGATGCGCCACACCCTCACACGCTCCCCCCAGCCTGGAGTGAGACGCGCCAACACCTCATCGGCGCGAGCCACCCACGGACACTCCGCCGACCAGAAGCACAGGACCATCACCCGGCCGCGGCTCTCGCCAAGGGCGTGAATCGATCCGCCGCTATCGGGCAGGTCAAACCCAGGCGCCGGTTCTTCCAAGAGGCTTACGGGATCCACTGGGGGAGATAACCTCCGACGGCGAGCCTGGTCTTCCCTTCACCATTCCGCCGGATGAGCCAGATTTCCGCGGCCTCGGTCGGCGTCGCTTCATTGAAGCGCATGTAGGCGAGCCACTCCGAGTCCGGGCTCCAGGCCAGCGCCGAATGGTGGAAGTCGGGGTCATCGCTCAAGGCATGGGCCCCCGACCCATCTGAGTGCATCAGCCACAGCTGCCGTCCAAGCGTCCAGCGATCGGCCTCGAGGTACTTGCGGGCAAAGGCGATCCACGAGCCATCTGGCGAGATGGCCGGCGAAGCGTCTTCCACCATGTCCGTGCCTCCCCGCCACAGGTCTTCCACGGCACCGGTCGCGACCGCGGCGTGAAAGAGGTGACTGTAGAAGAGCGCCGGGCTCGTCTCGGACTCCCCGACGAAGTCCGAGACGGGGAAGACCATGTCCGGGTAGACCAAGTAGGCGCCATCGGGGGACCAGACAGCGCTGCCGCCGACCTCACTGGGAAAGTAGCGATAAGGAGGCGGCTCGGGGCCCTGGGCGGGATCCACGAGCACAAAGGCTCGGAGTGTGCTGTCGTAGTAGACCAGAAGCCCCTGAGACGACCACGAAGGTGCTGAGGTGACACGACCCTCGAGACCGATTGGGTAGGGCTCCTTACCCCCCTGCCGGACATCGAGAACCCACACACGCGTTGGTCCTGGCAGCATGCCCGCGACGCTTCCTGCCATCAACGCGAATTGCTCAAAAGCCAGGAAGGACCCATCGGCAGAGAGCCGCGGCGCGCGGCATCGGAGACCAGAGCCACATGCATACAGCATGCGAGGCGGACCGGCCCGCATCTCGTGCAGCCAGATATCCGTGCCCCCATCCTCGCGCTCCGCGGCATAGACCAGCGCCTGACCATTGAGAGCCACCGCGAAGTCGTAGACGCCGAGCGGCGAGTCCGTCAACGGGATGCTTTCCGCACCCACTGCGGCGCGCGCGTAGACTTGAGCCGGGCTTCCCGCGGGCCACAGATACGCCACCCGCGGTCCGCTTGTGGCGAACGACCACTCGTGCGCGCGAAGGAGCGGCAGGCGGCGCACTGAGAGCGCGCCGGCGCTCAGGCGCACCCTCACCACCGTCCCAGCAGGCCAGGGCTCCTGCGGCAGGAAAACCAATGTGTTCCCCTCCCAGGTCATGCGACCGGCAGTCGGCGGCTCGATGGTCAGCTGCGACTCCACCGAGCGGGGATCCATTGGCGTGCTGAAGGTAATTGCCACTCGGCTCAGCCCCGACACAGCCACGCCCTGCGCCGAGGGAGAGAAACCCGTCACCCGAGGCGTACCGCCAATGGCCGCCAGGGTCAGGCCCGTGAACACGCCAAGCCCAGCCAGGACAAAAAACCAAGCACGCCTCACAGCGGCAAACCTCGCCGGCATTATACCCGTCCCAGCGTCACCGACGATCTTCTTGCCTAGCCCGCGGGTCTCCTTTACAATTTCCCGGGCAGTCCCCGGATCGCGGAGGCCGATGGATGCGTTGCGTGCGAGGTCTACTTCTCGGGATCGTCACAATCGCTGCCGCCCTGGCAGCGGCCTGCGGCCTCGCCAGGCCAACGGCCGGGGAGCCCACTGACGCGAGCTGGGCTGCCGAAGCCGAGTCCACCCTCACGGCCTACTTCGCCGCCCTGCATGAGGGCCGTTACGCCAACGCCGCCGCGCTCTACGCCGGATCCTACGGGGTTCTGCTCGATAGCAATCCGGACGTAGATCCGCAGGACCATGCCAGGTTGTTCGAGCGATGGTGCACGCAGAATGGGGGACAGTGCCTGCGGGTGCGGTCGGTGGTCTCACGCCAAGCCGTGTCGCAAGACGAGATGCAATTTGTCGTTCAGTTCTCAGGCGAGGACGGGGCGCTGTTCACCATCGGCCCATGCTGCGGCGAGCCCGATACGGGCCAACGGCAGACGGATTTCGCCTTCGTCGTGCAGCGGGTGGGCGGCAGCTTCCGCGTCCTCGGGCTTCCGCCCTATGTCCCCTAGCTTCCACCTGCAAGCCTCCCTTTGAGGCCATCAATTGCCTCCACAGGCGTCGGGTCCACGCCGTAGGCCATAGCCAGGTAGTAGGCAGTATAGTCACCGAAGTGCAGCGCCGTCCACTGCTGCGTCAAGCGTCCCAGCCCTCGCGCCTCGACCACATCCGTGTCGAAGCCTTCCACCATTAGCACCTGGCGCGTGGCCTCGACGCGCAGACAGTTGCGCGGGTGACAGCCGCTCCCGGACAGGAAGACGACCTTCGTCCGGGTTACCACACTCGCTGGATTGAGCACGCCGGCGACGAGGTTGTGGTCCGCTTCGGGCAGCTCCTCACACTGGCCCACAGCCTTGGCGATCTCGCTGATCTGCGTGCGCCAGCGCCGGGCCACCGGCGCCAGATGATCGGCACCCAGGACCGTCACCCAACGATCCACCAGCTGTCCGGCCAGACGCTTTGCTGGATTGTTCACTGCCGGAATGTGAGCGGTTAGCGCCGACTGCTGCTGTCGCATCTCGCGAACGGCCGCCTCGAGTTCGGCAGCCGGATCAGGGATCAGCCTCAGGCGCGCCAGCAGCGCAAGCAGGAGGCCAAACGAGAACCCCACTGCGGCGCGCGGCTGACCGTCGTGCTCAAAGCGCCACCAAGGAATTCCAACCGCCTGCGCGCGGCTCCCCAGTGCGCCGCCGCGCGACACCGCCAGCAGCCGCACGCCTCGCTGCACCGCCTCATCGAAAGCCGAAAGCACCTCTTCCGTGTTCCCCGAATGACTCGAGGCGACCACCAACGTCTCCGTTCCCGTGGCAAAGCCCGAAAGGCCATAGTTGCGCCACACCAAGAGCGGGGCCGACGCCAGCGGCGCAGCATATGAAGCCAGCAGGTCTCCCCCGATGGCTGATCCCCCCATGCCGCAGATCACGACGCGCTCGATTCCCCTCCAGTCTGGCAGCGGCAGGGACTGTCCTTGCTGCCAGGCCTGCGCTAGTTGTTCCGGCAGCCGGTCGATTTGGCCCAGCATATCCGCGGCATCCAGCTCCCGGAAACGGTTGAGGTCGTCGAGGTTCATCGCACCTCCGCCGAGAGCGCATACAGCTCTCTCCGGCTCCAACCGCTCAGCCCCGCCACCTGGCGCGCTGCCTCGGCGAGCGACAGCCCCTCGGCCCGCTTCGCCGCCAGCAATCGCCGCACCCTGCTCGCCGGCCACCGTCGGGGTTTCGCGCCTTCGCCTCGGGGCGCGCCGCCTATCACCAGCGTGATTTCTCCGCGCGGCGCATGCCGCGCGAAGTGATCCCTCACCTGGCCCAGGGTCCCTCGTAGCACCTCTTCGTGGATTTTCGTGAGCTCGCGGCACACCGCCACCGGGCGCTCACTCCCCAGCGCCTGCGCCAGATCCCGCAAGGATGCCCGCAGGCGGTGCGGCGCCTCGAAGGCGACGATCGTGCGGCGCTCAGCCGCCAGGGTCGGCAGCAGTCGCCGGCGTTCCGCCACCTGACGCGGCAGGTATCCGATGAACACAAAGGAATCCGTCGGCAGGCCCGAGGCAACCAGCGCAGCGGTCACGGCCGACGGCCCCGGCACCGGGCAGACCCGGTGGCCCGCCTGAAGCGCGGCCATGACCAGTTCGTAGCCCGGATCGCTCAAGCCGGGCGTGCCCGCATCCGAGACCAGCGCCACATCACCGCCTTCCAGGGCCTCCAGTACTTGCGCCACACGCTCCACCTTGTTGTGCTCGTGGTAGGAAAGCAGGCGCGAGCGAATGCCGTGATGGGAAAGGAGTTTGCGGGTGTGACGCGTGTCTTCCGCTGCAATCAACCCCACTTCGCCCAGCACTCGCAAGGCGCGCAGGCTGATGTCCTCCAGGTTGCCGATCGGCGTGGCAATCAGATACAGCGTGCCCACGCCGCTATTCTAGCAGAGCACAGCCATCGGCTTCCGCCGCCAGCGCGATCCCCAGCTGCACAAGCTCGCGGTAGGAGAAGCAGGACTAGGCAGCCGCCTGCGGGTGCTGGTCGCCCGTCTCCGCTGCCCGCACCGACACCGCCTGCGGACCCTTGGGCGTGTCCTCGACCAGGAAGGTGACGCGCTGCCCCTCTTCCAGATTGCGGTACCCCTCACCCTCGATGCCGCTGAAGTGGACGAAGATCTCCTTGCCAGCATCGTCCGGGGCGATGAAACCATAACCCTTGACGCGGCTGAACCACTTCACCGTCCCGGTCTTGCGATCGACCTCCATGCTGTCCGTCCTCCTTCGCTGCTCATGCCTCTCCACCACCTGCGCAGACGAAACTCCGCCTGCGCGCCAGGAGGGCGCGGGCGGAGACAGTCATCGAACACAGGCCGACCCGGAGTGCATGGATAGGCGGGGAGATTACCACAACCGGTCTCACGCGTCAACGCGACGGCCGTCGCCCGCCAAGGCGCCCGGCCAGGGGGCCAGACCCGCGGTATCATGATAAATAGCGGACCGCTTTGGTCTAGTTGAGCCGGAGGAGGCTGTGATGAGCCAACTGGCGTCACGAGAGTGCATTCCTTGCAAGGGCGGCATCCCTCCCCTGAAGGGCGAGGCCCTCGATGCGGCACTGGGTCAGCTCGGCGGAGGATGGCGCGTGGTGGACGAGCACCACCTGGAGAAGGAATATCGCTTCCCAGATTTCCGCGCGGCGTTGGAGTTCACCAACCGCGTGGGGGAGCTGGCCGAACAGGTCGGGCACCATCCAGATGTCCACCTGTCGTGGGGGAAAGTCGGTCTGGTGATCTTCACACACAAGATCGACGGCCTGCACGAGAGTGACTTCGTGTTCGCCGCCAAGGCCGACGTGTTGTACGACGGATAATCTCTGTCCGCACAGCCCCGGACTTCTCCACCGACCGGAAACGCTGGGAGCCAGAGAGTGGCAAGGCTCAAGGCGCCGTCTTCCTCGATCCGCCCTCAGGACACCGCCTTCACGAAGTACTGCGGGTTGAGCGGCTCCCTTGTGGCGCTTGCGATGTGCGTTCTCCAGTCCTGGCTTGCGCCTGGTCGGAAGACGCGCTCCAACAGCCACGCTCCTGCCTGCCGGCGGCCCACGATACCTCCCGCCTCTCGCTGCAGGCGGTCGTGGAACTGCGCCGACGTGAGGTATCCCAGCTCGTAGTTGTGATAGTAGACCGGCGCCAGAGCGACATGATACTTGGCCGCCCAGTCGGGGGCGCGGCGGCCTTCCGGTCGGCGCAGCCTCTGATACTTCTCCACCAGGTCCCACCACAGCGTGTCGAGGTCGCGGTCGGGATCCGCATACATGGCCCGCTCGAAGTTGGTCATTACGAGGCACCAGCGGGTGAAGATCAGGCGAGCGGCCCGGGTCCGCTCACGCGCAGCCTGCGCCAGGCGCTCGGCCTCCGCCGGTGCAACGCCGAGGATCCCCTTCAGCCATTCGGCGTCGTAGATCAGGCCGCCCATGAGCAAGGCGACGGCTTCGGTGGAAAGCGTGTGCGGCGGCTCGCGCAGGATCCATGGCAGCGAGCGATCGATGTACTTGTCGTAGACGGCGTGTCCCAGCTCGTGCAGCAGCGTCTCGGTCCATCGTCGGTTGGGAACAAGGTTGTTGAGCGTGCGGACGTCGCCTTCATGATCGATGTCGATGCAGAAGGCGTGCTGGTTCTTTCCCGGCCGGGCGTAGAGGTCGGAGCGCTCGAGGATGTCGCGCACCTCCATGCCCAGCCCGTCGTAGGTAGCCGTTGCCAGAGCCATCGGATCTTTGTCGGCGAACAGGTCATCCATGCGGACCTCGCCCATTTCGGGCACTTCCTGGAAGAAGCGATCTCCATAGTGCCACGGGCGCACGTCCTGTTCAGGGATGCCGAAGCGTCTGGCGCGCTCGCGGTCGATCCTTACCTTGAGCGCCTCGAATGGTGCGCGCGTCGCCTGTTCAAGCTTCTCAAACAGAGCCAGGAGTTCGTCCTCGTCGATCTCGTCGAGCGTCAGCGACTTCTGGAAGTGATCGCGGAAGCCCTGGGCCCTGGCGGCGGCGTTGCGCACCCGCGCCAGTTCGCGCACCTCTCCCGCCACCTCGGCGCCGATCTGCTTACTGGCCTCCCAGGCCCTGCGCACCTCGTCGCTGTCGCTGCTCTTGGCAAGGATCTCATCCAGCTCGTTGTCGCTCAATTCCTTGCCGTCGACGCGGCCGCGGAAGTTGTAGTACTTGCCCCGCACCTCGGCTTCCAGCCGGGTGAGCTTCTCGATGATGGCCTCATCCTGCTGGGCCTTGGCCGCCGCCAGATAGATCACTTTCACCTGCCGCGCGGTCAGCGGGTTCCCAGCGGCGCCCGTGTCATGCAGGCGCTTGGCCAGGGCATAGCGTTCGCTGTCCGCCCAGAAGCGCATCAGCGCCGCCTGGGCCTCCTGCTCCTTGCGGTTGGCTTCCTCGCTGCCGCTCGTGGCCGCCTCCCAGCCGGCTAGGGTGTAGCTCACAAAGAGCGGCTTGACCGCTTCCACCGTCTGCTCAATGAGTTCCTGACATTCGCGCGACATGACTGCCAGCCTCCGCTGCAGGGTTCGGGCGGCGAAAGTATAACAGAGGCAGCCACGGCCCCGGGTGGTTGTACAATCATACCCGGGACCGGACACCTCGTCCGGCGAGGCCGCCGCGGCGCGGCAGGGTAGGTTATGAATGCGATGCCTGCGATCTCCGCTCTGAAGAACCGCCGCCTGATCCTGGGCGTCTGCGGCTCGATCGCCGCCTACAAGGCGGCGGATCTAGCCTCCAAACTCACCCAGGCCGGCTCCCGGGTGGATGTCATCCTGACCGAGTCCGCCGAGAGATTCGTCAGCCCACTGACCTTCCAATCCCTGACCGGCCGCCGCGCTTTCACCGATGCCGATCTGTGGGGCGCAGATGCTCACGTGCTCCACGTCTCGCTCGCGGAAGGCGCCGATTTGATGGCCATCGCCCCGGCGACGGCCAACACCCTGGCCATGGTCGCCAGCGGGCTGGCCAACTCGCTCCTCACCATCACTGCCCTGGCCGTCCACTGCCCCCTGCTCGTCGCCCCGGCCATGGACGCCGGGATGTTCGAGCACGCAGCGACGCAGGGCAATCTGCAGACACTGCAGCAGCGCGGGGTGTTGGTGGCCGGGCCGGGCGAAGGACGCATGGCCTCGGGTCGGGTGGGTCTGGGGCGGATGCTCGAGCCGACGGAGCTCATGGGGCATATCCGTCTTGCCCTCGGCCGCAACGGCCCACTCGCCGGCCAGCGCGTGGTCGTCACGGCCGGCGGCACGCAGGAGCCGATCGACCCGGTGCGGGCGATCGTCAACCGCTCCTCGGGCAAGCAGGGCTTCGCCCTGGCCCAGGCCGCGCTCGATCAGGGCGCCTCGGTGTGCCTGATCACCGGCCCGACCCACCTCGACACCCCCGCCGGTGCCGAACGGATTGACGTGCGCACCGCCAGCGAGATGGGCGAGGCCGTGCTCAATGCGGCGGCCAGGGCCGACGCGCTGCTGATGGCGGCGGCCGTCGCCGATTTCCGCCCCAGGGTGCCCGCGGTGCACAAGCTCAAGCGCACCGCGGGCGTGCCCCAGATCGAGCTCGAGCCCACCGAGGACATCCTCGCCCAGGTGGCAGCGCAGCGCCAGAAGACCGGGCGGCCCCATGTGGTGGTCGGTTTCGCCGCCGAGAGTCAGGACTTGGTGAGCAACGCCCGCGCCAAGCTCCAGGCCAAGGGCCTCGCCCTGATCGTTGCCAACGACATCACCGACCCTCAGTCGGGCTTCGCCGTCGAGACGAACCGTGTCACCCTGATCGACGCCGAGGGCAGCCTGCAGGAACTCCCGCTGATGACCAAGGCCGAGGTGGCGGAGGCGGTGGTGCTGCGCGTGGCGGCCCTGCTGGGGAAGCTGGCTTGAGCGGATCGCTCTTCCTCGGCACACAGGGGTTCGCCTTCGACGACTGGGTAGGACCCTTCTACCCACCCGGAACCCAGAAGTCGGAATACCTCGAGCACTACGCCGCGCACTTCCCCACCGTCGAAATCGACTCCACTTTTTACGCCACGCCGCGCCCGGAGGTGGTGCGCGGCTGGCGCGACCGCACCCCAGAGGGCTTTCGCTTCTCCGCCAAGTTCCCCAGGGACATCACCCACGAGAGGAAACTGCAAGACGCTTGGCGTGAGGCGGAAGCGTTCGTCGCCACCATGCAGGCGCTGGGCGACAAACTCGGGGTGCTCACCCTGCAGTTCGCCTACGACTTCACCCCCGAACTGGCCGACCGGCTGGAGGCGTTCCTCTCCCGACTCCCGCCTGGAGTCCGCTATGCTGTGGAAGTTCGCAATCGGAAGTGGCTCACGCCCGCTCTGCGCCATCTGCTCCAGCGCCACAGGGTGGCCTTTGTGCTGCAGGACCTCTACTACATGCCTCGCCTGGATTGGATCACGGCGCACTTCACCGTGATCCGCTGGCTCGGCCGCCGCAGCGACATCGAGCGCTTCGACCGCATTCAAATCGACCGCACACGGGATCTCATTCCCTGGGCGGAGCGCGTGCGCCGCTTCTTGGCCGAGGGAGTCCACGTCTTCGGCTTCTTCAACAACCACTACGCCGGCCACAGCCCCGAAAGCGCTCGCCATTTCCAGGAAATGGTACTCTCCGCCTGACGCTACGCAGCCGCACGCGGCCCGCGGCTGGTCCGACTCCCCGTCAGCCACCAGTCACCGCTGCTTTCCTCGTAAGTCAACTCATAGACGTGTCCCTCGGAGGTGCGCACCAGAAAGTGTTCGCCATCCTCCGCCGACCAGCGGCGGCCGAGGGATGCCACCTTGCGCCGGCGCCCCTTCCAGGCGAAGGCCAGCGGCCGCAGCGACCCGTCCTGCGCCACATGCACTTCCACCGAAATCCTCTCTCTCACGGCTCACCTTCCAGCACTCTGGCCAGCAGGGCCAGGGCAGCTTCGCTCGCCCGCTGCTTGATGCCCAGGCGCTCGCCGGAAAACGTGTGGCTCTCCGCTACCTCCATCTGGCGCGTGCTCACCGCGATCCATGTCAGGCCCACGGGCTTGTCCGGCAGGCCCCCACCCGGCCCGGCGATCCCCGTGGTCCCAACACCGACATCTGCTCCGAACGCCTGACGCGCTCCATCGGCCATCTCCAGCGCTGTCTCACGGCTGACAGCACCGTGGCGGTAGAGCGTCTCGTGCCGCACGTTCAGCAAGCGTTCCTTGGCTTCGTACGCGTAGGCCACTACGCCCCCCAGGAAATAGTCAGACGATCCCGGCACGTTGGTGATGCGATGTCCCAACAAACCCCCCGTGCACGACTCGCCCAGCGCCAGCGTCCATCCCCTCCGGCGCAGTAACTCGCCCACTCGAACCTCCAATCCCTCGTCCATCCTTCTCTCTCACGCACGACTCAAGATCTTGAACGAGCGCCGCTCCCACGCAGCAAGTCCGGCCAGAGCCGCGAACGCCAGCAGCGTGACCATCATGCCGCCCTTCAGACTGGCCTCGTACGGCGCGTCGGCGATCGTGAGCACTTCACTGCGGATGTCGACCGGCATCACGGCAAAGAGCAGGGGCATGTTCTCCAACCGCCACAGCCGCGCGTGTTGCAGCAGACCGTGCGCCGTCACCGCCGCAAACGCCAGCCACAGGCCGGGATGGCCTCGCCGCTCCCGCAGCCACCGATCCAGGCCCGAACCGCCCAGCACCATCAGCGTCACCATGGGCACAACGACAAAGCGCGACGAAACCCTCTCGGCACCGAGCAGTCCCAACCAGGAGAACGGTTGATAGAGCCTCCCCAGCGAGAGGACGGCCATGAACAGCAATGGCCACAACAGGCTCTTGCGACCGGGATGCTCATCCCGCGCCGTGCCATAGACCCCGCAGACGACCAGGGAGCCAAGACCAAGCAGGCCGCTGTAGACATCGACCTACCACCATCCCAGCGAGCGGTTCAGACCCGTCAGAGCCTGCTGCGGTGGGCGAAGTTCGATGAACCCACGCACCATATCACCGACAGAGAAGTAACCGGAGATGAAGGAGCGCTCGCCGCCTCCGAACTCAAGCGCAGCCGGTAGGATGCGCACCATCCCCACCAGCAGACTGGCAGCGGCGGCCTTGAGCGATGGCCACAGCGCCGGACGCCAGGCCAAGCCCCACAGCAGGAGGAACACCAGGCACCAGTTGACGAAGTGGAACCCGCCCTGCAGGTACAGGCCGAACTGCAGCAGGGATATCCTCGCCACCCAGCCCCAGCCCACCGCGCCGTCTGCCAGCTCAAGGAGCAGCAGCACGAAGAACGGCAGAAGGAAGGTGCTCGCCCACATCGAGTGCCCGACGGCGATCTGCGCCACCGGATGCCCGTTCAGCATCACCAACAGGAACACGACGACGAACGTGAACGGAGCCCAGTTCAGCCGCCTCCCCAGCAGCATCAGCCCGAGGACCCCCAGCGTGTACAGGAAGAGCGTATGAACCAGCACGAAGGGCCCAGGCTCCAGCCAACGCAACAGGAGGACCTGCGGCGAGATCAGCGTATCCGGAATGGAGAGGAAGCGAGTCGTCGAGGCCAGAGGCGTGCCGATGTGCAGCGGCAGCTGGCCCTCCAGGATCGCACGCCGCAGGAAGTCCAGGCGGGGCCCTTCTTGGGTCCAGTCGTGCACATCGAACCCGATCCTGCCCCACGACAGCACAAATCCCCAGATCACTGCGCCGGCCAACCACATCAGGCCAGCCACCGCGCCCGCGAACGACCACGAACCCGCTGTGCCCTGTGGAGAGAAGAACCGGACCGTGACCTCACGCCCGCGCCGCCACAACGCCCAGCCGACACGGGAGACAGCCTCTGGCACCCGGCCTCTGCCAGACAGGGATGGTTTCGCTTCCCTCATGGAGTGGATTATGCCCGATGACTGCCGCGTTGCCAATTGTGGCTCGATGTCCTCCACGCAGGTCCGGGCGCCCTGGCAGTTCTCTCGCGCTCCGAAGTTGACAGCCTCCGGCCCGCAGGGTATTCTGGGCGTAATGGACCAGATGTCCCTGTGGGGGATGGAGACGCCGCGCGTCTGGGCGGTCTCCGAACTCAATCGCTACCTGCGCGAGCTGCTGGAGAGCGACTACCGCCTGCAGGACCTGTGGGTGGCGGGCGAGATCTCCAACCTGTCGCGCCCGGCCTCCGGCCACATGTATTTCACCTTGAAGGACGGCGAGGCCTCGCTGCGCTGCGTGATGTGGCGGCCCGATGTGGCTGCCCTGCCCTTCCCCCCGCGCGATGGCCAGGCAGTCGAGGTCCACGGCCGGATCAGCATCTACGAGGCAGGCGGCCTCTACCAGCTCTACGCCGACACCATCCGCCCTGCCGGCGAAGGCGCCCTCTTCCAGGCCTTCCTGCAGCTGAAGGCGAAGCTGGAGGCCGAAGGCCTGTTCGACCCCGCCCGGAAGCGCCCCCTCCCAGCGTGGCCGCGCAGGATCGGCATCGTCACCTCCCCCACGGCAGCCGCTCTGCGCGACGTCCTCCACGTGCTGCAGCGGCGTTTCCCGATCGCTGAGGTCCTGCTCGCCCCGACGCCCGTCCAGGGGCCCGATGCCTCGGCCAGCATCACCGCCGCGCTTGACTCCCTCAACCGCTACAGCCGCCCCGACGTCATCCTGCTCGTGCGCGGCGGAGGCTCGCTCGAGGACTTGCAGGCATTCAACGACGAGGCTGTCGCCCGGGCCATTGCAGCCTCCGATGCGCCTGTGGTTTCCGGAGTTGGCCATGAGACCGATTTCACCATCGCCGACTTTGCCGCCGACCGACGCGCCCCCACGCCCTCCGCCGCCGCCGAAATAGCCACGCCCGATCGTTCGGAAATCCTGCCGCTGATCGAATCCAGTCGCCAGAACCTCGCCCGCGGGCTTCGCGCTCACCTCCAGCGCCTGCGTTGGGAACTCAGGCAGCGGCGCTCGGCGCTGGCCCTCGCCTCACCGCGAGCACACATCGCCAGTGCGCGGCAGCGCCTCGACGAATTCGCTCACCGCGGCGTCTCTGGACTGCACCACTCCCTCGCCCTGCACCGCGCCGCCCTGAATGGCCTCTCCCAGGCACTGGCCGCCTTCGACCCGATGGCCGTCCTTGCCCGAGGCTACGCGGTAGTGCGCCGCCTCGACGACGGCACCGTTGTCCGCACGGTGGCCCAGGCGCCTCCAGGCACTGCCCTCGACGTCACGGTGCACGACGGCCACTTTGGCGCCACCGCCGACAAGACGAAACCTTAGCTGCCATCCCGCCCTATCTACCCCACCCAACCCCAGAGCACAAACTCGCCCGCCAGCAGTGCGCCCAGGCCGAGCGAAGGGTATAGGATCAGGCGATTGGCGCGAGCGCTCGATCCCATGCGAGCAAGCAGGGGGAACGCTGTGAACAGTCCCAGGGCAAAGCGCGCTTGGCTCGAGATCGGCTGCGGCAACCGCACCAGCGAGAGGTTGAGCAGCAAGAGCGACCAGTGGTAGATTGCGTACAGCGCAGGGAGTCGTCTCACCGCGACCACGCCAAGCACCAACATCAGGATGACGGCCCCCAGGTCCACCAGCTCAATGGCTGAGGCTGTGCCCGCCGCAAGGCGCTGCACGGTGGCCACGATGGCCGCAAACGGCAGCGCCGTGACCCGGCCCCAGTGAGATAGCTGGACCTCGCTCATCGGCGGGAAGTGGAGCCAGGCCCGATAGCCGAGGAACGCCACCACGCCCAGCAGGGGTCCAGCCGGGGCCAGAAGGCCCGCCGCTGTCAGCGGTTGGCCGCCGCGCCGGCGAAGGAGCAAGTCCACCAGCAACACCGCCGACAAGATCGCTCCCTGCGGTCGCGTCGTTGAGGCAGCCAGGCCCGCCGCGCCTGCCCATAGCCAGCGCTGGCAGCGGTACGCCCGCAGTGCCAGCAGTGTGAACAGCAGGGAAAGCGACTCGGGATACGGCGCAAGCAGGAAGAACGCCGTGGGAAAGGCCATCAGGTAGACCGTCGCCCTCCTGGCCAGGCCTTCGTCTCCAAACTCCTCCCGCACCCATCGGTGGAACAACACCAGCGCCGCCGCCGCAGCGCCGTTCGACACCAACAGCGCACCCAGCAGCTGGTCGCCCCCCAGCAGCCACCCGGCCACTCGAACCATCAGCGGATAGAGGGGGTAGAACACCGAAAGGTCGTTGGCTGCGTAGCCGTGCTCAGCAATGCGCAGGTAGTGCACGGCATCGAAGCGAAGCCAGACGCCCAGCAGTGGACCCCGCCAGCCGTCGACCACGGGAGCGAGCCCCAAGTACGGCCGCAGGATCGGATCGTCAGTCGGCGGAACCATGCCCAGGGCGAACAGCACCACGCCAAGCGCGGTCAGGAACAGACGCGCCGCGACGAACACGGCGATCGGCCACCTGGCCTCTTGTAGCGCGCCCCATGTCGCTTGCTCGGGTGTCGAGTTCCTCTCCACCGCCAGGGCTTCCCTTCGCCCACTCCTGATCCGGACGATCCGACTGTACGGCAAGTCCGCATTCGAAGCAAGGCACCCAACCCGCGGTTGTCCGGCCGGAGGCTTCGGGTTAACATTCCCGCCGGAGGACATCATGAGCAAACCTCGTTCTCCGGGCAGCATGACCTTTGAGCAGGCCTTCCAGGAATTGGAGGCTACGGTCAAGCGCCTCGAGTCCGGCGATCTCCCGCTGGAGCAGGCCATCGCCCTCTTCGAGCGCGGCCAGGCCCTGGCCGCTCGCTGTGCCGGGCTGCTGGATCAGGCCGAGGTCCGCCTGCGACAGCTGGTGCCTGATGAGAGCGGTGGCTACGTCGAAACCGACTTCCCGGCCGACGAGGAGTCCTAGGTGCGCGCGGCCGCTGTGATCCACAACCAGGCCTTGATCGCCGCCCTCACCGCCTGGGCGCTGGCGCAGGTCGCCAAGCTTCCCATCGAGTACGCGCTCACGCGTCGCTGGAACTGGTCCCTGCTGCTGCGCGCCGGTGGCATGCCCTCCTCGCACTCCGCCCTGGTCACGGCCGCCGCGCACGGCATTGGCCTCACCACCGGATTCGACGCCCCGGCGTTCGCCCTGGCCGTCGTCGTGGCCATGGTGGTGATCTACGACGCCACCGGCATCCGGCGCCAGGCCGGCCGTCACGCGGAAATCATCAACGCCATGGTGCGCGACCTGGTCGAAGGACATCCGCTCCGGCAAGAGCAGCTGCGCGAGGTGCTGGGCCACTCGCCGCTCGAGGCGCTGGTCGGTGCCCTGCTGGGGATTGTCGTCGCTCAGCTTCTGCACTGGCTCCTGCCCGCCTGAGCCCCGGGAGGTAATCATGGAAACTCGGCAAGCCGAAATCACAACGGCGGGACCTCTGCTCGACGCACGCGGCCGCCTCACCCAGATCGGCTGGAGCCGCCAGCCGCTGCTGGACTGCAACCTGGAGAACGCTCACTTCTATCGGCTGCGGGCACTACAGCGATTCCGCCTCAAGTGCTGGGATTACTACGCTCTCTTCACCCCGTCGCGCTTCTTCTCGGCGACCCTCGCCGACCTGGGATACGCCGGTCAGGTCTTCGCCTACACGGTCGACCTCGTCAGCGGCGACTATCACGAGGAGACCCTGACCGTTCCCCTCGCCCGCGGCATCCACCTTCCCCGCAACAGCACCGAAGGCGTGAGCACCTTCGACAACGGCCGAGTCCGTCTCACCTTCCGCGCCGCACCGGAAGGGCGATCCTGGTCGATGGCGTGGCCTTCGTTCGAGGGCAGCAAGGGCTTCTCGGCCGAGGTCACCTTCCACCTCCCGCCGCAGCACGAATCCATGACCATCGTCATCCCCATCGGCCAGCGCCGCTTCTACTACAACCGCAAGGTGAACTGCATGCCCGCACAGGGATGGGTCGAATACGCGGGGCAGCGCTATGAAGTCCACCCCAAGGACAGCCTGGGCAGCCTGGATTGGGGCCGCGGCGTCTGGGAGTACCGCTCCCTCTGGATCTGGGCAAGCGCTTCGGGTTTTCTGCCCGATGGCCGGACAGTCGGCCTGAATCTCGGCGGCGGATTCGGCGATACATCCGCCGCGACCGAGAATGCCCTCCTGCTCAACGGCCGCGTTCACAAGTTGGCCGCCGTCGACATCCGCTACGATGCGACCGACTTCATGCAGCCGTGGCGCATGGTCTCGCCCGACGGTCGCCTCGATCTTGAGTTCGTTCCCTTCAAAGAACGGCTGGCGCGCACAAGCCTGGGTGTGATCGCCAGCGAGGTGCATCAGATGTTCGGCCGCTATCACGGGACAGCGCTGAGCGACGCGGGCGAGCGCATCCAAATCGACGGACTGATCGGCTTCGCCGAGGAGCACAAGGCGCGCTGGTAGCAGCGAATTCAGCGGCGTAGCACCATGCCTGGCAGTTGGCGCGCCTCTGGCGCGCCCAACGCTCTGGCCATCAGCCAGTAGACCCCAACGCCGAGCAGCGCCCCGGCTCCCCCGGAGATCCAGGCCGAGGCCTGATCCGCTGCCCGCAGCCAGGCCACAAGGGCAGCAGTCATGACCGCGGCAGCCCCCATCGTGGCCAGCACGCCCCGCTGCATCTTGGCCAGGTCCAGACCATCCAGCCGCCGCCGCAGGATCAACAGAAGCGTCAGGCACTCGAGCCCTGTGGCCAGCGAGTTGGCCAGCGCCAGGCCTCCGTGCGGCGCCCATCCGAGGAGCGGGAACAATGCCGCGAATCCCAGGCTGAAGACTACGTTCAGGCTCATGGCCACGGTCCCCACCAACACCGGAGTCCGTGTGTCGTGCAGGGAGTAGAAGGCGCGGGCGACAATCTCCAGCAGCGAGTGCCCCACCAGCCCGGCGGCATACCACAAGAGCGCCCAGGCCACCATTTCCGTCGAGGTGCTGCCGAAAGCCCCGCGCTCAAGCACCACTTGCACGATCGGCCGCCGCAACAGGATCAACCCAAGGCTGGCTGGCAGCGACAGGAAAAGCACGCCGCGCAGCGTCTTCGCCAGCGTAGCCCGCATCTCGGCCATCTCTCCCAGGGCCATCTGCGCCGAGAGCGTCGGCAGCGCGGCGATCGCCGTCGCCTGCGCGATCAGAGCCTGGGGCATGATCATCAGCGCGAAGGCGAACGTGATTGCCGCCAGACTCCCCTCCGCCATGCGCGACGCCAGATTGGTGTTCACCAGGAAATTGAGCTGGACCACAGCCACGCCCAACAGGCGCGGTGCCATCAGCCGGCCCACTTCGCGCACCGCGGGGTTCTCCAGCCCCAGGCTGGCGTGGTAGCGGGCACCACGCCGGCCCAATCCAGGCAGCTGAATGAGCAAGTGCAGCGCTGAGCCCATTACAACGCCCCACGCCAGCCCATGAACGCCCCAGCGCGGCACAAAGAGGAGCAGCCCCAGGATCCACCCCAGGCGGTAGCACGCCGGGGCCAGCGCCGGCAGCGCGAAGTGCTGGTGGGCATTGAGCACGCCCATCAGCAAGCCGCTCAGCCCGAAGACGATCGACGACAGCAGCATCACACGCAGCAGCGAGACCGTCAGCGCCACCTGCGCCGCATCGTGGAAGCCGGGCGCCAGGACATGGCGCACAAGCCACGGCCCGCCCAGCCACGCCAGCGCCGAGGCCAACGTCAGTACCAGCAGGACAAGATTGCTCACCGACGATGCCAGGCGCCATGCCCCCTCGCGGTCGTCGCGGGCCAGGAATCCGGTGAAGGTGGGGACGAAGGCTGAGGCCAGCGCTCCCCCAGCCATCAGGTTGAACAGGATTTCGGTCAGTCGATTGGCGGCGTAGAAGGCGTCGATCTCGGCGCCAGTGCCGAAGGCAGACGATACCAGGATGGTCGTTGCCAGACCGGCGGCGCTTGACAGCGCCATGCCCAGCATGACCACGCTGGCGGCACGGGCGATCTGTCGGTCGGCGGCCGGCGCGTCCACGATGGGAGATTATAGCAGCCGGCCGCTTGCCGTCCGACCACCACGCATGCTAGCATGGTGTGATGGGGCATCCCTCGTAGTCCCCGAGAACGGAGGGCACTCTCGATGATCCGAATTCTCCACCGTTCCCCCGACGGACAGACGCGAACCGACCTGCAGCTTCAGGACCTGCCAGCAGCCCTGGACGCCGGCGGGCTGCTCTGGCTCGATTTCGAAGCCGAACCTCCTGAGGTGTGCGAGCCCATCCTGCGTCAGACGTTCACCTTTCACCCCCTGGCTATCGACGACGCTTTGCGCGAATCCCATGTCCCGCGCGTCGACGATTGGGGCCGCTATCTGTATCTCGTGCTCCCGGCCATCACACTCAAGAACCGAGCCGGTCTCCATGTCGAAGCCTTCGAACTCGACGCCTTCCTCGGGGCCGGATTCCTGGTGACGCACCACGACCAGCCCCTGGAGGCGGTCGAGCACGTCTGGACTTCCTGCCAGCGCGACCCACGCCATCTGGAGAAGGCCGTCGATCACGTGCTGTACAAGCTCGTCGACGAGCTGGCGGCCTCCTACATGTCGGTCATTGAACGGATTGACGAAGCGATCGACCGGGTCGAGGACGAGGTCTTCGATCGCCCCACACCGGCCACGTTGGAACACATCTTTGTCCTCAAGCGTTCCTTGCTGCAGCTGCGGCGCATCCTGCTGCCGCAGCGCGAGGTCCTCAACAAGCTGGCGCGCGGCGATTTCGCCGTGATCGACACCGACGACCGCGTCTTCTTCCGCGATGTCTACGACCACCTCGTGCGCATGCACGACATCACCGAGAGCATGCGCGACCTCGTCAGCGGCGCCCTCGACACCTACCTCTCGGTGATCAACAACCGCATGAACGACATCATGAAGACCCTCACTGTCATCACCACCCTCTTCATGCCGATCTCCTTCGTCGCCGGCTTCTTCGGCATGAATTTCTTCGAACCGGCCACGCCACTTCCCGCCTGGACCCATCTGCCGTCCTTCTACCTGACACTGGCGGTGCTCGCCCTCACCCCTCTCGGCATGGTCCTCTGGATCCAACGCCGCGGCTGGATGTGATCGCAGCCTCCCCCCAAATCAAACGGGGCGGACTGGCGTCCGCCCCGCAGCGTTCTTGCCTCCTCCACACTACTTCAGCTCATATGTCACGAACACCTGCACCTGGACCTCGGTCATGCCGGCGGAGACGGGCACGCCGCCACCCCCTCCGATGCCGGCCGCGTACGGCGACGGAACATAGACCGATGCACTGATCGTCAACGGGTCGCCCAGCGTGGCGTCTGCCGCCTGGGCCAGCATCTCGGCCCTTGCCCGGGCATCCTGCATCGCCAGCTGCCGTGCCTCGTCCTCGGCCGGCGATGGCTCGTCGACGCTGAAACTCACGCCCTGGATGCTGTTGGCGCCGGCGTCCACCGCCGCCTGTAGCAGCCGCCCGAGTTGGTCGATCTGACGCAGCGTCACCGTAATCGTGTTGTCCACCCAGTAGACGGTCGCTCCCGTGGGCTTGCCGCTCTCGTCGTACTGCGCCTGCGGCGAGACGTTGAACGAGATCGTGCGCACGTCGTCCTGCGCCACGCCCAGCGCCACCACTGCTTGCTGGACGCGCTGGGAGCGCCGGTTGTTGTCGGCCATAACCTGCGCAATGTCCTCGCCCACCGTCTGCACCCCCAGGTTCACCGTCACGATGTCCGGCGCCACTTCCACCTTGCCCGTCCCGGTCACCACCAGACTGCGCTGCTGCCGCGGGGAAATCGCACCGCATCCCGCCAACGCCACGCTGACCAGGGCCAGCCCAATGATCACGCGCTTCGTCGACATCGGAGTCTCCTTATCGAATCGCATACGTCACGCTGAGCTGGACCTGGTATTCCAGCACGCCGGGCGATGTTGGCACATAGCCTCCGCCGCCGCCCTTGCCAAACGCCGATGGAGCCGCTTCCATGTAGACAGGCATGTACACCGGTTCGCTCACCGTCAGGACCTCGCCCAGCTCGACTCCAGCCGCCTGGGCCAGTTGCTCGGCCTGACGGCGCGCATCCTGCATGGCCAGCACTCGAGTGGCGTCCAGTTCGTCCTCCGGGTTTTCCACCGTGAAGGCGACACTCTGCACCGTGTTCGCCCCCCGGCTGAGCGCCGTCTGCAGCAGCTGCCCCAACCTGTCCAACTGTCGAACGCGGAGGCTGATGATGTTGTCCACCCAGTACTGGACCTCACCCGTCAGCTGCCCGCGTTCGTCATAGAGCTGCTGGGTGCTGACGCTGAAATTGGCGGTAGCGACGTCGCTCTCGGCGATGCCCATCTCGCGCAGGGCAGCCATAACCTCCGTCACGCGGCGATTGTTCTCGTCCACCGCCTCGCCCACATCGGGGCCGCGCGTCTGGACGCCGAGTGTGACCAGGGCCAGGTCCGGTGCCAGCCGCGTCGAGCCGGTCCCTGTGACCGACAGGGTGTGGACCTGCGGCGCGGTCGCAGGGTAGGACGCGCCCGAGCAGGCTGCCAGCAACAGGGCCATTGCAGCTGCCGCAGGCAGCCATTTCCGCAAATCCGTCATCAGACACACTCCTTGGGATACGAGGCGAGAAGGCCTCGGATTGTATCACCCTTAACGACGTCGACCGGTGCAGAAGGTTCCCGGATGCCCGGCGCTCTCAGGCCCGGGTGGTCGCAGTCGACCGCTGGACACCGGCACTGGCGGTCCGTCTGCCATTCCTGCCGCTCAGGCAGGCCAGCACACTCGCCAGATACTGCCCGGTGTAGGACCGCTTCAGCCTGGCGACCCGCTCGGGGGGCCCCTCGGCCACGATTCGTCCTCCTTCGTCGCCGCCCTCAGGACCCAGGTCGATGATCCAGTCCGCCGTCTTGACCACGTCGAGGTTGTGTTCGATGACGATGACAGTGTTGCCGGCATCGGTCAGGCGGTGCAACACGTCCAGCAAACGTTGGATGTCGGCGAAGTGCAAACCGGTGGTCGGCTCGTCGAGGATGTAGAGCGTGCGGCCAGTGGCGACCCTGGCCAGCTCGCGCGAGAGCTTCACCCGCTGCGCCTCCCCGCCGGAGAGTGTGGTGGCCGGCTGACCGAGCTTGAGGTAATCGAGGCCCACCTCGTGCAGCGTCTGCAAGATGCGCCGCACGGCGGGGACGCTGGCGAAGAACTCGAGTGCCTCGTGGACTTCCATGTCGAGCACATCGGCGATGGTCTTCCCCTTGTAGCGCACCTGCAGGGTCTCGCGGTTGAAGCGCGAGCCTCCGCACTCCTGACAGGTCACCCACACGTCGGCCAGGAAATGCATCTCGACGCGCTTCTGTCCGTGGCCCTCGCAGGCCTCGCAGCGTCCGCCCGGGACGTTAAAGGAGAAGCGGCCGGGTTTGTAGCCCCGGGCGCGGGCCTCCGGCGTCAGGGCGAAGAGGTGGCGGATCGGGTCCAGCACGCCGACGTAGGTGGCCGGGTTGGAGCGCGGCGTGCGGCCGATGGGGTCCTGGGTGATGTTGACCACCTTGTCCAGGTGCTCCGGGCCGTGCAGGGCGCGGTACTTGCCGGGTTCGTCCTCGGCCCCGTGAAGCTTAGCTGCCAGTGCAGGGTACAGGGTCTCGGCGATCAGCGAGGACTTCCCTGAGCCGGAGACGCCCGTGATGCAGGTGAACAGGCCGAGCGGAAGCCGCAGGATGATGTCCTTGAGGTTGTTGTGGCGGGCGCCCACCAGCGCGAGCCACCGCCCGTCCGGTCTGCGGCGGCCGGGCCCACTGCCGTTGCCCGCCGCCACCACCAGATCGCCGCGCAGGTAGCGGCCGGTGAGCGAGGCGGCGGAGCGGCGGATCTGCGCCGGCGTCCCAAGAGCCACGATCTGGCCTCCATGCAGGCCGGCGCCCGGGCCAAAGTCGACGACGAAGTCGGCCGATTCGATCGTCTCACGGTCGTGCTCGACGACGATGACCGTGTTCCCCAGGTCGCGCAGGCGCTGCAGCGACTGCAGCAGGCGACGGTTGTCGCGTGGGTGCAGCCCGATTGACGGCTCATCCAGGCAGTACATGACGCCCGTCAGCCCTGAGCCGATCTGCGATGCCAGACGGATGCGCTGACCTTCGCCGCCAGAAAGGCTGGGCGCGGCGCGGTCGAGCGTGAGGTAGTGCAGGCCAACGTTCAGCAGGAAGGTCAGCCGTTCACGTATCTCCTTGAGGACCTCCTCGGCAATCGCCTGCTGTTCGGATGTCAGCTGCAGGCGGCTGAAGAAGGCGTGAGCCTCGGCGATCGACATGGCACTGATTTCGACGATGGTCTTGTCCCCGAAGCGGACGGCAGCCGCCTCCGGTCGCAGCCGGGAGCCGCGGCAGGCCGGGCAGGGACGATTCGACATGAAGGTGCCATACCACTCACGCATGCCTTCCGAGTCGGTTTGATGGAAGCGGCGGCGCGTTGCCGGGATCGTGCCTTCGTAGGTCGAGATCCATGAACCCTTGCCGTGCTCGCTCCCCCATTCCCAAACCACCTTCACGCGGTCCGAGCCATAGAGGATGCCCTGGCGCACGGCCTTGGGCAGCCTCTTCCACGGTGCGTCGAGATCGATGCCATAGGTCTTGACGAAGGCCTGGGCCACCGTCCAGGCACCTTTGCTGGGGGTGAGCTGGCCCCAGGTGCGCACGGCGCCTTCCCGCAGGGTTTTCTCGGGATCGACGAACTTGCGCGGATCGAACTCCATCTTGATGCCCAGGCCGTTGCACTCCGGGCACATCCCCAACGGCGAATTGAACGAGAACATCGGGGGCGAGAAATCCGGGTAGGAGATGCCGCAGTGGGTGCAGGCATTGCGCTGCGACATTTCCCTCTCCGTCCCGTCGAGGATGCTGGCGATCAGGGACCCACCTCCGACGCGCAGGGCGGTCTCGACGGAGTCCGCCAGGCGGGTGCGGAATTCGTCGCTGCTGCCAAGCGGAGGGACCGCGAGGCGGTCGACGACGATCTCGACGTCGTGCTTCTTGTTCTTGGCCAGGCGCAGACGCTCCCCGAGGTCGACCACGATGCCATCGACGCGAGCGCGGCTGAAACCGGCGGCGCGCGCGTCGGTCAGCGTGTCCTCGTGCGTCCCCTTGCGCTTACGCGCCACCGGTGCGAGCAGCATCAGCCTCGTGCCCGGCCCAAGCGCCATCAGTTGATCGACGATCTGGGTCGAGGTCTGGGCTGAGACGCGGCGCCCGCAGCGATAGCAGTAGGGCGTGCCCAGTCGGGCGAACAGCACCCGCAGGTAGTCGCTGATCTCGGTCACCGTGCCCACGGTCGAGCGCGGGTTCTTGCTGACGGCTTTCTGCTCGATGGCGATGGCCGGGCTGAGGCCGCCGATGAAATCGACCCTGGGCTTCTCCATCTGACCCAGGAACTGGCGGGCGTAGGCCGAGAGCGATTCCACGTAGCGCCGCTGGCCCTCGGCGTACAACGTGTCGAACGCCAGCGAGGACTTGCCTGAACCCGAGACGCCGGTGAAGACGATCATCTTCCGGCGCGGCAAACGCAGGTCGACGGACTTCAGATTGTGCTCTTTGGCACCACGAATGGTGATGTACTCGAGGCCTGCCATACCACCGCCAGGAAACTGCCCACCAGAATTGTAATCGCATATCATAGCACAGACGTTCTAAAGGGGCAAACCCGACCTCCCGCTGGATGGTTATAATGGCTCAAGAAGACGACCCATTGCACAAGGGGCTCTCATGCGCCACAAGAACCCAGCAGCGCTTGTCCTTCTCAGCCTTTCGCTCGCCCTGTTCCTCACCGCACCCGCGCTCGCCGGCTCGCCGAGGCAGGTGGATGGCATCGTCCACAGTGTCCTCTTCTACTCGCCGACCTGTTCTCACTGCCATAAGGTCATTGAGCAAGACCTGCCGCCGCTGATTCAGGCGTACTCGCCACAAGCAGAGATCGCGTACTACCCTCCGGATGAGGAGGGCGGCCAAGGTCAGCTGGAACTCGCCCTCGTGTCTGGCGGGCGGCTCGAAATCCTGTATGTCAACGCAGCCACCCCGAGCGGCAACTCGTTGTACTCTGCGGCTTTGGATGCTTTCCATGTGCCCGATGATAGGAGGGGTGTCCCAGCGCTGTTTGTTGGCACGCGCCACCTTGTGGGCGCACGCGAAATCCCCGAGAAGTTCCCCGGCATCATCGAAGAGGGACTGGCCGCGGGAGGCATCCCCTGGCCTGAGATCCCAGGCATCGAAGGGGCCCTCGCCGCCTTCCCCCCCCCGGCAGCGCCTGCGACAGGCACCGCGCCCGCGGTTCCCACGCCGCAGGCACCTCCGAGCGGGATGATCGACCGTTTCCTGCAGGATCCAACCGGCAACAGCGTGGCCGTCGTCGCTCTGCTGGGGATGATCGTCAGTCTGGCCATGGTTGGTGTTCGCCTCATCCGACCTGCCAGACCATTCACGCCCGCCCCATGGCAGACCAGGACAGTCCCTCTCCTGGCCATCGCCGGCGTGGCGATCGCCGCTTACCTCACCTACGTCGAAACCTCCGGGGCAATCGCCGTCTGCGGGCCGGTGGGCGACTGCAACGCCGTCCAGACCAGCCAGTACGCCTACCTGTTCGGCGTGGTCCCGATGGGAGTTGTCGGGCTGGCGGGCTACCTGGCCATCCTCATCGCCTGGGCAGCGGCCCACCGTCTCTCCGGACGCGGCGCCGACTGGGCCAGCCTGGCGCTCTTCGCCTTCACCGCCTTCGGCACCGTCTTCTCCGCCATCCTCACCTTTCTGGAGCCCTTCGTCATCGGTGCCACCTGTCTGTGGTGCGTAACCTCGGCGCTGCTGATGACGGCCTTGCTGTGGATGGCGGCGGGTCCCGGCACCGCGGCGCTGAGTCGCATCGCGGGTGAGGCAGAAGAGGCGAAGTAACCTCCTGGCACTGGGTCCGTCTAAATTGCAGCCCGCCCAATCGGACGACGGCGCCCTTCTGGCCCGTCTCCAGGACGATGACCCGGAGGCTTTCCGCGCCCTGTTTGAGGCGCACGCCGATCGTGTGTACCGCCTGGCACTGAGCCTCCTGCGCGACCCGTCCCGCGCCGAAGACGTGGTGCAGGAGACCTTCCTGGCGGCTCTCACGCACCTCGGCAGGTTCGAGGGCCGGGCCCGGCTGGGGACCTGGCTGTATCGCGTGGCCTATAACGCCAGCCTCAGCCAGCTCCGCCAGCGCGTCGAGGAAGAGCTGCCGGCCGAAGACGATGCCCCCGAGGACCAGGCCCCAATCCCCATGCCTCGCACGTTCGTGGACTGGGACCTCACCCCGGAAACGTTGCTGGGGGACAGCGAGGCCCGCGCCCAGCTCGACGCTGCCATCGCCGCCCTGCCCGAATCACAGCGCGCAGCATTTCTGCTGCGGGACGTCGAGGGGCTTTCGACCGCCGAGACGGCCGAAGCCCTGGGCCTGAGCGAAGCGGCGGTGAAGGTGCGGCTCCATCGCGCTCGGCTGGCGCTGCGGGAACACCTGTCTGCCTACTTTGCCGAGCGCCTCGGCCGCCAGGAGAGTCTGAGATGAATTGCGAAGAACTGGTACGTTACCTCTCGGACTACATCGACCGGGGCTTGAGCGAAGAGCTCGAGGCCGAAGCCCGCGCCCACCTGGCCACCTGCCGCAACTGCCACGTCGTCCTTAACACCACGGAGAAGACCATCACCCTCTTCCGCCAGTGCGAGGCGCGGCTGATCCCGGCTGAGCGCAGACAAGCCCTGTTCCAGGAGCTGCAACGGGCATTTGCAGAACGCCGCTGAGCCATCACCCCTTCCCCTCCCCACCAGACCATCCAGGCGCTTCGCCCGTAACCTTTTCCTCATCAGCTCATCTAACACAAGGAAATCATTCCCTGAGGAGGCTGTCTGCCATGAAGGTCAACGAAGCCGGTTGGGATCGTATCATCCGTGTCGTCATCGGTTTGGCCCTGCTCTACCTGGGCTGGAGCGGAGCCGTCGCCGGATCGCTGGGGCTGGTGTTCAAGATCCTGGGCTTCATCCCTCTGATCACCGGCCTGATTGGCTGGTGCCCGCTGTATTCTATCTTCAAGTTCTCGACCAAGAAGGCCTGACCACAGCACAGCGCCAAACGAGGGGCGGTGCCATCACCGCCTCTCGTTTGGCCTCATGAGAGACAGGTCATGCCCGAAGATACCCTCCTCCGCCTGGGGCGCGAATCCGGCCGCCCGTTCGTGCTCGACATCTGGGCGCCGTGGTGCGGGCCGTGCCGCAGGATAGAACCGCTGTTGGCCGAGCTCAAGGCTCAGTACCGAGGGCGTGTGGATGTCGTGCACCTGAATGCCGACGACGAGCCCGACCGCGTGCGGGTTCTCGGGGTTGTAGGCATCCCGACGCTGAAGGCGCAACACGCTACGACACAAACACGGAGGCACACCATCACCTGATCTGCATGCATTGCCATTCTCTGATCGATATCACGCGCAGCTTCAAGGGGATTGACCTTCCGGCCCGAGAACGTCAGGGGTTCGAGGCCTTGACACATCAAGTCACCTTCTACGGACACTGCCCATCGTGTCAGACGCGTAGGCTCACTAAGCCAGATCCCCAGGCCATCCCGCGCGCGACCGGAGGCGGTGCCCACATCGCTCATCCGGAGCCAGTACCTCAGAAGAGAAGGAGATAGACACATGGCCAAGGTAGCATGAGAAATGGTACAGAAGTCTGGAGTGGACGTTGACGAGCTGCTGGATCTTCTTGTCAGGAACGCCGCCGCCGAATTGACGACCTTCTACTACTACACCATCCTGCGCGCCAACCTCATCGGCCTAGGAGGCGAGGGACTGAAGGCGATCGCCGAAACAGCCCGCACCGAGGACCGCAATCACTTCGAGGCCCTGGTGCCCAGGATCTACGAACTGGGAGGCAAGCTGCCGGAAGACATGAAGGTCTTTCACGACGTGTCTGCCTGCCCCCCGGCAAGCCTTCCCAAGAGCCCCAACGACGTGCGCGCCATCCTTGAGGTCCTGGTGAACGCTGAGCGCTGTGCCGTCCGCGGCTACACCCACATCTGCAACATCATCACCGGCAAGGATCACCGCACCTACGCGCTGGCCCTCGCCATCCCCAACGAGGAAATCGAACACGAGTCTTGGTTCTCGGAGTTCCTCGGCGAGGGGCCGTCGGGGCATTTCCTGCGCCGGGGGAGACCTCTCCCTTCGTACGCCCGTTCATGGCCTAGGTGTGACCACCTCGACAAGAGGGCCCTGAAGATATCAGGGCCCTCTTGCGTTCGCATTCACGCCGAACTGCCCGCCGGACACTGCCTCACGCCACAGCCCACCAATCCCGGCCTTCGATCAGCCCCATCTCAGTCAACTGCTGACGAATCAGCGTCCGAGCGCCCCGGGCGCCGACGGCAGCCAGCACGACCGGCTGCGGCAGGCTCCGCCATAGGCCGGGCAGCTCAGCTGGAGAGATGATCGGCAGCCCGCGCCGTCGGCGCCCGACCTTCGCCGGATCGATATCGACGAAGGCCACAAGCGGCGCTCCCTCGCGCAGCAGGTGCTTCGACAGCCGCCGGCCCATCTGCCCCGCCCCCCACACAATGACCGAGCGCCGCTCATCCAGTGGCCCTCGGACAAGGTAGTGGGCTTTCGCCCTCAGGAAGTTCTCGACCGAATACCGCCGCTCGGTCCGAGTCAGCCGCGCTGGATGCTCGCGCCACTCCAGAAGGACCTCCTCTACCTTGCCCAGCCGCGCCCCTGCCAGATGCAGCCGCAGCCACAGGTCGTAGTCTTCCGGCCAGCCGTGGTCCTGATAGCTGCCGACCCGCTCGATCCACTTCCAGCGCATCACAACCGAAGGGTGGGCCAACGGACTCTCGACCCATATCTCGCGGGCGATGCCATCGGGCGAGATCAGGCTGTTCAGCCATTCCATGTACACCTGGAATCCCCAGCGCACCTGGCCACAAGGATAGCCGGCCACGAGGCAGCCGACGACGGCCGCCTCCCGGTGCTGATCCAGATACGCGACCTGACGTGCCAGTCGCCGGGGAAGTGAGCGGTCATCGGCATCCATGCGAGCGATAAGTGGCGCGCGGCAGGCGGCGAGTCCGGTGTTGAGAGCCTGGATGATGCCGGCATGCTCCTGTCGGATCAGGCGCACTCTTGGATCGCGGCCCATCCAGGCCTGCAGCCGGGCGGTCGTGTCATCGCTCGAGCCATCGTCCACGGCCACCAGTTCCAGATCGGTCAGCGTCTGTGACAGGATCGAGGCCACTGCCTCGTCGATCGTCGCCGCCGCGTTGAAGCAGGGCATGAGCACCGACACCCGGGGCGTGTGTGTCTGGAGGCCGATGGCCGACATCGATCCGTAGCCGAAAAGAAGCGGGGCCGACGCTGGCGTTGGCGGCGGAAGGGCGAGCCTCAGGCCTTTGGCATGTCGCCGCCGGCGGTCAACCGCGGATCAAACGCATCTCGCAGGCCGTCGCCCAGGAGGTTGAAGCCCAGGACCGTCAGCGTGATCGCCAGGCCAGGGAAGAACACCAAGTGCGGCGCGGTGAACACCTGGTTGCGTTCAGCGCTGAGCATCGAGCCCCACTCCGGCGTGGGCGGTTGCGCACCCAGGCCGAGAAACGACAGCGCGGCGGCGCTCAGGATGGCCGAGGCAATCTCCAACGTGCCCAGGACGATGAGCGGCGTCATGGCATTGGGTAGGACGGAGCTCAACAGGACCTGGGGCGTACTTGCCCCCAGCGCCCGCGAGGCGGCCACAAAGTTGGTCTCTTTCACTGACAGTACACTGGCCCGCATCACTCGTGCAAAGGCAGGTATGGTGACGATACCGATGGCCAGGAGGGCGTTGATCAGGCCCGGGCCGAGCACGGCCACGATGGCAATGGCCAGAAGCAAGGCGGGGAAGGCCAGCAGCACGTCCATGACGCGCATGATCACATTGTCCACCCAGCCGCCGAGATAACCGGCCACAGCCCCCAGCACAGTGCCCACGACGATGGCGAAGCCTACACTGGTGAACCCGATGACCAGCGAGAACCTGGAGCCGTAGATCACCCTGCTGAACTCGTCGCGCACGTTGCCGTCGATCCCCATGATGTGCTGAGGTCGGTCTCTGGGGCAGCCAAGCAGGTGGATGCAGGGCTGTTCCCGCCGGCTGACAGGTTCAACGCCGATCAGCACCTCAAGAGGATCATAGGGCGCGATCACATCGGCGAAGATGGCGGTCAGCGTGAGCAATCCCAGCAAGGTCATACCCACGATGGCCGACCGGCGGCGAAACAGGCGCCGCAAGGCCAGCCGCGTCAGGCTGGTGGGCCTGGTCGTCCAGCGGCCCGCTTCCAGAGGCATGCGCTTCGCTGCATAGTCCGGCGCCGTTGCCACGTCTCAGACCTCAGTCCAGCCGCACGCGCGGGTCGAGGTAGGTATAGGAGATATCGACCAACAGGTTGATGATGACATAGCCGAGGGCGACGACAACGGTGAAGCCCTGGATGACCGGGTAGTCCCGGGCTGTGATTGCTTCGAACAGCGTCCGACCCACGCCGGAGAGGCCGAAGATCGTTTCGGTGAGCACCGCGCCCCCCAGCAGCCCTCCCAGCGAGAGGCCGATGATTGTCACCACAGGCAGCAGCGCGTTGCGCAGCGCATGCTTGAACACCACCGCGGGTCGCGGGACCCCCTTTGCTCTGGCAGCGCGGATGTACTCGCGCCCGAAGACCTCCAGCAGGCTCGAGCGCGTCATGCGGGCGATGATCGCCATCGGGATCGTGCTCAGGGCGGCAGCGGGCAGGATGAGGTGTCTCACCGTATCCCACAGGACCGGCCAGTTCGCCGTGATCACCGAGTTGAGAATGTAGTGCCTGGCCAGAAACTCGAGCACCTTGAACGGGGCCGTGTCGCTCTGGATATGCCAACCGTACACCTGGTAGAAGGGCACCGCGCTCAGGCCGGCCGCGAGCCTGCCCGAGGGCGGGAGCGCAAGCGGTGTGTCCTTCAGCACCAGGCCGAAGAGATAGGCCAGCATCAACCCCAGCCAGAAGACCGGCATCGAAACCCCGATGTTCGCCCCCACCATTGTGACCACGTCGGTTGGGGAATTGTGCTTCATGGCGGCCAGGATTCCCGCAGGGATGCCCACGATCACCGCCAGCGCCAGGGCGCTGAAGCTCAACTCGATCGTGGTCGGCAATCGTTCGGCCAGGATGATTGTCACCGGCCGACTGAAACGGATGGAGGTGCCGAAGTCCCCCTGAAGGACCCGCCCCATATACAGGGCGAACTGCACGGGCAGCGGTTGATCCAGCCCATGCTCGCGCGCAAATCGCGCGCAGACTTCCTCGGTAGCCTTCTCCCCCAGAATCGCGCGGCAGGGATCGCCGGGGATCAGGCGCGCCATGGCGAAGGTCACCACCAGAATCCCGATCAAGACCGGGATCGAGTACAGAAGGCGTCGGATCGCATACTGGATCATCGGACTGGCATCCCATGACCTGAGGGGCGCAGAGCGGGATGGCTTTCCCACGGGATCGCCACCCCGCGCTGCCCTAACGTCGAGAGGTCGTCACCTGCTCGGCAGATCACTCTGGGACATTCATGAGACCCCACAGGTAGGCGTAGTACTCCCAGGCATTGGTATTGCCCTTGTGCAACGGCGACGAGGCGTCCAGGCCCATCATGAAGGTGGCCACCACATCGTTGGCGTCGAACGCGGTCCCGTCGTGGAAGGCAACCCCTTGGCGCAGGCGGCAGGTCCACACGGTCAGGTCAGCGTTGGGCTCGCACACCTCGGCCAGCGCGGGCTCGACAGCCGTGCCGCCGACCTCGAAGGTGTACAGCGGCTCCATGACCTGCTCGCATGCTCGGAGCGACTCGCCGTCGGTCTCGTCAGCGCAGAAGAGGCTAATGGGCTCGGCGTTCTGCATCCAGACGAAGGTCTTCCGCCCACCGGGGTCGACCACGGCAAAGTATTCGTTGCCCAGCGGGCTGGCGTGGCCGCCCACCACATCGCCGCGATAGGCCACCGCAGAACCGCCATGCGCCACGGGCACCATCGGCACTAGATCACGGATGGCGTTGTTCGCCTGGACGTAGAGCGGTTCGGCCTCGGCCGGGTCGGCAATCTGGGCAGCCTCGGACAGCACATCATAGATCTCCGGGTGCGGCGTTCCAAACTGAGGGTTGGCCTCGCTGAAGTGGAAGTCGAGGAAGTTGGTGATGTGCGGGTAGTCCCCGGTCCAGCCGAGCAGGTAGATGCCGTCCAGTCGGCCTGCTGTGGACTCTTCGATGAAGGCTCCGGACTCCATCACCACGATCTCGGCCTGGATTCCCAGGTTGGCGCGCAGTTGCGCCTGGATCTCTTCGGCGACCCGCGCCACTTCCGGCAGATAGCCGCGCACGACGTCACGGTAGTACAGCCGGGTCGAGAACCCGTCCGGGAAACCCGCATCTGCCAGGAGCTGGCGGCCCGCCGCTGGATCGAAGTCGTACCACGGTTCGCCGGTGCAACCATTGGGGATGGCGCAGGGGGTGAAGTGCGACGCCACTTCCGAGCCCGGAGGATAAAAGGTGTCGACAATGCGCTGGCGGTCGATGCCCATGGCGACAGCTCGACGCACCCGCACGTCGTCGAAGGGCTCGAAGGTGTTGGTCATCGCGATGTAGAAGATGTTCAGGGCCGGGCGGACGATCAACTGCAGGTTGGGATCGGCCTCCACCACGGTGAAGTCATCGGGGCCGACGTTGTCGATGCCATCGACCGTGCCGGCCTGCAGCTCAAGGAGCCGGGCGGCTGATTCGGTCGACCAGCGAAAGACGATCTTGTCGACGATCCCGGCTTCACCCCAGTAGTCCTTGAAGCGGGTGAAGGTCAGGCGCTCGCCGCGGGTCCAGTCGGACACGACATAGGCTCCGGTCCCCACGGGGCGGGAGAGGCCCTCCTCCGTGCGCTGGGTCTCGCCCGCGGTGTATTCCAGCCATTCTCGCGGGTAGATCGAGAAGACGCTGAAGGCCATCTTCGCCAGGAAGGCGGGGTCGGGGACGCAGAGCGTGAAGCGCACGGTGTGGCTGTCCAGGGCCGCGACCTCCTTGATGATGCCCCCGTAATCGCAGTCCGGCGCCGAGAGCACCAACGGCTCTGAGAACGGGATCTCTTCGTATGGCCGCTGCGGCCGGGCCGGCGCGCACGCAGTCAGAACCATGCTCACGCCCACAAACAGCGCGAGCCAAGCCATTAGCCTTTGGCGTTTCACAGGTCTCTCCTCCTCAATGCGTTTGTGCCAGACGGGTGGACGCCGAGCCAGTCCTGTCTTCCTGCCTTCAGACCACCTCCCTCCCTGCTCCTTGCCACCGGAGTTGCCTCACGGACAGGCCGCTCGCGGCCACCAGGGGGTGTCCTCGGAGGCGAGGGGCACCATTCATTCTATATCCCCACGTCTGCTCCGTCAACCGCACCTGCGTTGTCGTTCGCGCTCTTTCGGGCCGGACCAGGCGGCTCCAGCCAGCGCGGCCCTTCACGCTTCTCTCCAGCGATTCCTCCTACCTGCCCCAGACCCAATGGGGTAGAATTGGGCTCCAGGTCACCAAGGTTTCAAATCGCGCCGGGATCGGGCCGGGCTGCAAGCCAGGGCGAGACCGAGGGAGCATTCCCTCCCGCCGACAGCATGGTTTCAGGTGAGCCCCAGACGGCATTTCGACGGCCACCCGAGGGCAGCGCACGGATGCAGTCGACATCGCACTTGACGACCAGCGACAGCCTGCAGCAGGAACCCTTGCTCGTCGTCCAGAGCCTGAAGACTCATTTCTACACCGAGGATGGCGTCGTGCTCGCCGTCGACGGCGTCGACTTCACCCTTCACAAGGGCGAGGTCTTCGGCCTGGTTGGCGAATCGGGCTGCGGCAAGAGCGTCACCGGCCTGTCCATCATGCGGCTGATCGATCCCCCCGGCCGCATCGTCGACGGAGAGATCCTGTTCGACGGCCAGTCCCTGCTGGCTCTCCCGGATCACGACATGGAAGACTTGCGCGGCAGCCGCATTTCCATGATCTTCCAGCAGCCGGTCTCATCGCTCAATCCGGTCTTTACGGTAGGGAACCAGGTGGCCGAGGTTCTGGAGATCCATCGGAAGCTGCCCCGCAAAGAAGCATTTGAGAGGGCCGTCTCCCTGCTGAAGCAGGTCGGGATCCCGGATCCCGAACGCAGGGCGTGGGCCTACCCGCACGAGATGTCGGGCGGGCAGGCGCAGCGGGTGATGATCGCCATGGCGCTGGCCCTCAACCCCGAGCTGCTGATCGCCGACGAGCCCACCACGGCCCTCGATGTCACGATCCAGGCCCAGATCCTCGACCTGATCCGCGAGATGATCCGCACACGCAACACAGGCGTCATCCTGATCACACACGACCTAGGCATCATCGCCGAGATGGCCCAACGGGTGGCTGTGATGTACGCCGGGCGCATCGTCGAGCAGGGCGGCGTGCTGGCCCTCTTCGACAACCCTCTGCATCCCTACACTCGCGGGCTGGCGGCCTCCGTCCCCGTCCTGGGAAAAGTCAAGGAGAGATTGGAGACCATCCCCGGCACAGTCCCCGATCTGGTCGACCTGCCTCCCGGCTGCCGCTTCGCTCCCCGATGCACCGCCCAGGTTGAACACCAGCTCTCCATCTGCTCGCAGGTGGAGCCGGACCTGGTTCCCATCGACCAGACGCATCACGTGCGGTGCTGGCTGTATCAGAACAGCGCAAACCACCGCGCTCCCTTCGCTGCCTGAGCGAGTGATCCCCTTATGAACTCCCCCGCCGCCACGCCAGCCACCGGCAATCTCATTGAGGTCTCAAACCTGGTCAAGCACTTTCCCGTTCGCAAGGGCATCCTGCAGCGCATTCGCGCCTGGGTGCAGGCCGTCGATGATGTCGGTTTCACGATTCGGCGTGGCGAGACCCTGGGCCTGGTTGGTGAGTCGGGCTGTGGCAAGACCACGGTCGGCCGGGCCATCCTGCGCCTGATCGAGCCCACGCGGGGATCCGTTCGCATTGACGGCATCGACGTGATTCGCCTCAAAGGGCGTGAACTGCGCGCCATCCGTCGCAAGGCCCAGATTATCTTCCAGGACCCCTACTCATCGCTCGATCCGCGTAAGCCCATCGCCGAGTCGATCGCTGAAGGACTGAACATCCACCGTATCGGCAGTCCCAAGGAGCGCTACGAAATCGTGCTCGACCTCCTGCGCAGGGTCGGCCTGGAGGACTACCATGCCCGCCGCTACCCCCACGAGTTCTCGGGGGGGCAGCGTCAGCGAATCGGGATCGCCCGGGCCCTCGCCGTCAGCCCGGAGTTCATCGTCGCCGACGAACCGGTTTCGGCACTGGATGTTTCCATCCAGGCCCAGGTGCTCAACCTGCTCAAAGACCTGCAGCAGGAGTTCGGCCTCACCTATCTCTTCATCGCCCACAACATGGGCGTGGTCGAGCACATCTCCGACCGCGTGGCCGTGATGTACCTGGGCAAGATCGTCGAGATCGGCACAAAGCGCCAGCTGTTCGAGAATCCGCTGCACCCATACACCCAGGCGCTGATGTCGGCCATCCCGGTGCCCGACCCCAGGCTGCGCCGCCAGCGGATCATCCTCAGCGGCGATGTCCCCAGCCCCCTCAACCCGCCGGGCGGCTGTCGCTTCCACCCCCGCTGCCCGATGGTAATGCAGGACATCTGCCCGCTGCGCGAGCCATCCCTGCGCGATGTGCAGCCTGATCATTCAGTGGCCTGCTGGCTTCACGAACCCCACTAGCCACCTGCCTCCCCTGCCGTCCCCAGCCTCTGACGCAGTGGGCAGGTCTCCTGGTGGCGTCGTCTCACCTCCGAGGCGGCCGGACGGTGTTTGTCACATGGCGAGGCTTCCCCTACAATCCCAGCATTCCGCTCCTGCCGGAGGCGGCCCATGAACCCCTTCCCCTGGGGCAAAACCTTCATTCTTGGCTTCGGCTTCTTCGGTATCAGCGTCATCTGGCCCCTTTTCAATAGCCTGATCCCCCCCATGCTGGAGGACCTTGGCCTGTCAGCCGTGATCGTGGGCTTCATCCTGACCTGGGACAACATCCTCAACATGTTCGTCCAGCCCTGGGTGGGCAGCCGCTCCGATCGCACCCGCAGCCGCTTTGGCCGCCGCAAGCCCTGGCTGATGCTCGGCGCCCCGATGGCAGCCATCTTCTTCATCCTCGTCCCCTTTGTGCGCCAGAACTTCCTCCTGATCGCCCTGGCAATCCTGGGAACCAACATCGGCATGGCGCTCTTCCGCTCGCCAACCGTCGCCTACCTGGGCGACCTCTTTCGCCCCGAGGACCGCAGCAAGGCTAACGGGGTGATCAACCTTATGGGCGGGGTGGGGGCGGCAGCGGCCCTCTTCGGCGGCGGGGCGCTCTACCGCCTGGGCGTCCCCCTGCCCTTCATCGTTGGCTCGGGAGTTATGCTGTTTGTCATCCTGCTCCTGGTCCTCATCGTGCGTGAGCCGGAGGCTGCTCCCGTCGATATCGCTTTGCGCGAGTCGAGCGTGCTCGAGAACCTGCGCCAGGTCGCCGCCGGGCCACGAAAGGATGGCCTGTGGCTGCTGGGGGCCATCTTCTGCTGGTTTGTCGGCTGGAACGCCATGGAAGCCTTCTTCACCCTCTACGCCCGCAACATCCTGGGCATCGAGGTCGGCCGCGGCACGCAGATGCTGACCGCCTTTGCTGCCGCCTTCATCCTCTTCGCCATCCCCAGCGGCTTGATCGCCACGCGCTTCGGCCGCCGCCCGACCATCCTGACTGGCATCGCCGGCATGTTCGTCGGCCTCGTCGCCGGCGTGCTCATCCGCCAGCCGGCAGTTCTGCTCGGGCTGCTGGCACTGATGGGGTTGTTCTGGTCGTTGATCAACATCAACTCGCTGCCCATGGTGTACGACCTGGGAGGCAGCGAGCGTATCGGGGCCTACACCGGCCTGTACTATTTTTCCTCGTCGGCTGCGGCCATCACCGGCCCCATCCTGGCCGGTCGGCTCATCGACCTCACCAGCCATGCCTCGATCTGGGCTTTCAGCGCCGTCTTCATGGCGCTGGCCGGCGTTTGCATGGTCATGACGCGGCCCAGGGCCTGAGGAAGCACGAAAGGGCCAGGCGAACCATCCGCCTGGCCCTCCGTCTTTCTCTGAGCCTTCTCTAGGGCGCGATCACCGTCCCGTCGGGGATGACAGCGTTCTTGGGAACGACAACGATGCCGTCGCGCACGGCCCACTGTTCATGGGTCAGGTTGACGCCCTCGGGGAAGCAGTCGATGCGGACGTTCCTGCCGATGCGTGCATTCTTGTCGACGATCGCTCCGCAGACGCGCGATCCCTGCCCCACACCCATCGGCGGCGCGGAAGAAGCAGGCGCTTGCCCCTCGCCCTCGTAGAAGTCAGCACCCATGACGACTGTATCGCGGATGACGACATCTTCACGGATGATGCTGCGCAGGCCGATGATCGAATTCCGGATCTCGGCCCCTTCGACGATGCAGCCATCAGCCAGGAGGACGTTGTCCAGCCGAACGTCGTAGATGCGCGAGGCGGCTAAAAAGCGCGGGTGGGTGTACACCGGTCGCACCGGGTCGTGGAAGGTGAACGGTGGGTCGCGTTGGGCCAGCGCAAGGTTGGCCCGGTAGAACGCGCGGATGGTGCCGATGTCCTCCCAGTAGCCGTCGAAGTGGTAGCCGTACACCCGATGGGTGTGGATGGCTGCCGGCAGGACGTCACTGCCGAAGTCATCATAGTCCGAGTCGAGCAGGTCCACCAGCACGCCAATCCTGAACAGGTAGATCCCCATCGAACCCAGATAGGGGGTTGCGGGGTCGTTGCGGCTGGTGAAACCTGCCAACACCTCCCCCGTCTCAGGCTTCTCAACGAAGTCGCTGATCCTGCCATCCGGCGTCTGGCGCACGATACCGAAGCGATGCGCTTCGCTGGCGGGCACGGGCTTCAACGCCACGGTGACGTCCGCCGTCCGCCGCCAGTGGTAGTCGGCAAGAGCCGCGTAGTCCATGCGGTACAAGTGGTCCCCGGCCAGGATCATGACATCGCTGGCGCCTGTCACCTGGATCTCGAACAGCTGCTTGCGCACAGCATCGGCCGTGCCCTGATACCAATCGCCGCTGGCGAACGTCTGCTCGGCCGCCCAGATCTGCACCCAGCCGGGGTGGAAGGCGTCAAAATGGTACGTCGAGGCAATGTGGCGGTGCAGCGAGATCGAGTTGAACTGGGTGAGGACGGCAATTTGCTGGATGCCGGAGTTGAGACAGTTGCTGAGGGCGATGTCAACGAGGCGGTACTTGCCTCCAATGGGGACTGCGGGTTTGGCGCGCAGCTTGGTCAGCGGCCACAGGCGTGTGCCGCGCCCGCCCCCAAGGATGACGGCCAGGACGTTCTGGAGGGCCATGTTCCCTCCCCACCTGGATTCTATCCCGAAAACGGCAAGGCCAGGACCAGCAGGCAGGCCAGCAGGCTGCCGACCAGGGTGGCGGCCAGGTTCACGGCGTCATTGTTGAGCCAGGGCAGGCCGCGCAGGGGCTGTGTCGGGCCGCCGCACGAGTGACGGGGATGACGCTCGGTCGCCCGCTGGCACGCGGGGCAAAAGTACATCGCCTGCACCGTCGCCCCGAGCAGGCTGTCCAGGAGCGTTCCACCCAGCCCCCCCAGCAGCCCTGCGAGCAAGAGTATTGGCTGCTTCTCGAGCAGGACTGCGCTCGCGCCGATCAGCGCCGCACCTGCCACCGCGGCCAGAGTGCCCACGCCACTGACGCCGCCCGAAGTCCCGGCCTCCACCCGCACCCCACTGGTAATCAGACGCGGCCGCTCCCTGGAGAGGACGCCCAGTTCCGTCGCCCAGGTGTCGGCATTCGCCGCGGCCAAGGCGCCCACCGCGGCCGCGAGCCAGATCCCATTGCCCGTCAACCCCAGCAGCAGTGAACACACCGCCGCCGCACCGCCGTTGGCCAGCGCCTGGCCCAGATCGCGACGGTGTCCCTTGGAAAATGCGGCCGCCACCTCTCGCTTGCGCACACCACCCAGGCGCGAGACCACGCTCGAAGAGACGAAGAACAACACGAGCAGGACCGCTGGCGTCAGGCCGCCCAGCCCGAAAGTCACCGTCCCGACAACCCATGCCCCCGCCGCTCCACCGGGCGAGAGTGCCCCGAGCGCAAAGGCTGCCGCCGCGATGCTGGCAGCCACGGCCGCGCCCAGCGCCAGCCCGATGAGGGTCACTCCCGCCTCCCCAGGCCCCTGTGGATAACCCCGCCTGGACCTGGGGATAACCCATGGGAGGATGTGGATAGACAGGAGAATGGCCTCATGGTCGAACACCCCCGGAAACCGCCAGGAGCTGCAGGGCCGCACCCCATAGCAGCAAGCCCACAAAGGTGGCCATCCCCCACACGACATAGGCCAGCAGCCGATCGGCATCCCGCCGATAGAGCCACACGCCAACGGCCAGGTCCACCAGCCAGCACAGGCCTCCGATCAAGGGCAGAAGCAGCAGCCGGCCTGGGGGAGCCCAGGGGTCCGGGTTTCCAGCCGGATCGAAGCCGAATGCGACCCGGGGCGGCAGGTTCGGCGCGCGCAGCGCCAGGTACCCCAGGAGCAGGAGAGAGAGCGCCGCCCCCAGGATGAGCAACAGCCGGGCCACCTGGTCGGCCCACAGCCGGTTGAAGAGGAAGTCTGGACGTTGTGAGATCGCGGGAATCGGTTCGAGGGAGCCAAGGCGGACCGCCTGCGTAAAGGCATCGACGAAGCCAATTGGGTCCGGCGGTGAGATGACCAGGTGTCGCTCACCGGCGCTGAGGAGGACCATCCCCTGCGGGGGTGTGGTGGCGAAGAAGTCGACCCGACCCACCTCCTCGACACGGCCTCGCCCAACCACGCACCCCGGCCACCACAGCCCCCCGTGCGGAAGCCAGCGCCCCGGCACATCCCAGATCAGGCGCGGCCTCTCCAGGTCCGCCAGGGGAATCTGCTCCCGGGCCAGACCCCAGGCCAGGTAGAAACCGTTGCGGTCAAGCCGATAGCTGGCGCTGAGCAAGCCATACAAGCGGTACGCCACCAGCACCGCCAACGGGACGCTCAGCAGCGGAAGCAACACCCAAGCCACAATCCAAGGCGAGATCGTCGCAATGGCCAGCTGGCTGGCGGCATAGGTCGTGATGCCCAGGAGCACGATCAGAAACAGGGTCCCTAGGACCAGGCCGGGCAGGCGGGGAGGTGTGAAGGACATCCGAGTCGAAGGCGGGAGCGCGGCCGCAGCGGCAGCTCTCCCGCTCGCGTCCAGGTCTTTGGCGCGGTCAATCGGCGGCGGCCGACTCTCGCACGTACACCGGGTCGTTCCAGTGGCGGTACTGCGGCAGCCGACCGCGGACCACGTCGTCGTAGATGCGACGCAGCTGCGTCACCACCGGCCCCATCACCCCGCTGCCGATCAACCGGTGATCGACCTTGACCACAGCGGTGATGCCCGCCGCCGTGCCCGTCAGGAACAGCTCGTCACACAAGTAGACCTCGGTGCGGTCGATCGGGCGCTCCACAACCTGCAGCCCAAGCTCTTCGATCGCCAGCTGCATCACCGTCCGCCGGGTGATGCCTTCCAGGATGTTCTCGGTCACGGGCGGCGTGATCAACACCCCATCGCGCACGATAAAGACATTCTCGGCGCTGCCTTCCGAAACGTGCCCCTCGCGAGTCAGCACCAGCGCCTCGTCGAAGCCCTGACGCATGGCATCGGTCTTGATGAAGGCTGAGTTGACGTAGCCGCCGGTGATCTTGCCCCGCGCCGGGATGGAGTTGTCGTCGATGCGACGCCAGGCTGAGAAGGTCACGTGCGCGCTCTCATCGGCCTCAACGTAGCGCGTGAAGGGGATGGCGAACAGGGTGAATTCGTCGCGCAGATCGTGCAGACGCACGCCGATGACCTCGTCGCTCTTGAACGCCAGAGGGCGGATGTAGCAGTTCTCCTGGTAGCCCTCGGCGCGCAGCACATCGAGGGTGATCAGGCGCATGTCCTCTGCCGTCAGGCCGAGGTCCATACACAGCAGCCGGGCTGAGTTGAGAAATCGTTTGAAGTGATCAAGGGGTCGAAAGACGAACAGCTGTCCCTCTTCCTGATTCCAGAATGCCCGCACGCCTCCAAAGGCTCCGGTTCCGTAGTTCAAGCCATGGGTCATCACGCCGACTTTGGCCTGCGAGTAGGGAACGACCTTGCCTCGGAAATAGGCGTACTTGGGAAGGACCACGAAGCATATCCTCCTTGCCAGGCTCACGGTCTGTGTGCGCGGTGATGGAGGACCTGTGCCCGGCGATCTCATTATAGGGGACGGCCTGCGGGGTGGCAAGACACGGAACTCCCACCGTCACCCTGCGCCAGAAACAGAAACCGGGCCCCGAACTGGGAGCCCGGTGTCACTGCATCTCAGGCCTCGCGGAACTCGCCCTCGACGACGTCCCCCTGTCCGGTGCCGCCGTCGCCGCTGGCCGCCCCGCCGGGGGCTGCCTTCGCCTGCTGTGCGTACAGCTGCTGCCCCAGGGCGTAGGAGGCTTGCTGAACCTCCTCGCTCAGCCGACGGATCTTCTGGATGTCATCGTCCTTGAGGGCTTCACGCAGCGACTTGACGCTGGCTTCAATCCTCTCGCGATCGCTGGCGGGCACCTTGTCGCCCAGCTCGCGCAGTGCCTTCTCGGCCTGATAGGCAACAGCATCGCCCTGATTGCGCGCATCTGCCAGCTCGCGCCGCTTGCGGTCCTCCCCCTCATGGCGCCGTGCTTCTTCGACCATGCGTTCGACCTCCTCCTTCTTGAGGTTGGTCGACGCTGTGATCGTCACCCGCTGCTCTTTGCCGGTGGCCTTGTCTTTGGCCGTGACATTGAGGATGCCGTTGGCGTCGATATCGAAGGCAACCTCGATCTGCGGCACGCCGCGCGGCGCTGGAGGAATGCCCTCCAGGCGGAAGCGGCCCAGGGTCATGTTGTCCGCGGCCATGGGCCGCTCACCCTGCAGCACATGGATGTCGACCGCCGTCTGGCCATCCTCGGCGGTCGAGAAGATCTCCGCCTTGCGAATCGGGATGTTGGTGTTGCGTTCCACCAGCACCGTCATCACGCCGCCCAGCGTCTCCACGCCGAGCGACAGAGGCGTGACGTCCACCAGGAGGACGTCCTTGACTTCCCCCGCCAGGACGCCGCCCTGCAGCGCCGCACCCACCGCCACCACCTCATCAGGGTTGACGCCCTTGTGCGGCTCCTTGCCAGTGAGCGAGCGCACCAGATCCTGGACCATGGGCATGCGCGTCGCCCCGCCCACCAGCACCACCTCGTCGACGTCGCTGGCCTTCATCCCGCCGTCGCGCAGCGCGGCGTTGAAGGGCCCGCGCAGCCGCTCCACCAGGTTTTCGGTGAGCTGCTCCAGCTTCGAGCGGGTAAGCTTGAGCTGAAGGTGCTTGGGTCCGGAGGCATCCGCTGTGATGAAGGGCAGGTTGATCTCGGTCTCGGTCATCGTCGAGAGTTCAATCTTGGCCTTCTCCGCCGCTTCGCGCAGCCGCTGCAGTGCCTGGCGGTCCTTGCGCAGGTCGATGCCCTGGTCCTTGAGGAACTCGTCCGCCGCCCAGTTGGTGATGCGCTGGTCCCAGTCGTCGCCGCCCAGATGCGTATCGCCATTGGTGGCCTTGACCTCGACCACGCCTTCGCCGACTTCCAGCAGGCTGACGTCGAACGTGCCGCCGCCCAGGTCGAAGACCAGGATCGTTTCGTTTTCCTTCTTGTCGAGGCCGTAGGCCAGGGCCGAGGCTGTCGGTTCGTTGATGATGCGCATCACTTCCAATCCTGCGATGCGGCCAGCATCCTTGGTGGCCTGGCGCTGCGAATCGTTGAAGTAAGCCGGGACGGTGATGACCGCCTTGGTCACCGGCTCACCCAGGTAGGCCTCGGCATCGGCCTTGAGCTTGGCCAGGATCATCGCCGAGATCTCCTGCGGCGTATACTCCCGATCGGTGATCGGAATGCGCACTCGCGCGTCCCCGCTTGCCCCCTCCATCACTTCATACGGGACCATCTTGCGCTCGGTCTCGACCTCATTGAAGCGCCGCCCCATGAAGCGCTTGATCGAGTAGACCGTGTTCTCCGAGTTGATCACCGCTTGCCGCTTAGCCGTCTGCCCCACCAGCCGCTCGCCCGTCTTGGTGAAGGCCACCACCGACGGACAGAGGCGGCCTCCTTCTGCCGTGGGAATCACCACCGGATCGCCGCCTTCCATGACGGCAACCACGCTGTTGGTCGTCCCCAGGTCGATGCCCACGATCTTTGACATGTTTTCACCTCACGGAGTCCGAACTGTGGGTATGCTAGGCCGCCTGCGCAAGAACAGCATTAACGAGCGATTGGAGGGATGTCTCAAGCTCGGCCGCCGGATATCATAACACAAGGCACCCGCCCCCAGCCGGCGCGGTATACTCAGCCCCTGGAGGCACGATGCCAGGCTGGCTGACGTTGATTGGCTCGGGCGAGACCGCCCCCGGGATGGTCAAACTCCACCGCTCCCTGCTCAGCTGCCTCCTACAGCCGGCCAAGCCAGCCCTCATCGATACCCCCGCCGGCTTCGAGCTGGGCCTGGAAGCCATCCACGCTCGGTTCCGTCAGTTCTTTCAGACTCGACTCAACCTGGAGCTGCAAATCGCCAGCCTGCGCCGCGCCGACGAAGACCCCGAGCAGCTCGCACAGGCCCTGACGATCGTCTCCAGTGCCAACTACCTGCTCGCCGGACCGGGCAGCCCGACCTATGCTGTGCGCCAGTGGCACGATTCTCCCCTCTACGCCGCCATCGTCGAACGCTGGCTGGCCGGTGCCCAGCTTGTCTTCGCCAGCTCAGCCGCGATCGCCATCAGCCGCCATGCCCTGCCTGTCTATGAAATCTACAAGGTGGGACAGGACCTGCACTGGATTGAGGGCCTGGACCTGCTCGGCCGCTTTGGCCTCGACCTGGCTATCGTGACCCATTGGGACAACGCCGAAGGCGCCACCCACGACACCCGCGCCTGCTTCATGGGAATGGAACGCTTCCAGCGCCTGCGCACCCTCCTGCCACCTACCGCTGTTGTCCTCGGCATCGACGAACACACCGCCTGCAGCCTCGACCTCGAGCGCGGCGCCGCGCGCGTCATGGGGCGCGGCGGCGTCACCATCCTGCGCGGCGGCCAGAGCTTCCGCCACACAGCCGGCGAGACCTTCCCCCTGGACGAGCTGGCCTCCCAGGGGCTGCCCCTGTCCACACAACCCGCCACACCCACCGCCGCCATCCCCGAAGCCTCCCGCACCATCGCGCAGGCTTCGGCCCTCCTGGCAAGCGGCGACATCCCTGGCAGCCTGCGGCTGGCTGCCGCAAGCGCGCCGGCGGGCCTCGCCGCCCTGCTCCATCAGGCTGCCCAGGCAATCGAAGCCGCCGCCGGCGCCGAAGACACAGTCGAGGCACTGATCCGCCTCCTGATCGACCTACGCGCCGAACTGCGCGACGCTGGCCTGTGGATGCTGGCAGATCGAGCGCGACAGAGACTGCAGGACCTGGGCATATCCCTGCGCGACACGCCGCAGGGAACAGAATGGCTACGCATCGCCTGAGAACCGGCCGAGGGCGGGGGATGCATGCTGCCCGATGAGGAGAAGCTGCAAATGACGGGGAGCGCGGGGTGGTTGCGGCGAGCCGGGTTGGGTCTTGGGACCGCCGCGTCTGCCTTCTGGTTGTTCGCCGTGATGATGGGACTCGTCGGCCCCAGCACTCCGTGGTCCTTGGAGGCTGTCCTCCTGGCGGCGCTCGTCGCTTTCGGCGCAGCGGCCTTGGTTGCTGCCTGGCAGTGGCAGGGCATCGGCAGCCTGCTGCTCCTGATCGCCGGGGCAGCGCTCTGTGCCTTTGCCGCAATCGTGGCGGGACGCAACCAGATCCTGATCGCCATTCTGTTGGGCGGTCCGTTCCTGCTCTCAGGCGCACTGCTTCGGCTTGGCCTGGCCCGCGCGCGCCAGCGGACAACCCCGCCAGACCCGACGGCGGAGAGCCAGACCGCGCAGCGTGACCCGTCGCAAGGAGCAAGCCATGGCGAAAGCGCCCGACATCGATAGTACGTTTCTGACCGAGTTCCTGCTGGCGCTGCTGCAGATCCCCAGCCCCACCGGCCGCGCGGAACCCGCGCTCGCCCATGTCGAGGGTGCCCTGGCGGACCTCGGCCTGACCTCGCGACGGACAAGGAAGGGCGGACTCTTGGCCGAGTGGCGCGGCCGGTCGAGGGAGGTGCCACGCGGACTCACGGCCCACGTCGACACGCTGGGCGCCATGGTCAAGGAAATCAAGTCTAACGGCCGTCTGCGCCTGACGGAAGTCGGTTCGTTCGCCTGGAATACAGTGGAGGGCGAGGGCTGCACCGTGTTCACCCGCTCGGGGCGGACCGTGCGCGGCACCCTCTTGGTCACCAAGGCCTCTGCCCATATCTTCAGCAAGGAAGTCGGCGACATCAAACGGGAGGAGTCGACGATGGAGGTGCGTCTCGACGAGCGCACGCAGGCGGCTGAGGCAACGCGCTCCCTCGGCATCGAGGTCGGCGATTTTGTAGCCTTCGACCCGCGGCCTGAGATCAGCGCCAGCGGATTCGTCCGCTCCCGCCATCTCGACGACAAGAGCGGCGTAGCGTGCCTGGTGGCGGCGGCGCGGGCGCTTCGGAGCGCGGGGATGGTCCCGGAACAGGACACGTTTATGTACTTTAGTCACTTCGAGGAGGTCGGACACGGGGCGGCAGCAGCCTTTCCAGCCGAGGTGGTGGAGGTGGTGGCGGTCGACATGGCGCCTGTGGGCGAGGGGCAGGCGTCGGATGAGTTCCACGCCACGCTGTGCCTGAAGGATTCCGGCGGCCCGTACCATGCGGGCCTGTCGGAGAAGCTGCGCGCATTGGCCGACGCCGCTGCCATTCCCTATCGGGTGGACACATATCCTTTCTATGGCTCCGACGCCGAGGCTGCCTGGCAGGCCGGCGCCGACATCCGGGCCGCCCTCATCGGCCCCGGCGTCGACGCATCACACAACTACGAGCGCACACACCGCGAGGCCCTGATGGCCACGGCGCGCTGGATTGTCGAGTACCTGCTGGCCGAATGAGGTGGCTCACGCTGCGGGAACGGCCTGCGCGGTCACCCAGCCAGCAATGGCTTCGGCCACTGCCAGGGCGACCTCAGCTGGCATTCCCTCACGGGCATATGGCAGAAAGCGCAGGTCGACCGGGTCGTTGACGTAGTCGACGACGATGAACCGCCCATCGGCGACGCGGGCGACCTCGGTAGAGAACAGCCCGATGCCAGCGATGCGAGCCGCCGTCGCGGCAATCTCCCACAACGGATCGAGCCCCAGGGTTCCTCGCTCCTCGCCAGATACCGGAGGGCCGAAGAGCCGCGTCCGGTCGTCCCACCAGCATGGAAAGACCTGACCGCAAGCATAGAGCACCCGGAACCAGGCGCGGCGACCAGCGATCACATCGGGCTCCACGAACTCCTGCAGGATCAGATCATCGCCCGGCATGTGGCGGCGTGCGCTGGCCACATCCTCCCAACTCTGGGCCGTGGTGATCACTCCCCATCCACCGCCGCCGAGGTCGGGTTTGATGGAGAACGGTCGGCCCAGGGCAGCCAGGTCGTGCGGCGGCGACAGTTCTGGCTGCCGGTGCAGGGAGGGGATGGCGATAGTGTAGGGCGTGTGGATGCCGGCCGCGATGAATGCCCAGTGCAAGTTGGTCTTGTACCAAACGCGGCGCCGGTGGTCGCCGGGATTGATGTGCAGAGAGACGTGCTGCTCTGCCCACTCATCCAGGGGGGCGAATTCGGGCGAGGTGTCCGAGGCGCGGTCCAGATAGGCGTGAGCATGCAGCCGGCCTTGATGCGCTCGCTGCAGGGTCTGCTCGAGGTTGCGCGGCGAGACCGTCTCGAGAGAAGCCCCGTGCGCCTCGAGCCGCGAGGCCAGCAGGACGATGAACGGCTCGTCGTAAGGCCAGTCGTAGGCCAGGAGCAGCTCGGCGCGGCGTCCCATCTGGTGCTCAACGGAGTCCATCAGCAACTCAGTATACCGGAGGCGAGGCAGGGCACCCCATGTTACACTCCGGCTGGAGAGGAGCACACCATGATCGACTACGAGGCCTTCCGGCGTCAGAAGGACGAGTTCCTCCGCTCCAGCCCCTACAGCCCACTGACGCCCGCGCAGCAGCGAACCTTCAGCGGCCTGCGCTACTTCCCGCCGAACCCCGAACTAACCCTGGTCGTCGAGAGCGAGGAGTTTCCTGAGAAGACCTTCGTCTCGATGCAGACCACCACCGGCGATGTGCAGACCTACGAGCGCTTCGGCGAGTTCCGCTTCCGCGTCGAAGTGCAAGAAGCCCGGCTGACGCTGTACCGCAGCGACCAGGGCTTCTTCCTTCCATTCAGCGACGCACTCGCCGGCAAAGAGACCTACGGTGCCGGCCGCTACCTCGAGCCCGAGGAGCTTGCCGACGGCCGCTTCGTCGTGGACTTCAATCTGGCCTACAACCCCTACTGCGCCTACAACGACGCCTGGTCCTGCCCGATCACCCCGCCGGAGAACCGGCTCAAGGTCGCCATTCGAGCCGGGGAAAAGATCTTCGAGTACCCTTAGCCGCGGGCCTGTACGGCCGGCTTGATGCTCTGCCCGGCGGATGGCACGCCTTCGCTCTCGCTGACGGCATGCCACCCGCCGGAATCGTATGGCCGCGGGGCCGGCCGACCCTCTGCCTCTTCGGGCAAACCTGTCGCCGCGCCGGCCGCAGAGGGCCCGGGGGTTCGCTCCGCGCCTCGAAAACCTGAGCGCTCAGCCCAATAGGCTGCGGCTGGCGAAGAGCAGGCCCAGGCCCTGCCAGGCGCGATTCGGTTTCGCGCTCACTTCGAACCCGTGCCGCCTCAGGAACTCGGCCAAATCCTGATGAGAGTGCACGGTCACGCCATCGTGATATTCCAGACACAAGTGCTGGATGCGGCCCAGCGTCTCGCGGCTGGCGGCCAACAGGATCTCGAACTCCGCGCCCTCGCAATCCATCTTCAGGAAATCGCAGCGCTCCAGCGCCAGTGCGCGGAAAAGATCGTCGAGGGAGATTCCTTCCACCTCGAGCCCTTCTGCACGCGGATCCGCTCCCACCGTGCTGAACTCCACCGCCTCCCGGGCGCAACGGTACAGCCGCACCGGACCCGAGCGCGCCGCGAGCGCGTAGGGAAACGGCTTGACGTTGCCGATTCGATTCAGAGTCAGGTTTTGCTGCAGGAGATCAAATGACTGCGGGAACGGTTCGCACGCGTACACGACGCTGCGCGGGCGCCGGTGCGCCACCCAGATGGCGAAGTCGCCGAAGGCCGCGCCCACGTCGATGTACGTCCAGCCGTCCTGGAGCTCCATTCCAAACTGCTCGTACTCGCGGCCAAGGCAGGTCTCGCGCAGCACCCACACATCCATGGCGCTGCGCACACGGAATCGCAGCCCGCTCCGGCGCAGGGTGACCGTGAAGGGACTGCCGCCTGAGCGTCGCAGGAAGGCCCGCGCCATGGCACCCCACTCCCGGAAGCCGGCCAGGAGCAGCGGAATCGATGTCAGGTGATAGACGGCGCGCGACCAGCGACGCATCCGCGTCACAGTCAATCGTCCCTCCAATGCACCGACGTGTGCCTCAGAGTGGCAGCCAGTGCCCGAGGCCCTTCTCCTTCGCCCGACGGTAGATCTCCGGTGCCACGGCCATGTCATCCAGCGCCAATCCAAGGTTGATGGCCAGCGTGCGTTCGTCGTCGCGCTGACGCCCTGGCTTGCGGCCGGTGACCAGCTCGCCCAGGTCGGCATAGGGATCGGGGGTCTGGGCAAAGTAGCCGACGCTGCGATAGTAGCGGAACTGCTCGTGATCGTCCGTGCTGATCTTGTCCATCTCGCGCATGGCGTCGGACGTCCAGTAGGAGTCGAAATCCACGGCGCTGCCGAACGCTCCCGGCCGCAGCCAGCCGGGCTGGATGATGGGTGTGGGATGCTTGAGAATAGGGCCGGAAGTCACGACCAGGTCGCTTTCGACGACGGCCGCGCGCGGCTCGGACACGCCGATGACCTCCACCCCGAGTGTGGCCGACATCTCCTGCACGTAGCGCTCCTGCGCCTCGGGCACGATGTCATACGCGTAAACGCGGCGGATGGGGAAGAGGACGGCCAGGGCCTCGAGGTTGGTGCGTCCCTGCACGCCGCAGGCCAGGATGCCGACCACCTCGCTGCCCTGGCGAGCCAGGTACTTGGCCGCCAGTGCCGTGGCCGCGCCGGTGCGGTAGGCGGTGATCCAGGTGCAGTCCATCACCGCATAGGGCAACCCGGTCTCGACGTCGTTCAGAATCAGCAGCCCGGAGATGTAGGGCAGGCCGCGCTGCTGATTGGCCGGATAGCCGCTGACCCACTTGATGCCCGCCGAGCGCAGCGAGGGGATGAACGCGGGCATGGCGTGGATGAAGGCGTCGGGCTGCGTGTGAATCCCGGGCTTGGGCGGCATCTCCACTCCACCTTGCCCCTTTTCACGAAAGGCCTCCTCCAGACGCTCGATGATGGTCTTCATATCCAGGGCGACGGCCTCGACATCAGCACGCGAAAGGTAGAGCAGCTGGGGCTTGTCCATGGAACCTCCTCCTTCGTGCACACCCATCCGAGTATACAGCGGCTCAGGGATCCGGCAGGCCCAACATTCAAAGAAGGCGTCGGCGGGCGGCACCGGAGCGTGGTCGGCTTCGCGGCCGGCCCATTCCCTCCTCTGGTGCGCCTGCCGTCGAAATCAGTCTAGGCCTGCCTGGTCTCCGAGATCCTTCTCCGCCGCATGGCTGCAGGGTTGAGGTAGCGGCGCTGATAGTGCCATACGCCAAGCAAGAGCAGCGCCTGCAGTGCCGCCAGGCCGAAGGTGGAGAACTGCTCGAAGTAGAACAGCAGCAGATCGACGGTGGTCAGCGAGAGCAGAAGCGCCAGAGCGCCGAGGCGGAAGCCACCGTGCTCTCTTCCTGCCACGATGAACACCGCCGCCACCCACAGGAGCAATCCGACCGTACCCTCGAGCGCCACTCGAGCCAGGAACCAACCGAGGCCAACCGAACCCGAGACCCGACCCAGCCGCACCAAGTTCTCCACCGCCCTCGCCAGCGCCTCCGGGGACCGGACCGCGATCAACAGCGTCCCCAGCTGGACGAGCGCCGCCGCACCAAGCCCCGCCAGCCCCAGGACCGCCAGCACCCGCAGCCGCCGGCGCGGCAGCCAACGGATCTCGAAGGCCCTCCACGACCGCATCGTTCTTTCCCACACATCGGGCGCTGCGGGTGCCAGGCAGATCTTCTCATCGTGCAGGAAGGCAAGCAGGTACCCTGCCAGCCGGGCGAGGTCCGGCTGGGTTGCGGCACGCGAGGCGCGGTCCAGGCGTTCCATCAGATCCCGGTGCTCATCCGGCTCGAGGTCATGTTCGAGAACCTCTTCCAGCGACTCCAGCGCGTGATACAGGTCGAGGCGCGGGCCTCCCGTCGGCGTTCGGCGGACCTGGAGCAGAAGCAGAGCCGTCAGCAGGAAGAAGGCATAGATGATGGGGGCTGCAGCCGGGTGGAAGTAGTCATTGTTCTGGGTGATGAACTTGCCCACCTCATCGATGAACAGTCCCACGCCGACGCCGGCGAGCAGTGCGCCCGTTGTGTAGACCCAGCGATTCGCCCACAGCAGCGGCAGCAGCGCGGCGGCGAAAAGCAGCATTCCACCCCACAGCACATGGGCAATGTGGAGTGGCCCGGCGCCCAGTTGGGGATAGCCGGTGAGGTAGAGAAGAAGGCGGGTGACCATGACCGAAAGCGAGAAGCTCACGAGGGTGAGCGTCAGGTAGCGCTCTGCCCTCAGGCGTCGGACCGGTGCGCGCACCGAATTCGGCCATCGACTCATGGCAGATCACCTTTCTGCTGAGCCTTCGGGGTGATCGGCAGGACCGTCAGCAGCACAGCCGAGAGGAGCGCCAGCGCCGCGCCGAACAGGAAAGGCGCCGGCGGGCCAAAGCCCTGCCACCGGCCCACTCCCTGCCACAGGATCCCGGCCACAAGGCTGGCGGGAAACGCAGCCAGCCCGACCGCAGCGTGGTACACCCCGTAAGCAGTCCCACGCCGCTCTGCTGGCACCAGGTCTGCCACCAACGCGCGAGCCGCGCCCTCGGACAGGGCGTAGTAGATGCCGTACACCGCCATCCACATCCAGGCCTGCCAGCCCGCCGCCAGACGGGCAAAGCCGAAGTACGTCGCCGCATACAGCAGCCAGCCAAGAACCAGCAGCCGCCGCCGACCGACTCGGTCGGAAAGAGCGCCGGCCGGGCTGGAAACCAACGCATACGTCAGGTTAAAGACGATCATCACCCCCAGGACCGCCGACACCGAGAGCCCAGCCGACTGGGCGCGCAGGATCAGGAATGCATCCGAGGAATTGCCCAGGGTGAAGAGCAGCACGACTCCCAGGAACAGAAGGAACCTACGATCCAGGCCCCGGAGGCTGAACGGTGGTCTAGCCCTTGTTGCCTTCACCGCACGTGGTTCACGCGCGCCGATGGCCAGCACCCCCACGGCGCATGCAGCCGGGACCAGGCTGACTAGGACGACCGTCTGAAACACCTGACGATCCAACGTGCCCCCCTGACCCACAGCCGCCAACACCGCGAGTGCCAAGCCGATCCCGACGACGGCCCCCGCTGTGTCGCCGGCGCGGTGCAGGCCAAATGCCAGCCCCCGGTGCTCGCCTCCTGTGCTGTCGGCCACCAGCGCGTCGCGCGGCGCGGTGCGCAGCCCTTTCCCTACCCGATCGGCAAAGCGCACACCCAACACCCACCACCACGAGGTGGCCCAGTACAGGAAAGGTTTGGCAGCGGTTGAGAGACCGTATCCCAGGACGGCCAATACCTTGCGCCGGCCGATGCGGTCCGAAAGCCACCCCGAGAAGGCTTTCAGCAAGCTGGCGGTGGTCTCGGCCACACCTTCGATCAGGCCGATGATGCCGGTCCGGACTCCGAGGACGGTGAACAGGAAGAGAGGCAGGAGGTTCGTCACCATCTCGGTCGAGATGTCGGTGAGGAACGAGGTCAGCGTCACGATCCAGACGTTGCGAGGCAGGCGGCGTTGATTGTCGCTGGTCATGTGGTCGGACCTCCCGTGACATGGATTTGTCCCCTGAGGCTCCATTACACGACAGCGAGGGTTGCCCCGGCCGTTGACGAGCCTGGACTGCTGACGTATCCTGAGCGCAAAAGGACACCGGCCGAGAGCGCGAGCGGCCGGGCCGGAGCATCACCCCAGGAGGACATCGATGCCCGAAGTGTACATCATCGCTGCCGTTCGCACGCCCATCGGCGTGGGCAAGCCTCAGGCAGGAGCGCTGTATCCGGTGGCCCCCGTCGATCTGGCGGCGCACGTACTGCGCGAGGTCGTCCACCGCGCCGGCGTGGAGCCGGAGCAGGTCCAGGATGTCATCCTTGGCTGCGTCACCCCGATTGGCGATCAAGGAGCCAACATCGCGCGGTTGGCCGCCCTCCAGGCCGGCTTCCCGGTCACCGTCCCGGCGGTCCAGCTCAATCGCATGTGCGGCTCGGGCCAGCAGGCCGTTCACTTTGCTGCCCAGGAAATCCTTGCCGGGGACTTGGACCTGGCCATCGGCGGGGGCATCGAGATGATGTCGCATCAGCCACTGGGAAGCGACTACTCCAGCGAATGGCCGGCCAACTTTCCCTATGCGCTGGTCCATCAAGGCATCAGCGCCGAGATGATGGCCGAGAAGTTCCACCTCAGCCGCGAGGCGCTGGATGATTTCGCTTACGAGAGTCACATCCGGGCCGGCGACGCCATCCGCGAGGGACGTCTGGCAGCTCAGATCACTCCGGTGCCTGTGCCCGACGGTCAGGGCAGCACTCGACTGGTCGAACACGACCAGGGCGTGCGCGTCCCACCCGACCGCGCCAAGATGGCTGCCCTGCCGCCCGCCTTCAAGCCCGACGGCGTCATCACCGCTGGCAACAGCAGCCAGATCAGCGACGGCGCTGCCGCCCTGCTGCTGGCCTCGGAGCGGGCGGTGAAGACCTACGGGTTGCGGCCCACGGCGCGCGTGGTGGCGCGTGTTGTCGTCGGCACCGACCCGGTGCTGATGCTCGACGGGCCGATCCCAGCCACGCGGCAGGTGCTGCACAAGGCAGGACTCAGCCTGGAGGACATCGACCTCTTCGAGGTCAACGAGGCGTTCGCCTCCGTGACGCTGGCCTGGCTCTCCGAATTCCCGGTGGATCCGGCGCGCCTCAATCCCGACGGTGGCGCCATTGCCCATGGGCACCCCCTCGGTGCCACCGGCGCCATCCTGATGACCAAACTGGTCCATGGCCTCCACCGCAGCGGAGGGCGTTACGGCCTACAGACCATGTGCATCGGCCACGGCATGGCCACGGCCACAATCCTCGAGCGCATGTGACTTCGGGAAACGCGCCGAAGGCAAGGCCGCGGGGATCTCCGTCCTCAACAGCGAACCCAGGGAGAGGTCAACGGAAGAGGGATGGTCGTGCGGTGCTATAATACGAAGGGACAGCCGTGCTGTTGAGGGAGGTTGTCATGCCCGAGAAGAAGGTTCCCCCAGAGGAGGCAGGCCGCCCCTGCCGGGTGATTCCGGAGGAGGCGCGTGCCCATTTCCGCGCCGCCCGTGAGGAATTGCGCAAGAGCGTCGAGGCCCTGTTCCCGCCTGAGTTCATCCGCCACCGCCGGGCGGCCGGGCGCGAGATGCTGCTGGCGGCACGCAGCCTGATTGACCACGCGCTCAAAGGCCTGGAAGAAACCAAAAGCGCCTGAACACACCTCCGGACATTCGGCCCACCAACGCCGCCCTGTGGCCCAGGCACAGGGCGGCGGTTCTTCAACGCTGAAGGCCTCCTGCCGGGACGAGTGCTCACCGCTACGGCCCACTGGGTATACTCATGTCGGACGCAAACCGGAGTCATGCCATGCCGCGGATCGCTGTCGTGCAGATGGAAACCCAGCCCCTCGAACCCGAGCGGAACCTGGCCCGCGTCCTCGACTGGATGCACCAGGCCGCCGCGCAGGGCGCGCAGTTAGTGCTGTTCCCGGAATGCGCCCTCACGGGCTACATGCTGACCGCCGAGGAGGCCGCCGCCATGGCCGAACCGATCCCTGGGCCCCGCACGGACCGCCTGGCCGAGGCCTGCCGCCGCTGGGATCTGCACGCCGTCGTGGGAACGATCGAGAAGGACGAGCACGGCCGCTGCTTCAACACCGCGGTGTTGCTCTCGCCGGACGGCGTCCTCGGATGCTACCGAAAGACACATCTCATCTGCCTCGGCGTCGACCGGTACCTCACCCCCGGCGAGAGGCTGGCAGAGCCGTTCGCCACCCCGCTCGGCCGCCTGGGAATGCTAATCTGCTACGACCTGCGCTTTCCCGAGCCGGCGCGCGTCCTGGCCCTCACCGGCGCCCAGGCCATCCTGCTCCCCACCGCCTGGCCGCAGGCCGCCACGCTCTACCCCGACTTCGTGGCGCGAGCCCGCGCGGCCGAGAACGGCCTCTACCTCCTGGCAGCAGACCATGTCGGTTCCGAGGGCGCCTCGCGCTACCTCGGCCGCAGCATGATCATAGGTCCTGATGGGGAAGTCCTAGCCGAGGCCGGCAAGGATAAGGAAGCGCTGCTCATCGCTGACCTGGATCTCAGCCGCAGCGAGCGCAAGCACCGCATCTTCAGACCCGGCGAATACGAAATCGACTTGCTGAGAGACCGGCGTCCGGAACTCTACGGCCTCATCGCTGACCGGGATCTCTAGACGATCTGCAGCCTTGCAGCGCCAGCCACACGGCTCCCCACACAGGTTCCCGCAGTGGGAGCCGGACCCGCGCCCGCGGAGCCACTCCCGCCAGACGGCAGCGAACGCATTCGACCACTTTTTCGCTTCCCTGGAAGATCCCTTCCGACAGGACGACGTCGAACGTTTCCGCTTCCATGCCCAGCGCCCGGATCACGGTCTCCGCGGCCAGCGCCAGCTCGTCGCTGCACGCCTCGACGATAGCCCTCGCGGTCCCGTCCCCCCTCATCGGCCGCCGCCAGCACGACGGTCGCCAGCGCCGTCGCTGGCGCCCGGCCGTCGGAGGCGCGCGTGGCGGCGTTCAGGCCGCGCCGGGCAATGTCGTAGCCACTGCCCTCGTCACCCAGCACATGGCCCCAGCCGCCGGCGCGCGCCGTTCGCCCAGCGATGTCGTAGCCCGCAGCAATGGACCCCGTCCCGGCGATCACCACCACGCCCACTCGGCTGCCGCCCGCCCCACCCACCAGCGCGATGTCGGCATCATGAACGACCGCAACCGGCACCCCGGGAAGGAGCTCGGCCGCGAGCGCGTTGAGGATGCGGCCGTCTTCCGGGCGGTCCAGCCCGGCCATGCCCCAGCAAGCAGCCGCCAGCGGCGGGTTCCCGGCCGCATCGCACGCTTGCGCGATGGCCTGCGCCAGCGCCCGCCGCGCCGCCTCCACCCCTACCGCCTGGTGGTTCGAAGGCCCGCCCACTGCTCGGGCGACCTCGGTTCCAGCTTCGTCCGCGATCAGGCAGACTGTGCGCGTCGCCCCACCGTCGATCCCCAGAACAAAGGCGCGTCCCTCTGGAGCACTTCCCATGCCGCTGCTCAGGACGTGGCTCCCCCTGGCCACATTGCGTCAAGGATCGCCCGGGCCTGGTCGAGGTTGTGGACCAACGGGCTGAGCATCATGGCCCGGAGAGCCTTTTCATACGATCGCTCAACCACCGCCTCCACCCACAGCATCTCGCAGGCTGCGTTGCCCACGAGCATCGCCCGCAGGTCCGGAGGCACCGATGGGGGGTCGAGCGGGTAGAAACCCTGGCGCGTCACCAGGGCGGGCAGTTCGACGATGGCCTCGGCGGGCATCCAGGGAAGGGTTGTCTTGTTGGGCAGGTTGAGAATGAAGACGCGGCGCGAGTCCAGCGCATGGGCCAGGAGCACGGGGACAACCACCTCTTCGTACCAGTGCGCGCCCCGCTGCTGCAGGCTCGGCGGCAGACCCGGCCCCTTGTGTGCCCCATACTCGGCCAGCATCCTGGCCTCCAGCTCCATCAACTGCTCGGCGCGGGAAGGCTTGCCCTGCTGCTTGGTGAGCATGCGGTCCGGATGAAAGTAGTAGCGGAAGTAGGAAGTGGGGATGGCGCCAACGGCGCGCACCATGTCCGCATCGACGGGCAGGCCGGGGAATTCGTCGAGGCGACTTAGAAGGTCCGGTATCACGTCTTGACCGCGCCACCGCACCTCGGTCACCCAGCCGAAGTGGTGCATGCCGACGTACCCGACCCACAACTCCTCCACCGAGGCTCCCAGCGCGGCGGCGATGCCGGTCGCGAGGCCCACGGGAGAATCACAGACACCCACCACCGAAACCTTCGTGTACCGCGCGATGGCATACTGGATGTAGCTCGACGGGTTGGTCAAGTTGATCAGGAGTGCCTGGGGTGCGACCTTCTCGATGCGGCGGCAGGCCTCGAGGGTCACCGGGACGGTGCGCAGCGCGTTGTTCATACCGCCGGGGCCGAAGGTCTCCTCTCCGGGAAGGCCGAAGGCATGGGGAAATGTCTCATCACGCTGGCGGGCGGCGTAGCCGCCCACGCGAATCTGGCTGAAGACGTAGTCGGCCCCTTCGAGGCCGCGGTCGATGTCGGTGGTCGCGCGAATCTCGAGCGGTGCCTCCTTTGCGCCCTGCGCCAGGCGTTCGGCAACCGCTGCGACGCGGGCCAGTTTGCCCTCTGTCCGTCCGATTAGCACCACCTCCATCGGCGGCCTGTCGCCGCGGTTCGCCAGAGCCTGAATCAGGGCCGGCGTGGCTGCCCCGCTGCCCCCGACCACGGCGAGGTGGATCTTGTCGCTCATCGTGTTCACCTGGCCCGATCATAGAACGATAGAATGGCCTCGGCCACGCGGCGCACCTCGTCCCAGCGCAGCGTCTCGAACATTGGCAGGTTGAGGACCCGGCGGGCGCAGCCCGCGCTGACCGGAAAGTCCTTCTCGCTGTACCCCAGGTGGGCGTAGGCCGCCTGCAGCGGCACCAGCGCCGGATACATGGCGAAGGCACCGATGCCGCGCTCCAGCAGGTAGCCAAGGAGTTCGTTGCGCTCCTCTTCCCTGGGGGCAAGGGTGGCATAGGAGTAGTAAACGTGATCGACGTCTCGGTCGACGAATGGCAGCTGCAGGGGCGTGTCGGCGAGCATCTCGTCGTAGATGGCCGCCCAGTGACGCCGTCTTTGGTTCCATTCATCCAGCCGCTTGAGTTTCACGCGCAGGATGGCAGCCTGGATCTCATCCAGGCGCTCCTGGAAGCCGACCACTTCGTGGACGAATTTCACCCGCTGACCGACGTAGCGCAGCACCCGCACCTTCTGATCCAGGTCCGGGTCGCTGGTGGTGATCGCCCCGCCGTCGCCGTAGGCGCCGAGGTTCTTGCCCGGGTAGAACGAAAACGCGGCGATGTCCCCCAGCGAACCCGTCTTGCGCCCCTTGTAGCTGGCCCCGTGCGCGTGCGAGGCATCCTCCAGCACCCACAGCCCGTGTCGGCGCGCCAGCTCCAGGATCGGGTCCATGTCGACCGGATGCCCGTAAAGGTGGACCGGGATCAGGCCGTGGGTGCGGGGGGTGATCTTTTCGGCGACGAGCTCGGCGGTCATGTTGAAGGTGCGTGGATCGACGTCGACAAAGACCGGGGTGGCTCCGGTGTAGGAGACGGCGAAGGCGGTCGCCACGTAGGTGTTGCTGACGGTGATGACTTCGTCTCCCGGCCCGACCCCCAGCGCCTCCAGCGCCAAGTGGAGGGCCTCTGTCCCGCTGGAGATGCCGATGCTGAAGCGGCTGTCGCAGTAGGCAGCGAACTCCTCCTCAAAGGCCTCCACGTTGGGCCCGAGCGTGTAGCGGCCAGTGGGCAGCACGGCCTCGACGGTTGCGCGCACCTCGTCGGCGATCTCCAGGTACTGCCGCTCCAGATGTCCTTCACCGATGGTGACCTCGTGCGCCTCGGTTGCCAGCGAAACCAGGCCCTGCATCGAATCGGGGATGGGGAGCGGGCGAGAGAGGTCGATCTTGGTCATGGAGCCTCCACAGAGATGGCTTGTCCGACGGCTTCACGCCGTCGGGAAGAATTGAGGCAAGTAGGCCCGACTGGCCTCGAGCATTTCGTCCACCAGACCTTTGGCCACCTCGAAGGAGGGGACGAGCGGGTTGGTCAGCATGGCCACCAGCGCCTCGCGACGGTCCCCGCTCACTCCCGCCCGCACCGTCCAGCTCTCCCAGGCCTTTGCCTGCTGGCAGAGGGCGCGGATGGTCTCCGGCAGCGGCCCCATGCTGAGCGGCGTCACTCCGTGTGCTCCGACCACACACGGCACCTCGACGGCCGAATCGGGCGGCAGGTCCGGCAGGCTGCTGCCATTGCGAGTTACCAGGATCTGAACGTCGCGACGATCAAACAGCAGCGACAGGATGACGCGCAGAGCAGCCTCGGAGTAAAGGGCACCGCCGCGCTGGCTCAGTTCTAGCGGTTTGACCACCTGGTTCGGGTCCGCGTACTTGGCCAGCAGCTCCTCCTCCACTTCCCGCACAACCTCGCCGCGCGTTCGGGGCGCGGCTCTGGCCTCGGCCAGCTTGCGCGGGTGGTCGTAGTAGTACTGCAGGTAGTAGGTGGGAAGGACTCCGAGCGCCCGCACCATCTCCGGGTCGAAGCGGGGGAATTCGGGATGCTGCGCCAGGTCGTCGAGCATTGCCATCAGGCGTGGCGTGGCGTCCTCGCCGCGCGCGTAGACGCGCCGGATCCAGTTGACATGGTTCAGCCCCAGCCATTCCAGGAACACGTCCTGCGGTTCGACGCCCAGGAGCAGCGCCATCCCCATCTGCATGTTGATGGGGACGTTGCACAGGCCGACCACCTTCAGGTCGGTGTGCTTCAGAAGTGCTTCGGTGATGATGCCGGAGGGGTTGGTGAAGTTCAGGTACCACGAGCCGGGGGCATACCTGGCCACATCTCTGGCAATGTCGAGCGCGACGGGGATTGTGCGCCATGCCTTGAGCGTGCCGCCCGGCCCGGTAGTCTCCTGGCCGAGAACCCCGTACTTGAGCGGAATCTTCTCGTCCTGGATGCGGGCCTCCATCCCGCCGACGCGGATGGCCGAAACGATCAACTGTGCGCCTTCAAGGGCCTCGGCGCGCCGGAGGGTGAGCGTGACCTTCGTGTCGAGCTCGGCGTGCTGCAACATGCGCTGCACCATGCCGCCCACGACCTTCAACCGCTCCTCGTGGATGTCGAACAGGGCGATCTCTTTGAGCTCGACTTCCTCCTCGTGCTGGATGAAGCCATCGACGAACTCGGGTGTGTAGGTGCTGCCGCCGCCGATGTAGGTCAGCTTGTCGATGCTTGCTTTCGCCATTCGGCCACCTCATCCTCCAGAGCGCGCAGGCGCCTGGAGGTGCGAATGTACTGCTCGGTGTAGTCGAGCTCGCTCCAGGCCAGGAGCAGCAGGTCCATCGCATGCACCAGCAGTACGGAGAACGGGACAGATTCGCCCGCGGCCTCGCGGCGGATGATGCTCACATTGAGCTTGTGGGCCTGGAGCTGCTCGGCGTTCGCTTCGTCCATGCAGGCCCTGGCTTGATCCCAATCGCCCTGGTCGGCGAATTCGGCCGCCTCCTTGGCTTTCGAGCGCGCGTTGCCCGCGTGCAGGATCAGGTTGAAGAGGGTTTGCTCCATCTCAGGGTCAATCGTCACGGCGGCCCCTTTCCATCCAGGTGGGAGGTGTCGTTCAGGCGAACGGCACGCCAGGTCAGCGCGGGAGCCCGTACGCCGACGATCTCCGAAAGCCCGCAGGCCTCCCACGGGCCGTAGCGGCGCCAAGCGCGCGGGTCTCGGTCGAGCAGCAGCGCAGCCAGTTGACTGAGAACGCCCCAGTGGGTCACCAGGAGAAGGTGCCCCGTTGGATGGCGCGCGACGAGCAGGTCAACGGCGGCGCTCACGCGCTGTGCCACGCGCTGGGGCGGCTCGCCCGTGAGGACAAAGGCAACACGGGCCAGTGGCCTGAGCAGACGGCCGCCTACCCCGTCGGAGTCGAGCAGCCAGCGCGGGCGCCCCTCCAGTAGCCCGAAGTCCACTTCCCGCAGCTCCGCCAGCGCCTGCGGTTCCACTCCCACTGCCCGCCCCAGAATCTCCGCCGTCTCCACGGCGCGGCCCAGCGGGCTGGTGTACAGGGCATCGAAGCATTCCCCTCTCAGGCGCTCTGCCGTCTGCTGGGCATGTTTCCGCCCTGTGACGCTCAAGGGGCTGTCCAGTCTCCCGTGGAGCAACCCCCGCTCAATCCATTCGGTCTCGCCGTGGCGGACCAGGACCCAACGCAGTGACTCAGGCATTGTCCAGCGGTGGCTCGCTCGTCACCGGGCAGCCGGCGCGGCCTGGTCGGCTGCGCAGCGGAAGCCGATGAAGTCGTTCTTGCGCTTGGGCGTATGCATGCGTCGGGAGTGCGTGCGCGCCTCCTCCATGGTGTCTAGCCAGTCGCCGCCGCGCAGGGGCATTCGCAAAGGAGAGGGCTTGCCGCCGATCCATTCCCACACGTTGCCCGCCATGTCCGCCGCCCCGTACGGGCTGTCGCCGGCCGGCGAGTACCTGCCCACCGGGGTAGTGTCCCAGATGCCGGATTCGTTGGTGTTGCAGCGCGAGGGGTCAAAGGTGCTCCCCCACGGCCACTCGCGCCCGTCGGTGCCGCGGGACGCCTTCTCCCACTCCTCCTCCGTGGGCAGGCGCTTTCCCACCCACTCGGCGTAGGCGGCAGCCTGCTCCCAGGTGACATTGACGACGGGATGGTCGGCCTTGCCCTCCGGCCAGGTGCCGCGCCGCCAGTGAGTCGGCTCCGGAGCACCCGCGGCTTCGACGAACTTCTTATACTCGGTGTTGGTCACCGGGAAGCGGTCGATGTAGAAGTCCGGCAGAGTCAACTTCAGTCGGTCCGGGCCAAAGTAAAACTCGCCCGCGGGCACGAACACCATCGGACGGCCATCCCGGCCCGCGTGGTAGATCACCAATGGAGCCTCTCCCATCCGCTCACCCCTTGCGCGCAGCCGCCCGCGCGCGCCCGTTTCCGCCAGCCGCTCGGGCCTCCACGGGCGAGGCGGCGAGCAGCCTGACCTTGAGCCATCGGTACGCAATCGCGAACACGATCAGGTAGTAGACCGCCGACACCGCAGCCGTGACCGCGCCCACCTGCCCTGCCAGGATCTGACCAGGCCTCTCACCTCCCATCGCTACCTGCAACACCAGGATGACCCAGGCGAACGCAGCGTCGAGCGCTATCGCCAACCACAAGAGGCGCCTCCGGCCGGCGGCCGCCTCCCCCACCAGCACTCCCAACACCCCGCGGACCACGAGCAGCGCGAGGCGGAAAAGTACCATGGCGGCCAGTCCCAGGAGAAGATCGAGCATCGGCGAGGCCGCCAGGGTTGCCAGCGTGGCCTCGCTCGTGTCGCCAAACGCCAGGCGGAAACCCGCGCCAACCAGCGCCAGGCCGGTGAAGACCTGGCAGATCAGGCCCACGCCGTATCCCAGGGTCAGCCCCGCCGTCACCACCTCCGAAGCTTGCGCACGCCTGCGCCTCAGCATCCAATAGGTCCCCATCTCGAGGAAGAAGGCTTGCAACAGTGCCCCGATCAGCGTCAGGATCAAGTCGGCGGGGTGTCCACTCAGCGGCTGGCCGCTGCCCCCCGGCCGGAACGCCTGCCGCAGCAGACTCTGGAAGAACAGGCCCACCAAAAGCGTCACCACCCAGATGAGCATCCCCCAGTACAGCAGCGGGCGCGGCGCTGCCTGGCCGGGCCGTGCCAGCAGCCGCATCGGCAGGCCGGGGATGAAGATGAAGAGGAAGCCGGCGAGGGCGATCAGCAGGCCGCGGGCCAACAAGGTTCGAAGCCTCCAGGAGGACCAGCCCGCACCATCCCCGACGTCCCAAAGACAATCGCGCCCACAGGGTTACTTGGCCGCATCGCGAGCCCGAACGGCGTCCACGATTTGCTGGAAGAGCTTCTCCCCGTCGACCATGCCGAAGGTGACCGGGTCGATGTCCTGGACGATGATGCCGTGCGGGTTGGCGGCCTCAGCGATGCTCTTGCGCTTGTAGCGAACCTGCGGTGCCACCAGCACGATGTCCACCCAGTTGGTGGCGAAGTCCCAGCGGGCGACATCGGGAGTGGTGATGGCGTTCATCTGCACCTCCACTCCCTGGGCCTTGCCGGCTTCGATGGTCTTGCTCTCCAGCAGGCTGGAGGACATGCCCATGGCGCATACGATCAGCACCTTGATCGGTTTGCTTTCCGCCATCTGTATCTCCTGCGCAGACCGGTGGCTCGCCCCTCTCGGCGTTCGCACCGGAGTTATACCAGCCTAGGTCAGGGCTGGGAAGTAATCGCCATGCTGTGAGCGATAGTCCTCCAGGATGGCTCTTGCCGTCTCAAACGAAGGGACGAACGGATTGAGCGTCAGGGCCTTGAGCGCCAGCGCGTACGAACGCTCGACGGCAGCCTCGATCGTCACCCGTTCGTAGGCCTTGACGCGCTTCATCCAGCCGAGCGCATGGTCCGGTATTGGGCCAATGGCAAAAGGTCGGACCATGCCGCTGCAGGCCATGCAACTCACCTCGACGACGTCGTCATCGGCCATGCCCGGGATGGCGCCGCGATTGGGCACGTTGAGGATCAGCAGTCTGCCCACGCCGTCTCGGAGGCCGTCGATCAGGTCGAGAGCGACGCCCGAGTAGCCTTCCGCCGCCATCGAGAGTTCGCTGACAACCTCAGCCGGGGCAATCTTGGAGGCCTTGTCCCCTGTCTCGAGCGTCATGTAGGTCTCGTGGCGCTGGGTCAGGTAGCGGGTGTAGGCCTGGTCGATTCGGGCGGGGTCGGCGCCCTCCTGCCGGATCTGCCGCAGGCTGTCGTAGAGTTCCTCGTTGAAGGGTAGGATTTGCTGGGCCCGGCTTTCGCCCGCCTGCAGCAGGTTCTCCACCGACTGCCGCATGTAGTAGTAGAAGAAGAGGTACTCGCTGGGGACAAGCCCCAGGGCCTCGATGAAGTCCAGGTCGAACGGAATGCCCGGGATGCGACCGCCTGCCTGGTGCAAGGCCTGCAGCATCTCGGGGATGAGGTCGCGCCCGTCCAGGTAGACGGCGCGCAGCCAGCCGAGGTGATTGAGGCCGAAATACTCGGGAAAGATTTCCGTTGGATCGACGCCTGCGAAGGCGGCTGTGACGCGCACCATGGTCGATGGATCGTCGCAGATGCCAACGGCCCGCTCGTAGCCAACCACGCGCGTGACGGCCTCCGTGAGCATGCCCGACGGATTGGCAAAGTTGAGCAGCCAGGCTCGCGGCGCCAGGCGGCGTATGTCTTCCACGTACTCCAGCAGCACGGGGATGGTGCGCAGGGCCATGGCGAAACCGCCGGGCCCCGTCGTCTCCTGACCCAGTACGCCGTACTTCAGGGGCACCTGCTCGTCGATCACTCGCGAGCGCATCCCACCAACGCGGAAGGTCATCACGATGTAGTCTGCTCCCTCGATGGCCTGCTCGCGGTCCGTCGTCCAGGTGATCTGAAACGAGGGGCTGACCTGTTCGAGGCGCGCCTGGCACGCCATGCGCATCAGGTCGAGGCGGTCGCCGTCGACATCCATCATGCAGACCTCGCGCAGCGGCAGGCGATCCTGGCGGTCGAGGATGCTCTGCATGACGAGGGGCGTGCGTGCCCCTCCGGCGCCGATGAACGTGAGCTTCATCGCCTTCTCCCGATTCGGCAGGGGGAGGCACTGGAGGCCTCCCCCTGCAAGAGGCAATGCGAACAGGCTAGGCCGGCGCCGGGGCAGGAGCTCCCGCCGGCACGACCTCCTTCTCCAGCACCTGGCGTTCCCAGGCCTTAAAGGCAGGCCACCAGATGATGCCTGGGATGATGAACTCGGTGATCACCGCCAGGACCGAGGCCCGCCAGTCAAAGCCTGTGGCGATAAACATCAGCAAGGGGGAGGGCAGCGTCCACGGGGCCGGGATGTAGGTTGGCGTCACCAGGTGCACCACGTGCGCCAGGTACGCCACCGAGGCGTTGAGGAAGGTGATGACGATGAAGGGGATGGCCAGCACCGGGTTGAAGATGACCGGGGCACCGAAGGTGACCGGTTCGTTGATGTTGAAGATGCCCGGCCAGATGGCCAGCCAGCCGACGCGGCGCAGGCGTGGGGCCTTGGAGCGGATGAAGTACAGAGCCAGGGGTAGCGTCGCGCCGGATCCTCCGGGGACGAC
>CAZNRD010000001.1:41898-155956 GCA_964575425.1 uncultured Anaerolineaceae bacterium | reverse complement strand
CCCCCGGCGGGGAGGGGGCCACCCGCCTCAATCCCTCCGTTGTTCAACACTCTCGGGGCTGGGGCAGCGCGCATGCAGCGTGTTGACACTGAGGCTCGGGATGCTGCATAATGCGCAGGAGACGCCCTTCGTCCGTTCGAGGAGGTGACGCCCATGGCACCGCCATTCCCGAGCGAAGACTGGCTTGAAGCATTTCAAAAGGCTCTGAACTCCGACGAGCACTTTGCTGGCGCGGCCAGGCACTGGGAGGGGGATGTGCTTTTTCTCATTGAGGCCGACGACGGAGGGGTGGTGGCGGCAGTCTATTTCGACCTCCAGCGCGGCCAGCCCCGTTCCGCCAGCTTCTACCAGGGGACCGAACAGGTGCCGCAGGCGAAGTTCGAGATGCGTGGCCCGTTGGAGAGCTTTCGCAGGGTGCTGCGCGGCGAGATCGACCCAATCCACGCTATCCTCACGCGCAAGATCAGCATCAAAGGGTCGATGGGGTACGTGCTACGCAATGCGCAGGCCGTTCTCGAGTTGGTCCGCGTCGCCCGCAGCATCCCCAGCGAGGGCACAGTCCAACTGATCCCGGCAGATGAGAGCAGCTACTGGGGGCAGGGGCAGTCCGCGGCTCCTTCCGCCTCGGCATAGCGTCTGGATTGGGTGGCACCGACACCAAGCGCGCCTGCTCCCTGCCTGAGCGTCGGAAGCAGCCCACCCCCGTCCCACGCCCTGGAGCCAGCGCGTTGACAGCGCAGCCTCTGGCGGGCCTCCATGGCGGCATCGTCCCCGTCCATGGCATCGCGAAGGGTGCGCTTATGGCATGGGATTCGCCGAGGCAAGAGTGGCTCGGAGCAGTCGAGCAGGCTCTCGATTCGGAGGAGGGCCGTGCCGCCGTCGCCAGGACGGGACGGGTGACCTGGCCTTTGTCATCGAGCCGGATCACAGCAGCGAGCCGCTCGTGCTATACTTCGACCGGTGGCATGGGAAGTGCCGCTCGATCGGTTTCCATCGCAAGGACGAGAGCGCGCCGCAGGCGAGGCTCGTGCAGAAGGCTGCGTTGGGGAGATTCCTCGAAGATCCTCGACGGCGAGATCGATCCGATGCAGGCCATGGTCACGCGCAACCTGCGAGTCGAGGGGCCGATGGCCTACATCCTGCGGAACGTGCCGATCGTGCTTGACTTCGTTCGAGTTGCCCGAAGCGTCCCAATTGAGGGATGAAGCCTGAGCTGGCCCAGCCAAGGGACGAGTGAACCGATGCCGCGCGACATGGGAGCCACAAGGTCGAGCGTGTGTTCTGAACTCAGGAGGAATGGCTGCAAGACTTCGCGGGGATCCACCAGCACACAAGAGGCGCCGGCGAGGAGGACGCTCGCTGGGCCGGGACGTGGTACTGCGCCTCGACCGATGACGATGTACTGTGAATGCGAGACTCCGAACGCGAAAGTAGTCCGCATGTGCTTCACTACCCAGGAACTGGAGGTGGTTTCCATTTGAGGAAATCGAAGAGATCGCCTGCATCGATCCGGCGTGGCCGGACTGAGAGACTCGGCAGTCCAGACGTCGCCCTCGGTAGGACCGCTGCGAGCCGGTCGCGCGGTGCCCGCATGCTCAGGTGAGGCGTCCCATGCATCCCCATGAAGAGTGCCAGGCTTTTGACTTCGTCATCATCGGCTCTGGTTTTGGCGGCAGCGTGTCGGCGATGCGGCTGACAGAGAAGGGGTATTCCGTCCTTGTCCTGGAGCGAGGCAAGCGGTACCGCGACGAGGATTTCCCGCGCACCAATTGGAACCTGTGGAAGTATCTGTGGATGCCGCAAGCGCGCTGCTTCGGCATCATGGAGCTCCGGCTGCTCTCAGGGCTGTTCGTCTTCCTGGGCGCGGGCGTCGGAGGCGGCAGCTTGGTCTACGCAGCCGTGCTCATGGAGCCGGATCGGAGCTTCTTCCAGGCACCGTCGTGGAATCATCTGGCGGACTGGGAGACGGTGCTGCGACCATGCTACCAGACGGCGCGCAGGATGCTGGGCGTGGCGCCCAATCCGCGCCTCTGGCCGGCAGATGAGGCCCTTCGCTCCGTCGCCGCAGGTCTGGGGCAGGGAGACACGTTCCGCCCGACGGAAATCGGTGTCTTCTTCAACGAGGAGGAAGGGGAGGTGCCCGACCCCTACTTCGCAGGTCAGGGCCCGCCGCGCAAGGGCTGCATCCACTGCGGCGGATGCATGGTGGGCTGCCGCCACGACTCCAAGAACTCCCTCGTCAAGAACTACCTGTACTTCGCCGAGAAATGGGGGACACGCGTGCAGCCGGAGGTGGAGGTGCAAGCGATCCGGGCGCTGCCGCCTAACCAGGCCGATGGTGCGCGCTACGAGGTTTTGTATCGGCCCTCGACCGCGTGGCTCCCCGCACCTTCCTCCAGCGTCCGGGCGCGCAACGTCGTGGTGTCGGCCGGGGTATTGGGAACCCTGAAGCTGCTCTTGCGCTGCCGCGATGACCTCAAGACGCTCCCCGAGCTCTCGCCACGCCTCGGCGAGACCGTCCGGACCAACAGCGAGGCGTTTCTCGGCGCCTTCTCTCGACGCAGGTCTTTTGATCATTCGAAGGGAATCGCCATTTCGTCGATCTACCGAGCCGACGAGAAGACGCAGATCGAACCGCTGCGCTTCTCGGCCGGCTCGTCAATGATCTTCTGGCTTCTGGCTTCGCCCTTGATCAGCAGCCGGGGTGGGTTCCTCCGGCGCCTGCTGGCCACACTGTGGGGCATCGTCCGCCATCCGGTCGACTACTTGAGGGGCAAGTTCCCCCCCGGAATGGCGCAGAAGGCGACAGCCCTGATGGTGATGCAGACCGAGGACAATCGCATGCGGCTTCGCCTGGGCCGCACGCTGTTGACAAGGTTCTGCCGGGGTCTGGTGGCCGAGCACGATCGCGAGCATGCCATCCCGGTAGACATTGAGCTCGGGCACCGGGTGGTGGTTGATTTCGCCCGCGCGCTCGACGCCGCTCCGGCCGGGACGGTCACCGAAGGGCTGCTGAACGTGCCGACCACGGCGCACATGCTCGGGGGCTGCCTGTTCGGACGGGACGCCGCGGAGGGTGTGGTGGACCTCGACTGTCAGGTCCACAACTACCCAGGGTTGTACGTCGTTGACGGGTCGATTGTGCCAGCGAACCCGGGCGTCAATCCCAGCCTCACCATCGCTGCGCTGGCGGAGTATGCGATGAGTCGCGTGCCTCCAAAATCGGAGGAAGCGGCACGTTCCCCGCTTGGGTCGCAACCCGCCTGAGCGTGCCCCATGTCGTTAGGAGGCGCAAAATCGTGGCTGACTCTGCGTTCTGCCTGCTGCACCTCGATCTCGCAGCCCGCAAGCGCGGGCTTCATGCCGGCGATCGAGAAAACGCTGCAGACGCACTATGGCGCGGGGATGCGATGCAGAGACGGAGAGGCCGACGCGAGAGCGGCTGCAGGGCCTCGGTCTGGAGGAGGTGGTGCGGGATTGCTCGACCAGGAATCGGTCGTGGGGTTGGCGGCCGGTGGAGAGTGATCGTTGGACGGCCTGGGATGTGAGGAGGGATCGGTGGCGAAGATCGTGACCGTCGAGGAAATGCGCGCAGTCGAGAGCGTGGCCAACGCCAGCGGCCTTACGTACGCTCAGATGATGGAGTGCGCCGGGAAGGCGGTAGCGGAGGCGCTCATCGACCGGCTCGTTACGGTGGGGGGAAAGCGCGTGGTGATTCTCGTCGGTGGCGGAAACAACGGCGGGGACGGCCTGGTCGCCGGACACTACCTGCATCAGGCCGGCGCACAGGTGTCGGTGTATCTGGTCTCTTCCCGCCCCAAGGATGATGCGAACCTGAGCCGGCTCCGCGCAGACGGCGCCTTGATCGCCACCGCTGCAGACGACCAGCGATCCCGCGTGCTGCGCAATCTGTTGGGCAGCGCGGACGTCGTGCTCGATGCCCTGCTCGGGACAGGGTTTCGCCTTCCCCTGAAAGGAGCGGTGAAAGACGTCCTGGCGACTGCCGCCAAGACGCTTGCTGCGCGAGAGAGCATGCCGCTCATCGTCGCCGTGGATTGTCCCTCGGGCCTCGACTGCGACAGCGGGGAGGTCGCCGCTGAGACGCTGGCGGCGGACCTGACCGTCACGCTGGCGGCAGCTAAGGTCGGGTTGCTGCAGTTCCCGGGCGCGGCGAGAGTGGGCGACCTGGTCGTCGCCGACATCGGAATCCCGGAAGGCCTGCCGCAGCTGGAGGGGGTCTCGCTCGAACTGGCGGAAGCAAAGGGCCTGCGTCGCTGGCTGCCGCCCAGGCCGCGGGATTCCCATAAGGGCACATTCGGGCGCGCCATCATCGTTGCAGGGTCCGTCACGTTCCCTGGCGCGGCGGCGCTGGCGGCCGAGGCGGCCTATCGCGTCGGGGCCGGGCTCGTCACGCTTGCTGTGCCGGCCAACGTGCAGCCTCTGATCGTGCCGAGGCTGCCGGAGGCCACCTGGATACTCCTGCCGCACGAGCTGGGTGTGATCACCGAGGAAGCGGTCCCCATCCTGGAAGAGGAGTTGGGCCGCGCCGAAGCGCTGCTCCTCGGGCCTGGTTTCGGCCAGGATGACGCGACGGCCGCCTTTGTGGCGCGGCTGCTCGGCGCGGCGGAGGGGCCGCGCGGTCGAATCGGCTTCGTCCCTCCAGAAGGACGGCCGGCGGAGAAGCATCCTCTCCCGCCGTGTGTGGTGGATGCAGATGGGCTGAAGCTTCTGGCGCGCGTTCCAGGCTGGCCCGAGCGTCTGCCCAGGTTGTCCATCCTCACACCTCACCCGGGCGAGATGGCCGTCCTCACAGGACAGGCCAAAGACGAGATCCAGGCCGACCGGGTGGCTGCGGCGCGCCCCTGGGCGGCTTCGTGGGGTCACATCGTGGTGCTGAAGGGGGCGTTCACGGTCGTCGCCGAGCCCGAAGGGTCGGCGATCGTCATGCCGTTTGCCACGCCCGCGCTGGGCCGAGCGGGTACGGGGGATGTCCTGGCCGGCGCCATCGTCGGCCTGCTGGCGCAGGGGGTTGAGCCGATGCAGGCTGCGGCGCTTGGCGCGTTTCTCCACGGCCGAGCAGGGGTCCTGGCCGCGGAAGCGCTTGGTACCACAGCCAGCGTGATCGCTGGCGACGTCGGGGAGATGCTTCCGGCGGCGATGGCCGAGCTCGAGTCCGCAGGCAGGTAAAGCCTAGGCTTTCAAGAGAATAGAGAGGCCGCGCGCCGCAACCAGCGGCGCTCGGCCTGCATCTCGATTTCCGGAAGGGCGATTCCGCGTCAGAAGCTAAGCTTCGGCTTCCGCCTCGTCCTCGCTGCGGCGTCGGCGGATCGTCTTCTTCCCCGCCTCGATGGCCTCATCCAGTCGGGTCTTCTGCTCCTCCAGCACCACCTGGCCCCGGCGCTGCAGCTCCTCGGCTCGGGCCTTTGCGTCCTGCGCCAGTTTCTCGGCGCGCGCCCGGACTTCGGCTGCCGTCTGCTCGGCCTGATCCTTGAGCTCAATGCCTTTCTCCCGAATCATCGTTCGGGTTTCCTCGCCGGACTGCGGCGCGAGGAGGAGCGCCACCGCTGCGCCCACCAGTCCGCCCACCACGAACCCGGCAAGAAACGCACCCACGTCGTTGTCTTTCTCTGCCATCGGATTGCCTCCTGCTTCGGCGGATGAGCGCTACTTCCTTCGCCCGAGATGGAGCAGGTCCAGGATGCGCCTCACTGCAGCCATCGAACTGTTGACCTTCACGACGGGGGCGACGAGATTGTCGCTGAGGAATCGCGTCGTCCCGCGCAAAGTGCTGACGGTCTCCTGAGTGGATTCGAGGATCGGTTTGATCTCGTTTTGGAGCAGGTTGGTCAGGCGAGCGAGCTGAACGATCAGGACGATCAGCGCTATCCCGATGACGAGCGACTCGAGCGCCATGAGGATGATGAAGACGTCGCGGAGGGTTTCCGTCTGGGCCGGATTGCGGGCCATCCACAGCACGGCCATCACCGCTCCCGCCAGGAGTGCAACAACCAGGATGACGCCGGCGACGAGGCCGGCGCGCTGCTTCGGCGTGAGCCGCTGGGGTCGGCCTTTCGACGGGGACGGAGCGCTGGGGGCAGCGTCGGTCATCGTGAAGAGGATTATAGCACACTGGCTTCCGGCCCCGTCTGCTCATGCCTCAGTGCCCGGACCGTTCCTTGCCCGTTCGAGCCTCTGAACCGAGGAGGATATCGGCAGCGACCAGCCCCAGCAGCGTCCCGACCAATGCAGACGCGAGGTTGAGAGGGCCGATGCGGAACATCGTCCACCCCAACGCGCCGCCAACCCAATGGCCGAGAAAGAAAGCCACCCAGGCGGAGGCCAGGAGGAACATCAAGCGCTTCAGCCGCCCGCCGCGCACCAGGTGATACGTCAGGCCACAGCCTGTGGCGATCAGCCAGCCGAAGAGGAAGCTCTGAGTGGTCACGGCAGCATGGTGGCGCCGCCGAGGCAGACCTCGCCATCGTAGAAGACTGCAGCCTGCCCCGGCGTGACATCGGGGATGGATAGCGCGCTCATGACGAGGACTTCCTCCCCGGCAAGCAGGCGGATAAGGGCGCGCGCTTCGCTGGCCCTGTAACGGACGCGCACCAGGGCCTCAAACTCCGCCGCGGGCGGCTCCCCCGCAATCCAATGCACGCCGCCAGCCCGAAAGGTCTGACGTCCCAATGCTTGCCGTGGGCCGACGACAAGGGTATTGCTCTCAAGGCGCTTCTCGATGACATACAGAGGATGCCCTGCGGTGAGCCCCAGTCCCTTGCGCTGGCCGATGGTGTAATCCGATAAGCCCTGATGAGTGCCCAGGCGACGGCCGTCGATGTCAACGATGGGCCCGGGCAGGGATGGCGAAGCGCCGTGTGCGCGCAGGAACCGGCGGTAGTCGCCGTCGGCCACGAAACAGAGGTCCTGGCTTTCCCTCCGGTGGGCGACGGGGAGGTTGAGGCGGCGGGCGATGGCGCGCACCTCGGGTTTGGTGAGGTCGGCCAAAGGGAAGACCGCATGGCCGAGGTGTTCCTGGCCGAGGATGCTCAAGAAGTAGGTCTGGTCCTTCTGCCGATCCTGTGCTCTGAGGAGCCGCCAGCGACCGCGGTCGTAGTCCGTCCGGGCGTAGTGGCCGGTGGCGAGGTGACTGGCGCCGAGGGCGAGGGCGTGTCGGAGGAGGAAACCCCATCGGATATAGCGGTTGCATTCGAGGCATGGGTTCGGCGTTACGCCCTTCGCATAGCCGTCAAGGAAGAAATCCACCACGCGATGCCGGAAGGCCTCTTGGGCATCGAGTATGTAGAAAGGAATGCCGAGTTGCTGGGCCACGCTCCGCGCCGAGGCGATGTCATCCGGAGAGCAGCATCGATTGCGTTCGCCGTCATTGCCCCACTGACGAAGCATCAGGCCGAAGGATGCCTCTCCGTGCTCCGCCAGCAGCGCGGCCGCGACCGAACTGTCGACGCCACCGCTCATGGCGATCGCGACCTTGCGCCCGGTCATGCCACATCCTTGCCGGCTTGGCGCAATCCGGAGACGATGCCTGGCAGGGCCTCTAGGAAAGTGTCGACATCCTCGTCGGCAGTGAATCGGCCCACGGTGACTCGCAACGAACCGAGCGCCCAATCACGCGGGATTCGAAGCGCCGTCAGCACGTCGGACGGCTCTGGATGCCCTGTCTTGCATGCAGAACCGGAGGAGCAGGCGAAGCCAGCCTGGTCAAGCGCTGCCAGAAGCGCGTTGCCATCCACGTCGCGGAAGACAAACGACGCGTGATTCGGGAGGCGCAGGGTCGGGTGGCCGGTCAGGCGCGCGTCGGGGAGGCGGCTGAGCACGGACCCGATCATCCGGTCTCGCAGACGAGTAAGGTGAGCATTGTCGTCGGGCCGCCGTTCCGCCGTCAACCGCAGGGCCTCGGCCATGCCGACGATCAGTGGGACGTTGACCGTCCCCGCGCGCAGGCCGTTCTCCTGCCCGCCGCCGGTCTGGACGGGCACGATGGGAGTGCCCCGTCGCACATACAGCGCGCCGACGCCTTTGGGCCCGTAGAACTTGTGGGCGCCGATGGAGAGGAGGTCAACGCCAAGATCCGACACGTTGATCTCCAGCTGACCGGCGGCCTGAACGGCATCGGTGTGCAGCACCACTCCCCGAGCCCGGCAGATGCGGGCCAGGTCGGCGATCGGGTGGATTGTGCCGATTTCGTTGTTGGCGAAGATGATCGAGACGAGCGCCGTATCGGGCCGCAGGCATTGCTCCAGCACCGCTGGATCGACGCGCCCCCACTCATCCACCGGAAGCAGTTCAAGATCGGATCCTTCTAGTTCGGCGAGCTGCTGCGCCGTGCGCAGCACGGCCGGATGCTCCACCGGAGTGGTGAGAAGATGCCGCGCTCCGCGGCGCATGCGCTCAGCCCGGGCCACGCCGCGGAGCGCCAGGTTGTCGCTCTCCGTGCCGCAGGATGTGAACAGGATTTCCTCCGGAGAGGCGCCGAGCAGGGCCGCCAGCGTGGCTCGCGCCCGCTCGACGGCCTTCTCCGCCCTCTGCCCCCAGCCGTGGATCGATGAGGGGTTCCCAAAATCCTGGTGGAAATACGGGAGCATGCCCTCGAGCACGCGTTCGTCGAGGGGAGTGGTGGCGGCGTGGTCGAGATACACCTTCCTCGAAGACATGTTTTCATTCTATCATGTCGCTAACCCGGAGGCGGCCGTCGTACCGCGCCGCAGGTTGCGTGTATAATCCGGAGCCGGTAGCGTCTCTCAGGAGAAGGCACATCATGGACACGACCATTGAGTCCGTTTACGCTCGGGAAGTGCTCGACTCGCGCGGAAACCCGACCGTCGAAGTCGAAGTCACGCTCTACGACGGCAGCTGGGGCCGGGCGATGATCCCCTCCGGCGCCTCCACCGGGGTGCACGAAGCGCTGGAGCTGCGCGACGGCGACAAGGACCGCTACGGAGGGAAGGGCGTCTCCCGGGCGGTGGAGAACGTCAACACGACGATCGCCGAAACGCTCGTCGGCTGGGACGCCGCCGAGCAGCGGGCGATCGATCTCGCGCTGATCGACCTCGACGGGACGCCGAACAAAGCCAGGCTCGGGGCGAACGCCATCCTGGGCGTGAGCCTGGCCACGGCCCGCGCCGCGGCGACCGCGCTGGGGCTGCCGCTGTATCGGTACCTGGGCGGCGTCAACGCTCATGTGCTCCCGGTTCCGCAAATGAATATCCTCAACGGCGGCGCGCACACGGCGTGGCAATCGACCGACGCGCAGGAGTTCATGATCATGCCGCTCGGGGCGTCCACGTTCGCGGAGGGGCTGCGCTGGGGCGTCGAGATCTACCACACGCTGAAGTCGGTCTTGAAGAAGCGGGGCTACACCACGCTCGTCGGAGATGAGGGCGGCTACGCGCCCGCGCTTCGGTCCAACGTCGAGGCCGTCGAAGTGATCCTGGAGGCCATTGCCCAGGCGGGGTACAAGCCGGGTGAGCAGGTGGCGATCGCCCTCGACCCCGCGGCGTCCGCGTTCTACGACGGCGAGAAGAATCGTTACGTCTTGCGTCGCGAAGGGAAGGAACTGACCGGCGAGCAGATGATCGCCTTCTGGAAGGGCTGGATCGACCAGTATCCCATCGTCTCGCTCGAGGATGGGCTGGCGGAGGATGACTGGCAGAGCTGGAAGCTGCTCACCGGCGAGGTCGGCGATCGCGTCCAGATTGTGGGCGATGACCTGCTCGTGACCAACCCCGCGCGTGTCCGGCGCGCCATCGAGGAGCAGGCGTGCAACGCGCTGCTCGTCAAACTCAACCAAATAGGGACGCTTAGCGAGACGGTCGATGCCGTTGAACTCTGCCGCAAGGCTGGCTGGCGCGCGGTGACCTCTCACCGCTCGGGCGAGACTGAGGACAGCATCATTGCGGACCTGGTGGTGGCCCTCAACATGGGCCAGATCAAGACCGGGGCGCCGGCCCGGTCCGATCGGGTTGCCAAGTACAACCAGCTACTGCGCGTCGAGGAAGAGTTGGCAGGGTCGGGTGCCTATGCTGGCTGGGGCGCGCTGCGTGCCAGGCGGTCGGCCTAGCCCGGGCGCGGCGGGTTTCTCAGCCGGGTGCGTCCGATCGCACGCCCGGGGGCGGCGTGCCGCAGAAGGGACAGAGCTTCCAGGGGAGTTGCATCAGCCGGCCGCAGTGGCTGCAGGCGCGCTGCAGCCTGGTGTGGCAGGTCGGGCAGACCTGCCAATCGGGCTGAGCGCGCCCGCCGCAGCCAGGGCAAAGGGGCCGGGATTCGATTTGCGAGAGAAGGGCCTCTTCTTCGAGCGTGTGCTGGTACTCTTCGTCAAGGGTGAGAGGAGGGCGCAGTACCAGGTACACGATGACACCCGGCAGGTTGAGCGCTGCAACAAGCAGCGCGGCCAGGATGTGGAGGAGGCGATCACGACTCCGCCGGCGTGCATCGCGGTAGGTCCAGAACACCAGCCCAAGCCAGAGCGCCACCAGGAAGGCGCCGAGCACGGCGGACGCATACAGGAACAGGCCCTCCAGCGAACTCAGATTGGGAAGCTGCATCGAGGCTCCTCCGCTTTGGGCTGTCAACGCTGCATCAGCCCCACCGCGCTCCAGCCGAAGCTGCGGGCGCCATTATAGCATCCGTCTCCGTGGGGACAGCCGCCGCTGACGACCTGGAAGGGGGAAGGCATGTCCGAGGATGAACGCCGCGTTCGCTTCCGCATAGCGGACCTGCTGCCATCGGAGAGGCCGCGGGAACGCCTGGCACGCGCCGGGGCCGACACGCTTTCCACCGCCGAGCTGATCGCCATCCTCCTCGGCAGCGGAGTTCGTGGGATGAATGCCAGGGAGTTGGCGGAGGCGCTGCTGGTCGAAGCGGGCGGGCTGCGTGGCCTGGAGCGGACCTCCTACGATGTGCTGCGCGCCAGGCACGGCGTCGGACCGGCCAAGGCAGCACAGATTCAGGCGGCATTTGCGCTCGGACGCAGGCTCGTCCAGGAAGAAAGAGAGGAACCACCCACCATCGCTTCGCCGGAACAGGCCGCCGAGCAGCTGATCGGTGACATGGCGCACCTGGAGCAGGAATCGCTGCGGGTGCTGTTGCTCGACACGCGCAATCGCCTGATCCGCTCGGTCGAGGTGTACCGGGGCTCGCTGAACAGCTCCCTGATCCGCGTCGGGGAAGTGTTCCGCGAGGCGGTGCGTACCAACGCCGCCGCCGTGATCGTGGCCCACAATCACCCCAGCGGCGACCTGTCGCCCAGCCCTGAGGACATAGCCGTCACACGGGCCTTCGTCGAGGCGGGCCGCCTTCTCGACATCGAAGTGCTGGACCACCTCATCATCGCCGGCCGACGCCACCTGTCTCTGAAGGGCCGCGCGCTGGGCTTCGACCCTTAGGCGCCAGGCATCTCTGGCATCGATCGTGCATCCATCGGCACCCGGAGGCAGCGCCGATGGAATTCCAGATCATCCTCCTCCCCAGGCAAGACTACTGGACGTGGATCCAGGCCTGCAGGGAATACATCCTGACCTTCGGCGCGAACATCACACCGGACCCCGAAACTGCCGGCCGCTACATGGAGCCGCGGCAGGTCGTGAGCTTCCCCCTCGTCCCGGACGGCTACCCCGAGTGCGGCGATCTCCGGACATGGTTCAGCGCGCATCACCCCGCGGTCCGCCTCGACCCGATCGAGGCCTCGACCCCGGAAGCGCTACAGGCGGAACTCAAGAAGCGCGTCGAGGAGAAGGACCGCTACGGTCAGGCGCGGCGCCAGTTCAGGCTCGTGTGGCCGACGGACTTCCCCGTCATCACCCAGAAATTCGGTGCGAATCCCAGAATCTACCGTCGCTGGGATCTGCCCGGCCATGAGGGCGTCGACATCCGCGCCCTTACGAACGCCAACGTCTACGCCTGTGCCGATGGGACGGTCTACGAAATCTGGCCTCATGCGTGGGGCCATCCGTATGGCATACACGTACGGCTGCGGCACCGCGATGGTTACCGCACGATCTACGCCCACCTGAAGAAGCCCCTGGTATCCGTGGGAGAGGCCGTGAAGGCTGGGCAGCTGATCGCCAAGGCGGACTCCACCGGCAACTCGACAGGCGCCCACCTGCACCTGACCCTGAAGCGTGACGGCGCTACCGAACGCGGCGAAACCACCTACCCGCGCGACATCCTCGACCCAACGCCATATCTCGTCTGGCCCGAGCGAAGGATGGGCAAAGCGTTGCCGCGGGAACTGGCGGATTTTGATTGGCCCGCCGGCCGATGCCTGCTGGGCGCCGTCGGTCGGGTTGGGGGCAGGCTGGAGGAGGCCGATCTGGAGGCGGTGGCCCAGGCGAAACTGGAAGCCCTGCTGATCGCTCAGGACGAGGACCCCGGGACGATAGAGCGGCTGCAGGCCCTCCATCCGTCCCTGTTCCTGATGGCCCGGCTGACCACGGTCTTCGCCTCCGACGCGGTCTCCCCAACTTTCTTCGTCGAAGCGGTGAAGCCTGACCTTGCGAAGTTGAGCCGGCTCGGTCTCCGCTACTTCGAGGTTCACGGTTCACCCAATCTCCAGATTGAAGGCTGGCAGCGGTCCTGGAAATCAGGGGCGGACTTCGCCGCCTGGTTTGTTGAGGTGGTCGAACGCCTTCGGCAGGACTTCCCGGAGTGCAAGTTCGGCTTCCCCGGTCTGTCGCCGGGCAATCGTGTCTCGGGGCAGCGCGCCGATGCACAGTCCTTCCTCGATGAGGCGGAGGAGGCTGCAGCCTGCGCGGATTGGGTTGGGCTGCACAGCTACTGGTCGTCCGCTGCCGAGTACGTTTCGCTGCGCGGCGGCCTGCTGGCGGAAGAGTACCGTCTCCGCTTTCCGGACAGACTGCTGCTCGTCACGGAGTTTGCCAACCTCGCGACTTCTGTCACCGACCAACGGAAGGGGCAGGAATACCTTGCCTTCTTGCGACGCCTGGAGGGGCTTCCGGGGGTGGCAGCGGCCTTCGCCTTTGCACTGTCTTCGGCCGACGGGCATCAGGACATCGTCTGGCGCAGAAACGGTAGACGAGACGCGCCGGTCGCGGCCATCCTTGGCACCCGGCTGCGCTGACCTCCCCCAACCCGCTTGCCGTCGTTACTTCGAAACGAGGGTCAGGCTCCCCAGGCCCATGTCGAGGTAGATCGTGAGGGCTGGCCCCTCGCCCTGGCTGCGATAGACCTCTGCGGTCTGCGTCCACCTCCCGATGGTCGTCACGTCGGTCAGACCGCCGCTGATGAAGATTTCGCAGGAGGTCCCCTCTGGGATCTCGATCCGGACTGCACTCACCCCGGCGCGGACTCGGGCCACCGCGGCGCGCTGCAGGCTCCCGGTGAAATCCAGCAAATAGCTGCCGGCCCCGCCGTCGAAGCGCATCTCGTCGAAGTTGGCGTTGCCGAGGCCCATCATGGTGACCGACGAGGCGCCGGTCTTGTACGACAGGAGCGTCATGCGCGCCGGGTTGGGGGAGCGGAACTCGACCGTGGCGTCGCTGGCGCCATCTTCGATGGACAGGCTCGTCAGGCTGACACCGGTGAAGTCCATTCGAGCAGAGTACGCGCCGGCCTGAAGGCGCAGCCGTATCGGTGTCTTGCCAAGGCGGAGACTCCATCGGTTGACGACATCTTGGCCTAGGGTGACGGCCGGGTCGGGCGTGTTCTGCTCCAGCGTGAGACTGCTCCCTCGCCGGCGAATCTCCGGCCGCCACTGCGAGACGTTGAACTCGATTGTGCCTTCCATCAGCGCTGCGCCGCCGCCCAAAAGCTCCAGGCTGCCAGCACCCATCCGGATCTCCACCTCCATCGTCTTGCCCGCCGATGGAGGCGGCTCAAGGATGCGAATTGTTTCGGTGGGACCCGTTTCGACGGCCGGGATGCGGATGGTCGGCGAGCAAGCCAGCGCCGCCAGAAGCAGCGCCACCGACAGCCTCAGAAGCGACTTCATCATCTTCCTGCCTCCGACCCCCTGACCGCTGACTCGTGACGTGTCCCTTGTTGGTACGCTCAGCCGTGACGCAAGGTGAAGGCGTGGAACTCTGCTGATGCTGTGCCCCACGTCGTCTCCACGTCGGTCACGCGTGCACCTTTGGGACCGCGCCGCAGGGCTTCCAGCCACTGCTTGAGCTGCGTCCGGTCGCCCTCGGCGAGGGCCTCCACGCTTCCATCCCTGTTGTTGCGCACCCAGCTCATCAGCCCCAGGCGGTGGGCAGCTTCGATCGTATAGTAGCGAAAACCGACGCCTTGCACAAGACCGCGCACGATGACATGCAGCCGCGCCGGCTGGAGCAGCGCTGCCTCCTGAGTGGTGCCGAATCTCTCCCCTGGCACTCAGTGCCCGTGGCCGTAGGGCATCGTCCTCACCAGCTGACGGGGACCTGGCGCAGTCGAAAGTCGCGGTCGCGGAACCGCACCGAGCGATTGTTCCGTCCGTGTTCCCACAGCCGATGAGTCAGCCGAGCATCCGACTCGCAGTAGGCAAACACTTTCTCCAGCTCGCCCTGGCGAAACCAGGTGACGGCCTGGATTCCATCCGCGGACTTCTGTTCGCCGAGCGTGGCATTGGCAACGTTGTCCAGCGCTACATGGAAGCCAAGGCGGCGGTAGAGATGGTCGAGCAGGTCAATGGTGGCAATGCCTTCGGGCTGAAAGCCATAGGGGCGCAGCACCGCGAAGTCGAAGCGAAGCACGTTGTAGCCGATGATTGCGTCAGCGCGGCTCAGATGCCGCACGAGCTGCGGAGCGTCTGCCTCCACGAAGCGGCGCACGGTGCCGGCTTCGACATCCAAGGTGACGGCAACGGCCAGCCCCAGGAGTTCCACATGCGCCCAGCCTCCAACCTCCTGGGCCAGGCGCTGCGTCTCCAGGTCGAGCACGAGGGGTGACATGGCGGGGGGCGCGAGTTGCTGCGCGGCGATTGGCCGCGTCTAGTTGCCGTCTGGCTGGTCAAAGTCGAACATCAGGAAGTCGCGCGTCCCGTCGACGAACGCCAGGTTCTCCAGCGCGTCCTCGAGCAGCTCGGCCTCGCTCTCATCTTCGGCCGATTCGAGCAGGCGGTAAAGCGCCTCATTGGCTTCCTTGCCGCCAAGTTGCCCCAGGGACCAGATCGCGGCCCGGCGCACGGCGTCGTCGACGTCTTCCAGCAGATCGATGAGCACCGCGACCGCTTCGTGCAGCTCGAGCTCGCCGGCAGCGCGCGCGGCCTCCAGGCGCAGGACCGGCGAAGGGCTGTTCAATTCCGCGAGGACTTGAGCGGACCATGGCTTGTCGGCGGAGCGACCCATTGCCAAGAGGGCCGAGCGCCTAGAAGCCTCCTCTGGGGACGCGTAGGCAGCCTTGATCAGCGCTGGTACCTCAGACCGGGACGAGTACCCCAAGGACTCGATCGATGCCCGGCGCACTATCGCCGACGGGTCCTGCTGCGCTGCCTGGAGCAGGCTGTCCTCGATCCGGCGCAGGAGAGAGGAGGGAATGGCCTCGACTTCGCCCATCAGGACGAAAGCTCCCAGGGCCGAAGCTGCGGCACCGCGCACAGCCTCCTGCGGGTCCTCCGTCACGACGTGAAGGAGAGGGGGCACCAAGTCCGGATTCTCGCACTCCCACAAATTGCAGATCGCCTGGCGCCGCACCTCTGGGTCGGGATCAGCCATGGCCAGACGGTTGATGCGTTCAAAGGTGAGCTCGATGTGCTCATCGGCCAGGCGCGCCATTTCGGCAACGAGCCTCTGCCGCCGGCCGCTGGGAATACCTTCCCAGGCGGCGCGCACCTTGTCCATCTGCGACGCATCAAGATCGCTCAGCTCCGCCAGTCGATGCAGCGGAAGCGATCGCTCCGGGTCTTGAATGAGCGCCAGCAAGTCGTCCAACGCCATGAGCGGAACCTCTCAGCGGGGAAGCGGGATCGGATTCACCACGTCCTGGACCGTGATGTAGACCATCAGGCCGATGAGGAAGGCGAACCCGATGGCGTGCACCAGCCCTTCGAAGCGAGGGGCGACGCGGCGGCGAAACACGATCTCGAACAACACGAACACCAGCCTTCCACCGTCGAGCGCCGGGATGGGGAGCAGGTTGGTGATTGCCAGCCCGACGCTGATCAGGCCGGCCAGCTGCAGCGTGAGGAAGGGCCGTTGGTTCGAGCGGTCAATCTCGCCGGCCCAGGAGACCATGTCGTAGATGCCTTTGATGCCGGTCAGCCTCACCTGGTCGCCCGCCACCTCGCCACGCAGCAGGCGGCCCGGCAGGAGGAGCAGCTCAGTGAACTGATAGGCCATCGACTGTGCGCCGAGGCGAAGGGCTTCGAACGTCCCCACACGTCGGGTCGGGTTGCCGAGCAAGACGCCAATCGGCCCCTCCCCCTCGGGCGGGGTGGGGCGAGGGGTCAGCGTAACCTGCACGGCCTCTTCCTGCCGTTCAACGGTGATTGTGACCGGGTCCCCGAGCCGCGCGGCAATGGCTTGCTGCATGCCGGTGATGTTGCGAATCGGCTCACCGTCCACTGAGACGATGACGTCACCAGGCTGTATGCCGGCCAGTGCCGCCGGCGAATTGGGCTGCACCGCTGTGATGAGCACGCGCTCAGGATCGGGGGCAGCAAATCGATACGCGGCGGAGAAGGCCAGGTAGCCGATGAAGAGATTGGCAAGGATGCCCCCGAGAAGGACCAGGGTACGGGTCGTCTTGCTGGCACCCGCGAGGCCCCCGGGCACGTCCGGATTGTCTTCGCCAGCAATGCGCACGAACCCGCCGAAGGGGATGGCGTTGAGCGAGATGAGCGTGCCGCCGACCGTTCCCAGGCGGATCAGTCGCGGTGGGAAACCGATTCCGAACTCAGTCACAGCGACGCCGCGCCAGCGGGCAATCAGTAGGTGGCCCAGCTCATGCCCTAGGATCAAGGTTCCGGCGATCACCACAAAAACAACCGCGTCGGCCAAGTCAACCGTCCTCATAAATCGGCGTCTGCATCCGATGTAGATCTCCGGGGGGGATTATATCCCGGCCGAGTGCCATTGCGGCGGTCAGAGGAGCCTTGCCGGGCCGCCGGGCTGGCACCGCAGGATGCGTTGCACGCCTGGCAGCCGCCCGAGCACTTGCTCGACGGCCTCGGCCGACTCAACGGGGCACAGGCAGTGGACGTTTGGGCCGGCGTCGATGGTGTAGAACACCTCGATCCCGGCCCGGCGCGCCTGCAGCACCGCCTGGATGACGGCGATTGTTGCCGGAGCCCAGTAGAGAAGGGAGGGCGTGCTGGTCAGCATGACCGCATGCATCAGGTTGCTGTCCTGCTCGGCCACATAGGCCAACCGCTGGAAGTCGCGCTCCAGAATGGCGCGACGGCATTCGCTGAGACGCCGAGGGGCATCGGCAACGCGGGCCGCCTGCAAAGGGCTCGTCGCCGCCAGCGCGTGGCCGGCGGTCGAGCCGACGGCCTTGTGCCCCGTCTCGACGATGGCGATGAGGTCCGCCAGAATCCAGTGTTCGGGTGGCGCGATCGGTTCGGCGAACGATGAGGAGTCGTCCAGTCCCGCGTGCCACTGGACGAAGCCCCCGAAGATGGATCGGCAGGCAGAACCCGAACCGCGCCGGGCCAGGCGCGAGAGGGCGTGAGGGTCGAGCTCGAGGCCGGCGGCGGCAGCCGCGGCTCTGGTGAGAGCGGCGAAAGCGGAGGCTGAGGAGGCGAGGCCAACACCCTGAGAGAAGTTGCTTTGGCTCTCAACGAGGGCGGGGAGGTGCAGGCCGGCCAACTCCCGCACAAGGTCCAGGTGGGCCCCGACGCGAGCGGCAGCCTCGGGAGGTGCCGCCGTTCCCTGGATGACAACGCGGTCGGTCAAGAGGGCGGAGTCGAAGTGGACGCGGACGCGGGTTTGAAGGGGATCAAGGGTCAGGGAAATCGAGCCGTTGGCAGGCAGGCGTAGTCTCTCATCCCGATTCCCCCAGTACTTGATGAAGGCGATGTTGGGGCTGGCGACCGCGGTGGCTTCCATCGAAGGTCAGTTTATCATAGTCGATGCGTCCAGGGTCGGGCTGAACCGGGTGGGACTGAGGGGGGATTGGAGCGGATCGGTCAAGTGTGACTTCTGTCACTTGTCGGGCAATCCTGGGATGGCTAGAATAACCTTGACCAAGCTGGTCAACGTTTTCCCTCAGGGCTCGGTGGTGTTCCAGATCAGTCGCAAGGCCGACTATGCTATCCGGGTTCTCCTGGCGCTCGGCCGCCAGGCGGACGGAATGTGGACCACGGCAGACGATATCGGCCGTCGGATGAACGTACCTCTCCCGTTCCTGCACAAGCTTACAGCGGACTTGGTGCAAGCAGGCCTGGTGCGGACGCGAGCCGGTCCGAAAGGGGGGCTGGTGCTTGGCGACCAGGCGTCTACCATCACGGTGCGCCGCATTATCGAAGCCGTCGAAGGGCCGATCGCGCTCAACATGTGTTTGATCCGGCCGCAGGAATGCCCTCGAGCCGAGACTTGCCCCGCGCACAGTGCCCTTGCTGGCGTGCAGCGGATCCTGATGGAGGCGCTGGAGGAGATCACCTTGGCGGCATTGGTGGCAGAAGGTGAGAGGCTATCCCGGGAACCGGGACTTGTCCGGGCTGCGCGTGAGCCGATTGCAGGGTAGCCGCACATCGCGTGCAGGTTGGAGGAATGAGTATGGACGCGCTTGCGCTTGCTCGTTGGCAGTTCGCCATCACCACGGTCTACCATTTCTTTTTCGCGCCGCTGACGATCGGTCTGGCCTGGCTGCTGGTCATCATGGAAACCCTCTACGTCGCCAGCGGCCGGGCCGTGTTTCGCACCGTGACGAAGTTCTGGGGCAAGTTGTTCGTCATCAACTTCGCCATGGGTGTCGTGACAGGGATCGTGCTGGAATTCCAGTTCGGCATGAACTGGTCGGAGTACTCGCGCTTCGTGGGGGATGTCTTCGGCGCGCCGCTCGCCATTGAGGCGTTGCTGGCTTTCTTCCTGGAGTCGACCTTCCTCGGGGTCTGGATCTTTGGCTGGGACAGGCTGCCGCGCAAGATCCATCTGGCATCGATCTGGCTGGTGGCGCTCGCCTCAAGTCTGTCGGCCCTTTGGATTCTGATTGCAAACTCGTTCATGCAGCAGCCGGTGGGTTACGCGATCGAGGGTGGCAGGGCGGTGATGACGGATTTCCTGGCGCTGCTCTCGAATCCGAATGTATGGCTTCAGTTCCCGCATGTGTTGATGAGCAGCCTTGCCACCGGGGTCTTCTTCGTCCTGGGAATCAGCGCGTATCACCTGCTGCGCCGTTCGCAGCAGGAGATTTTCCTGCCTTCGTTCCGAATCGCGGCGCTGGTAGGTCTTGTGCCCGTTCTGCTGATCGGCGTCACTGGGCATGCCCAGGCGCAGCACATGGTCGGGACTCAGCCGATGAAGATGGCCGCGGCCGAAGGCCTTTTCAAAACGGAGGACCCGGCCTCGTTCTCGCTGATCACGATCTTCGATTGGCAGGGAAGGCGTGAGCTCTTCGCCCTCCGGATTCCGCGGCTGCTCAGCCTACTTGCCTACAACAGGCTTTCGGGCGCAGTGCAGGGCATCAACGACCTGCATGCGGAATTCGAGGCTCGCTTCGGCCCGGGCGACTACGTTCCGCCAGTCTGGATCACGTACTGGGGGTTCCGCATGATGGTTGGCGCAGGGCTGGCGATGGTGGCGCTGGCGGCCTATGCCCTGTCGCTTGCAGGAGCGGGGAAGCTGGAACACGCGCCACGCTCGCTGGGGATCTTCCCCTATGCCATCGGCCTCCCATACCTGGCGGCAACAGCCGGATGGCTGCTCACCGAGACGGGCCGCTTCCCCTGGGTCGTCTATGGGGTGATGCGCATCGAGGATGCCGTGTCGCCTTCGGTAACCGGCGCAATGGTGGCCACCACGCTGGCCGTCTTCGCTTTGCTGTATGGTGTGTTGATGGCCGCTGCGGTCTACCTCATGGCGCAGTACGCCCGGAAGGGAGCAACCGTCGTGGAGGCAGTGCCGGAAGCGCCGCCTTCGGCCTCGCTGCTTGCGGGCAGCTGAGCATGTCAGACCTGGTTGACGCGGAGGCAGGAGATGGACCTCAATATCCTGTGGTTCGGCCTGATCGCCATCCTCTACGCAGGCTTCTTCGTTCTTGAGGGATTCGATTTCGGCGTGGGAATCCTGCTCCCTTTCCTGGGCAAGGATGACACTCGACGCCGGGTGTTGTTGAACACGGTTGGCCCGCATTGGGACGGCAACGAGGTCTGGCTTGTGACAGCGGGGGGAGCGACCTTCGCAGCCTTCCCTCATTGGTACGCCACGTTGTTCAGCGGTTTCTACCTGCCTCTCTTCTTGCTGCTCCTGTCCCTGATCCTGCGGGGCACCGCCTTCGAGTTTCGCAGCAAGGACGAACACCCCCGCTGGCGCGCCCTGTGGGATGGGGCTGCCTTCGTCGGCAGCGTGGCGGCCGCCTTCCTGCTCGGCGTGGCCTTCGCCAACATCGTGCGCGGCGTACCCATCGACTCCAACATGACCTTCATCGGCGGGCTGCGCGACTTGCTTGGCCCCTACGCACTGCTCGGGGGACTGACGGTCCTGCTTACCTTCACCTTCCACGGTTCCCTCTTCCTGGCGCTGAAGACAACTGGCGAGCTTGCCGATGCTGCCCGAGGTGCGGCGCGGCGGCTCTGGCCGCTCAGCGCCATTAGTGTGCTCGGCTTCCTCATCGCAACCTGCTTCGCCACGGACATCCTTTCCCGACCCGCCCCAGGCGCGGTGGTTGTTGCCGTGGCTGTGGCGCTCGCCGTCGTGGCAAGCGGCCTTCTCATTCATTCCCGGCGGCACGGCTGGGCCTTCGCCGGGACCTCCCTGGCGATCATCCTCTTCGTCGCAACCCTGTTCCTCATCCTGTACCCGCGGGTTCTCGTGTCGAGCCTCGACCCAGCATATAGCCTGACCATCTACAACGCAGCCTCCGGCGCCTACACTCTGCGCGTGATGACGATTGTTGCCCTAGCCCTGCTGCCCTTCGTGCTCGCCTACCAGGCCTGGTCGTACTGGGTCTTTCGCAAGCGCATTCTGCCCAGAGTGGAGGACCTGACCTACTGAGGCTCGTCGCCTGGCCTCCTGCCGCGATGATCGACCGCCGTTTCCTGGGCTTCCTGCGCGGCCACGGGCATCTGGCTGCGCTGACGCTGGCGTGCGCGGGGAGCCTGGGGGTGCTGACGGTCGCGCAAGCGACCGTCTTGAGTCGAATCATCGAGCGCGCCTTCCTGGAGCGAACACCTCTCGCTGCCATGAGCACGGCATGGGTGGCCCTGCTGGTGGCCGCAGCCGCGCGGGCAGCGGCCGGGCTTGCGGGCGAGGTCGTCGCAGGTGAGCTGTCGATACGTGTGCAGTCGAGGGTGCGGCGCGCGTTGTTGGACCACTTGCTGTGGCTTGGGCCGGCCTACGCCCGAGGTCAGCGGAGCGGCGAGCTGGCCATGGCAGCGGTCGAAGGTGTGGACCGACTCGACGGCTACTTCCGCCAGTATCTGCCTCAACTGGTTACGGCCGCCGTGGTCCCGGCCCTCATTCTGGCCGCAGTGCTTCCGCGGGATCCGCTCTCCGCCTTGATTCTTCTGCTCACTGCTCCTCTCCTGCCGGTGTTTGCGGCTCTGATCGGGCAGGCGGCCGACGCCCTGGCGCGACACCAGTATGGGGTGCTGAGCCGGCTCGGGGCGCACTTCCTGGATGTCGTTCAGGGTTTGGCGACGCTGAAGATGCTCGGCCGTGGTCGGGAGCAGGCCGGTGTGGTTGCCAGAGCGGGAGGGGAATATCGGCGGGCGACGATGTCCCTGCTGCGCGTCGCGTTCCTCTCGGCGCTGGCGGTGGAGATGGCAGCCACGATCAGCGTGGCGCTGGTCGCCGTCCAGGTGGGCCTGCGGCTCCTGTATGGCCGCCTTGCCTTCTACGAGGGGCTGCTCGTCCTGATTCTCGCTCCGGAGTTCTACCTGCCGCTGAAGGCGCTCGGCAGCCGGTTCCACGCCCGAGCGAGCGGGCTGTCGGCGGCGGAACGCATCTTCGATGTGCTGCAGGCCGAGCCCGAAGTCCATCCAGTCGCGGTTGTGCGCGGGTTGGAGCCTCGGATCATGCGGCGGGAGTTGGAGATGCGCGACGTGAGGTATGCCTATGAGCGAGGCCGTCCAGCGCTCAATGGTGTGTCCTTTGTGGTGCCGGCCGGTTCGTGCGTCGCGCTCGTCGGCCCGACGGGGGCAGGCAAGTCTACGGTTGTCGCGCTGCTGCTCCGTTTCGTGGAGGCACAGTCAGGCGAGATCCTCGTGGATGGTCAGCCGCTGCGAGAGATTCCTGCGGATGTGTGGCGAGCCGGGGTGTCCTGGGTGCCGCAGAAGCCTTCCCTCTTCCGAGGCACGGTGGGCGAAAACCTGCGGTTGGCGCGCCCGGATGTCCGGTTCGAGCAGATGGTTCACGCCGCCAAGAAGGCGCATCTCCACGATTGGGTCGTCTCGCTGGCGGAAGGCTACGACACCGAGATCGGCGAGGCGGGCGCTCGGTTGAGCGGGGGTCAGGCGCAGCGCCTGGCACTGGCACGCGCGTTCCTCAAGGATGCGCCGCTCCTGATCCTGGATGAGCCGACATCGCAAGTCGACCCTGAGCTTGAGGTCAGCCTGCGCGAGGCCACACAGGCCCTGATGCAGGGTCGGACCTCGCTCATCATCGCGCATCGGCTGAACACGGTCCATCGCGCCGACCAGGTCGTGGTGCTTTCCGGCGGGCGCGTGGTTGAGATCGGCACGCATCACGACCTCTGGCAGGCTGGCGGGCTTTACGCGCGCCTGCTGCGGCCGTACGGCGAGGGGGCGTGATGCGCGCCCTCTGCCGTCTGCTGCGCGCGGCTGGTCCTCGAGTTGGCGGTGTGCTCTTAGCGCTGGTCTTGGGCGCGGCGACGGTCGGGAGCGGCATCGGGCTGCTTGCCACGTCGGCCTACCTGATCTCCGCCGCTGCGCTGAAGCCGTCGATCGCAGACCTGGGTGTTTCGATTGTAAGCGTACGTTTCTTCGGTCTGGCGCGCGGGGTGCTGCGCTACCTTGAGCGGACCGCCTCACATGCAGCGAGCCTCGAGCTTGTGGCCCGGCTCCGCACGTGGTTCTACGAGGCCATCGAGCCGCTGGCACCCGCCGGGCTCCAGGAGCAGCGCGGCGGAGACGTGCTGGCACTGGCGGCTTCTGACCTGGAAGGGCTGCAGGATGTGGTTGCGCGGGCCCTGGCGCCGCCTGCCGTCACCATACTCGTGGGGAGCGGCGCGGTGCTGGGCCTTGCCTTGTTCGAAGGCTCGCTGTCGATGGTCCTCCTCATCGGCCTGGCACTGGCGGGCTTGCTGCCATTTGTGGTGACCCGTCTGCGTGCGGGTGAGGCAGCAGCACGTCACGTGGCGCTGCGGGGGCGGTTCCATGGAGACCTGACGGAGTGGGTGCAAGGGCTGGCAGACCTGGTTGCCTTCGGGGCGGAGCATCGGTGGCGAGCGCGCCTGGCGCGGGTCGAGGCCGACTTCGCCGCTGCACAGCGGCGGCTCAGCTTCTGGCAGGCACTGCAGATTGCCGGAGTCTCGCTTCTGGGGAACTTGACGATGGGGGGCCTGCTGGCGATAGGCGTCGCGCTGGTCAGTCAGGATCGCATGGATGGGGTCCACCTGGCGGCCATCGCCCTGGGCGGCCTGGCTGCCTTCGAGTCGGTTTCGGCAGTGCCGACCGCCGCGCTCTCGCTCGAAGGGACGGCCGCGGCGGCGGGTCGGGTGTTAACGGTGGTCGATATCCCCCGCATCGTCGTCGACCCGGCGCTGCCGCAGCCTCTTCCTGAGCTACCAGGCGGCCTCTCATTGGATGTGGAGCACCTGACGTTCTCCTACTCGCCAGAGGGGGGGCCGGTGCTTCAGGACGTCACGTTCTCGGTGAGGCGGGGCGGCCGTGTGGCAATCGTCGGTCCGAGCGGGGCGGGGAAGTCGACGCTCGTGCGACTGCTGCTGCGATTCTGGGACTATGAGAAGGGGGAGATCCGGCTCAACGGAGTCGACCTTCGCGCGCTGGCTGCAGAAGAAGCACGAAGCAAGTTCGCAGTGGTCCCGCAGGAGGTCTACCTGTTCGATGGCACGGTGCGTGGGAATCTGCTGCTGGCTCGGCCGAGCGCGTCGGAGAAGGATCTGTCGGAGGCCGCACGATGCGCAGGAGCCGAGGAGTTCATTGCGAGGCTTCCACACGGCTATGACACCTGGATCGGCGAACACGGAATGCGATTGAGCGGTGGAGAGCGCCAGCGGCTGGCAATTGCGCGCGCGCTGCTGCGCGATGCCCCACTGCTCATGCTCGACGAGCCGACGGCGCACCTGGATAGTCTCTCAGAGCAGCGCCTCATCGAGGCGCTGCTCTCGGCGGCGGAAGGGAGGACCCTCTTGTGGATCACCCACCGCCTGTTGGGTCTGGACGCGATGGATGAGATCCTTGTGATGGACCGCGGGCAGGTCATTGAGAGGGGGAGACATGTCGAGCTGCTCCAGCAGGCTGGCGTCTACCGCAGGCTCTGGATGGCGCAGCGACAGGCGTGGGAGGCTCTCGACGAGGCAGCCTGAAGGGACCCTCAAGAAAGCAAAGGCCCCGGCAGGGCCGGGGCCGAGGGTGGCTGACGGGGGTCGAACCCGCAACCCCTTGATCCACAGTCAAGTGCTCTGCCATTGAGCTACAGCCACCACAGTCATCTCACTGATGGATTGTATCATGCGGCGCAGGGCGGCTCAAGCCTCCGCCGAGTTCTCAGGTCGGGCCGGTGGCATCCAGAAGCCCTCTCATGTGCTTTGCTGCTTGGCTGCGGGGAAGGCGAACCTGAGACCGCTGGCGCAGATCGCGTATGCCGACCTCATCGGCTGCCAGCTCATCGGGGCCGAGGATGGCCAATAGGGGAATGCCCTGCTTCTCAGCGTACTTGATCTGCTTGGGCAACCGATCAGGCAAGGGATACCACTCCACCTTGAGGCCGGCCTGCCGCAGCTCGGAAGACAATCGCAGGCTTTCCTGCTGAAGTGCCGGCTCAAAGTTGGCAACCAGGACTTCCGCGGGGCTTGGGCGCAGGCTGGGCCGTCCCGATACCTTCTCGATCAGCAGGCCGAGGACGACATCGCCCATGGCAAAACCGACCCCCGGGAGGGGCTTCCCGCCAACGTCGGCGACCAGGTTGTCGTAGCGGCCGCCACCGAGGACGGAGCGCAGCTCCCCCTTCTTGTCGCGCGCCTCGAAGACCGTGCCGGTGTAGTAGTCCAGCCCGCGAATCACGCTGGGATCGAACTCGACGTAGTCCCCTGTTCCCATCGCCTGGCAGGCTTCGAAGAAGGTCTGAAGCTCATCGGAGTCCTTCCATGCCTCGCGATCATCCAGCATGCGCTCGACAGACTGCAGCTGTGACGGCGTCAGGGACAGTCTGGCAGCCTCCTGCTGCCACTCCTTTGCCGAAAGCCGGTCGCGCCGATCGATCATGCGGAAGACGCCGGGGCGCCGGTCGACGGGAATACCGATGGCGTCGAGGCGCGCGTCCGCTAGGCGGCGGTTGTTTACCAGGAGGCGCACCTGCTCCGGTGAGAGTCCGATGCGGCGGAAGAAGGACGCCGCCACGCTCGCAAGTTCGGCGTCGGCGTGGGGACTCGAAAGCCCGATCAGGTCGATGTTCCACTGAAAGAACTCGCGCGAACGGCCGCGCTGTGGCCGCTCGTAGCGCCAGAAGGGCCCAAAGGACCACCAGCGAATAGGCCGCGGCAGGCTGGCGCTACGGGCCGCGACCATGCGGGCGAGGGATGGTGTCAGCTCCGGCCGCAGGGCAATCATCTCGCCCCCGCGGTCCGGGAAGACAAAAGACTGCTCCTTCACGAGCTCTTCGCCGGACTTGGCCGCATACAGGTCGAGCTTCTCCAGGAAGGGGCCGTCGAACTCCTGGTAGCCGTATGCTTCGGAGACTTCGCGGATCCCCTCGTACAGCCAGCGGCGGAAGGCGAGGTCCTCAGGGTAGAAGTCGCGAGCGCCCTTGACGGGCTGGATGGTGGGCATGCCTCACTCCTGGAGGGCGGAGTAAATGACGACGGCGGGGCGTTTCGCCCACGCCGTCCTTCCCCCGAGCCTGATAACTCCTGCGGGTGGGTCTACGCGCCCGTCCCTCTGCCCCGATGAGCATGGACGACATGGCGCCTTGCACATACGAGCGATCCAGCCACTGAAGTCACAGATTGCATCACAGGCATTATAGCACGGCAGGGAGCCGGGAAGGGGCAGCGAGTTCGAGGGCCTCTCAGCTTGCAAGGGCCAGAACCAGCAAGATCAACAGGTTGACGACGGACGATGGAAGTCCGATCAGCAGAAAGACCGTCGGGATGACCCACCTGATCGGAACGGCCAGGAGCTTCCGCCAGATAGACCGGTGGTCTGCCGTGCTTGAGAACCGAACGAGATCCGATAACCCGGTGTACCGGAAGGCCGAGCGGCGCGTGCCTGTCGGGCCATGGCTCCTCCACCACTCCGGCGCGAATCACCAGAGGTCTTGTTCCGTGGCGAACGTAGTCGCGGTGCAGACTCGCACGAAACGGCCACCAGCCTTTGGCGCAGCCGCAGCTGCGATCGGTTTCGCCCATCAGTATGGCATGCCGGGCGGATCACGTATGTTCGATACCGGGCTGAAGTGGGGCTGCGGGGGCTCGCGCTTGCGTCGGAATCAGATTGCGCCAGAATCATCCTATGGTGCCACGGCAAGGAGTACGACCCGCAACAGAACGGTGCTCCCATCCCCGAGTTGTGGCCCGCAGGCACCATAGGCGCAGCCAGGCGAGCCGCGACGGTAGTCTCCGCTTCTTGCCGTCATTCCTTGCTCACCCCATAGGGAGGCCTGGGCATGACCACCCGGACCCTCCGCATCGGCCGCATCGCGCGGCTCTTCCTCGCCATCGCGTTCCTGCTCACCGCCGCCGCCAGCCCGCAGCGGCCGACCGCCGCACAGCCGCCCACCATCACGCTGATCGTCTCGCCCTCCAGCGGCCCGCCCGGGAGCGCCGTCACGCTGACCGGCGCCGGTTACACCCCCGGCGGCTACCAGGGGACGATTCGCTGGGATGGCGTCGACCGCCGGAACTTCATGATCCCGATAGGCGGCGCCTTCAGCATCGGCTTCACCATCCCGGCCGACGCCTCGCCTGGGGACCACACGATCACCGTGTGCGCCGAGTGTGGCGGCGGTGAATTTGAGCAGACTGCCTCGGCGGCGTTCCGCGTCGTCGCGGCGGCCACGGCGACTCCCACGCGGCGGCCCCCCACAGCAACACCGACGTTCGTGCCCATGGAGTGGGAGATGCCCACGGCCTGCGACCCGACCGGCCGGGCGGGAGAGATCGTCATCGACTTCGAGGATTTCCCGGTGGGCGCGGACCTGCGCGGCGTGCGACTGCCTCAGGGAATCAGGTTGCTCGGGGATGATTTCCTGACGGTCGTTGACCCTACCGTGGAGACCCGCTCCGAGTCGCGCGCCCTGCTGAACGACTCGCGGGGCCGTGAGTTCGGCAGCATCAACATCCCCATCCGCATCAGTTTCGAGAACCTGGTCGACTTCGTCGGCGTGTTCGTCGGGCTTCCGGAATGGGTCTGGCTCGACAGGCCTTTCGTTGCCACGTTGACCGCGTACGGCCTGGACGACAGCGGGCGGCGCGTTGTGGTGGCAAGGGACGAGGAGACACTCCTTGCCGATCGGGACAGACACGGCGCGTTGATACCGGTCCCGATCGAAACCTGCCTCAGCGTCAGCGCCCCGGGACGCATCTTCGAGGTGACGATCGACTACAACACGGCCCCGGGCGAGGGCGGGGTCGCTGAAGGTGAGGTGATCGACAACCTCATCATCCGGGGACCGATGGTGCCTGTGCCCGTGCCGGCAGATGATCTGCCACCGGTGGTCACCATCACGAACCCGCCGGGTCATGCCTTGATCACGGACACCTTCGTGCGCCTGGACGGGACAATCGTCGAGGACCGCGAACTGGCGCGGGTGGAGCTATGGCTGAACGGCGCCCTGTACACAGAGCTCGGTTTTTCACACCTTGCCGAAACGCAGTATGGGTTCTTTCTGAATGCCATCCCGGCTTCCGATCTGGTGAACTGCAGCGGGAACCTGATCGAGGTCCGCGCCTGGGACGCGGCGGGCAACCGGGGCGCCAGCCATGTCAACTTCGTCGTCCGCGCGGGAGATTTGGAGGTCGTAAGCGCAGAGCCGGTGCAGGTGGTCTACGGCGCGCCGCTGATCGTGGGCAAGGGCACGGCATTCCGGGTGAGGGTCAACTCCACCTATCCGTGCGAGGTTGAGGCGGAATTCCGCCTCACGCTCCCGCCGGACCAGTGGGACACGGGCGCGCCGCCGGTCCCGGGCTTTCCCTCCTTTCCGGGGTGGTCGATGCCGGATATCTCCGGTCCGGCCACTATCCCCGCCAACGCGCGCGAGCACGTCGTCATGCTGCCCTACGTCCAGGACAGGAACACGGAGAGCGCCTTCCACCCGACCGAGAACCCGTTCGGCAAGCTCGGCGTCGTGCGCGTGGTGCCGCGGCCGTCCGCCCGCGACGTCTCGTTCTCCGTGGAGGTCGATCCGCGCCGTGTTTTCGGTGAGACCGACGAGGGCAACAACGCGTTTCGTTCGGGCCCCTACCGGACGGAGACCACGAGGGGTGTCCGCATCGTATTCATCGGCCAGGTGTGGGACCACGATCAATTTGTGGAACATGCCCGGCCCGGCGTCACACCCGGCCGGATCAACACCCTCGCTGATGAGAACGCGTTCCTCGACCTTCTGCCAGACTACGCCGCGCAGCAGATGGACTACCTGCTGGGGACCTACCCGGTGGCGGACACTAAGGTCACCTGGAGAGTGTTCAATACGATGTACTACCGGGCCGACTACCAGGCTGACTACGAAAGAAACACCCGGGATTGCTGGGATGCGGCCCTGGAGAAAGAGAAGGGCTGCAATCCGTGCTTTCTGAACCTGATGAGCGCGATGATTCAGGCGGATGAAGCCACCAGCGATGCCCATGCCGTCGCCATGGTGCAGCCCTTCGGTTGCTGCGGCTGCGACTGGGACGGGATCGCCTTCTACGTTGAGGAGAACGGGGCACCCGATGGCAATGTGGTGCACGAACTGGGGCACCAGGACATCGGTGCACGGGACTGCTACTTGTGCACCTACGCGGACGGCAGCCCTGGCTGCAAGGACCATGGGGACCTGACGTGCGAGAGCTGTGCGGCGAGCGAGGGTTTCTGGGTCAATCAATGGCAGCCATACGACGAATCGGCCATGTACTACATGTGGTGTGTCGCCGACCCTGCCACCATTTGGGCCAGGCTGGAGCGCTGCGAAACGCATGAGGGAGTGGAGTCCAGCGCCGCCTACCGGCAGTTGATCAACCGTCTGCGCGATGCCGCCGATCCGGCGGCGGTGGTCGTTCGCGGAAGCATGACGGCGCAGGGGACGGCGGCCTTTTCGCCATTCCTGCGTGTCGAACAGGCGATCGTCGATCTGCAGCCGGGCGCGCCAGGCACACACGCGGTCGTCTTCCTGGATGCGGCGGGGCAGGTTCTGGCGAGCCACGGTTTCACACCGGTCTTCACGCGCTACATGCCCGAGCCGGAGGGCGCGGTGCCGGTTGACACGTACTACTTCTCGTTCCGCGTGGCCTGGGTGGACGGCATCGCCGCCATCGAACTGCGCGAAGCGGCTGGGGGCGTGCTAGCCAGCCGGACGGTGTCGGCCCATGGGCCGCGTGTACAGCTGCTGGCGCCCAATGGGGGCGAGCGGTGGACGCGTGGATCTCGCCAAGAGGTCCGCTGGTCGGGCGAGGATCCGGACGGCGACGCGCTCTCGTACGCGCTGTGGATCAGCAATGACGATGGCCAGCTCTGGATGCCTCTGGCGATTGACATCGCTGGCACCAGCTACCGGGTAGACACGGACGGTCTCCCGGTTGGCGACGCGTACCGCATCAAGGTGCGCGTCACGGATGGCGTGAACACCGGCCAAGATGTCTCCGACGCCGTGTTCAGCGTTCAGGCGGCGGCCGAGATACCGATCCCGCTGTGGGTCGTCTTGGCAGCCGGCGCGCTGGTGGTGATGGGGCTGGGGCTGATAACAATCGGTCTATTGCGCCGACGGCCACGAGCGGCGCCGAAGGCGTAGCCGGAAGAGATTGATTCCGCTCGCCGCCAGGGCAGTGGCGCTCCTAATGCTGCAGAGCCACTTCCCTGGCGGTGGCTTCGCGCTCCGCCAAGGTCACACGCGTCTGCCACAGTTCCACGGGGAGTTTGGTGGTCCTCGTGGATCTTGTCCAGGTGTGCATTCCGCCAGCCTGCTTACAGCCGAGACCAGCGTGCCAAGGCCATTCGCCGGCCAGTAGGCTGTGAGGGAGGCTGCCAGTCGGTTGCCGCAGGGACATGGCGCTGCGACTTGCGATGGCCACTGTGGTATCCTAAGGCGCAGCGCTTGCCGGCCCGGCGTCTGGCAGATCTCATCCCGTGCCAACGATTCCCATCGTCCTGCTTCTGATCGGTGCTCTGATCACCTGGCTCGCCCGCCGCAGCCATGAGCGGGCGCTGTGGGGCATCGCTGTCGGGACAGCCGCAGTCGCGTGGGCGGCGATGCTTGCCCTCGGCAGCGCGGTGCCGACCGCGGCAAGCCTGTCGGTGTGGCGACCTGTCGATCTGTTCAATTCCCGCCTCGAGCTTGTGCTCGACTCTATCGGGTGGACAATGGGATACAGCACCGTCACGCTGTTGCTGGCGGTGACGATGACCGGAGCGGCCCGACCTGGAGAGGCCGATCCCCACAGCCGGGTCATGATGATCGTCTACACAGCTCTAGGGCTGACGGCGATGTCCTCCGGCAACCTGCTGACGGTTGCCACCACGTGGGCCCTGATGGACGCAGCCACGCTGGCCTTCCTGATCAGGACAGCGTCGGGGGCGGAATCGAGGCAAGCGCTGGTGACACGCACTGCGCTGGACAGCACTGCAATCGTCCTGGTCGTGGCAGCAGCGGCGGAAGACTGGTCCGGTGGCGGGCAGGCGACACTGGCCGGCGGTCTGGCATCGCCAGCTGCCGTGGGGCTTGTGAGTCTGGCGACTTTGCTGCACCTGGGGCTGATGCCTCCGCACTTTGCCCTTCCCTCCCCGCGTGTTCGACACGGGCTCGGCACGCTGCTGCAGCTGTTGCCGCCGGCCGCGGCGCTGTGCGTGCTTGGCCGGGCGCTGGGGTCAGCGGTGCCGCTTGAGCTGGTGCCCTGGTTTCGGGCGGCAGGGGTGGCAGGCTTGGCGTTGGGCGCGGTCCGTTGGGCGCTGGCGCGAGATCCGATTGTGGGGCGATGGTTTCTGGTCCTGGGGCTGACGGGGGTGGGGGCGTTGGCAGCAACGTTGCAGGTGCAGTCGGCAGAGGACGTATTGGGGGTCACCGGCGCTCTGTTGTTGCTCTCGGGTGGTGTCGTGTCGATGGCTGAGATCCACACGCCAATGCACCGCCTCTGGCTTGCCGCCGGGGGACTGCTGCTGGCGGGTATGCCGGGATCGATCGGCGGCAGGCTGGCGGCAGTGTTCGGGTCGGGATTCACAGACGCTGCGACATGGTGGGTGGCTATCGCGGGCGTCTTGGGGATGGCCCTGATGATTGCCAGTGCTGGGCGCGCGGTGACGGCCGCATCCTCGCCCTGGCCGACCAGTGAAAGCCTCGTGCAGTTGATGTACGGGGCTGGCCTGCTGCTGCCCACGCTCGCCGGCCTGGGGCTGGGACTATGGACGCGTCACAGCTTCACCGGTGCGGGCCTGGGTGTCTCTGTGATGGCCATCGGACTGTCAGCGCTTGGGATGTGGCTCGGCGTGCGCGTGCCCGGGCGCCATCTGGCTCGCCTGCAGCGGATTCTCACGCTCGCGGATCCGACTCCGGTCTACCGGCTTCTACGGACCGGATATCGCCGCCTCACCCGATGGTTCGAGGGCCTCACAGGGGCGCTGGAGGGCGAGGGTGCGATGTTGTGGACCTATGTCGTCGTTCTCTTGGTGGTGCTCTCTCTCCAGTGAGGTGTCGCGGCCGTGTGGACGAGTGAATGGGCTTGGCTAGCGGGCGTGGGCTGTGGCCTGACAGCAGGCCTGCTCGTCCTGCTGGATGGCCGACGGCTGCTCGTCGGCGTGCTTGCTGCCCAATACGCTCTTGTGGCGGTGCTGGTGGCACAGTCGCTTCCCGTGAGCATGGCCGGTGCCAAGTTGGCAGCCGGATTGCTGACAACAACGGTTCTGGCGATGACTGTGTTTGCGCGCCCTGGAGCGCGGCAGGAGGCTGTGGGCCCGCGGCTGCCCACGGGGCGCGGTTTCCGCATTGCGGGCGTGCTTCTGGTCATGGCGATCGGGGTCGGGCTTGGGTACCATCCCTGGTCCCTGACGCCCGGGCTGGAGCAGGCCAGTCGTCTTGGCAGCGCATTCCTGGTGACCCTGGGTCTTCTTCACCTTGGGACGACCGAGGAACCCTTGCGCGTGGGCGTCGGCATGCTCACGCTGCTCTCCGGATTTGAGATTCCATATGCACTGCTCGAGCCGTCGCTGGCAGTGACTGCGATGCTGGCAGCCATTCACCTGGGAACGGCCGTGGTCGTCAGCTACCTCCTGCTGGCGGTTGTCGAAATGCCAGGGGAAGGGCGGTTGTGAGCGCGCCGCTGCTGCTCCTTGCCGCCACCGCGCTGCTGGGGGTCGGGGCGGTGCTGTTGAGGCGCCGCCCGACAGCATCGGCGGTGCTGGTGGGGACAGGCTGTCTCGTCCTCGGTGGTCTGACGCTGGCTGCCAGGCTGGACGAGCCGCTGCGCATGCTGGGCGCCTCGGTCAAGTTCGCCAGCAGTTGGCAGGTCCTGGGCCGAGCCTTCGTGCTGGACCAGAGCAACCGTGCCGCGGTGGTTTTCCTGTACATGGCCTCGGCGTTTGTGTTCGGGGGGGCATGGGCGGCGCGGCCGGAGCGGTATCTCTTCTCGGTGGGCGTGCTGTCGGTCGGCGTCGTGGCGGCGTCCCTGATGGTCCGCCCTTTCCTCTTCGCGGCAGTATTCCTCGAGTTGGCGGCGATGGGGGGCGTGCTGATCCTGGTCTCGCCGGGACATCCTTCAACCCGTGGTGCTCTGCGAATGGTTACCCTGTACACCCTGGCCATGCTCGCGATCCTGCTGGCCGGCTGGATGCTCGATAACGTCGGCGTGGCGCGCGGCGCCCCGGACCTCGCGCTGCGAACTGCCCTTCTGCTTTCCATTGGACTGGGCGTGGTGATGGCTGTGCCGCCATTTCATCACTGGCTTCCGGCGGCTGCGGACCGGGCGCACCCTTACAGCCTCGCGTTCGTGGCGACCCTGATGCAGAGTGCGGGTGTCTTCTTCGTGTTGAAGTTTCTCGATAGCTACGAGTGGATTCGTTCCGACCCGGCCTTGTTCTCCGCGATGAGCGGTGTCGGCGCTGTAATGACCCTCTACGGCTCTTTGGCGGCGCTTTCGCAAAGGTCGTTCCCGCGGATGCTGGCGTACACGGTGCTCACGGGCTATGGGGTGACGCTCGTCGCGATCGGCACACAGACCGCGCACGGATACCAGGCCGCCCTGGGGTTGGTCAGTGCGCACGTGGTTGGGTTCACGGTATGCGCCCTGGGCCTGGTGGGGCTGATCGGTGTGGGCGGGGGGGCCGACGCGATCGCGCTGAGGGGGACAGCGGCACGTGCGCCCCTGGCGGCGGCCGCGGCCCTGGTGGGTGTGCTGACCATTGGCGGGTTCCCACTGACGGCCGGTTTCCCGCCGCGCTGGGCCCTGCTGCCAATCCTGGCACAGGGCGATGCGTGGGTGAGAGGGTCGGTTCTTTTTGGCGTCCTGGCAGTCGCCGCCGTTGCTGTTCGCTGGCTGCGGCTCCTCCTCTATGCCGAAACCCCGGGACAGGCGGAGGCTGTGCCGGTTGCCCGATCGTTCATCCTCATTGGCGGCATCGCGGCCTGTTTCGTCCTCGGGGCTTTCCCGCAGTTGCTTTCTTCCGTCTTCCTCGCTGCACACGGACTCTCCAACCTCGTGCCTTGAGCGAAGCCGGCGGCGGCTTCGCCGCGACCCGCATGCTATAATTGCCCGGCCGTCCAGGGAGGACCCGGGATGAAACCCGAGCAGGTGGACAAGCGGCTCGACTGGCTGGACGAACAGCGCCGCAAGGATGCGGAGCGCCTCCAACGCCTGGAGCAGCGGCTTGCGGCGCTCGAAGACAACGTGGCCAAGGGTGCCAGGCAGGTTCAAGACCTGGCCGGCGAGAGCGCCCGCCTCTCGGCTCTCGCCGCGCGCATCCCCCAGTTCGATGAGGCCCTGAGCAAGCACCGTATGGAAGTGGCCCGCCTGCTCGGGGAGGCGGAGGAGGCCCGCTCGGCGAAGGAGAAGCTGCTGGAGCAGGCCCGCAAGCGCGATCAAGCGGACCTGGCAAAGTCGTTGGCCGAAGTGAAGAGTGAGGTCCATCGGCTTTCCGAACTGCGGCAGGCCCTGGAAGCGCGGCGCGAAGAGGAAGCCCGCGTGACTCGGACGCTGGACAGCATCTCCAGGGGCGTCGAAGACCTGCGCTCGCGCGATGAAGACAAGACGCGGTGGATGACTTCGTTCGAAGAGGGGCGCAAGCAGGACGGGAAGCGCGTGGCTGAGCTGCAGGGAGACCTGAGCGAACTGCGGTCTCGCCTTGAAGCCACGCGAGGCGCGATCGACACCGTCGAGGACCGGGTCCGCCGCCTCGAGGTGCGCGCTGCGGAGCTTGGTGGGGGCGAAGCCGAACGGCGAGAAGCCCTCACGCTGTGGATGGAACAGCAGAATCTGCGACAGGTCGAGTTTGAGCGTGGGGCGAAGGAATGGAACCGGCGATTCGAGAGCTTCGAGAAGATGGCGCTCGACCTGGAAGAGCGCATGGTCGCCTACGACGAGACCTACCGCGGCCTGCGTCAGCAGCGTGAGAAGCTCGATGCACTACTTGAGCGGCTTGAGAGAAGGATCAGCGAGATCGGCGAGATGCAGCGCCTGGCCGAAGACCGGTTCAAACAGGAGTGGGTGGCCTTCCTCGCCGATGAACAGAAACGCTGGAACACCGACAAGCTCACCCGTGATGAGCAATGGCGCGAACACTCCCGTCTCCACACCCGGCTGGCGGCGGAAGTCGAGAGCCTGAACACGGGGATGGAGACAGCCCTCCGGTCGCTGGCCGATCTGAGAGGGAGCACGCAGCAGCACCTATCGGCGCTGCTGACGCTCCTGAGAGAATGGGCGGCGGAGGCCGAGGAACGGACGGAGGCCATCCGCTGACCTTGAGCCCGAAGGCGTTCTGACCCGATCATGCGCGTCATCGGAACTGCGGGTCACGTCGATCACGGTAAGTCCACGCTGGTCCACGTCCTGACCGGGATCAACCCCGATCGCCTGCGCGAAGAGCAGGAACGCCAGATGACCATCGACCTGGGCTTCGCCTGGATGCAGCTTCCAGGGGGAGAGGAGGTTGGTTTCGTCGACGTTCCTGGCCATCGCGATTTCATCGAGAACATGTTGGCCGGGGTCACGGGCATCGACGCCGCCCTCCTGGTGGTGGCGGCCGACGAAGGAGTCATGCCCCAGACGCGCGAGCACCTCGCCATCCTCGACCTGCTGGAAGTGCCTCGCGGCGTTGTGGCCCTGACGAAGTGTGACTTGGTGGAAGATCCCTCGTGGCTGCAGCTGGTCAGTGAGGAGGTGCGGGAACTGCTCAAGGCCACGCGGCTGGCCAATGCGCCGATCATCGGGGTCTCGGGCGTGACCGGCCAAGGCCTGAACGAGTTGAAGAGAGAGCTGGCGTCCGCCGTCGAGATGATTCCCCTCCGGCCCGACCGCGGACAGCCACGGCTGCCGATCGACCGGGCGTTTACCATTGCAGGATTTGGCACCGTCGTCACGGGAACCCTGACCGGTGGCTCCCTGGATGTTGGCGAGGAGGTGGAGATCCTTCCAGCAGGGCACCATGCTCGCATCCGTGGGTTGCAGACTCACAAGCACAAGGTCGAGCGTGCCGTCCCGGGGAGCCGGACTGCGGCGAACCTAGGCGGCGTCGAGGTGCGGGGACTCCGTCGCGGCGACGTCGTCGTGAAGCCGGGCACCTATCGCCCAACCCGCCTGCTCGACGTCCGCTTTCGATTGCTGCCCGATTTGACGTCTCCGCTGGGCCACGATCAGCAGGTCAAGGTGTTCATCGGGTCTGCGCAGCGCTTGGGAAGAGTGCGCGTGCTAGGGGTGGAGGAGATCGTGCCGGGTGAGACAGCGTGGCTTCAGCTCGTCCTGAGGGAGCCAGTCGTGGCAGATCGCGGGGACCACTTCATCCTGCGGCGGCCGTCGCCGGGAGAGACCCTGGGCGGTGGGCAGGTGGTGGACCCCCATCCGCCGCGGCTGCACCGTCGGCGGGATGCAGCCGTCCTTGAACGCCTGGAACGAGGGCTGCGCGGCACGCCGGCCGATCGGCTTGCCGAGGCGCTGGCAGGGCCTGGGCCGGTAGCGATGGCCGATGCCGTGCGGCGGGCAGCGCTCGATCCAGAGGACGCACGGCAGGCGATCGCGAGGCTGAGCGAAGAGCGCCGGCTCATTGTCCTCAACCAGGAGATTCCGACGCCGGAGTCAGCAGCGCTCGTCATGGAACGGGCATCGTGGGAATCGCTGCTAGCGCGTATCAAGGCGATACTGGGGGCGTATCACGACGCGTATCCTTTGCGGGCGGGCATGCCTCGACAGGAACTGAGGGCCCGGTTGGGGCTGGAGGCGAAGGCCTTCGCTGCCGTGTTGGCTGAAGCGGCGGTCGAAGGGGTGATCAGCGAAGACGGGCCACGTATCCGGTTGTCAGGACGTGCGGTGATCCTGACAGCGCGACAGCAGGCCGACGCCGAGGCCCTGCTCGAGCGATTTCGCCAGGCGCCCTACGCGACGCCGTCGGTCAAGGAATGCATTGCCGCCCTGGGTGAGGAACTCCTCAACCATCTCATCGAAAGCGGTCGGCTGATTCGCCTCTCGGAAGATGTCCTGCTCGAGAGCCGGGTCTATGAGCGCACGGTGGAGCAGGTAGAGCAGATGATCCGGGAGCGGGGCTCGATCACAGTGGCGGAAGCGCGCGATCGGTTCGGGACGTCGCGCAAGTATGCGCTGGCGCTGATGGAACACCTGGACACAATTGGCGTGACGGTGCGCGAGGGCGATGCCCGCCGCCTGGCAGCGGCAGGCAACTAGTCCCAGGAGCTCGTGCCGTCGTTCAGAAGGACCGGAAGGCCCACTCGCCCCCGACCATCGTTGCCTGCGGTAGCAGGAGTGGTAGTTCGGCAGGGTGGAGGAGGAAAGGGTTGTCGGGCAGGACGATGAGGTCGGCCCAGGACCCAGGGGACAGGCGACCCTGGTGCGCCTGAGAGCCTGCTGCCCAGGCCGGTCCTTGCGTATAGCCAATAAGAGCCTGCATTACGTCAAGGGTCTGTTCGGGAACCCAGGCCTCAGCGGAAGTCGGCTCATCTCGGGTCTGGCGGGTGACGGCGGCGTGGAGGCCCCAGAATGGGTTGGGGCTCTCCACCGGGGCGTCGGAGCCGAAGGCGAGAATTGCGCCCGTCTGGCTGAGGCTGCGCCACGCGTATGCAGTCCGGACGCGGCTGCGCCAGTAGCGCTCGGCCACAATTCGATCTGAGATGGCATGGATCGGCTGCATCGAAGCGACGACCTGCAGCTGCCCGACGCGGGCGATGTCGTCCGGGTGGAGGAGTTGCAGGTGCTCGATTCTGTGGCGTGGCTGCTCGAGGCCGTGATCACGCTCCCACCTCCGAAGGTCCTCGAGTGCATCGAGCACTACCCGGTTGGCCCGGTCCCCGATGGCGTGGATGGCAAGGGCGAGCCCGGCGGCCACGGCGCGCTGGCCGAGCTCGACGAGGGCCTCGCGCTCGATCAACAGCAGGCCTAGATTGTCGGGCTCTCCGTTGTAGGGGTCGAGCATCGCTGCCGTGCGGGGCCCTAAGGCGCCGTCGGCGAAGGCCTTGACGTTGCCGATGCGCAGCCACGGATCGCCGAAACCGGTGCGCAGGCCGAGCTCCAGGCAGGCTGGCAGGTAGTCGACCGGGATGTGCTTGACGACGCGCAGCCGGAGCTGGCCCCGTTCTCGCAGAAGCTGCACTGCGCGCAGAAGGTCGGGACCATCGAAGTCGTGAACGGCTGTGAGACCGAGCCGCAGCAGATCGTCCTGAGCGCGCAGCAGCTGCGTGCTTAGGCACTCGATGTCGGAGGGTGGTACGACCGCTGTGACCAGGCGCATGGCAGATTCAAACAGGATGCCATTCGGCGTACCATCTGCGTAGCGGCCGATCCGCCCACCTGCCGGGTCGGGGGTCTCCGCACGGATCCGCGCGCACGTGAGCGCTCGCGAGTTGGCCCATGCAGCGTGGAGGGACCTGGCGCTCAGGTAGACCGGATGATTGGGGGCTGCGGCATCCAACTCAGCGGCTGTTCCGAAGCCCTCCCAGTCGTTCTGGTTCCAGCCATGGCCGAGAATCCATTCGCCGGATGGCGTCGAGGCGGCCCGCTCGCGCACCCGCTCGAGGCATTCGACCTTTGTGGGCGTGGCGCAGTCTACCCAATCGAGCGAGGCGGCGAGCTGGCTGAGATGCAGGTGGGCGTCGATCAGGCCCGGGAGAACAGTGCTGCCTCGGAGATCGATGGCCTCCGTGGCCGGCCCCGACCACTGCTCAACCTCCTGCCGCCCTCCAACGGCAAGGACCTCGCCGTGCCCAATCGCCAGGGCCTCTGCCGATGGATTGGAAGGATCGAGGGTGAGGATCGGGCCGCCGAACAGAAGATACCTGGCCGCTCTTCCCATCCTGCCAGCCTCAGATGGAGTATCCTGGTTGCACGGCGATCTGTGGCCTAGGCCAGTCCAAGGGCGCGGCCGAGCACCTGTGCAGGATGGTAGACCGGCAGCCCGGTGTGGCCCGTGATCCACCAACGACAGGTCTCGGAGTCGCTGATGACGAACTCGGCTTGGGCCTTCTCAGCCTGGCGGAAGAGCCCCTCGCCAACCCTTCGCGCCACCTCGTACTTCTCTCGCTTCATCCCGTAGGTGCCGGCCACGCCGCAGCACTCCGACTCTGAGAACGCGAGATCGAGCTGGGGAATCCGACGCAGCACATGAAGTGCAGGAGCGCCTATGCCATGGGCCTTCAACTGGCACGGGGCGTGATACAGGGCACGCGCCTGGACCGGGGCGAGGGCCAGGCGGCCGAAGGGTTCGCGCAGGCAAGTCGTGAGGAACTCGAAGAAATCGAACGTGTTTTCGGCGACGGTCTCGACATCGTCGCCGCCCAGGCCGAGGATGGCACGGGAGTCGTGTTTGAGCGAGAGCGTGCAGGAGGTCGAAGTGCCGACGATCGGGATTCCCTCTCTGGCGAAGGGGAGCAGCGAAACGATGTTGCTGCGCGCGTGGCCCCGCGCCGCCTCGAACAGGCCGTTGGACTGGAGCGGAAGCCCACAGCACACCTGGGGCGGGACGATGACCTGACAACCGAGCAGCTCCAGGATGGCTATTGCCAGCTCGCCCAGCTCGGGCTCGTAGTAGTTCGTTCCGCAGCCGTGGAACAAGGCGACCGCTTGGCCAGCGCGCGCCTCGGGGGGTGGGGGCCGGTCCACACACCGCTCCCGGACGCGGCTACGGAACGTCCGTCCGACGAAGGCTGGCATCGGGGCATGTCGGCTGATGCCGAGCGTGGCCTCCATCGCCCACCGCACGGGAGCGAGGCGCAGGGCGAGGTTGGCCAGTGGAGCAACCGGCGTGGCGAGCGTGCCCAGCAGGTCGGTTCGGGAAATGATCCGGTCCCGCAGCGGCGCACGGCCTTCATCGACCAGGCGGGCCTTCGCCTGGATGTTGATTTCCGCGACGGCGACACCATGCGGACAGACGCGCGAGCATGTCCCGCAGCCCGAGCACCAGGTCACGCTGTGATCGGGCAGGGGGAGCCGCGGATGTCGGAAGCGCTCGGCCTGGGGCCCAACGGCCTTGGGCCCCGGGAAGAGATCGGTCACCGCCGCCACCGGACAGGCCGCCGTGCAGATGTTGCACTTGAGGCATAGGTCAGCGGTGAGGGCGGGGGGATTCATGCCAGCGCCATCTCCACTGCGCGATGCGCCGTCGCCAAGTCGATCCCCTGACGGGAGCCCTCGCGGCTGCGATCCACACCGGCAAGCAGGCCGCCAGCCGCGAACAAGTTCTCGTACACCGGCTCGCCGTGGACATCCAGAGGCCGCATCTGTGGGTCCACCCGCAGGCCGAACTGCGCATAGGGCTGCGGGTCGAACGGCGACTCTGCCACCCAGGAAGCCCGCTTGCTGTCGGCGGCCACGGGGAGGTCGAAGACCGACTCCTGGATGAGGCCGTTCTGGCGCGCCACCAGGCCGCCGTGAAGGAAGCCGCCGGTCGCCAGGAGGACCGCCCTGGCTGCACACAGGCGCGGACCACCCGCTGAGAAAGCGACCACACCGCTCACGCGTCGGCCGCCGGCGCGACCATCCACGCGCCCTACCGCCCGGGAGCCTTCGATGAGGCTGCAACCTGCCGCCAGTGCCGTCCTTCGCAGCAGCCGCTCAAGCCGCAGGCCGGGCACAGACGGCGGCAAGGTTGGAATCTCAAACAAGCGCACTCCCAGACGCTCCTCCAGGTCGAGAAGCGCTTGCTGGGGGTGATCAAAGCCGAGGACGGCAGGCAGACCCAGACGGATGACGCCCTTCATGCGCGGTTTCCAGGCACGGGCCAGGTCGGCGCGGCGGCGGGGGTCGTCGAACAGGCGTGCCAGGTCGGTGGCGTATGCGTCGCGATGCTGGGGTGCGTCGAGGAGGGCAAGTTCGAGGGCAGGCCCGACGGTCAGTCCCGAGGCCTGCAGTTGGCTGCTGACCGCGTGCGCGTGGAAGTCGCGGAAAGCCTGGAAGCCGGCGATGGTGTAGGATTCGCTGCTTGAGGCGTCGCCAGCCGCCATGGAGCGGGGGGCCAGGGCAGTGGGATGAAGGGCGCCCAGGGCCGTGGGGAGCCGCAGGACGGCGTCCGGGCCTCCCAGGTACTCCAGCTCGTTCGCCTGAGCGATCTCTTTCAGGGTCTTGAGGGCGGTCTCAATCGTCTCGCGTCCGACGAGAGTGTAGGGATGGGAACGGGGCAGGCGCCGCAGTCCCTGCCGCAAGGGAGTACCGCCGAGGAGGTCGATGCAGCCGTGAGAGGTCTCAAGGCCCCCGCGCCCATCGCAGATGACGGCCACACGCGCGCCGCGCCGAGCAGCGAGCGAGGCCGCAAACAATCCTGTCAGGCCGGAGCCGACAATCACGAGGTCGTCCACGGTCCCTCAGCTTCGGGCCGAAGCCCGAGGAGTTCGAGGTAGAGCCGACGATCCAGTTCGAGCTGTCGCAGGGACTGGCCCCACGCGACCGGACGCACCCCCCGCCAGCGCTCGCGGGCGAAGTCCGCCAGCCACCTCGTGGGCGAGCCGATCTTGCCGAAGGAGGAAGCGAGGGCGGCAGCGCGGTAACCGCAGAAGCCGGCCTGACACGGACCCATGCCCAGACGCAGGTCGCGGCGGATGTCGTCCAGCTCGGTGACGTCTGCAGACTGCAACGCCGTCTCCAGGTCCCGCCGGGTGACCATCTCGCATTCGCAGTAGACCTCGGGAGGTGTGGGCTGGGCTGATGGGGCATCCGCTCGGCGCCATCGGGCGGGGAGGACGTAGTGCCCACCGGCTTCCGGTTCGAGGGGCGTGTCGGCCGTTCGACAGGGCGCTGCGATGCCGAGGCGCTGGCATACCACGTCTACGGCCTGCTGTGCCATCAAGCGGAAAGTTGTCAGCTTGCCGCCGACGACGCTCACCAGTCCCTCGATGCCATCGCGTTCCGCGTGGTCGAGGATGGTATGAGCGCGTGGCAGGGCGCGGGGCTGGTCGGGCGCGGCAGCTGGGGGACGGTAGAGCGGGCGGACACCGGCCCACGCGCGAAGCAGGCGGCGCGAGGACAGCCCGGGGATCAGGACCTCACCTTCGGCCAGCAGCAGGTCCACCTCCCACGGCTCGATGGTGAGGTCCGTGGGGTCGGCGAGCGGCACGTCCGTGGTGCCCAAGACGGCGACGGTGCCGACAGGGACGATGATGTCGCCGTCTGAGGGAGGTTTCAAGCGGTTGACGACCGTGTGGACCACGCGTTCGGCCAGGGCGACCATGGTGCCCTTGCTGAGTGCGATGGGCAGGTCGAGTCCGGCCATCGCAGCGACCTGGCGCGACCAAGGGCCGGCTGCGTTCACGACGATGTCGACGCCGAGGGTCAACTCCTTGCCGTTCGTCGTGGAGACGATGACCGCGCCTTCGACGCTGCCCTTGTTTACGAGAAAGCGCTGCAGGCGATGCCGGAGCCAGACCTGACCCCCAGCGGCGCGGATGGCGTTGCTGAGGGAATGCAGCAGGTCGAACGAGTCCATGGATGCATCATGGACGGCGCAGGCCCGCGCCATCTTGGGATCGAGCAGGGGTTCGCGCCGCAGGACGTCCGCCGGCTCGAGCGGCTCGGCTGGGACGCCTGTGTGCTGGCAAGCCGCAAACCAGCGGTCGGGGAAGTCGGGGGGATCGGTAGGAGAGGCGATGAAGAGGCCGCCGGTGTCCTCGATGGTGTGTGGGGCGATGCGCCGCAGGATGACGTTCTCGCGGGCGCAGTCTTGGGCTGAGGGCGGGTCGGAGATGACATAGCGGCCGCCGGAATGGAGGAGCCCGTGGTAGCGGCCGGAGGTACCCTGGCCGAGATCCCCTTGTTCGATGACGACGACTTTGAGGCCGCGCAGGCAGGCGTCCCAGGCGACGCCGAGGCCGGTGGCTCCGCCGCCGATTACGAGGAGTTGTGTCGCGAGGGCGGTCACGGCGGAGTCATTGTGCCACAGAAAGGTGGGGTGTCCAAGAGTGCTCTCAAAAGGGCTGAGTGGGGGCTTCGGCTTTGCGCTCGCTTTCGAGGTCTCGGACGAAGACAAGGGAGGTTTCGAGCTGTTCGTAGCCGAGGGCGACGAAGAAGGCGTGGGCTTCGGTGACGACGACGTTGGTGCGCAGGATGAGGCGGGAGCGGCCGGACTCGCGCGCCCAGATTTCGGCGGCGGTGACCAGGCGGCGGCCGACGCCCTGGCGGCGGAAGGCGGGGTCGACGGCGATGGCGACGACCTCGGCGGATTCCTCGGAGAACAGGTCGCGCACGATGCGAATATGCGCATAGCCAATAAGAGCATCTCCCGCCAACGCCAGCAACAGCCTGTCCTCGCGCGGAAGCGCGCCAAGGCGGCGGCGCGTGTCGGCGGGGGTGGTCGGGAAGCCGAGGCGGCGGTTGAGCTCGGAGATTTGGCGAATGTATTCTTCAGGAGGGTGGAGCGTGCGTACGATCTGAAAGTCCATGGAGGTCCCTCCTTGCGGCCAGCGTGGTGCAGACGTCAGCTGGTTGCCCAGCCTCCGGCCCGCTCGACGGCGCGTTTCCAGCTTGCGTAGAGCGCCTGCCGCTGGTCGTCGCCCATCCGGGGCAGGTATTCTGCCTCGAGACGCCACAGGCGCGCAATATCTGTGGTGGATTTCCACACGCCTACGGCGAGGCCGGCCAGATAGGCGGCCCCCAGCGCGGTTGTCTCGCTCACCAAAGGTCGCTGCACCGGCACGCCAAGGATGTCGGCCTGGAACTGCATGAGCAGGTTGTTGCGGGCGGCGCCGCCATCGACGCGCAGCGCTTGCAGCTCAATGGACGCGTCTTGGCGCATGGCCTCAAGCACATCTCTCGACTGGTAGGCGATGGCCTCGAGCGTAGCGCGAGCGAGGTGACCGGCCGTTGCGCCGCGCGTCAGGCCTAGGATGGTCCCACGGGCGTAGGAATCCCAGTAGGGCGCCCCGAGCCCAACGAAGGCTGGGACGAGGTACACCCCGCCGTTGTCACTCACGGACTGGGCGAGGTCCTCGACCTCGCGGCTCTCGCGGATCAACCCCAGTCCGTCGCGCAGCCATTGGACCGCTGCGCCGGCGATGAAGACGCTGCCCTCGAGGCAGTAGACGGCGTGGTCGGACTCGGAGAGACCCCAGCCGATCGTGGTGAGCAGGCCGGAGGCGGAATCGACGGCCAGCTTGCCTGTGTTGAGCAACAGGAAACAGCCGGTGCCGTAGGTGTTTTTGGCCATGCCGGAGGCGAAGCAGGCCTGGCCGAATGTGGCGGCTTGCTGATCGCCAGCGTCAGCGGCCAGCGGCACGGACGCGCCGAGGACACCGGGCGCGGTCGCGCCGTACACCGCCGAGGAGGGACGAACCTGGGGCAGGATCGACGCCGGAATGTTCAGATGCCCGAGGATCTCCGTGTCCCACTGCAGAGTGTGGATATTGAAGAGGAGCGTTCGCGAGGCATTGGAGAGATCGGTGATATGGAGTTCACCGCCCGACAGGCGCCAGAGGAGGAAGGTGTCGATGGTACCGAAAGCCAGATCGCCGCGCTCGGCCCGCGCGCGGGCGTCGGGCACATTCTCCAGGAGCCAGGCGACCTTCGTCCCGGAGAAGTAGGCATCCGTCACCAGGCCGGTCTTGGCGCGGATGACCTGGTCGAAGCCTTCGGCCCGCAGGCGGTCGCACTGCGGGGCAGTGCGCCGGCATTGCCAGACGATGGCGTTGTGGACCGGTTTTCCGGTCTTTCGGTCCCACAGGACGGTGGTCTCGCGCTGATTGGTGACACCGATGGCTGCCAAGTCGCGTGGCTGGAGACCGGACTTGCTCAGCGCGGCGCGCGCCGTCTCGAGCTGCGTGCTCCAGACGGCTTCCGGGTCGTGCTCCACCCAGCCGGGCTGCGGGTAGATTTGAGGGAATTCCTGCTGGGCGGTGGCGACGACCTGGCCCTGGGCGTCGAAGACGATGGCCCGGGAGGAGGTGGTGCCTTGATCGAGGGAGAGGATGAAGTCGGCCATGGGATGTCACTCCGGGTTGGGGTGTGAAGATTGAGCCGCTGCGAAAAGGTTGGCGCCTACGAACCGGCGCGCGCCCCGCATGAAGTCGGCGGCAGACATGGGGCCGCGACCCTCAGGCTGGATGACTTGGAGCACAAGGAAACCCTCGGCTGTCGCTATCGCTGGCCTATCGTCGCGTTCGACGACGGTGCCCGGCTCGGGCGCTGCGCCCCTTTCGGCGCGAGCCCCCAGGACGTTGATGCGGCGGCCCTGCCACAGGAAGAAGGAGCCGGGCCAAGGGTCGAATGCGCGGACCTGGCGCTCAAGTTGCGCTGCGCTTCGGCGGAAGTCGAGGGCGCCGTCGGCCTTGCGCAGCAGAGGCGCGTACGTCGCCAGTTGTTCCTGTTGGGGCCGAGGCGGCAGGCGGCCGGCGAGATAGTCGGGCAGGGCCACGAGGAGCAGCTCAGCGCCGGCCTCGGAGAGGCGCCGGGACAAGGAGCCGCCGGTCTCGTCCTCTCGGATGGGAAGAGCGCGCTGAGCGACGATAGGGCCGGTGTCGAGGCCGGCGTCCATCTTCATGAGCGTCACACCTGTCTCAGCATCGCCGTGGAGGATCGCCGCCTGGACCGGGGCGGCGCCGCGCCATCGAGGCAGGAGCGAGGCGTGGATATTCAGGCACCCGTGCTCAGGCAGGTTAAGCACTTCCTGGCGCAGGATCTGGCCGAAGGCGGCGACGACGATCAGGTCCGGGGCCCACTCCTGCAGGATGGCCATCGCCTCTGGGTCGCGCAGGCGGCGGGGCTGGACAATTGGCAGCGCGGCGTCGATGGCGGCTTGCTTGACCGGTGGAGGCCGGAGGGCCAGGCCGCGGCCGGCGGGCCTGTCCGGCTGCGTCACGACCCCCACGACCTGGTACGCCCGGAGCAGTGCCCTGAGGCTGGGGAGGGCGAATTCAGGGGACCCCATGAACACCACGCGCATGACCCGAATCCTAGCACGGCTCGTCTGTGGCCGGAATGCGCGACGACAGGGTTGTCACGGGGTTAGAAAGGGCAGATTGCGTCAGATGGGCGTTCGAGTACAATTCGGCTCACCGGACCGACCTTGAGACGGCTACAGAGGAGAGAGAACTATGAGCGAGCAACCGAAGGGCGCAGGCGAAATCACCAGCGATGACAAGCTGTGGGCGCTGCTGGCCTACGTCTTCACACCGCTGGTCCCGATCATCATCCTGTTGATGGAGGACAAGCAGAATCGTCCCTTTATCCGGGCCCACAATGCACAGGCCCTCGCGTGGGGCGTGGTCAACATGGTCCTGGGGACTGTTCTAAGTGTGGTCCTCATCGTTTGCTTCGGCGCGCCCTCGTTCATCATTTGGGCGATCGGCGCCTACTGGGGCTACAAAGCCTACCAGGGAGAGTATGTTACCATCCCCGTGATCACCGATTTCGTCAAGAAGCAAGGCTGGGCCTGAGCCCTGTCTGGCTGCCCTTTCGTTTGAGCCCGCTGTCGGCGGGCTTCTACTTTTCCTGAGGTATGATAGATCAGAGACGTGACTGCCACGCGCGTGTGCTGGAAACCTGGAGAGGAGCGTCCCCATGTCCGAGCCTCATCTGCCCATTTCACCCGCCGCCCTTTCGCCGCAAGATGAGCGGACCTGGGCCATGCTGGCTCATCTGAGCATCCTCGCCAACCTGTTCAGCGGAATGCTCGGCCCTGTCGCGGCGCTGGTGATCTACCTCGTGTACAAGGACAGGTCACACTACGTCGCCTTCCAGTCGCTTCAGGCGTTTGTCTTCCAGCTCATCGCTTGGCTTGGCGGGGGCTTCCTGGCTGCTGTGGCATGGGCGATCAGCGGAGCCCTGAGCGTCGTGCTCGTCGGGGTGCTCTGCATGCCGCTGGCGGCGCTCATCACGTTGATCCCATTGGGGGGGCTGGTGTACGGGGTGGTGGGCGGCATTCAGTGCAGTCAGGGCAACGACTTCCGCTACTGGTTGGTGGGGAACTGGGTGCGGGCGTAGCCCGGCGGACAGGCCCGCCCGCTGAGGGGGGACATGCAGTGACACAGTTGGCCAGGCAGTGGCTGCCGCCGGAACCGCTGCCGCCCCAGGCCGAGGTCGCGCTGGCGGACTTCGATCCCATCCAGCGTTCGATTCTCTTTCGACGAGGGCTCCAGGACGCAGAGAGCGCTCGCCGTTTCCTTGCACCCGAATCCGAGCCTGGCCACGACCCGTTCGACCTCGCCGGACTGCAGCCTGCCGCGGAGCGGCTTCTCCATGCATGCCGGACCGAAGAAACGGTCGTTGTCTACGGCGACTACGATGCAGACGGTCTGACTGCCTCGGCGCTCCTGGCCCGAATGTTGACGCGGCTGGGGGCCAGGGCCCAGGTGTATGTCCCGAACCGGTTCGACGAGGGGTATGGCCTTCAGGTGGAGGCCCTGCGCGAGCTGCGCGCCCAGGGCGCCGATCTCGTTATCACCGTGGACTGCGGCATTCGCTCGCTGCAGGAAGCCGAGGAAGCCCGCTCCCTGGGACTCGATCTGATCATCACCGACCACCACCATCCCGGCGCCTCGCTCCCGACCGCGCTGGCGGTGGTGAACCCGAAGCAACCTGGAGATAGGTATCCCTTCAAGGAGTTCTCCGGCGCTGGCCTGGCGTTGAAGATCGGCCAGGGGCTGTGTCGGATGGCAGGTACGCCGGAGGCCGACGCGCCACTTGAGCTGGTGGCGCTTGGCACCGTCGCCGACCTGGTGCCGCTGACGGGTGAGAATCGGAGCCTCGTGGCGGCAGGATTGCATCGGCTCAACGCGGCCGGAGATGTGACGGTGTCTGTCCTGCCGGGGCTGAGGGCGCTTTTGCAGGTGGCCGGGCTGCGCCCTGGAAACATCGACGCCGCTGCCATCGCCTTTGCGCTTGCGCCGCGGCTGAATGCGGTCGGCCGGCTGCGCTCTGCGGACGCGGCCTATCGTCTGCTGGTGACGGAAGACGACGAGGAGGCCGGGAGGCTTGCACAAGAGCTGCAGGCTGCCAATCGCGAGCGACAGGAGCTGACAAAGCGCATCGTTGCCGTCGCGCGGGAGCGGGGCTTGACGGCCGAACCGGTCCCCGAGCTTGTCTTCGCGGCGGACGCGGGCTTCCATGCGGGCGTTGTGGGGCTGGCTGCCGCGCGCTTGATGGAGGAGTGCTACCGCCCGGTTGTGCTGGCGGTGCGCGGCGAGGCCACAACCCAGGGCTCGGCGCGCAGCATCCCCGAGTTCCACATCACGCAGGCGTTGGACGTGTGTGCCGGCCTCCTCCTTCGTCATGGGGGGCACGCGGCGGCTGCCGGATTTACTCTGCGCACTGAGGACCTGGAGGCCTTTGCCGCGCGACTGAAGGAAGTGGCGGCAGAGGGGCTAGGTAGAATGGACCTGCGGCCGAAGCTGAGCGTCGACGCCGAGGTCACCCTCAGCGACCTCGGTCTTGAACTGCTGAGTTTCCTGGAGCGGGTTGAGCCTTGTGGCCATGGCAACCCTCGGCCGCTGCTCCTTGTACGAGAGGTGTCGGTGACGGATGCCAGGAACGTGGGTCGCGATGGCGCTCACCTGAAGCTCACGCTGGCGCAGGGCCGCCGCCAGATGGATGCGATCGCGTTCCGGCAGGCTCAATGCTGGCAGCGCGTGCCCAGACGGCTGGACGTGCTCGCCCATCTCGAGCGCAATGTCTACATGGGGGTGGAGACGCTGCAGCTGAATGTTGTCGACCTGAGACCAGGCGGCGCGCCGGACTGACCACAGACCGCCTCGTCAATCGACGAAGCGGTACTTGAGCAGCGTCCACACGGCCGTGAAGGCGTCGTGCAGCTTGATCTTCTTCCCCTCGGAGTACTCGCGCGGGTTGAATGAGATCGGCACTTCGAAGATGCGGACGCGGCGCTTGAGCAGCTTGGCCGTGATCTCGGGCTCGATCTCAAAGCGGTTGCTGCGCAGCGGCAGCGATTGGATGATCTCTCGGCGGAAAAGCTTGTAGCCGGTTTCCATGTCGGTCAGGATGCTGTCGTACAGGATGTTGGTCAGCAGCGTCAGAAGCTTGTTGGCCACCATGTGCCAGAACATCGTCGTGCGGCGCGGGCCGCCGAGGAAGCGGGACCCGAAGACGACGTCGGCTTTGCCATCCTCGATCGGTGCCAACAGCGTCGGGTAGTCGCGTGGGTCATACTCGAGGTCGGCATCCTGGATCAGAATGAGATCCTTGGTTGCGGCCTGGATGCCGGTGCGCACGGCGGCTCCCTTGCCGCGGTTGACGTTGTGCAAGAAGACCCGGACGTCCGGATGTGCCGCGGCAATCTGCTGAAGGATCTCGCCAGTGCCGTCGGACGAGCCGTCGTCAACGACGATGATCTCGTCGGCGAGGCGGACGGCGCGCACGCGGTCCAGGAGTTTGGCGACGGTTGCCTTTTCGTTGTAGACAGGCACGACGACCGAGAGGGACATGTGGCGCATTCTACCCATGTGGCGTCGGCGGCGCAAGTGAGCAGTTGCCCCATCTGCGGGCTGTGTATATAATCCGCCCACCCAAAGCTGCCGGCTCCCGGGCATGGGGGCAGGCGATCGAGGCGGGGAGGACACCCATGGCCTTACCGCGAGGGTTGACACGCACGGCCTCCGACAATGTCATCTCGACCTCCAGCCTGCGGTTCATACCTCCGCCCATCAGCAGGGTGGAGGACACCGGGCTGTCCCAACTCTGGCTGCAAGACCTCGCGCTGAAGATTCTCTACTTCCGCGGCTACCTGACCGGTTTCAAAGTGGCCGAGGCCATGGCGCTGCCGTTCGCCGGCATGGTGGACCAGATTCTGGAAGCCCTCAAGCGCGAGAAGTTCGTCGAGGTCAAGACCCAGGTCGGATTTGGCGAGGGCTCTTATCAATACGCCATCACCGGTGCCGGGATCGCGCGCGCCCGGGAGGCGCTGGAGCGCAGCCAGTATGCCGGGCCGGCCCCTGTTCCCCTGGCCTTCTACAACGAGTCCATCCGCCGTCAAAGCCGCGCCCGCCCCACCGTCCACGCCTCCGACATGCGCCAGGCGCTCACCGACCTGGTGCTGTCCGAGCGAACCTTCAATCGCATCGGGCCCGCGGTCAATTCGGGGACCTCGATCTTCCTCTACGGGCCACCTGGGAACGGCAAGACATCGATCGCACGCTGCATCGGGGCGATGATCCTGCAGGAGGACATGTACATCCCCTTCGCCCTCGACATCGATGGCCAGGTCGTGAAACTCTACGACACCGTGAACCACGTGCTGGCCGAGGACGAAGACGTCAGCTCTTCGGGCACAGGCGGCTTGAAGGCCGGCGCCAAGCGCGACCCCCGCTGGGTGAAGATCCGCCGCCCCTTCATCGTTGTCGGCGGCGAGCTGACCATGGCCGGGCTGGACCTGGTCTTCGACGACGTAAACAAGTTTTACGAAGCGCCGTTCCAGGTGAAAGCCAATGGCGGCGTGTTCCTGATCGATGACTTCGGTCGGCAGCAAGTGAGGCCGCGTGACCTGCTCAACCGCTGGATCGTCCCCCTGGAGAACCGCATCGACTACCTGACGCTCCACACCGGGCGCAAGGTCGAGGTGCCGTTCGACGTGCTGGTCGTCTTCTCCACCAACCTGCCGCCGCGCGACCTGGTGGACGAAGCCTTCCTCCGTCGGCTGCGCCACAAAATCGAAGTGGGAGATCCCTCGTACGAGGAGTATCGGGAGATCTTCCGGCGCGTGGCGGAGAGCAAAGGCATAGCATATTCCGACCGCGGCCTGGCCTACCTCCTCCAGGAGTGGTACATCAAGCGGAACCGTAAGCTGCGCGCCTCACACCCGCGCGACATCTGCGACCAGATTCTCGACATCTCGCGCTATCTCGGCGTCGAGCCGGCCATGACCAAGGACCTGCTCGACCGGGCCGCCGAGGCCTACTTCGTCGAGATCTGACGGCCGGAGCCAATCACACCGGGCATCCTGCGCGCTCCGCCGAGGAGGCTCGGTCTTCTTGTGGAGTGTCCTTGCCGCCACGCACCCAATGGATGGTTCCTGGGCCGCTCGTCGTCGCTCACCGCGGCGCCTGCCGCCGGGCCCCTGAGAACACCCTCGCCGCGTTTCGACTGGCAGCCGAGCTGGGCGCCGATGCCATCGAGCTGGACGCCAAGCTGACCGCTGACGGCCACGTCGTGGTGATGCATGACCAGACCCTGGATCGCACCACCGCCGGGCACGGGCGCGTGGCCGACCACACGTTGGCGGACATCAGGGCGCTCGAGGCCGGCGCCCACTTCTCGCCGGATTTCGCTGGTGAGCCGGTGCCCACGCTCGAGGAAGTCCTGCGGGCTGTCGGGGGTCGGCTTCTGGTCAACATCGAGCTCGGCAACTACGCCACGCCGCGTGACCGCCTGCCGGAGGCTGCAGTTGAAGTTGTCTGCGCCTGCGGGATGCAGCGCCGCGTGCTCCTGTCTTCGTTCAACCCGCTTGCCTTGCGGCGCGCCCGGGCCGCGGATCCGACGATCCCGGTGGGATTGCTGCTGATGTCGCGCGAGCCGGCCTGGCAGCGACTGCTCTTCTTCCTGATCAGCCCCAAGGATTTCCTGCACCTCAACGAGGCGCTGACAACCCGGCGGGATGTGGCGCGGAACGCCCGCGCCGGGCGGCCGGTCATCGCCTGGACGGTGAACGACGCCAACAGGATGGAGCAGCTTCTACGAATGGGCGTTCACGGCCTCATCTCTGACGTGCCCGAGGTAGCCCGCGAAGTGGTGCGGCGTGTCCGGCGACCGGATTGAGCTCGAGCACATTCGCAGGGCGCGGGACCGCATCGCGCCTCACATCGAGACGACCCCCCTGCTGGCGGCAAAGGGACTGGGCTTGATCCTGAAGTTGGAGAATCGCCAGCGGACCGGCTCCTTTAAAGTGCGGGGAGCGTTGGCACGCATCCTCGCACTCGATGAGAACGAAAGACGGCAGGGCGTCGTGGCGGCCTCGGCAGGCAACCACGGGCTGGGCGTGGCGCTCGGCGCGCGGCTCGTGGGGGCCGGGTCCATGATCGTGGTTCCCGAGCACGCGGTGGCGGCCAAAGTCGAGGCGATACGTGCCCACGGCGCGGAGGTGTTCTTTTCCGCCGGAGGCTACGCGGAGGCCGAACTGGAGGGCAAGCGGCTGGCGCAGGCGCGCGGCGCGGTGTGGGTGTCGCCCTACAACGACCCGGAGGTGATTGCGGGTCAGGGGACCATTGGCCTGGAGTTGATCGAGCAGCTCGAAGGGCAGGGTTGGGGCGCGGGTTGGGAGGTCTTCATCCCGGTCGGCGGCGGTGGACTGGCGTGCGGCATCGGCTTGGTCCTGAAAGCGCAGGCGCCACGCGTGCGGGTCGTGGGAGTGCAGCCCGAAGCCTGCCGCTACATGCACGCCTGCTTTCACGGAGAGGATCCAGACAGGGTTGTCGAGCGGCCCACGCTGGCCGATGGACTAGCAGGCGCAGTCGACCCGGGGTCCATCACTTTCGATTTCCTGTCGCGCGCGCTTGATGATGTGGTGGTGGTGAGTGAGGACGAGATTCTCGAGGCTTTGAGGCAAGTGCTGCGGCACACCGGCGAAGTGATCGAGCCGTCGGCCGCGGCTGCGGTGGCCGGTGCCCTGTGGCGCGGCCGCGAGCGCAGGCGCCTGGCGGTCGCCAGCGGGGGTAACATCGACCGGGGCCTTCTTGACCAGGTGAGGGCATCGCTCGGGTGATGGCTTTGGACTTCACGATCGACGAGTTGATGTGCGTCTGCATCGCGCGGCAGGTGCGCGACGGAGAGGCTGTGGCGCAGGGCCTGGCGACCCCCCTTGTGGCCGCAGCGTACCTGCTGGCGTGGCGCACGCACGCGCCGCACCTGTACTTCGCGTCCGCCATCGGGCAGAGCCTGTGCCGGGAGGGGGCACCGCTGGGGCTGGCATCGGTGGAAGCGCTGTGGCTGGACCGCGCGCTGAGTCGCTTCGGCTTCGTTCAGGCAGCGGCGGACCTGCTGCCGCGCGTCCGTCCGAAGGAGTTCTTCCGACCTGCGCAGGTAGACCCCAACGGCAACTTCAACAACCTGGCACTTGGGCGCGATTACAGCCGCCCCCGCCTGCGCCTGCCTGGCAGCGGCGGCATTCCGGACGTGACGGTGGTGTCCGACGAAATCTACCTGTATGTGCCCCGTCATTCGCGCGTCACCTTCGTGGCGCGCCTGGATTTCCTCTCGGGCCTCGGCCACAATCCGGCACGCCGAGGCGGTGCCGGGCCGCGCTACCTGGTGTCGGACCTGGGACAGTTCGATTTCGCCTCGGGCCGCATGCGGCTGACGCACGTCCATCCGGGCGTCACTGTCGAGCGCGTGCAGGCCAAGACGGGGTTTCCGCTCGACCTGGCACCTGATGTGCGGGAGACCGAGCCGCCGACGGTTCACGAGTTGCGGGTGCTGCGCGAGGAAGTCGATCCGCTCGGCGTGCGCCGACTGGAATTCCAGAGCGGCCCTGAGCGGCGACGAGTCCTTCTCGAGATCCTGGAGCGGGAAGCCGGCGCCGCGTGAGGGACCAACGCGCTTGTGGGTCTCTCGGCCCGTGGGTATACTCGGGCCATGCGCCGCTGGTTGTGGCTGCCTGTCCTCATCGCGTTAGTCCTTGCCTCCGGGAGTCCCGGCAATGGTCGAGCGGCTTCGCCGGCTGCGGACCTTGCCGAGCAGTTGCTGGAGCGGATGAACCCGGAGCAGCGCGTCGGGCAGCTGTTCCTGGTGACGTTCCGGGGAAGCAGCCCGCGTCCGGACGACGCGATCTTCGACCTGGTCGCCAACGGCCGCATCGGTGGCGTCGTCCTCCGCGCGCGCAATGACAACTTCCAGGACGCGCCCGCGACGCTTGCCGCGGCGCGCACTTTGATCGCCTCTCTGCAGACGGCCGCGTACTCGGCCTCGCTCCCGCCGGCCGAGCCGACAGGTACGCCTGAGTCATCCGTCTACATCCCGCTATTTGTCGCAGTCAGTCAGGAAGGTGACGGCAGCCCCTATTCCGAGATCCTGTCGGGCGTAACGAGCCTGCCCTCGGAGTTGGCGCTGGGCGCAACCTGGGACCCCTCCCTGGCGCAGGCCGTCGGCGAAATCCTGGGACGCGAGCTGGACGCCCTCGGAATCAACATGCTCCTTGGCCCGTCGCTCGATGTGCTTGAGGACCCGCGCCCCGAGGGCCCGGGCGACCCGGGAGTGCGGACATTCGGGGGTGATCCCTACTGGGTAAGCCGGTTCGGGCAGGCGTATATCGCTGGCGTGCATCAGGGAGCGCAGGGGCGGGTGGCCGTGATCGCCAAGCACTTCCCCGGCCACGGCGGAAGCGATCGGCCGCTCGAGGAGGAGGTGGCCACAGTCCGCAAGTCGCTGGAAGAGCTGAAGCGCATCGAGCTCGCCCCGTTCTTCGCCGTCACTGGCGCCGCTCCCGGCGCCGACCCTTCCGTCACCGATGGGCTGCTGCGGGCGCACATACGCTATCAGGGCTTCCAGGACAACATCCGCGCCACGACCCGCCCGGTGAGCCTCGACGCGCAGGCCTTCGCGCAGATCATGGCGCTCGAGCCGCTGACCGCGTGGCGCGCCGCGGGCGGCGTCACCGTCAGCGACTCGCTGGGCTCGCGCGCGGTCCGCCGCTTCTACGACGCGCGCGAGCAGACGTTCCGCGCCCATCTCGTGGCGCGCGATGCCTTCCTGGCAGGCAACGACCTCCTCTACCTCGCGAACTTCCAATCGAGCACCGACCCCGACGAGGTCACGACGATCCGTGCGACGCTGGAGTTCTTCGCGCAGAAGTACCGCGAGGATTCGCTCTTCGCCGAGCGCGTAGACGAAGCTGTCCTGCGCATCCTGCGGGTCAAGCTGCGGCTCTATGGTGGCTTCTTTTCGCTCGATCGGGTGGTGCCAGCGGAGAGCGCCCTGAGCCGTGTGGGAATGGGTGGACAGGTCGTCGAGCAGGTGGCCCGGGCGGGGGCAAGCTTGATCAGCCCCAGCGCGGGGGGAATCAGCGACCGCCTTGGCGGCCCGCCGCGGCTGGGGGAACGCATTGTCTTCATCACCGATGTCCGCCTCGCCCAACAATGCTCCACGTGCGAACGTGGGCCGACCCTGGCAGCCGAGGCGCTGGAGTCGGCGGTGCTCCGCCTCTACGGTCCGAGAGGGGCCGGGGAAGTGGGCGGGTGGAACATGGCATCCTTCACGATGGCTGACCTCGCCGCCTACCTTGGCCAGGCGCCACCGGCGGGCTATGGGTTGGCCCTTTCCCCGACCGAAACCTTCGGGCCCGCGCTCGAGTCTGCCGATTGGCTGATCTTCAGCACGTTGGGAAGCAGCCAGGGAGTCTATGGCTCGAATGCCCTCAAGCTGCTGCTCGACCGACGGCCCGATCTGGCGCAGCGAGCAAGGCTGGTCGTCTTCACCTTCGGCGTGCCCTACGACCTCGATGCCACTGACCTCAGCAAAGTAGACGTTCTGTACGGGCTGTATGCGAAGTCCGCACCTTTCGTGGACGTGGCTGCACGCCTGCTCTTCCAAGAACTCACACCCTCCGGGGCGCCACCGGTGAGCATCCCTGGGGTTGGGTACGATCTCATTGAGGTCACCTCGCCCGATCCGGATCAGGTGATTGCACTGCAGGCACGGCCTGCGGGGTCGGAGCGGACACCCGCGCCACCCGAGTCGGGCTACATCGTGGGAGACGTCATCCAGCTCGCCACCGGTGTGATCGTCGACCACAATGGCCATTCGGTGCCCGATGGGACCGTGGTCGAGTTCGAGCTGGGATACTCGGCGGAGGGAATCACCCCGATGATCCTGCGCGCCACGACGGTCGACGGCGTGGCGCAGACCGAGCTGACGCTCGAGCGGCTGGGGCTGCTGACGATCTCCGCCACCAGCGATCCGGCGCGCGCCTCGCAAATCCTTCAGGTGAATGTGCAGGAGGGAGTGCGGGCATTCGTGACCGTGATTGCGCCCACACCCGTTCCCACCCGGCCGCTGACCGAAACGGCCGCGGCACCCGCGCCCACCGCGACGCCGGCGCGAACAGACGGCGCAGCCGGCGGGAATGGTGGAGACCGCCTGGGGCTGGGGGACCTGCTCCTGGGCTTTGGAGCCATCGGTCTGGTCGCCGCCGCCGTGGACCAGGTGGGGAGACGACGCAGGTTGGAGACCGCGCAGAGGGTACGCTGGGCCATGTGTGCCGCCATCGGTGGCCTGCTGGCCTACAACTACCTTGGCCTTGGGCTAGCGGGGAGTCAGCCGTTGCAGCAGGAGCTGGGATGGGGAGCTGCAGCGGCGACGGCTGCGGTCGGAAGTCTACTGGGGTTGGCGTGTGCTGCGGGTTGGGGCCTGCTCGAACGAGGGTCTAGAAGAGCGTGATCACGACGGCTAGAACGAGCAGGGCAGATGCTGCTGCTGCAAGGATGCGGTCGGCGCGCGTCGGCAGCCAGGTGGTTAGGGGCGCAGCCCGGCGGAGGCGGCTGCGTATAGCCAACGTTGTGGCAGCGCCCTGCAGAGCGGGGCGCAGTGCAGCGACGTTTGGAGGACGGTCGTCGGGGTGGAGGGCCATGGCCCACAGGATGGCCTGCTCAAGGCCGGGATTGAGGTCGGGGTTGAGTTCGCGCGGCGAGCGCAGAAGGGTTGGGTCGAGGAAGCGCAGTTTGGCCTCGGGCGGGGGCTGGTTGGTTACTAGATGGTAAAGGGTGGCGCCGAACGCGTACAGGTCCGATCGCGGGTCGGTATGGCCGGTGTCGCCGCCGTACTGTTCGAGGGGCGTGTACTGGGCGGTGCCGCGGCCCTGGATGACGGTCACCGTCACTTCGTCCGGCGCCATCTGCTTGACAAGCCCGAAGTCTACGAGCTTGAGCAGACCGTTGGGGGTGATCTTGAGGTTGCTGGGCTTGATGTCGCGGTGGATGACGGGAGGGTCTTGGCTGTGCAGGTACTCGAGGGCATCGGCCAGCTGCAGTGCCCAGCGAAGCACATCGGGGAGGGGCAGAAGACGTCCGTCGCGGCGAGCCTGGTCCATCAGGCTCTTCAGGTCGTCGCCTGGGACGAAGTCCATGACCAGGTAGTCTCGCTCGGCCTCGGTGAAGAAGTCGGAGACTTTTGGCAGGTTGGGATGATCGAGGCGGGCCAGGACCTGGGCCTCGCGGTAGAACTGCTCGCGACCCTGGGCGCGGACCGATTCGGGGAGGTCCGGCTCGGGCTGGACCTCCTTGACGGCGCACAGGCGGCCGGGGAGGCGGCTGTCTTCAGCGAGGTAGATCGAGCCCATGCCGCCGCGGCCGATGATCCGGCGGATGATATAGCGATCGCGCAGCACCTGGTCGGCTGCGAGTGTGTTCATCGTCGCGGGATCTCCTGGTGCCCAAGGGGCTTTGCCGTGAGGGCGCCCGGCGCCGGACCACAAGAGACTGCCGACGCAATCGCATTATACCCTCTCCCGTCTCGCCAACCACTCGGGGAGGGAGCACAATGGCAAACCTGCCCGAAGGGACCCCGGTCCTGATTGCGCTGACGCCGAAGCTTAGCGGCGCGCGCTGGGCGCTCGAGAAGGATGAGTTCCTGATAGGGCGCGGCCCGGATTGCGATCTGGTGGTCGAAGACCGCCAGGTGTCGCGACATCACGCGCGCATTCGGCGCACAGCGACCGGTTTCGTCGTCGAGGACCTCGGCAGCCGGAATGGGACGCACGTAAACGGGGCAGCGGTGGAGAGCCCTGTTGCGCTGCAAGACGGCGACGTCATTCAGATCGCCCTGGCGCTGGAACTGGCGTTTGTGGGAACGGAGGCCACAGTGCCGCTAGCGGAGACTGCGGGACGGGGGGTGGAGGGCGGTCGGTTGAGGATGGATCCGCAGTCGCATCGTGTGTGGGTGGGCGGCGTGGAAATTGAGCCGCCGCTGTCTGCGCCGCAGTATCGCTTGTTGGAGCTGCTGTTCCAGAACCAGGGACGCATTGTGTCACGCGAGCAGGTTGTTGATCATGTGTGGCCGGGGACGAAGGGGGTTGGCGTGTCCGAGCAGGCGATCGACGCCCTGGTGCGGCGGCTGCGCGATCGTCTGGCGACGGCCGACCCGGAAGTGCCCTACATTGTGACCGTGCGCGGCCATGGCCTGCGGCTGAACAACCCGCGGCGGCGTTGAGCGCTGGATGGAGGAAGGTGAAGGCGCCCGTCCGGGCGCCAGGTGGAGATGGCGGGAATCGAACCCGCGTCCGAAAGATTCGACCGGCGAACGTCTACAGGCTTAGTCGGCCTACTGGGTCTCGCCGTGCGCCGCCCGACCGACGGGGACTGCGCTTGGCCAGCCACTCGGGCCCGAGAGCCCATCTTTCGCGCCGGCCGTGGTCTCCGGCGCGGCACCTCGGCCTTTGGACGCCGATCCCTGAGCCGGTCGAGGGGGGCTAGGGAGGCGGGCCCTCACCAGGAGGGCCGGGCTCCGTGCTGGGCGGGGTTAGGCCGCCAGCGGCAGAGCCGCGTAGCGAGTGCTCTTGGCACTTGTTGGTTGCGCTGATTTTGCGAGGTCGGCGCCTCTCGGCCTGCTGTTCGGGGTCAGCCTCTTCCGTCGAAGCCTGTCATCCCCGTTGCGTCATATTATAGCACGGTTTGCCTTTCCGGGTGAAACCGATGTTGCGCATAGCCAATCACAGAACCCCATCCGCCGAATCGAACGGCGTGCGACCCGCCCTGTCCATCCCGAGCCCCGCGTCACCACTGGCCGTCCGGGAAGGTATTGATACCCGCGTGCTGCCCCACGCGCTTGTACATGGTGACGTCGGTGAAGGGGCGGCCCAGGATGCCGTCGTGTAGCGCCCAACTGCGCCCGCGAATGGACGATTCCATGCCGGGGCGGCGAAAGGGGGAGGAATCATCGAGATGGGCTAGCAGCTCTCCGCCGGGGCGAAAGCCAGCGTCGATGCTCTCCATCGGCCGCCGGCCCTGCTGGTAGGCGAAACCGTAGCGCTCGAAGACGACGGCATTGTGGTAGGCCAGGGGCTCGACGAAGTACACCTCGTGCCCCAGCGAGGTGACGAACGCCTCGAAGGCTGCAATGGAATGGTGTAGCATCCGCAGACCGCGCCGGACCTGCCCCGGCGCCAACCCGGCCGCCATGGCGGCTTCCTCGGCTGCGACATTGCGGCGGAAGGTGCCGAACTCCGTGGGCGTCCCGTCGGGCATGCGGTCCACGTCGAAGCGAGGCGACTCGGGGTCGTTGACGATGTACAGCAGGACGTGGACCTGTCCGTTTATGGTGTCGGTGAGGTGCGCGTAGAGCAGCGGATCGGGAGCGTCGAAGCGGTGCCGCAGGTCGACCACGACGTCGGTGGCGCCCTCGCTGCAGCGAAAAGTCACCAGGCTGCGGCCTTCGCCGTCGGTGAGGTCGGCCGCGATGTGGAAGCGCGCCAGCACCTCCTGTGGGATGAAGCGACGATAGATCGCGTGCTTCTCGTCCTGGGGGAGCATGTTGATTCCGGCGATGGAGTAGGGGCTCATGTCTTGCCCTTTCTGCCCAGGGCACGGCGCAGTTCGCGCTCCGCCTCTCGCTTCGCGATGTCGCGCCGCTTATCGTAGAGCTTCTTCCCTTTGGCAAGCGCAACTTCCACTTTGGCCCTGCCGCGCGAGAGATAGACACGCGTGGGGACCAGGGTGAAGCCGCGCTGCTGAACGCCCTGATGCAGCCGCAGGATCTCGCGCCGGTGTAGCAGCAGCTTCCTCTCCCGGCGCGGGTCATGATTCAGCCGACTGGCTGGATCGTAGGGGGCGATGTGCGCGTTGACCAGCCAGGCCTCACGGCCATCGGTGCGCACATACGCCTCGCGCAGGCTGATCTGGCCGGCTCGCACCGACTTGATCTCGCTTCCTCGGAGTGCGATGCCGGCCTCCACTCGGTCGCTGAGGAAGTAGTCGTGGGCCGCCTTGCGGTTGGTGGCAACGACCTTGATCTCGGAGGAGGGCATGGTATCAGCGCCTCGCGGTTGCCGCGTACGGGGACGGCTCCCCACAGGACGCGGACGGCAGACACGAGTTCTCGGTTGCAGGATGCTCTTGTCTTGGCCTCGCCGCGGCATTGTAGCATGAGTCTACTGCTGGGTTCCGAAGAGCATGGCTGGACAGGGTCTATAATCGAGTCGGTGCAAACGGGTGGCGACATGTCCGGAGTGACTCGGGCTGTTCCAGCATCTCGGCTGCGTGACGACCTGCTGCTGGCGATGGTGGGCGCGCTGCGCGCGGCCGCCCGACCTGGGCTGGACGAGGCGGAGCAGCACGATGTGCTGGCCTTCGCGGCGCTTGCCCTGGAGAAGCTGCAGCAGTCGGTCGAGGCCACGGCCGGTGCCTGGGAGAGGCGCGGATACTGGGTCAAGGCCGATCGCTTTCGCATGGAGTGGGATTGGCTGGGGCCCGCCCACCAGGAGTTGGATGATTGCCTGGCCCGGAGGGATTGGTCGGGCGCGTGGACAGCAGCGGGGAAGTTCACGGGGAATCTGGGCGGACTTGAGCCGAAGCGCGGGAAGGCGCCGGAGAGGCCCTGGGCTGGTGCGTGGGATGCCTGGCGGGCAAGAGAATTGCACCGGCGGAATAAGTAGTCCCTGTCTCCCGCCCTTAGGGGGCAGGGGACGGCTGTATAATCGCACACGCCGCAGGAGGGGGTGGGAAGATACCTAGGAAGCGCTCCCCCACGACTGAGCCGGAGAGCCGCCAGGCGGCTGCCGCTCGATCGGCCCCAGACCTGGCTGGGGTTTTCGAGCGCCTTTCGGCCGAACTCAGCGAAACCCAAGACGCGGACCTCGCCCTGCGCTGTGTGTTGCGGCATGGCGCTTCTATCCTTGGGCTGCCGATCGCGGCAGCCGTGCTTCTCGACGAGCGCGAGCGACCTGCGGGCGTGGTCTTCCATGGCGTCGATGGGGAGAAGGCACGCTTCCTCCAGCAGGCCTTCACCGCGCTGGCGACTTCCGCCTTGATTGGGCAGCGTTCGCAACATCTGTGGCACAACCTCGACCAAGAGCCAAGGGCGGAGTTGAGACCGTTGGGCGAGGCAGGCTACCGGTCGTGCCTCAGCCTGCCGCTTGCCACGCACGGACGCCTGCAGGGGCTGCTCTTCTTCCTCTCGGTGACGCGATGGGAACCGGAGCAAAGCGCGCTGGCATGGTTGGACGTGATGGCCCGGCAAGCTGCGTTGGCCCTGGATAACGCCCGACTCTTCGAGGCCGCCCTGCGTCAGGCGGTCGAGCTCGGGACCTTCTACGAGACGGTCACCGCGACGGCCGAAGGACGCGAGACCGGGCCGCTGATGGAAAGGATGATCGAGCAGGCCGCGCGCTTGCTCGAGAGTCAGGGTGGGATCATCTGCACGGCAGATCCTTGCCGCGAGGTGCTCAAGGTGGTGGCTGGTATTCGGAGCGAGGGGCTGGGTGAGATTGCGGTGCGCGGGATTCCGTTCGGGAAAGGGGTGGCCGGAATAGCCGCGGCGTCGCGTCTGCCTGTGCTGGTCGAGGACTACGCCGCGTGGCCGCATCGGCTGGAGGAGTTGAGTGTTGATGAAACTCTGACCATCCGTGCCCTCGCCGTTCCGCTCATGTGGCGCCAGGATCTGCTGGGGGTCCTGGTCCTGTGGGCCGATGGGACGAGGCGGCCGTATTCCCAAGCGGACGTGCGGCTGGCGACCCTCGTTGCGCACCAAGCGGCAAGCGCGTTAGGGGTGGCAGGGCTGCTTGCAGCAGAGAGGCAGCAGCGGCAGATGGCCGAGGCGCTGCAGGAGGCCTCCCTGGCGATCAACCAGGTGGCTGGCCTGGATGAAGTGCTGGAGAAGATCCTGGATCAGGTGGCGCGGGCGATCCCGTGCGACGCGGCGAATCTGCAGCTCTACGAGCACGGTCAGGGGCGGACGCTGCGCGGCCGCGGCTACGAGCGTTTCGGCCTGACGGAAGCGGAACTCGAGAAGCGAGCGTTCTCGGTCGAGAAGCACGCCACCTACCGCCGGATGCTGGCGGGGGAGGCGGTCGTCGTTGGCGACACCGATGCGGATCCGACGTGGGACGTATTGCCTGGTCTTGAGTGGATCCGATCCTGGGCCGGCGCGCCGGTGCGATTCGGTGACAAGATCCTGGGTTTCCTCAACCTGGACAGCGCCACGCCCGAATCCTTCGGAGCGGAGACGGCGGAACGGCTCAAGGCATTCGCAGCTCATGCCGGCATCGCCATGCACAATGCGCGGCTGTACCAGAAGCTCTCGGACGAGCATGTGAAGCTGCTACAGGTATACGAGATCGGGCAGCGCGTGTCGGCGTCTCTCGAGGTGGGGGAGATCCTGGCAAACCTGCTGGACGGTGTCGTGAGTGCGCTGGGAGCCAGCTTAGGGGGTGTATACGCCCTGCGCCGTGAAGGCGAGGGTGAGGCCCGTGCCGTCCGCCTACTGACGGTGGGGGCAGAGTCCGGTCTGGCCGAGCGGCCTCCGCTGCCGGAGTCCCTGGCTGCGGAGGTGGCAGCGCTCCAGGCGCCGCAACAAGTGCTGGTTGGCTACGCAGAAAAGGCCTACTGGGTCCTGGGTGTGCCGGTGTTTCTCGGCGAGAGGCTGTGGGGTGTGACGCTGGTGTGGGTCCCGTGGCAGCAGGGCAGCGATTCGCCTCCTCTCGGGGTTGTGGCGGCAGTCGTGCAGCAAGCGGGATTGGCGCTTCTCAACGCCGAGCAGCATGGCCGGGTGCAGCGGCGCCTGGCGGAGATGACCCTCATCCAGCAAATGGCGGGCGCCATCGCCCGGCGTCTCGAGACGGATGCGGTCCTGGCAACCCTCACCGAGAGCCTGCATTCGAAACTCGGCTATCCGTCCGTGCAGGTTCTGATGCGCCAGGGGCAGGATATGGTGATTCGTGCGCTGGCGGGGCCCAGGCCTTTCCTCGAGCGCCTGCCGTGGGATCGGGGAATCGTGGGTCGCGTCATGCAGACAGGCGAACCCGCGTTCGTCAGCGACGTGCGCAAGGACCCGGACTATGTCGCCGGGCTTGTCGGCACGCGCGCAGAAATGGCCGTCCCCATCCGCCTCGACGGGGAGGTGATCGGCGTCATCAACCTCGAAAGCTCCGACCCCTCCCAGATGCAGGAGGAGGACCTGGACCTGCTGCAGATACTGGCGGACCAGGTGTCCGTGGCGCTGCAGAATGCCTCGCTCTACGAGCAGGTTCGGCGCAACGTGGAGGAACTGGAGGCGCGGGTGCAGGATCGCACGGCGCTTCTGGCGGAGGCGTTGGAGCAGGCGAAATCCGCCGACCGCACGAAGGCGCGGTTTGTCGCCGACGTTTCCCACGAGCTGCGCACCCCCATGACCAACATCGGCCTGTATCTCGATCTGCTTGAGATGGGCCGCGAGGACCGGCGCAGCGAGTACATGTCGATCCTGCGGCGCGAGACAGAGCGCCTGGGCTCGCTGATTGAGCAGCTTCTGGCCATTTCCGAGTACGATGCCGACCAGGTGGAATTGAAGAAGGAAATGACGGACATCAACGCGTTGATTCGTGTGCTGATGGGCGATCGCGCGCGACTGATCGGCAGCAGGGAACTGCAGCTGGTCGTGGAGACGGCGCCCGACCTGCCGCGGGTCCCCGTCGATCCGCAGCAGTTGATGCGTGTGATGACCAACTTGCTCAACAACGCGACGGACTACACTCCCCCGGGGGGAAAGATCACGCTTGAGACGGAGCTGCGCACGACAAACGGCCAGAGCTGGGTTTCGTTCTCGGTCACGGACACCGGGCCGGGCATCCCCGAAGAGGAGCGGCCGCGCGTATTCGACCGCTTCTTCCGCGGCATTGCAGGGCGGGCGAGCGGCATTCCCGGCACCGGATTGGGCCTTGCCATCTGCAAGGAAATCGTCGAGCGTCACGGAGGCCGGATTGTCTTGGCGGCCGGGGCAGGCAAGGGGACCAAGGTCACGGTGTGGCTGCCGGTGGGCCCCGCATGAGCGACGGGCCGTTGCCACGCGGGAGGACCGAGGCGATAATGTCTCTTGAAGACAGAGAGGCGGAACAGCGAGGTCTGATGGGCAGTATGGGCGCAAGCGGTCAAGGGCAGACGATCCTGGTGGTCGAGGATGATCCGGCGATGCTAATTGCACTGCGGGACATCCTGGAGGGAGCGGGCTACCACGTCACGACCGCGCCCAATGGCAAGGCGGCTCTCGAAGTGCTGGGAAGCGAAAGGCCGGCGCTGATTCTGTCCGACATCTCGATGCCGATTCTGGATGGGATCGGGCTGTTCGAGGCGGTGCGCAAGCAGCCGGGAGGCACGACCATCCCCTTTGTCTTCCTGACAGCGCGGGGAACGCGCGAAGATATCTTTGCGGGGAAGTCTCTGGGTGCGGACGACTACATCACCAAGCCCATCACCAGCCACGAGCTCCTGGCGGCGGTGCGGGCGCGGCTGCAACGAACGGATGAACTGATGCTGGCGCAGCTGCGGGAAGCCTATAAGGCGAGCCTGCGTGCGCTGGCCAACGCGATCGAGGCGCGAGATCACTACACGCGCGACCATGTCGAGCGTGTCGGAGGTTACGCACAGGCTCTGGCGCAGGAACAGGGTTGGGGGGAAGAGCGTCGAGAGGCGCTCGAATTCGGGGCTATTCTGCACGACATTGGCAAGATCTCGGTGCGGGAGTCAGTCCTTTCCAAGAGCGGGCCACTGACGCTGGAAGAGTGGCAGGAGATGCGGCAGCATCCGGTTGTCGGCGGCCACATGCTGGAAGGGATCCCCTACCTGGCACCGGCCATACCTGTTGTCCTCTACCACCACGAGCGCTGGGATGGGACGGGGTACCCTGAGGGACTGCAGGGGGAAGCTATCCCGACCGAGGCGCGCCTGCTGGCAGTCGTTGACACCTTTGATGCGATGACTTCTGAGCGGCCGTACCATCCGGCGTATCCCGCCGAGGTTGCGATGGAGGAGATCCTGAGGCAGGCGGGCCACCAGTTCGACCCCCACATCGTGGAGGCGTTCCGGCTTTGTTGGGAGCGGGGGCAGATCCAGCGCATCCTGCGCCGTTCGGACTGACCGGGCGATACGGCGCCCAGGTGTCTGCGTGAAAGGGACGCTGCCGCCCATCGTCGAGAGAGCTCGGTTGAGGACGCGCTCCACCGGTTCTCCTGTTGGGTGGGGGAGTGGGCTCAGGGGATGGCGGTGTCGTCGCGAGTCGCATGGCCGGTGTGGGTCGAGGCGGCTCTGCGCGGACCGCGGAAGCGTGGGCGTGTTTCGGTCATGGGAGGCAGTGGAGAGGGGGGTTGACGCGCAGCCGCTTTCGGGGTATCCTAGGCCTTGCTTGCGATAAGTATCATTATCGGAAGTATGCCGCGGACGGCGGCGCCTCAGCCTGTACCGTGGTGGAGACACAACCAGCGTTGATTTCCCATGAAACGGACGGAGCGGTCGCTCCCCCAACCGACACGCCAACCTGCGTCACGCGCGCGCTCGGTGGCGCAGTCGCACAAGATGTTCCTGGAGGCTGTCGCCCAGGCCCGGAGCCCAAACACGCTGCGGGCGTACCGCAACGGTCTGGCCGCGTTCGGTCAGACGCTCGAGGCGCTGGGGCTGGATCCCGAGACCGTCCCTGCCTCCAAGGCCACCGAGGACTGGATCGTCCCGTTCGCGGCGGCTCTAAAGCGCCGCGCGCCGGCGACGGAGCGCCTCTACCTGACAGCGGCTGTCCGGTGGTATGAGTTCCTCGCTGCCGAGCGGCTGGCGGAGATCAACCTCCCTCGTCTGCGTCTGCTCATGCGACACCGCGCCCGGCGGCCTGGACAGCGCCTGCCGCAATTCCCGCGCGAGGCAATTGAGCGCATTCTGAGATTCGTCGGCAATTTGGGCCGCACAACGCCAAAAGACGAGGCCGACGGGCTGCGGAGGCTGCGGGATCGCGCCTTCTTGCTGACCCTGGCTGACACGGGCCTGCGCGTGCATGAGGCATGTGCCTTGCGGCGGGGCGATGTCGACTGGAGCGAAGGGCGGGCCGTGCTCATCGGCAAGGGAAACCGGCAGGCCGTCGTCCGCTTCTCCCGCCGCTCGCTGACAGCGCTGCGCGACTACTTGCGAGCCCGCGCCCACCTGGACGGCGCTTCGGGCCGCCCGTTGGGCTCGCTGCCCGTGTTCGCCCGGCACGATCGCGGCACGGCAAAAAGGCTGCAACCCATCACCACCACGACCGGACGCAACATCGTCCATCAGCGCGCAGCCGAGGCGCTTGGACCCGAGGAAGCCTCGGGCGTGACCCCTCACTCCTTCCGCCACTACTTTGTGACGATCGTCCTGCGCGCCTCGGGCGGCAATCTCAAACTGGCCCAGGAGCTGGCGCGTCATCGGAGCATCTCGGTTACCCAAGGCTATGCGCACCTCTCCGACGACGAGCTGGACCGGGGCTACCACGAGATCTTTGATGGCAACGACCGGAAACGGTAGCCGCTAACGGGTGGTTGCACCTGTGCTCAACGACATGCCTGCCGACACACAATCGCCAACGAGGTCGAACCTCGTGGCGAACCCCTCGCAGGGGTCCACGACAGGAGGTGCATGCGCTGCATGCTTGCGGCAGGACGACGTCACGGCCAAATCAGCACTTCGTGGACGGCCTGAGTGAGATTGTGGCGGTAGATCAGCACCTGATCCGAGGCGCGGCGCTCGAAGCTCCCGTCGGAGATAGACACCTGACAGCCCTCGCCGTAGTGCATGGACGGAAGGAAGATCTCCGTGGGTGCCGTCGCGCGCGGGTCGTGCCGGAAGACCAGGCGGAATCTCTTCTTCGTGAAGTCGTACGACATGTCGAGCACCTCGCCTGCCACGGCGCGCGGGTACGGCCGCACAACAGCCTCGAGGGCCCTGCCCCCGGAGTCGACACACGCCGGGTCCTCTTGCTGGTCCCGGCTGAAGATCGAGAAATCCTCGCCGTTCCATTGGTCGCCGTGCACGTTGTCGTTGTCGGGCGTGTAGTTCCACAGGGCGCAGTGCGCCAGAGCGTCCTCCATGGCCCGGTAGCTGCGGTCGAGGGCCCGGGCCTGGAGGCTGAAGTCACCGGTGCGGAAGGCGCGGCCGCGGCGGAAATCGAAGGGGATCCCGAATTCCCCGATGACGACCGGCGTCGGCCCCATGCGTTCCTGCGCTGAGCGCTGAAGCGCGCGTGTGTGGCTGGCGAAGGCGCGGCGGATCCGTCGCTGCCCAAGTAGCAGCCTGCCGCTGAATCCCTGTGCCGCGACCCAACTCCTGTAGTCCTTCAGGAACATCACGATGCCATCGTACCAATGGGGGGCGAACACGACATGTGCGCCGTCCGCGGCGTGCCAGTGCGGCGGACTGGCGAAGGGCTCGGCCTCGAGAAAGATGACGGCGTCGGGGTCCGCTTTTCGGATCTCGCTGGCGAACCGTCGAGCGAACGGCTTGTAGAAGTCGTCTGCGAAGTTCAGAGGGCGGCGCGAAGACGGGGCGAAGTGGTGCGGTTGCAGCGGCACGGGACGGCCGCTGTCGTCGATGTCCCAGACGCCGTTCTCTCGCCACACGCATTCTCGACCGGGCTGCCAGGCGCGCAGTCCGCCGGGGTCCACGCGGCGTTTCCCGACCATCCGCGGCCCGAAAAGCCCCATGGTGTACTGCCTAACATCCTGCGCGATTGCGCTGCCAAGAAGCATTGACTGAAAGGGGCTGGGCACTTCGCCGAGGAAGGGCATTGCGCGCGGCTTCGTCAGGTCCTCCCAACCAATGTAGCCGCGCCAGGGCTCGTTCATCGTATCGTAGCCGATGACGTGGTCCAGCCCCTTCAGCCGGAGTGCCACCTGCTGGATGGCTGCGATGTAGTGCCGCTGCAGGTACGCCTCTGCGCTCTCACCATCGATGCGCGTGCGAGGCGCAAATGCTTCTCCTGCGAAGAACAGGGTGAACATCGTGGCTGCTGCCAACTTGGTGGCATTGGTTGGCCAGATCAAGTGCGGCGCAGGATCGCCGTGCATGGCGTGGAGGAAGGCTGCGCCGGTCGCGTGGAGATTGCGCAGCTCAAAACCGACGGCCTCGAGCGTCCACCCCGGCGCGCCATCGCCGCCGCTGAAGCGGCTCCACACATCCTGGTGGGGATCGATCAGGATGAAGAAGCCGTAGTCGCCCGCTTTGCGAGCCACCGTCTCCAGGTATTCGAGGTACTCGTGGTCATACCGACCAGGCCCGGCGTGTTCGATCGCCTCCCACGTGATGAGGAGGCGCAGGAAGTTGAAGCCCCACGCGCGCAGGCGGGACAGGTGCTCGTCCGCCTCGTCCAGGGGAAATGGCCTGCCGACGAACGATACCTTCCGGTGATCGAAGAACCCTTCCAGCCGATGCGTGGCGCCGTCGGGAATCCGGGGGACCTTGCTGCTGCCCGACAGGTTCACCCCTCGGAGCAGCACCGTCCGCCCGCCGCCATCGCGGAAGTGAGCGCCGTCGATCCGCAGAAGCTTCATACGGACCCTCCGGTTGGCTCGGGTGAGAGCAGCTGAGACAGCACCTCAATGGGGTGCAGGGCGCGGACGCCGGTTCCATCGAGAATCTGCGTCCGGCAGGAGGTCCCAGCGGCGACGATCTGTGCCCCCCGCCCCACCCCGGCCCTCACAGCCGGGAACAAGCGCATCTCGCCGATTTTCATCGACAGGTGGAAATGCTCCTTCTCGTAGCCGAACGACCCGGCCATGCCGCAGCAGCCGGCATCGATTTCCTCCACATCTGCCCCTGTGGCTTTCATCAAGTCGAGCGTCGGGCTTGTCCCGAGGATCGCCTTGGCCTGGCAGTGACCGTGAACGAGAAGAGGCGTCCCCGGGGATCGCAGCGGCAGGCGATCCACCCGTCTGCGGCCGTCCGGCGCGCTCGACAGCAGGTACTCCTCGATGAACTGCGCGTGCAAGGCCAGCGCGGCGGCGCGAGGATCATCGGGGAAGAAGTCAAGATATTCGTCTCGGAGCGTTGCGACGCACGAGGGCTCCAGGCCGACGATCGGCGTTCCCTGGCGCAGGTAGGGCTCCAGCGCCCTCAGGTTCTGACTGGCCAGTTGCCTGGCCCGTCGCAGGAGACCCTTGGAAATCATGGCCCGCCCACAGCAGGCCTGGCCGTCGGCGACGATCACCTGACAGCCGAGCGCCTCAAGCACCTGTATTGCGGCCCGCCCGACTTCCGGGTGATTGTGGTCGGTGAAGGTGTCGACGAACAGCACGACTGACTCCCTGGCCTGTTGGCGCGGTCGGCTGGCAAACCAGTGTCGGAAGGTGCGGGTCGCAAGTCGCGGGAGGCGGCGGTGGCGGGAAATGCCCAGCGCGACTTCCAGGAGCCAGCGCATCGCTGCCGTCCTCTGTGTGGCATTGAGAAGAGGGGCGGCGGGGCGGAGCCAGCGCGAGAGCACAGCGATCTCGGCGAACAAACGCGTGCGAAGGGGGACTCCGTGCTCGGAGTGGTACAGCTCGAGGAATTCCCCCTTGACGCGCGCCATGTCGACGCCCGAAGGACACTCCGCCTGACAGCCCTTGCACTGCAAGCACAGGTCCAGCACCCGGTACATCTGCTGGCTGGTGAGGGCGCCCACTGGAAGCCGGCCGGAAATCGCCGCTCGCAGCGCGTTCGCCCTGCCTCGTGTGCTGTCCATCTCCTCGCGCGTCGCCTGGTACGAGGGGCACATGACGCCGCCGGACTGCAGGCAGGCACCAGCCCCATTGCAGTCTTCGATTGCCCGGGCGAGCCCTCCCTGCCGGCGGAACGCGTAGACACTGGTGAGCGGAATGGCCCGGTAGTCGGGCCCGTAGCGGAGGTTCGCGTCCAGGCGCGGCAGTTCCTGTCCTTCGCGGGGTACGATCCTGCCCGGGTTGAACAGATAGTTTGGGTCGAAGGCCCGCTTCAGCTGCTGGAAGGCGGAGGTGATTTCCGGGCCGAACAGGCGATGACTGAATTCGGTGTGGGCTAACCCGTCGCCGTGCTCTCCGGACAGGACCCCTCCCATCTCCAAGACGACGGCCAGGACGCCCTCGGCGATGGCTCGCATCTGACCGATGCCCTGCACGGTCTTCAAATTGATCATCGGCCGCATGTGCAGGCAGCCGGCAGAGGCATGGCCGTACCACTCGCCGCGGGTCCCCTGCTCCGCCAGGAGGACATCAACGCGGCGCACATACTCGGCCAGGCGATCGACCGGCACCGCCACATCCTCGATGAACGAGATCGGCTTCACGTCGCCGGCAACGGAGAGGAGCAACCCCACACCCGCTTTGCGGACCTGCCACAGCTCGGCCTGATGCTCAGGCGAATCCAGAGCCAGCGCTGGCATCCTCAGGCGACAGGCCGCGGCCGAGGCTTCGTCGGCTGAGCTTCCCGTGTACTCGACGACCAGGAACGCTTCGCTGTTGGAGGAGAGGAAGCGGGCCTTGCGTGCGTAGTGTGGGATGGCGCGGGCCCGCTGAATCAACGAACGGGGCACCACTTCGACAGCCGCCGGGTGCGTGGCCAGGACCTCCGGCGTGGTGGCGCACGCATCGCACAGACTGTCGAAGGCCAGGACCCGCAAGACGGTCGCCGCTGGTTTGGGAACCAGGTTCAGCGTGGCGCGCCGCAGGATGGCCAGCGTGCCCTCCGCCCCGCACAGCAGGGACGGCAAGGGGATGCCGTCTCGGAAGGGATAGGGCAGCGGATCGGCATACCAGGCTTCGGGGCGCGCCGGGTGGTGTCCGACGAGATAGTCGAGAGAGTACCCCGAAGCGCGGCGCCAGGTCCGGGGCCACCGCCGACGCACGGCTTCGGCATGCTGGCTGCGAATGGTCAGCAGGTCCCGCAGGATGGCCGCAAAGCGGGTTCCCGAAGCGGCGAGGCGAGTGAGATCCTCTTCGCTGACATGCGTGAAGGAAGCGCAGGAGCCGTCATCCAGCACCATGTCGGCTTCGAGGAGGTGGTCGGCCGTCATTCCGTAGCGGATGGAATGGGCGCCCGTGGCGTTGTTGCCGATCATCCCGCCGATCGTGGCGCGGTCGGCGGACGCCGGGTCTGGGCCGAACATGAGCCCGTGAGGTCCAGCCGCGGCCTGCAGAGATGCGCCCACGACGCCCGGCTCGACGACGGCACGGCGCCATTCGAGATCGATTGACAGGATCCGGTTCAGGTGTCGGCTGCAGTCAAGGATGAGAGCCGGGCCAATAGCCTGCCCGCACAGGCTGGTGCCAGCGCCGCGTGGCAGGACGGGGATGCGGCGGCGGGCAGCAATCTCAACGATGGCCGGCAGGTCGTCCGCGTGGCGAGGAAGCACCACACCCAGCGGCTCGATCTGGTAGATCGATGCATCGGTGCTGTAGAGCACGCGGTTGTAGCGGTCGAAACGGACCTCGCCCCCGATGGCACGGGAAAACTCCTGCTGCAGGTCGGCGAGTTCCTCGGGCGCAAATCGGGATGAAAGCATCGAAAGTGTGGCGCCTTGATGTCGTGTCTGACGCTGAGCTTAGCTGCCGGTCGCTTCCTTTGGACACCCTTGCCCCTCGGCGCTGTCTGTGCCGCCAGTCTGCGCCGGGATGTACTCGGCGAATTGGCCGAGGAGCCGGAGAGGGATCTGTCCTTCGATGGCCACCGTCGTCGGGCTGTGCTCCACCTTGCGAACCTGGCCCTGGTCGTGGAAGAGACTGATCAGGCGGCCAGCGTGATACGGCAGCCGGACCTTGCAGGGGACCATCTGGCTTTGCAGGTCGTGATCGATGACCGACAGCAGGGCCGGGATTCCTTCGCCCGAAAGCGCCGAGACCGGCACAGCCCGGTCGAACTCGTCGATAAGGTCGACCAGGACATTGCGGTCGGGCATGCGGTCGATCTTGTTGAGGGCCGTGATCATGGGAATATCCTGCGCGCCGATGTCCTCCAGGGTCTGGCGCACGGCCTGGGCCTGGGCGGCAGCGTTGGGGTGCGTGATGTCGACAACGTGAAGGAGGAGATCGGCCTCGGCGATTTCCTCCAGCGTGGCACGGAAGGCTGCGACGAGTGTGGCCGGGAGCTTCTGGATGAAGCCGACGGTATCGGTGACCAGCGCCTGCCTCCCTTCAAGCAGCTCCACCCGTCGCGTCAGGGGGTCGAGGGTGGCAAAGAGCTGGTCGGCGACGTAGGCCTCCGCGCCGGTGAGGCGGTTGAGGAGGGTGGACTTGCCGGCGTTGGTGTAGCCCACAAGCGCGATGGTGGGAATGGCGGCGCGCCGGCGTTGGGCGCGGTAGCGGCCGCGGTGCGCACGGACGTGTTCGAGTTCCCTGCGCAGGCGGGCGATGCGACGACTGATCTCGCGCCGGTCCACTTCGAGCTGCATCTCGCCCGGCCCTCGCAGACCTACCCCACCCACCGATCCTGCCCGGCCACCGCCTCCGCCTGCCTGGCGGGCGAGATGCGTCCAGGCGCGCGTCAGGCGCGGCAGCCGGTACTCGTACTGCGCCAACTCCACCTGGAGTGCCCCCTCTCGCGACCGCGCATGCTGGGCAAAGATGTCGAGGATCAGGGCCGTTCGGTCGAGGATGCGGATGTCGTCGCCGAAGGCACGCTCCAGCTCACGCAAGTGGCGTGGCGGCAGTTCTTCGTCGAAGAGGAGCAGGTCGGCCACGGCTTCCTCTGCCATCTGGCGAATCTCGGCCAGCTTGCCGGAGCCAATGTAGGTCCTGGGATCGGGAGCGCGCAGGCGCTGAAGCGCCTGGCCCACCACGGTGAGCCGAGCGGTTCGAGCCAGAAGCGCCAGCTCCGCCAGGGAATCCTCGACAGCCAATAGGCCTGGCTGTCCCAGGAGTTCGACCCCTACCAGGAATGCCCGCTCGTACGTATGCTGCGTCGGGACAGTTCCGCTGCGCATCAAGGCGCATTATACATCTGTGGTGTTGGGCCAGAGGTCAGCGTGCGGACTCCAACCAGACCTCCAGGGTGCGGCCCACCTGTTCGAGGCTGGCAGCCGAGACCTTGTCGGGGGTGTCGCGCGTGGTGTGCCAGTGGGGATAGTCGAAGTCGATGATGAGTACGGATGGGATGCCGAGATCGAGAAAGGGTGTGTGGTCGTCGTAGATTGCGTGCTTAGGAATCGGGATGAACGCGCGGTACCCGAGCTGGTTGGCCGTGGCCCAGACTGAGGAGGCGAGGTCGAAATCGGAGTTGGTCTCGAAGTAGAGCTGCAAGTCAGCGTCACCGACCATGTCGACGACGATGACGGCTTTCGGCTGAACGGCCAGATGCTCGGCGAAGTGGCGAGAACCGAGGATCCAGTCGCGGCCGGCAGCGCCGCCGCTGTCCTCGCCGTCGAAGAACACCAGCCAGAGGGGTGAAGCAAGGCGGCTGAGGTCAACGACCTGGGCCAGCTCGAGCAGGACGGCCACGCCCGAGGCCCCGTCGTTTGCCCCTGGGACCGGTTCGTTGGGCATTTCGGGGTCACGGTCGGCGATTGGACGCGTGTCGTAGTGAGCGCCTAGAAGGACCGGGGCTCCAGTGGCGTCACTTGATTCTGCGATGAGGTTCCGGAGTCTCAGGCCGTCTGCTTCGAAGACCTGCTCGTCAGTCTGCCAGCCGGATTGTGCCAGGACCGAAAGGATCCAGTCCGCGGTGACTTGATGGGCGGCCGTGCCTGGGACGCGTGGCCCGAAGGCGACCTGCTGGTGCACGTATGCGAGGGCGCGCTCGCCATCAAACTGGGCGCCCCAGCCCGCGGGGGTTGGATGGGAGCAACTCGTTGCCGTGGCGAAGACGGCCAGCCCTAGCAGAATGCGCATAGCCATAGCGCCGTTAGAGAAAACACGTTTGTGGATGTGGAAAATGCTTGTGGAGTGGCTATGCGCATTAGCGTCACAGCATTATCCCCCCGGATGCATAGAGATGCCCCTATTGACGGGTTGCGTCACCCGTCGCGGTGGACGCGTTCGCGTGATGAGCCGCGTTGGCATGGAGCTTGCATCCAGTTTGCACGGTTCTTGCGCTTCTTGTATACTCCTACCCGCGAGGCTGCCATGCTCCAGGTTCAGGATCAGTCCCTCCGACCGCTGACCACAGCACACCTGGCTCAGACCATGACGCTCCTTACACTACCGAACGAAGAGCTGCGCCAGCGCATCCTCACCGAGCTGGCGAGCAACCCTGCCCTCGAACTCGTCGACGAAAGGATCTGCCCAACTTGCCGTCGCTCGTTGCGCGGGGGCGGTCCGTGCCCTTCCTGCGCCGCACCGCGCGATGGCGACGGGCTTCTCGTCTTCCTCTCCACGCGCGATGCACCGCCCATGCCCTCCCGGGCCGAGGCCGACGAAGGCCCCCTCGAGCGAGAACCGGCAGCGCCCGAGAGCCTCGCCGCTCATGTCCTCCAACAGATCGCCATTCACCTCCAGCCTGATGACCGGCCTCGCGCCGCCTACATCCTCTCCAGCCTCGACGAAGACGGTTTCCTCCAGGAGCACCCGGCCTTCATCGCACGTGCCACCAGGTCAACCCTTGCGGAGGTCCAGCGCCTTATCGACCTGATCTCGCATGCTGACCCGCCCGGCCTGGCAACCGCAGGGCCGCGTGAAGCCCTCCTCGTGCAGTTGGACCTGATCGGCTGCAACCACGCCCTGGCGGACCTTTCGCGCCGCATGCTCACCGAAGCCTTCGCCGAGCTCGGCCGCCGCGAATTCGACCGGATCGGCGAGCGCCTTGGCGTCCGCCCCGAGCAGGCCCGGCGCGCCGCCGACTTCATTCGCGAGAACCTCAACCCCTATCCGGCACGCACCTTCTGGGGCTCGGGCCGCCAACCGCAAAGCGCCGACCCCAACGTCTACCACCGCCCCGATGTCCACATTACCATCAATCCCAATCCCGGCAACCATCTCCTGCTTGTCGAGGTCTTCGCCCCCATCTCAGGCTGGCTGCGCGTCAACCCGCTTTTCCGCCAGGCAATGGCCCAGGCCGCAGACGGCCAGGGCCAGGAATGGACGCGCGACCTTGAGCGTGCCTCGCTGTTCGTCAAGTGCCTGCAGCAGCGCAATAATACCATGCGCCGCCTCATGGAAATCCTGGCGAAGGGCCAGCGTAAATTCATCCTGAAGGGCGACCGCTATCTCGAACCTCTGACCCGCGCCCGTGTCGCCGCTGAGATCGGAGTCCATGAGTCTACCGTCTCCCGCGCCGTCGCCCACAAGTCCGTGGCCTTACCCGATGGGCGCATCGTTCCCCTGGCCCGCTTCTTCGACCGCAGCCTTTCCGTGCGCGACCGCATCAAGGAAATCGTCCACTTCGAAGCCCGGCCTCTCACCGACGACGAGATCGCGGCGCAGCTGCGGCGCGAAGGCGTCAAGATCGCCCGCCGCACCATCGCCAAATACCGAGCCATGGAAGGCATCCTGCCCGCCAGGCTTCGCCACCGCAAGACGGGGGCCGCCCCGGCCGCCTCTGACCCGCTGCCCATGCCCTGATGCCGGCCAACCCGATCGCACGCCTTATCAAGCCGGAGCCCTACCAGGACCTCTTTCGGGTGTTGGCCGACGCTCTCGACGAGGCCATCCTCGTCATCAGCGGCACCGGCGAGCGCATCCTCGCCTGCAATCACGCCTTCCTGCTCCTCTCGGGTTACGCCCGCCCTGATCTCGAGGACCTCTCGCCTGCTGCCCTCTTCCCAGCGGAAGCCGGCGAGAAGGCGCTCCTGCACCTTCTCGCCTCGAGCGACCAGCCGCTCATGCGACTCCAGGAGATCCCGCTGCGAACCCGAGATGGCCCTTTGGTCTTCATCGACGTCGAAAGCCGCCCGGTTCCCCCCGGTGCCGCCTTCCTTCTCCTCACCGCCACGCCCAGCAGCCAGCGCAAAAATCGCGAGGAGGCCGTCCATCTCGAGCAGAAGCGACTCGCCCTCCTCACGCAACTCGCGACAACCCTGACCTCCAGTGGCACGACCGACCTGGCAGGCACCCTCTCCACCGCCCTGCCACTCCTGCGCGCCACCGCCATTGGCATCTATCGCCCCTCCTCCGAATCCACCGACCTCGTGCGCGTCGGACCTTTGCCGCCGGAGTTCCCTGACACCCTTCCCCACTCCGCGCTGCGTGCTCTCCAACGCTTGACGCAGTGGACACTGGGCGAGCGCCCCGCAAACAGCCTCCAGCGCGCTGCCCGGGCTTCGGCTATGGCTGCCCTGATGACCGTCCCCATCGGGTCCCGCGGCGTTCCGCGCGGGCTGCTCGTTGCTGGCTGGCGACCGGCCATCGATCCGCCAGATGATGGTGAGGGCATACTGCGCCTGCTGGCAGGTCTCTGTGACGCAAGCCTTCAGCTCTCTCACCTTGCGGCCACCAATGCCGCTCTTCAGACGCACCTCGACGCGCTCGAGAGGGAGCGCGACGACCAGTTTGCTGCTGCTGGTGACGGGCTGCTCGTGCTCTCCAACGACCTCCGCATCCAGCGCGCCAATCCCGCTGCCTGTGCCATCCTCGGCTACCGACCTGCGGACCTGGAGGGTCTGCCCATCCACGAAGCCCTCGTCGGACCCGACGACACCCGCCCCACCCTGCTGGACGCGCTGGGACACCAGCGGGAGGCACAGCGCCCACACATCGTGCTGCACCGGCGCGACGGCACACCCTTTCCCGCCCATCTCCGCGCTCTCCCCATCGGCGACCCCGTATTTTCCCGCCTGCTTATCCTGCTCAACGACCTCTCCGAGCGCCAGGCGTTCGAGGACCGGACAGAGACTCTGGCCCAGCGCGCCTTGCTCGGCGAAGTGGCCGCGATCTTCGCCCATGAAGTGCGCAACCCGATCAACAACATCAGCACCGGCGTCCAGCTTGTCGCCTCGCGCCTTGGCCGCGACCATCCCCAGTACGAATCGCTCGAGCGCGTCGCAAGGGAATGCGCCCGCCTCAGCCAGCTGATGTCGGATGTCCTGCTCTTTGCCCGGCCTCTCGAATTCAAGAGCCAACCCCTCGACATGGCCGACCTCCTGCGGCGATTGCTGGCGCGCTGGGAGCCGCGCCTCAAGCAGGCCGGCGTCACCTGCCACACCGCATTCGACCCGGACACACCGCTCACCGAAGCCGATCCCCGGACCCTTGAGCAGATCATCGTCAACCTGATCACCAACGCGTTGCAAGCCATGACTTCGGGGGGTATGCTCTCCATCAGCCTGTCTCCCGCCGGCGATATGGTCGAGATGAAGGTAGCCGACACCGGCCCCGGCATCCCTCCCCAGATTCTGGACCGCATCTTTGACCCATTCTTCACCACGAAGAAGGATGGCACCGGCCTCGGCCTGGCCATCGCCCGACGCATCCTGGCCGCCCACAAGGGCACCATCCACGTCGAAAGCTTCCCGGACGCCGGGACGGTTTTCACGGTCCACCTGCCCGTCGCCAAACGACTGATCCGGAGAGAGGCATGACCGCCACCGTGCTTGTGGTCGATGACGAAGAGACCGCGCGGCAGTTCGTCTGCGCCGCGCTGACCGATGCAGGCTATGAGGCCCTACAGGCAGGCAGCCTGGCCGAGGCCCAGCAGGCCGTCGACACCGGTGCCCCCGACATTATCCTGCTCGACATCTTCCTGCCCGACGGCTCAGGTCTCATGCTCCTCGATCGTCTGGCCCGCGAGAATCCCAGCCCGCCCGTGATCCTGATAACCGCGTTCGGCGAGATCGAGATCGCCGTCGAGGCCATGAAGAAAGGCGCGCAGGACTTCCTCCAGAAACCCCTCGATCTCGAGCGCCTCCTCCAGGCCGTCGACCGCTCCCGCGAGGTCGTTTCCCTGCGCCGCGAGCTGGCCCTGCTGCGCCGCTCAACTCGCGGGGCCGTCGACTGGGTCATCGGCGAGACGCCGCAAATGCAGAAGGTTGCCCGCGCGGCCGAGCGCGCAGCAGCCGCCTCGGTCTCGGTCCTTATCACCGGCGAGACGGGCACCGGCAAGGAAGTCCTGGCACAGCACATCCGCGCCAGCGGGCCTCGCGCCGACAAGCCCTTCATTCCCGTCAACTGCGCCGCCCTGCCTGACACGATGATTGAGTCCGAACTGTTTGGCCACGAGGCCGGCGCCTTCACCGGCGCCACGAAGCGCAAGCCCGGACTGCTCGAGGTCGCCGATGGCGGCATCCTGTTCCTCGATGAGATCGCCTCTACCAAGCCAGACATGCAGGCAAAACTGCTGCGCGTCCTGGACGAGCACCGCTTCCGACGCGTCGGCGGCGTCACGGAAATCGCCGTCAACATCCAGATCATCGCCGCCTCCAATCGCGACCTCCCCTCCATGCTCCAGGCCGGCACCTTTCGCGAGGACCTCTACTACCGCCTGAAGGTGGTCGACCTCCACCTGCCGCCGCTGCGAGAGCGCATCGTCGACCTCCCGGCCCTTGTCGGCACGTTCATCCGCCAGATCAATCTTGCCACCGGCAACAGCATCAGGGGCATCACGCCGCGCGCCATCGCCGCCCTCAAAGCCGCCCGCTGGCCCGGCAACATCCGTGAGCTGCGCCACCTGATCGAGCGAGTGATGCTCTTCTGCGACGACGAGGTCGTCGATATCGGCCACCTGCCCCCAGAGTACCAAGCCCTCGCACCCTGACCCCGCCCTGGCACGGACCTTGCACCATCGGCCTCCAGACCCGACACCTGGAGGCCGAAATGCTTCCCCTCACCCTGCGTGATATCCAGCTCGTGATCGCCGCTGTCGCTTTCATCCTTGGCTTGCTCTGCGTCCTCCTCGGCATCGTCATCCTGCTCACACGCGGCTACTCCCGGGAAGTCCGCACGCTCGCAGCTCAGACGGCGCGCCTGGCCCAGAAGGGCATCTCCCATGAGGTCAGCGGTCTGGTAAGCAGCGCTTCGCAGCTGGTCGATGCCATCAACCAACTGGTGCGAACGTCGAGCGGCATCGCCGTGTTTCTCATCCTGTTGGGCATGGCCATGCTCGCCGCCTCGTATTGGATCCTGATGCAGATCCAATGGCCGGCTGCCTGATGCCGGGGACCATCATGCTCACGGACGACCAGCTCCTGCGCGACTTGGCAGAGCAAGTCTCTCCACCCGACGTCACAGCGCTCGTGCGCCGCCTGCTGCGCGTCCCTGAGGTCTGGGAAGGACTCCACCAGCCAGGCCTCGTCGCCTCACTGGCTGCGGAACACGATCTGCGATCGCTCCTACCGGGGACGGTCGCCGCCCATGCCCTGGGTCTGCCTTCCCTGTGCATCAGCACTCGCGTCCCTGCAACGACGACGCCCGGCGAACCAGCGACTTCGGCAGCGCCCACTGGCCTGCAGACGTTGGGGGCGAAGGCTCTCGAGCTGCTGCGCGCGTCCGAAAGCGACGGCCCCGCCTCCGCTGAAATGATCCTGGCAGAGCCGGATGACTGGCGCTCCGCCCTTGCTTGCGCCTGGCCCCACCTGCCCGAGCCAGGTGCCACCCTGCAGGCGCTCATCCCGGACGACAATGGCCTCTCGCTTGCCGCTAACGCATTGCTCGCCAACTTGCCAGATGAAGGAGCCGCCCACACCCTGCAGACTGCGGCCACGGTCGATGCGGCGCTGTTGTCCCGCCTCGTCAAGCTGGGTGAGGCCGCGTGGGTGCGGGTCCTGAGCGACAGCGTTTCTCATTCCGCTGTCAAGCGAATCCGCACATCAGCAGCGCCCGAACCGACTGCACTCCTTCACTCCGCCGTCTGCCATCGAGCGCGGCGCGAGCACGCGTTGGCGCGTCAGGCTTTGCAGCAAGGGTGGAATGAAGCACAGGCCCTCGCCGCCTCCATCGCCGACGAACTGGCTACGTTGGCGGAACAGGAATCCGATCCGGTGACGGCTCTCTCCGCGAGGCAGCAGGCCCTGCAGATTGCCGGCACACCCGCGCGCCGCGCTGCCGTCGCATGCTCTCTCATCGACAGGAAACGACCGGAGGAAGCCGTCGCCCTGCTTCCGGCCGAGCCGTCGTCCACCGAAGAACGCATCGCCCTCGGGCTGGCGATGATCGAACTCGGGGATCCATCCCTGGCGTCCGCCCACCTCATCGCGGCAGCCCAATCACCCATGGCCTCTCTTCCCGCGGCGTGGCTCGAGCGGCTGGAAGCGGCGCTCCGATCCCTCGGTCGCATCGACCTCGCCCTCCATGTTTCAACAGCTCTCATCGCCCGCTTTCCGCTCGACGGGCACGTCCGCTTGCAGCACGCTCACCTCCTACTGGCCGCAGGCCACGGCGACGCGGCAGTCTCCGAGGCGTCCCTGGCGCTCGCGCTCGGCCCAGACCTGCCAGAGGCGCGCCGTACTTTCGCCTCGGCCCTGCAGTCCGCCGGTCGACCTGGGCAAGCCCTTCCGCACTGGCAGCTACTGGCTTCCCATGATGCGACGCACGACCTTGACCTCGCGCGCTGCGCCCTGGAGGCTGCCGATCTCGACACAGCGACGCACGCAGTCACACGCGTCTTCGATCGCGAAGCCCCGCCGCCAGGTGCTCATGTCGTGCTGGCAGAGGTCCTCCGCCTTAAGGGCCGTGTCGAGGAGGCACGCACGCATCTCGAGCAGGCGTCCGCCCTTGCTCCCCAAGATCCCGAACCCTGGATCGCCCTGGCTCGCTTGCACGAGTTGCAGGACGACCACGAAACCGCCGCCAGTATTCTGCAATCAGCCGTCCAGCTCGCGCCACACTGCGGGCCGCTCTACGCGGCCCTTGCATCGTGGCACAAGTCGCAGGGTCGGCTCAGCCGGGCGCTGGAGGCCATCGAAATCGCCTTGCGCCTCGATGCCTCCGAGGCGGAATGGGCCGTCGAGCGGGGGGACTTGCTGCGCCTTCTCGGTCGTGTGCGGGAGGCGATGTCCGTTCTCTCGGAGGCACTGGCCCGGAAGCCCGGAAGCCTTCGCGCCCGCCTGGGTCTGGCGCTCTGCTGCGAAGTGGTCGGCGATGTAGCTCAAGCATCTCACCTCCTGGCCGATCTTCCCAGCGACGCCAATTTCGACGCGCATCTTCTTGCCGGCCGTGTCTGCACGCGCGCCGCCTCGGAGGATCTCATGCCGGATCTCCTGGCACGCGCCAAGACCCACCTGCAGAGGGCCTTACAGGCAAATCCCGCAGACCCGCAGGTTCACTACTGGCTTGCCGAACTGCACAGTCTCGCCAATGAGACTGAAGCCGCTCTCCGATGCCATTCGCGCGCCGCGGAGCTGGCATCGCACGCGGATCCCTCGTTCCAGCAAGAGGTGCTCCTCGCCCTGGGTCGGTCCGCCATAGCCGCTGGCAACAACCGCCTTGCACTGCGCGTGCTCGAAGAAGGACGCCAGCGTTTCCCGGATTCGATGGCCTTTCTTACCTCGCTCAGCCAGGCGTATCAAGCCGCCGGCCGCTGTCAGCACGCGCTTGAGGTCGCTCGCCAGGCCCTTGCCGCCCATCCCGATTCGCCCGTTGCCCTCCGCGGCCTTGCTCGCGCTGCTGTGTCCCTGGGCCTTTGGCCCGAGGCTCTTCAGGCCTATCGGACTCTTGCCCACATCGACCCTCATGCGGTCGACACCTGGTTGGAGTACGCCAAGGCCGCTCACAGCGCCGGCGAAATCGGCCTGGCACGGTCGGCCCTGGCGCGCGCTCTCCTGGCCGGCCGTGGCATGTCGTCCAAGATCATTGCCACCGCCAACATCCTCGCTGAGTTCGGATGGCAGCGAACGGCCCAGACTGCGCTTGAGCACGCCCTCAGTCGGGCGCCAGGAGATGCCTCTCTCCTCCGCCACCTGGCACTGATCTCAGAGGCGCAAGCCGACGCCGCGACTGCCCACCGCGCCTGGTCGGCCCTCGCCGATGTCCTGCCCGAGGACGTCACGATCATGACCCACGCGGCCGAGGCCTCGTCGAGGCTCGGCAAGCGCGCTGCCGCGATTGGCTTCCTGCAGCGCGCCGTTGCACTCTGTCCGCAGAATGCTGAAATCCAGGCCCGCCTTGCCCGCGTTCAGCGCGAGAACGGCGACCTCGCCGCCAGCCTCAAGCACTACGCCCTGGCCATGCAGTCTGCCCCGGATGACATCGACCTGGCGATTGAGGCTGCATCCACTGCCGTGGACCAGGGCGCGCTGGGCGACGCGCTGAGCTGGCTCGAGCAGGCACGAGCCGTCGAGCCTAACCGATACGACGCAACAATCCTGCTGGCTGAATGCCTGCTTCGCCTCGACCGTGTCACGGAGTGCCGCCGTGAACTCGAAGCCCTCGCTCGCCGGACCGCCCTCACTGCGCGCGGGGCAGCGATCCTTGCTCTGGCCCGCGCCTCGTCCCTCGGCATCGCCCCCGCGCTTGAGGCGTTCCGCACAGCCTGCGCACTTCCCGTGTCGACTGCATCCGACGCCATGTGGGCCGCCCGGGCCGCACTCCGCCTCGGCCAGTGGTCGGACGCGATTCGCTTCTCCCACGTTGCGGTAGATGCTGCGGGCCCCAGCGACAAGACGGAATCTCTGCTGCACCTCACCACCGCCATGCTCCACTGCCTGGAAGTCGGTTGGCTCCTGCGGAGCGCAGAAGCCCTTGAGCACATGCCGCATCTCGAGATCGACACGGCCAAGATCGGGCCGCTCCTCGATCAGGTCGCTGCTCACAACGCCCACACAGGCAGGCTCCATGAACTGCGGACACGCCTCCTGTGCTTCACCGCATCGGGCAACGGGATCCCCTCCGATGCGCCAGCACTGGCCCTTATCGTCCACCACCTGCGCCTGGGCAAGCCCGCCGAGGCAATCCGGTCTCTTCAGGGAACGGCCTCCCTCGGCCCAGAAGCCGCCTGGACTCACCTCGCACTCGGTGTGGCCCACGAAGCCCTCTCGGATGGAACCCAGGCTCGGGCCGCCTTCGAGCAGGCTGCCCTCGATGCCCTCATTCAACCCGTTTCGTCCTTCCTGATAGGACGAACCCTGCAGGCCGAGGCCGATATCGTCCGGGCCATCCAGGCCTATAACGCTGCCGTTGCGGCCTGGCCGAATGAGCCGCTGTGGCATCACCGACTGGCAACGCTGTATCTCGCCGCCGATGACCTCCCCACGGCTCTGCCTCACTTGCAGCAGGCTGCCGAACTGGCCCCCGACAACGCCTCAATCGCCCTGTCCCTCGGACGAGCGCTGCGGCTTGATGGACAGCTGAGCGAGGCCAAAGCTGCCTATGCCCGGGCCCTTCCTGCCTTTCCTACCGATGACGTGGTGTGGAAGGAAGCGGGGGAACTTGCACTTGCCCTCGGCGACGCTGAATCGGCAGAGGCATGGTTCGACCGTGCCTGCACCCTCTCGCCCTCGGATGCGCGCTGCCTGATCGGCGCAGCCCGCGCTGCCGCCGCCCTCGGCAAGGCCCGGCTGGCCGTCGACCGCGCTCAGGCCGCCGCACGACTTGCTCCCGCCGACCCTGATGTTCTGCTCGGGCTGGGCGAGGTGCTCGCCCGGCTGGGCAAGGCCGAGAAAGCGCTACAGGCCTACGATCAGGCCCTCGCCCACGGGAACCGCTTCCCCATCACCCTGGCGCGCGCTCGCCTGTTGGTCCAGATGGGGCGCGCGGGCGAGGCGGCCCTCGAGGTCAAACACCTGATCGACACCCAACCCGATTCGGATGTTGCCTGGGCAGCGCTCGCCGAGGCGTGCGCGGCTGCACGCCACAGCGACGAGGCCCTTCAGGCCGCAAGCCGCGCCGTTCGCCTCGCGCCGCGCAGCCTAGCCCATCGCTTGCTGCTCTCACGGCTCTGCCGCGAGGCCGGCCAGCTGGATCGCGCCCTCAAGGAAATCAAGGAGGCCCAGGCCCTCCAACCGGCCGACGCCGCTGTGTGGACGGAGCTCGGATCGACCTATGCGGCTCGCCGCGAGATGAATCAGGCCCTCGAATCCTTCCAGCGTGCCATCACCCTTGATCCCTCATCGGGAAAGGCTCATTTCCTGGCAGGCCTCATGTACAAGCAACTGAAGGCATACGCGCAGGCCGGCAGGATGTTCAAGAAGGCTGTGGAACTGAACCCAAAGGACTCCGAGGCATTCCACCAGCTGGCTGCCGTCAACGCCCTCGAGCTGGTCCACGGCGCGCTGGCACATTCGGCGGTGACCCCATGACCGAACGGCAGGAGATCCTCGACCTCATCCAGGCTGCTCGCATCGCTGGACGTCACGACTTCGCGCGCAAGCTCGCGGCGGAGTGGCTCGCGCTCTGGCCAGGCGACCATGACATTCAACTGCTCCTGGCTCAGGCCGAAGTCGAAGTCGGCCTCAATCGGCCGGCAAGCGCCCGGCTTGCTGCTCTGCTCACTGCCGACCCTGAGTTCGTTGAGGCCTACGACCTTCTTGCAGCTGCGCTGAGGGCAGCGGGAGACCCAGTGCATGCCCAGGTGTACACTGCGTGTGCCAGCGCCCTCCGCGGTGAGACTGTGACGGCCTCCCGCGCTCCTTCCTGGGCCGTGGCGCTCGGTCAGGCCGTCCGCTCCCTGACAGCCGGAGACGCCTCGACCGCCTGCGCCCACGCGCAGCACGCGCTCGCCGCCGATCCCGACCTCCCTCTTCCTGTGCTCCTCGCGATGCGCGCCCGGCTCGCCAGCGGTGAGAAGGCTTCCGCCGTTGCACTCGCACGCATAGGCCATGACCGCTGGCCGGAGTGCGTCGCCTTCCGTCTGATCCTGGCGGATGACCTCCTCACACAAGGTCAAACAGCTCGTGGCGTCGACCATCTCCACGGGGCGGCTGCCGACGATCCCCTGCACCGCATTGCCACCCGATACCTCGCCCCCGACCACCCATACCGGTCTCTTTGGCCCCAGGCGCTCTCCGCTAGCCTGGAATTGCAGGTCCCTGCGGACATCGCCGCCGTCCTCGGCGACAATCGCCTTCCCTGCGGCTCCGCCATTCCGCCGACGGCTCGATCCAGCAGCGAGGCTCCCCCGCCGGCGGACGTCCTCGGCACACAGCCCGAGACCACCGAGCCCGCTCCGCAACCGCTCCCTCAGCCGGAGCCCTGGGAAGCCTTCCGTGGGCCGAATACGACGGACAGCACCTCGCACACCGATACAGGTCCCGACGCAGACACTCTGCGTGAGGTGCAAATCGAGATCGACCAGGTTGCCGCCCGCCTCAAGTCTCGACCCAAGGGCGAGGACGTCGATCGCCGCATCCCGGCCTACATCGTCGCCTCCTGCCGCACGCGCTTGGCGCAGGAGTTCGGCGAACCTGCATTCCGCCGCATCGACGACGCCGTAATGGCCCTGGTCGAGGCCGTGCGAAGGCAACGCGGCTGGGCCGCCTATCGTCTGTATCTCGATGATCCGCAGACCCTCAAGCCGTTCGGCCTGCCGCCCGCGGAGCCTCAGAATGCCTGGCAGCTCAAGCTGCGCCTCACGGACATCGACCGGGCACTGGCCCGCCGCGGGGAGATGATCGGCGCCCTGCTCCTGATCGGCGGGGACCGCATTGTCCCCTTCCACACCTTGCCCAACCCCACCGATGATGATGACGAAGTCGTCCCGTCGGACAACCCCTACGCCACCACCGACGAGAACTACTTCGCGCCCGAGTGGCCCGTCGGCCGTCTCCCGTCGAACGACAACCCTGAGCTGCTCATCCAGTTGCTTCGGGCAGCCGTCGATGATCACCGGAGTCGCGTCCAGCCCATCAGCCCGCTCGAGCGCCTGCGCATCTGGCTCGCCTGTCGCCTGGGCGGCTTCATCGGGCGCCGTTTTCTCGCCCTCGGCTACAGCGCCAGCATCTGGCGCAAGGCCTCCTTGGCCGTCTTTCGCGCCATCGGCGACCCTGCCGCCATGCTTACCTCGCCCCCTGTCGAGGCCCGCACACTCCCACCCTACGCGACGCGGCCCCTGCGCATGTCCTACTTCAACCTCCACGGTCTCGAAGATGCCCCCGAATGGTTCGGCCAGCGCGACCCGCTTGAGGATACGGCCGCCACCGTCGACTACCCGGTCGCGCTGCGCCCCGAGGACATCGCCAATAGTGGCCGCGCGCCGCGCGTCGTCTACACGGAGGCCTGCTACGGCGCCAACATCGCAGGCAAGACCGCCGAGACTGCCCTGTGTCTGAGATTCCTCGCCTCCGGCAGCCGCGCAGTCGTCGGCTCCACCAAGATTTCCTACGGCTCGGTTACGCCTCCCCTCATCGGCGCTGACCTCCTCGGCCGCCTCTTCTGGGACAACCTCACTCGCGGCTGCCCAGCCGGGGAAGCGCTCCGCCGCGCCAAACTCAGCCTGGCCGCTGAGATGCTTCGCCGCCAAGGCTTCCTCGACGGTGAGGATCAGAAGACCCTCATCTCCTTTGTGCTCTACGGTGACCCGCTCTACCTGTCCGACCCCACGCCCAAGGCGCGCCTCGACAAGTCACTTATCCGGCGCGCCGTCCGCCGCCTCGAGGTCAAGACCAGCTGTGCTTCTGGCGGGCCCTGCCTCTCTCCCGACGACCTCGACCCCGCCACTCTCCAGAAGGTCAAGTCCCTCGTGGCCCGTTACCTGCCCGGCATGTCCGACGCCACGTGCCGCGTCCGCAGCCACCACTGCACCTCCGAAGTCCCTGGCCTTCCCTCAACCACCCATGAGCCAAGGCATAGTGTGCCGCGCCACCCCGCCGGCCACACCCTTGTCGTCACCCTTGCCAAATCAATCCAGGAAGGGCCACGTCAACACGCACATCTTGCCCGCCTGACCCTGGATTCGGCGGGACGGGTCCTCAAGCTGGCCGTCTCACGCTGACATGGCACCGAACTTGCACGTTCCAGCCTTGGAGACCACCCTGCGATCATGACCGCTCCCTTCAACCGACTGGGCTTCCACTACTACCCGGACGACCGGCACTACAGCCAGACGGACCTGCGCGCCTGGTTGCCCCACCTGCACTCCCTGCGCGCCCGTTGGCTTGTCCTCAGGGCCGGCCCCGACCGCGCCATTCCGGAGACGTTCCTCCGAGGCGTGATCGAAGCCAACATCGAACCGATCATCCATCTGCACACTCCGATCTGCACCACGACCGCGTCGCAGCTGGGCTCCCTGCTCACGGCATACGGCCGCTGGGGCCTGCATTACGTCGTTGTCTTCAACCCCCCCAATCTCCGAACGAGCTGGCCAGCCCATGAATGGTCGCGTCGGGCCCTGATCGAGCGCTTCACCGACGCCTTGCTCCCGGTCCTGCATGCCCAACGCGCAGCGGGGCTTCGCGCCGTCCTGCCTCCCCTCGAACCTGGCGGCGACTACTGGGACACCGCCTTCCTCGTCGCTCTCCTGGAAACGCTTGCCCGCCGCGGCCAGGGTGCACTCCTGCACGAACTCACCCTCGCAGCCTACGCCTGGACCTACGATCGGCCCGTCGACTGGGGTGCCGGCGGTCCATCTCGCTGGCCGGAAGCCAGGCCCTACCACACTCCTGAGGGCTGCCAGAACCAGCGCGGCTTGCGCGCATGCGATTGGTATGCCACGACTGCTGCTCAAGCCGGACTGCCCTCGCTCCCGATCCTCATCGTTGCAGGTGGGGCGCTGCGCCGAGAACCCTCGCCGACACTCGGCCCCGACCCGTTCATCGAGCAGAACCTCGCTGCCGCCCGCGCCGTGCTTGGCGGCGACCTGCCCTCGTCTGTCCTCAACTTCGCCTTCTACCCGCTCGTCGCCGACAGCAAACACCCCGACTACGCCTCTGCCTGGTTCGAGGGACCTGATCAACCCCGACCTGTTGTGACGTCGCTTCAGCGCCTTCTTCAGAGCGTCGCCAAAGGGGCTGACGACTCGCGCCTGAAGCCCATCCCACACTACCTGCTCCTCCCCTCCAGCGCCGGCGCCTCCTGGCTCCAGGAGTGGAGCCATCTGGCAGACTTCGCCTCGGCACATCGCCCTTCCATCGGGTTCTCTCTCGATGAGGCTAGGCTCGCCCAGCGCGTCACCATTGCCGGCGGCGAGGACATTGTCCCTCGCGCCGTCGAGCAAGACCTTCGCGCCGCCGGCTGCCACGTGGAACGCATCCTGGCCCAGCCCCCGCCCGTCCCCCCAGGCAGGTGACACCAATGGCCGAAAACCCCTTGCCACTGATTATGCCGCGAACCACCCGACCCGCGGAACAACGCATCCCGGGAAAGGCCACGATCAAGGTCGTCGGCCTTGGCGGCGGCGGCTCGAACGCCATCAATCGCATGATTGACCTGGGTTTGACCGGCGTCGATTTCATTGCCGCCAACACCGACCGCCAGGCCCTGGCCTCGAGCCTGGCACCGCGCCAGATCGTCCTCGGCCCGCGAGTGACGCGCGGGCTGGGCGCGGGAGGCGATCCGCGCATCGGGGCCTCGGCTGCCATGGAGAGCAGCCGCGACATCGCAACCGCCCTCTCCGGCGCCGACATGGTGTTCATCACCGCCGGGATGGGCGGGGGAACCGGAACCGGCGCCGCACCCGTCGCCGCTGAGATTGCACGCGAGATTGGCGCTGTGGTCGTCGCCATCGTCACCCTGCCCTTCTCGTTCGAGATGACGCGCCGCGCCCAGAACGCCGCCAACGGCATAAAGCTGCTCCGCCCTCACACCCACACCCTCATCACCGTCCCCAACGATCGCCTGCTCCAGATCGTCCCGCAGGATGTCAGCCTGGATGTGGCCTTCCGCCTCGCCGATGACGTCCTGCGCCAAGGGGTGCAGGGCATCGCCGAGCTGGTGACGCGCGCCGGCCTCATCAACGTCGATTTCGCCCATGTCCGCCAGTTGATTCTCCAAGGCGGCGGCGCCTTCATGGCCATCGGTCTGGGCGAGGGAGAGGACAAGGCCACAGCCGCCCTGCATCAGGCGCTCCATCACCCGCTGCTGGAAATCGACAGCCTCGATCAGGCAGGCGCCCTGCTGGTACACTTCACAGGCGGCGAAGACCTCACGCTGTACGAAGTCGGCGAAGCCGTGACCGAGCTGCGGAAATCCCTTCCTCCGGATGCCGACATCGTCCTCGGCGCTTCCACCGAGCCCACGATGCTAGGCCGCGCGCAGGTCATCTTGATCGTCACCGGCCTCGGCGGTCGCGCAATAGCCGCCCCTGTCGAGCCCGCTTCCACCCGCTCCCTGCCAGCCGAACCTGCGCAACAGATAGATCTGGCGAATCTTGACCTGCCCACGTTCCTGCGCCGGCGCGAACTGGTCCGCCGCTGATGATAGGGACATCCCATGCACAAGAGCCTGGTCGAACAGATATCGCGCGAAGTGGCACGCAGTTTTCCTGAGATGGTCGGCGTGCGCCCCACCGTCCGACGGCAGGAGGCAGGCCGCAACGCGAATCCTCAGTACCTGTTGGTCTACAAGGGAAAGGCAGACCTGCCCGGTGGTCGATTGCTGAATCGCATCGTGCGCGTTGTGGTCGATGAGCGCGGCCGCATCGTCCGCATAAGCACCTCGAAGTAGTCACCATGAACCGTCGAATCCCGTTCCCCGACCTCACCTCCCTTCAGCACACCTTCTGGAAGGCAGCGGCCCAGACGACTGGGCTCCTGCTGGAAAGCCGACCGCTTATCCGCCGGATCGTCTCCCTCGCGCCAATCCTGGCGGCCGCCGGACTGGCCTACTCGCTTGGACGCTTCATTGGGGGCCTCGTGTCTATCACCTGGTGACGCCTCCGCCACTCCAATTGCTGCCTCCATGCGCCCGGAGTACAATCCGGGCGCATGTGCGCCTTCTCGACCGGCCCGGGCTGATGAGATCCAACCTGTCTGCCGCTGCCTTGCTTCTCATACTGGCAGTTTGCTTCACCCTGGGTCTCATCAGCGCGCTCGTCGATAGGCCCGGCCAGCCGGAGCCTTCCCCCCCTCCAACAGACGGGCCTTCGGCCGCACCGCAGACGGCTGTGCTCGTCGTCGGCGTCGACGACCTCCAGAGCGAACGCCCTGTCCTGCTGGCGCTTTGGATCGTCACCTACCGCCTGCCTGCCACCAATCTGTACCTGCTCGGCGTACCTGTGGACTTCCCAGTGTCCTCAAACGGATCCACCTCGCTCAGCGACCTCTGCCGCTTCTCGCCCTCCCTCGGCGTCTCGTCCGACTTCCTGCAGGCGGTCGCCGAGATTGTCCCTGTCACCCCCCGCCTGGTCGTCACCCTGGATCGCACTGCATTCATCGCTTTCATCGACTACCTGGGCGGACTCGAACTGAATGGCGCTCACCTGGATGGTATCGAGGTCGTTGCGGCCCTGGACATCCTCGGCGGGGACAGCCAGGCCCTACTGACCGCCCAAGCCCGTGTCCTCGAGGCCATGACTCTTCGTGCCTCCCTCCTCGGCGACTCTCCGGACATCACCCCCTTGCTCAACCTCGTGCCCGCTCACGCGCACCTCTCGGACAGCGTCGGCTTTACCATCGGTCTGGCAGCGCCGTTCCTGCCAATCGACCCCGCCCGGGTCCATTTTGACACCCTGGGAGCACATCTTCGCTCACCGGCTTCGCCCTGACGAGCGCACACGAGCACGCTTGCCATCTGGCCTGACTCCTGCTATTCTTTCTGACATGGCCAAAGGACCGGAATCGACGTTTCACCACAGGCAGACCCACTGAATAGGAGGTGCCACCGGAGACAGGCCAGCGCCCACGATCCTGCTCAGCCCGATAGACGCATGGAGGAGAGAGATGAAAAAGCTCACCCTGATGACCGCGCTTGTGCTGGCCGGGCTTCTCCTGGCGGCCTGTGGCGGCACTGCCGCCCCCGAGGCGGTCTCGATTACCAACCTGGGCGGCCAGACCATCACCGTCGCAGTCGAGAACGCCTATCCCCCGTTCAACTACATCGACGAGGCCACCGGCGAGGCCGTAGGCTGGGACTACGAAGCCGTCACCGAGATCTGCCGACGCCTGAACTGCACCCCGCAGTTCAAGCAGGCAGCGTGGGACGGCATCTTCCCGGCCATGGCCGCGGGCGAATACGACATGCTCGCCGATGGCGTCACCCGCCTCTATGAGCGCGAGCTCATCGTCGAGTTTTCCATCCCCTATGTCACCATCGGTCAGGTCCTGCTGATCCGCACCGACCAGGACGTCCCCGATCCGGAAGCCTTCAAGGCCGACCCGGCCGTTGTTGTCGGCACGCAGATCGGCACGACGAATGAGATCGTGGCCAAGGAGAACTTCCCCGAAGAGCGGGTGCAGAGCTTCGAGGAATTCGGCGGCGCCGTGGCTGCCCTGCTCGCCGGTGATATCGACGCCGTCGTCATCGACAACGTTTCAGCCATCGGCTTCATCGGCGCCAACCCAGGCCGGCTCAAGGTGGGATCGCAGCTGACCTCGGATGAGCATCTCGCGTTCGTCTTCCCGCCAGGGAGCACGCTCGTCCTCTCGGTCAATCACGCACTGAGGGCCATGCAGGCCGATGGGACGCTGCAGGCGCTCAACGACAAGTGGTTCAACCCGTAGCAGCCGCGCGCGGCCCCCAAGCGCATCCGTGATCAGGCGGGCAGGCTGGGGGAGCCTTCCCCCACCTGCCCGTCCCCTCCTTCAGGCGACCTCATGAGCGAACCGATCTCAGCGACAGATGCGGCAGTAGCAAGACGGCAGCGGCCGGGCATTGTCGGTCACGAGCTGCGGTTGTCCGCCCTGCCCTGGTGGGCCCTTATTCTGATTGGGACAGGCCTGGTCCTCACCTATCTCATCCTCGCCAGTCCCCCGTACCGCGAGACTTTCCACTTCTTGTCGGCGGGCGTGAAAGTCACGCTGCGCATCACCCTGTCGGCCTACCTCATCGCCACAGTCATCGGGCTGATCGCCGGCCTCGCCCGCACCTCGAAGAACGTGGTCCCTTACACCCTTTCCACGCTGTACGTCGAGACGGTCCGCGGCGTGCCACTGATCGTGATCATCCTGTACGTCGCCTATGTGATCCTGCCGGCCATGGCTGCCCTGCTGCGCGCCATCGGCACCTTCGGCGTTGGGCTGGGACTGGGCGGCGGCCTGGGGGACTTCTTCGCCGGCCTTCAGGTCGCCACCCAGCGTGATATCAGCAGCGAGCTCCGAGGCATTGTCGCCCTGGCGCTTGGCTACGGCGCCTACGAAGCCGAGGTCTTTCGCGCCGGCATTCAATCCATCGGCCGAGGCCAGATGGAGGCGGCGCGTTCACTGGGCATGAGCTACTGGCAGGCGATGCGTTACATCATCCTGCCTCAGGCGATCCGCCGCGTGCTGCCGCCCCTGGGCAACGACTTCATCGCCTGCCTCAAAGACTCGTCCTTGCTGACGGTTGTGGCCGTCAACGAACTCACTCAACTCGGCCGGCTGCGGCGGGCCAGCACCTTCCGCGTCTTCGAGACCTTCAACGTCCTGACGTTCCTGTACCTGGCGATGACCTTGATGCTTTCGGCGCTGGTGCGAGGCCTCGAGCGCAGGATGCGGATCGAGGAGTGAGATGGACCCGATCATCGTCATCAAGGACCTGCACAAGTACTTCGGCTCGGTCGAGGCCGTGCGCGGGGTGAGCCTCGACATCCATCGGGGCGAAGTGGTCGTCATCATCGGGCCCAGCGGCTCCGGCAAGAGCACCCTGCTTCGCTGCATCAATCACCTCGAAGCCCCCACCCGCGGACAGATCTGGGTGGATGGGCATGAGCTGACGCACAAGCAGACGGACATCAACGCCGTGCGCGCCGAAGTCGGCATGGTCTTCCAGCTGTTCAACCTATTCCCACATCTGACCGCCCTCGAGAACGTCGCCCTCGCCTTGCGCACTGTCCGCAAGAAGAGCCGGGAGGAGGCCGAGGCCATCGCCCGCCGGCAGCTCGCCCGTGTGGGCATTCCGGAGAAGGCCTTGGTCTATCCGGGGCATCTCTCCGGCGGCCAGCAGCAGCGCGTCGCCATCGCCCGCGCCCTGGCCATGAACCCCAAGATCATGCTGTTCGACGAGCCCACCTCCGCCCTCGATCCCGAGATGATCAAGGAGGTGCTCGACGTCATGCTCGAGCTCGCCAGCGAGGGAATGACGATGGTCGTCGTCACGCATGAGATGGGGTTCGCCCGCGCCGCTGCCAAGAGGATCTTCTTCATGGACCAGGGCGTGATCGTCGAGGAGACGACGCCAGAAGGTCTATTCACTGCGCCCAAGGAAGAGAGGACTCGGCTCTTCCTGAGCAAGATCCTGCACTGAACCCCGCGCCGTCGCACAGCGTCCCTGCAAACCAGGGAGCCACCTCACGGTGGCTCCCTGCACTGGTGCGCTGGGGGGGAGTTGAACCCCCACGCCTTTCGGCACATGGCCCTCAACCATGCCTGTCTGCCAGTTCCAGCACCAGCGCATGTTTTCTCAACGCGCGGTATTATAGCTTACGGGGATTCATTGTCAACCGCGACCTGCCCCAGGGCATGGCCACGACACAGGAGGACAGCGGATGCGAATAGCCGTCGACGCCATGGGATCAGACTGCTTCCCCCATCCCGATGTGGAAGGCAGCGTCCTGGCTGCTCGTGAATTGCATGTCGAAATCCTGCTGGTGGGCGACGAGACCCTCGTCCGCCCCGTGCTCAGCGCCCACGGCGCCGACGGGCTTCCCATTCACGTCCACCACGCTCCCGAGATGTTGAGCATGGCGGACAAGGGCCTGGCGCTCGCCCTCAAGGCAAAGCGCAAGGAGCCAAAGACCTCTATGGCGCTCGGCATTGACATGGTGAAGAACGGCGAGGCCCAGGCCTTTGTCACGGCCGGCAATACGGGCGCCGCCGCCGCGACGGCGTACTTCCGCCTCGGCACCCTTCCCGGCGTCGAACGCCCGGCCCTCGCACCGCTATTCCCCACGCGCCGCGGCGGCTGCGTCGTGCTTGATGTCGGTGCCAACCCGGACTGCAAGCCCGAGAACCTCGTCCAGTTTGCCATCATGGGCGCCTGCTACGCAGAACGCGTGCGCGGCGTCCACGACCCGCGCGTGGCGCTCCTTTCCAACGCCGAGGAGCCTGGCAAGGGAAGCGCTCTCGTACGGGAAGCCAACGCCCTGCTGCCCCGCAGCGGCCTCAACTTCATCGGCAACGTCGAGCCGAAGGAGCTCTTACGCGGCGACGCAGACGTCGTCATCTGCGACGGCTTCACCGGCAACATCCTGCTCAAGACCTCCGAGGCCGTGGCCCAGCTCATCCTCGACCTCATGAAGCAGAGGATCCGGAGGGCATCCCCGCTGGCGAAGCTGGGCGCGCTCCTCATCCGAGGGCCCCTGCGCGGCCTGCGCGCCATGCTCGACCCCAGCGAAGTCGGGGCAGCCGTTCTCCTCGGCGTCAACGGCCTGGTCCTCATCGGCCACGGCCGCTCGGACGCCAAGGCCATCAAGAACGCCATCGGCCAGGCCAAACTGGCCGTCGAGAGCAACGTCCTCGAGGTCATGCGCGACGAAATCTCCCGCCGGATGTGTTCCACCGCTCCCAATCCTTCGGAGCCGCTCCAGGCGTGAACGGCGACCGGATTCGCGTCGTCATCACGGGCATCGGGTGGGTCACTCCCCTCGGCCTTGAGGTGGAGGGCGTCTGGCAGGCGCTCCTCGCCGGCCACTCCGGCATCCGCCGCGTGACGCAGTTCGATGCCTCCAACCTGCCGTGCCAGATCGCAGGAGAGCTGCGAGACTATCGCGCTGAGGACCATTTCCCCGCCAGGGAGGCGCGACGCCTCTCGCGCTGTACCCAGATTGCCCTGGTCGCGGCCCAGAAGGCCGCCGCGGACGCGGGCCTCACGCCACCATTGCCCGAACCCGAGCGCATGGGCGTCTACTTCGGCACAGCCATCGGCGGGTTGGAGCGCGCTGTCGAGGGACTCGACGTCCTGCGTTCCCAGGGATTGCAGCGCGTCAATCCTTTCGTCCTCCCCTCGGCACTGCCCAATATGCCCGCCTTTCACATCGCCCACCACTTCGGCGCGCTCGGACCGAACAGCACAATCACGACGGCCTGCGCCACCGGCACGCAGGCGATCGGCGAGGCCACTGAGGCCATCCGCGCCGGGCGTGCCGATGTCATCCTGGCTGGCGGCAGTGAGGCCCTCATCTGCGATTTCGCCCTCGGCGGCTTTGCTGCGATGCGCGCCCTCCCTACAAGCTTCAACGACTGCCCCGAGCGCGCCTCTCGCCCCTTTGATGCCCGCCGCGAGGGCTTCGTCTTCAGCGAGGGTGCGGCGTGCCTGGTGCTCGAGCGCTTCGATCATGCGCGCGCCCGCGGTGCCCGGGTTCATGCCGAAATCGTCGGCCATGCCGCCTCTAGCGACGCGTTTCACATGGCCGCGCCGGATCCCACCGCTGCCGGGGCAATCCGAACCATGGAGTGGGCGCTGCGCGACGCCCGGCTTCACCCCTCGCAGGTCGACTACATCAACGCCCACGGCACATCTACCCAGGCCAACGACGCCATCGAGACCCTGGCCATCAAACGCCTTTTCGGCGAACATGCTCACCGCGTCCCGATCTCCTCCACCAAGTCCATGATCGGCCATCCGATGGGTGCCGCCGGCGCCGTTGAAGCCGCCGTCTGCGCCCTTACCGTCAGCCGAGGCCAGATTCATCCCACCATCAACTACGAGCACCCGGATCCGGAATGCGACCTTGACTACGTCCCCAACACCTGTCGCAAGGCCGACGCGCGCGTCGCCCTCTCCAATTCCTTTGGCCTTGGGGGCCAGTACGCGTGCCTTGTGCTACGGCGCGTGGAGGATTGATGCAGCGCTATATCGACGCCGCCAAAGTCCGCCGTTACAGCAGACTCGGGAGTGCCCTCTCGTTTGCCGGGCTGGCCCTGATGCTCGCCAGCATTGTCCTGGCCTTCACTCGCCAGGAGGAGTTCTCCCTCATTCTTGCGACTTCGTTCTCGGGCCTGACCCTCTCACAGCTGGGCATGTTCCTGCGCAACCGCTGGGGCCGCCACCCTCGTATGGATGAGATGCTCGACGAGGCCCTCAAGGGACTGGACGAGCGCTATGCCATCTTCCACTACTTGCTGGGCGCTTCCCATGCCCTGTTCACGCCGGCCGGCGTCTTTGCGCTCTGCACATCCGACGTCGGCGGCGAGATCCAGTACCAGGACGGCGCGTGGGTCAGGACTCGACCCAGACCCAGCCTGCTGCACCGCTCGCGCCTCCAGCGCCTGCCCGATCCAACGGGCCAGGTGCAGGCCGACGCGCGTCGGCTGGCGCGAACCCTGCAGCGCCGACTCCGGCTGGACCATGAACTGCCTGTCCAACCTATCCTTGTCTTCGTCAATCCGCGTGCGGAGCTTTCCGTCGAGGCGGCTCTCTACCCCGTCGTGCACCTCAAGAAGCTCAAAGCCTACCTGCGCAGCTTGCCGAGGGCGCGTGGGCCGACAGCGGAGCAAATCTCCAACCTCGTCCCGCCGCGTCTCAAGCAATAGCAAACAGCCGCAGGACGTGCCTGGTCCTGCGGCTGCTCCGTTTGGATCCCGGCCCTATCCCTTCAGATAGGCCTCGAGCGCCTCGCGGCTGATGCGGTACGCGCGGCCGATCTTCTTCGCCTTCAGATCGCCCGCTTCGATCGCCGCAACGACATCCTCTTCGGAGACGCGCAGTATCTCCGCCGCTTCCGAGGGCGTCATCACATCGGGAATCCCAGCCGCGGCAGAGGGCTTGCCTGCTTGCATGCCCTGCAGCGTCTGGCTCAGGACATTGCCGATGCCCATCCCGGCGCCGATGCCGGCCGTCAATCCCGCGCCCCCAGAAGGATTCTGCGCTGCCTCGCGCATGGCATCCGCAGCCTGCAGCTGCGTGTACGTCGCCATGTCAAGCATACCCATCGCCCGCAGCTCCTCGGCCGACTTGTCCGACGGCTTGAGGTTCTCAATGTAGAACGTCTTCAGCGTCAGCCCCAGCGCCTTGAAGTCGTCGTGCGCCTTGGCCCGGACGCCAGCCCCGATCTCCTCTGTCAGCGCGATCAGGTCCGGCACGGTCTTGGCCTTGGTGGTCTCTCCCAACAGGTCTTGCAGCTTCGAGAGCAGCATCGCCCGCAGGCGCGCCTGGATGTCGCCCGTGCGGTAGATACCACTGACGCCCACCACTTGCGCCACGAACTGTTGCGGATCGGAAACCTGGAAGCTGTATGTGCCGAAGCCCTGCAGCAGCGCGACGCCGAGCCCCATCCCCGGATTGCGGACGATGATCGGCTGCGGCGTGCCCCACTTCTGGTCCGGGAACTCGCGGATAGAGACGAAGTACACTTCGGCGGTGAAGGGCGACCGTTCGTTGAACGCCTTCCCGATGAGGTCGATCAGGATCGGGATGTTCGCCGTGGTAACGGTGTGTCGCCCGGCCCGGAATGCATCGAGGGCCTTGCCGTCGCGGTAGAACACCGCCACCTGCGACTCCCGCACGATCACCTGAGAGCCGATGCGGAAGTCGCCGGCTCCAGTCTCGGGGACGCGGTGGACGATCTCATCCCGCATCTCATTCGGATACTCAACGACATCGAAGACCCTTGCCATGGTTCTCTCTCCTTGGTCGGACCGCTCCCCGAGTCTAGGCTTCGAGGATCACTTCGCTGCGCCGGTTGAACGTGTCGATCGCCTCCTGGCTGAGCGTCGTCAGGTTTCGGATGGCAGCCGGCAAACCGTCGCTGCCGATCGAGGCCGCCACGTTGTCCACGGCCCCGCTGATCTTGCTGGCATTCTCCAGCAGCGCCAGATCAAACTCGTAGATCTTCTGCAGCTCATCGGTGTTGACGCGCACTGCATCGAAGAAGCCCGAATACCCGTACGATGCCCACTTGACCCGGTCCACGAAGGTGCGCAGCTTGATCGCCGCTGCTTCCATGTCGTCGACGTACTCCAGCAGCCCCTCGGCCATCAACTGCCGCTGAACCTCCGAGACCCGTCCCCACTGCTCCTCGTAGCGGCTGGCAATCGTCTGGCGGAGCAGCTTGTCTGCTTCCCGCCGGTTCTCTCGCTCCACGTAGCCGACGAAACCGGCAAGGAAGTTGCGGATCTTCCCCACCAAGTCGTCCCCCTTTGTTACCTTCCCCAGGATATCCATCATGCTTTGCTCCATGAGCAATCTCCTCAAGCCCGGCTCCGGCTTCACGTGACATTATAGGCGCCTTTGCCGCCCACGGCAAACTGCCCGCTGACTGCAGGCTGACAACCTTTGGCGAGGCTGGCCGCCTCCGGTATAATGGTGCGTAACCCAGCGTCAGAGGAGTCCAATGTGAACCCATACGAAGTCCTTCGGCGCGTCGCACTACCGCTGGGCGATGCTGTCTTGATTGTTGACGGGCAGGGCGTGCAGGTGAAAGATGCCGCGCGCGTCCGTCATTCCATTGAGGCGATCGTTCGCACTGCGGCTCTCGGCGCCGAGCCCGACCGCGGCCTCGCCCGCTGGCTCATCCACTCCCTCGCCCTCGAGATGGGCATCGTCCCCGCCTCCATTCATGCACTCTACATGGCACGCGGCAACGGCAAGGTGCGCGAGAGCTTCACTGTCCCGGCGATGAACCTCCGCGCGCTGCCGTTTCACGCCGCTTGCGCCGTCTTCCGCGCTGCGCGCGTCCTCGACGCCGGTGCCATCATTTTCGAGATCGCCCGGTCTGAGATCGGCTACACCGATCAGCGACCCGCCGAATACGCCAGCGCCGTGCTCGGTGCGGCCATCGCCGAGGGCTTCCAGGGGCCGGTCTTTATCCAGGGCGACCATTTCCAGGTGAGCGCCAAGCGCTACGCCGACAAGCCGGAGGCCGAACTCCAGGCCGTCCGCGACCTGGCCCGCGAAGCCATCGCCGCCGGCTTCTTCAACATCGACATCGACACCTCCACCCTGGTCGATCTGTCCAAGCCAACGATCCCCGAACAGCAGCGTCTCAACTTCACCCTGTGCGCCGAGTTGACGGCTGAGATTCGCCGGCTGCAGCCCGCCGGGGTCGTGATTTCGGTCGGCGGCGAAATCGGCGAAGTGGGCGGCAAGAACAGCACGGAACCTGAGCTCCAGGCCTTCATGGAAGGCTTCAACGAGCACTTGCGCCACGTCGCGCCCGACGCCGCTGGCCTTTCCAAGATCAGCATCCAGACCGGCACCTCGCACGGCGGTGTCGTGCTGCCCGACGGTTCGATCGCCCAGGTCAAGGTCGACTTCGACACGCTGCGGCGCCTCTCCAAGATGGCCAGGGAAGCCTTCGGCCTGGGCGGAGCCGTTCAGCACGGCGCCTCCACCCTCCCCGAAGAAGCCTTCATGCGCTTCGCCGAAGCCGGCGCTTGCGAAGTCCACCTGGCAACCAACTTCCAGAACATGCTCTACGACCGACTGCCCGATGACCTGCGGCGCCGCATGTACACCTACCTTGATCAGAACTACTCCAGCGAGCGCAAGGCCGACATGACGGACGAGCAGTTCTACTACAAGACCCGTAAGCAGGCGATCGGCCCGTTCAAAAGAGAGCTATGGGAAATGGATCCCACAGCCCTTGCAGACATCGAGACCGCCTGGGAAAACCAGTTTCGCCTCCTCTTCGAGCGACTCGACGTCAGTGGGACCACCGCCGAGGTGCGACAGACCATCCAGCCGGTGAAGGTTGCACCCAGGCTGAGCGACTACGCCGGCGACCTGGCCCTCGCTGAGGAGGCGGGGGACCTGGCCGACTGAGGTGTCGGGATGTCTTTGGCCGGCCAGCGGCTTGACCCCAGCCGCTACCGCGTGGTCCCTCGCACCCTTACGTTTCTCACCCGGGGCGACCAGGTCCTCCTGCTACGTGTACCGGAGGAACGCGGCGCGTGGGCTGGTTGCTACAACGGCATCGGCGGCCATCTCGAGCCAGGCGAGGATCCCTGCTCCGGCGCCCGACGCGAAATCCGCGAGGAAACTGGGCTTGAACCCGATCGGCTAACGCTGCGCGGCGTGGTGCTCATCGACACTGGCCAGCCAACCGGCATTGCTCTCTATATCTTCTGTGGCGAGTGCGCCGCCGGGGAGCCGACCCCGGGGGCCGATGGTTCGGCGGCGTGGTTCGACCTCGGCCACCTCGAGGCAGTCCCCCTCGTCGAGGACCTGCCCACCATCCTTCCGCTTGTCCTTCTCGGCCGAGAAGACGGCCCGCCTTTCTCAGCCGTCTACCGCTACGACCCGCACGGGCGGCTGTCGATCCTGTTCGGGCAATGACCGCCACAGGAGCTGCCTCGCGCCGACGCCTCCCCCCATACGCCTGGCTTGGCCTGGCCATCTTGATCGGGGCGGAACTCGCGATCCTAGGCGGCGTCGGCTGGGTTGCCACCTGGTTCACGCCGATTCAATGGACCGGCTACATCCTGGTGGCCGACGGCATCGTTCGCCTGCTGGTGGGCGACTCCTGGCTTACAAGCCAGCGGCGGGAGTTCCCGCTCCTGGCGATCCTGTCCGTCGGCATCTGGCTCGTCTTCGAGGCCTACAATTTCCACCTGCGCAATTGGTACTACGATGGCCTACCTCGGAGCCTTTGGCTCCGCAACTTCGGCTACCTCTGGTCCTTCGCCACCATTCTCCCCGGCATCGTTGAGACAGCAGATCTGGTGGGCGCAGTGGTTGCTCGCCGCCGGCCGACGTCCGGGTGGGAGGTCGCGCCGCATCCCGCCCCTCTTGGCCCGACATGGGTCGTTGGCCTGGTCATGGTACTCGCTCCGCTGGTGGCGCCTGCCCCAACCGCTGCTTACCTCTTCGCCTTCGTCTGGGTAGGCTTCATCTTCGTCCTTGACCCGATCAACGCCCAGCTCGGCGCGCCCTCGCTCCTCGAGCGCTGGAAACAGGGCGACCGCCTTCCGGTCTTCGCACTGCTCGTTGCAGGACTGCTCTGCGGCTTCCTGTGGGAGACATGGAACATCCAGGCATTCCGCGCCCAGGGCGCGTACTGGGTGTACACCGTGCCGCAGGCTCTGCGCATCTTCGGCTGGCACTTCGGCCAGATGCCCGTCCTCGGGTTGCTCGGCTTTCCCCCGTTCGCCCTCGAGATGTTTGCCTGGTACCACTTCCTTCGCAGGCTGCTCGGCGGCGACCACATCTTCGCGTCGCCAGCAGCCGCCTCAGGCTGAGACTTCACTCACCGGGCAGTTCATAGAAGCACAGCAGCGTCGTCCCATAGCGCCGCTGGTCGAACAGCACCAACCGCTGCAGCGTGGCCTCCTCGAACTCTGTGGGGGCGATTTGAGCAATCGCCCACGCGTCGGGGTTCAGCCAGTCGGGTCTGGCGTCGAGCAGCTCGAGGGCACGCAGCCACAGGCCATGGTACTGAGGCGGGGCGATGTAGACGTAGTCAAATCGGGTGGACAAGGCCCCCCCCAGGTAGGTGAAGGCGTCATTGCGGATCACCGTCGCCCCCTCCTGGAAGCCCACGAGCCGCAGGTTCTCCTCGATGGTGTGCACGGCACGGGCATCGTGGTCAACGAACACGACGCGTGCCGCTCCGCGACTCAGCGCCTCGATCCCGACACTCCCCGTGCCGGCGAACAGGTCCAGAAGGGTGGCCCCCACGAGGTCGGAACCGAGGATGTTGAATAGAGCCTCCTTGGCTCGGCCGCTGACCGGGCGCGTGCCTCTGCCCGGCACCATTTTGAGCCGCCGTCCCCTCGCCTTGCCCCCGATCACGCGCAAGCCGGGCATCGCTGTGGAAGTGGTGATGGGGTTGACGGGAGGGTGACGGAGGACGTGTTGCTCATTATGGCTATGCGCAGTACGACGACGCGCGAAGAGCCTTCAGGTTCACAGGCGGCGCCAGTACCGGAACAACACATCCCGCTCCTACAATCAGACCCCGACCTCCGGTGGCTGCTGCCGCCGCCCTGACCTCCGCCTCCACCAAGGCCGGCGTCCCCAGCACAAGCGTCTCCCAGCGCCTCACTCCACCGCACACCGCGCCTCTGACATAGCGCATTCCCGCGTCCACTGGCGGGCCCGCTTCCAGCGCGTGCCAGTTGACAACGTCAACCGGATACTCACGCGCAAGATCGAACAGCAGCGCCTCCCCGTGCAGGTGAAGCACGTTCAGCCAACAGCCTCCAGCGGCCTCGAGTATGAGGCGGTCGAAGACCTCTCCAAATCGCGCATAGTCTTCTCGGTCAAACCAGCGCGCCGTCGCGTGCTGGACGGCGTAGAAGATACCGGCGATCCCGCACTCGCGGGCCGCCTCAACGAATGCAATCGTCCTGCGCGCAATCGTTTCCAACCCGGCCAACACACATTGCGGCTCTGTGTGCAGGTGCTCCATCAGCAGGTCATTGCCGGCCAGGTGCTTCGCCTGCGCCAGGGGACTGAAGACCGTGGGCAACACAGGCACCTCGCCCGCCCCGGCGACGACGCGGCGCAGACACTCCAGGTGCGCCCCCAGCACACCCGCTCGCTCGCTCAGCGGCTCCAGCGCATACCAATCCTGAGGAGCATGGATCACCCGCCGCGTATAGGTTCGCGTCCCTTCGGCGTCACCTCGCCACTCATCCTGCACCCCCCAATCCACCACCGAAAACGACGAAGCTGGCGTAACCTTGATCAGGTCGAAGTCAAATTGCTGCTGGAATGAGAGCACCGACTCGGCCAGGCTCACAGGATCCTGATCTTCGACCGGGAAATGCCGCCACGCAGCCACCGGAAGGCGATCCACCCGCTCGTGGACAATGGCCGCCCGCAAGCGCTCTGCGTGCGTCATGGAGTCCGACGTCATGGTCGGTCTCCGATGCTGAGCGTTCCCTGCCGCGGGCGATCAGGATCTGCCTGGCCCGACCGCCTCACCATCTCCACGTCGAGTCGTCGGGCGTGCGGCAACCCCGCCGCACGCGCCGAACACCTGTGCAGACACATCCCTGCCTCACACCGCATCCGAATGAAGCCTCGCATCTGGCCCGCCTCGAGGTCAACCGCGTAAGCCTGACAGCAGGGCACTCAGTGCCCGTGCCCGTAGGGCGTCCATCTGCCGTGCAGCCTCAAGACGGCAAGCCGCGCCGTGCATGGCCTGGATCTGCTCGCACTCCGATCCCTCCGACACGGACACGACGCTCACGATCGGTCGGCGGAGCGTGCCTGGTCCAGCATCTCCGCAATCTGCGCGGGGTGCCGCGCAACCTTGACGCCTGCTGCCTCCAGCGCGGCGATCTTCTCTCCTGCCGTGCCCGTGCCGCCTTCCACGATGGCTCCAGCATGCCCCATGCGCTTTCCCGGCGGCGCCGTCTGGCCAGCGATGAACGCCACCACCGGCTTGGTCATGTGATCGGCTACGAATTCCGCCGCACGTTCCTCCTCGCCGCCGCCGATTTCGCCGATCAGCACAACCCGCTCGGTGTCGGCGTCATCCTCAAACAGCGCCAGGACATCCAGGAACGATGTTCCGTTGATGGGATCTCCACCGATGCCAACGCAGGTCGAGGCGCCCAGCCCACGCTCCTTGAGCGCATTCAGCACCTCATACGTCAGGGTCCCGGAGCGGGACACAACGCCAACATCACCTGGGATGGCGATATGACCGGGGATGATGCCCACGTTGGCTTCGCCCGGCGTGAGCACGCCGGGGCAATTCGGCCCCACCAATCGTGCCCCCTTCTGATCCAGGTACTTCCGCACCTGCATCATATCTTGCACCGGTATGCCCTCCGTGATGCACACGGTCAGCGGCACGCCGGCGTCGGCGGCTTCGAGGATGGCGTCGGCGGCAGCCGCGGCAGGCACGAAGATCAGGCTGCAGTTGGCTCCAGTGGCCTCCACGGCGGCATGTACTGTGTCGAAGATCGGCACCTTGCCATCGAGCACCCATTCGCCGCCCTTGCCAGGACGCACGCCGGCGACGATCCTCGTGCCATAGGCCATCAGCTGATGGGCATGGAACATGCCCTCTCGCCCCGTGATCCCCTGCACCAGCACGCGCGTCTCCCTGTTGACGAGGATGCTCACCGCACGGCCTCCTTCACGAGGGCAATGGTTTTTTCCGCTGCCTCGACCAGCGACGCGGCCGTGATCAGGTCGGCCTCCGCCAGGAGACGGCGTCCCTCCGCCTCATTCGTGCCGCCCAGACGGACCACCACCGGCACCGGCCGCCCGGGGTCCTTCAGCGCCGCCAGGATTCCCCTCGCCACTTCGTCGCAGCGCGTGATGCCGCCGAAAATGTTGAGCAGGACAACCTTCACATTCGGGTCCCGGAGGATGATATCGAGCGCGGCCGTCACTCTCTCCGCGCTTGCCCCGCCCCCAATGTCCAGGAAGTTCGCCGGCTCACCCCCAGAGAGCTTGATCACATCCATCGTTGCCATCGCCAGGCCGGCGCCGTTGACCATGCATCCGATGTCCCCGTCCAGCTTGACGTAGGTCAGGCCGTACTTGCGCGCCTCTCGCTCCTGCGGGGCCTCTTCATCGAGGTCCCGCATCTCGGCCAGTTCGGGATGACGAAACAATCCGTTGTCGTCGAGCACGATCTTGCCATCCAGCGCCAGCAGGCGTCCGTCGCGCGTGATGACCAGCGGGTTGATCTCCGCCAATGTCGCGTCCGACCGCTGGTAGACCTGATACAACCCCCGCGTGATGCTGGTAAAGTCGCGCCACAACTCCCGCGGCAGCTCGATGGACGCCGCGATGCTGCGCGCCTGATAGTCACGGAGTCCCAGCAGCGGGTCCACCAGCAACTTGATAATCTTCTGTGGCGAAACCTTCGCCACCTGCTCGATCTCCACACCGCCCTCCGCCGAAGCGATCACCACCGGGCAGCAAGCGGCGCGGTCGTTCGTGACCCCAAGGTACAGCTCCGAAGCGATGTCGGCGGCCTCGTCCACCAGCACCTTGCGCACCGGCAGGCCCTTGATCTGCATCGCCAGGATCTGAGTTGCGACCTCCTCCGCCTCCTCCGGCGTGTCGGCCAGGCGGATTCCTCCGGCTTTGCCGCGACCACCGACCAGGACCTGGGCTTTCACCACCACCCGTGCGCCCAGCTCCTGCGCAATCGCCTTGGCCTCGGCCGCTGTCGCCGCCACACGGCCTCGAGGGATCGGCACACCATTCTGGGCAAAGAGTTGCTTGGATTGATACTCATGCAGCTTCATCAAATCCCCTTTCGCACGGGCTCAGCCAGGCCACTCCACCTCGAACCGCATCAGCCGCTGATTGCCGCTGTCCACCACCCAGAGGTGCCCATCAGCATCAAACGCCAGGCCTATCGGCAATCCGAATTCCCCCGGCCCCATCCCGTGGCGTCCCCATCCGGTCACGAACTCACCCTCCCGATCAAAGCACAGGATGCGATACCCTTCGGGGTCGGAGGCACAGACCTCCCCCTCGGCTGAGACGGCCAGATACGGCTTGTTGTCCAGCGACTGCCCGAACCAACCTTCGATGGGCCACTCCACCACCGGCTCGAAGGGGCCGGTGGACGTCTCGCGGAATCCCTGAATGCGCAGGTTCCAGGTATCTGCAACATACAGAGTGCCCTCCGCAGACAGCGCGATGCCCACAGGCTCATTCAGCCGTCCAGGTTCGGCACCCGGGCCTCCGAAGCTTCCCACGGAAGCGCCACTTTGACTGAAGATCACAACACGCTTGTTGCCCGTGTCGGCGACGAACAACCGGCCGCGCTCATCGACGAGGATCGCGCGCGGTCCCCAGAATGCCTCCGGCGATTCCGCCTGGCCAAAGAACCCGAACATGCTCAGGAACCGCCCGTCCGCAGTGAAATGCTGGATCCGGTGATTCCACGTATCGGCCACCCACACCGTGCCGTCGCCTGCCACCGCCACGCCCCAAGGCTCGTTGAACGTCCCCTCAGGCGCCGGCCCCGCGTTGGTCCCGCTGAAAGACCCCCACTCCCCCAGCAACTTTCCGTCCGCGCCGAGGTGCACGATCCGATGGTTGCCAGTGTCGGCCACGTACAGCGAGCCATCGGGCGCTGCGGCCACCGATCGCGGGCGGTTGAACAGCACGGTCTCCATGCCGCCCGCGCCGACGATCAGGCTGGCCGCCTGCTCAGTCATGCGATCGGCATAGGGGTCGACGTAGGATTCGACCACGTATCCGGAAGGGAGCGCCCCGTAGTCCCAGATCAAAGCCCCGATGTCCTTGCGGATGTACAGCTTCATCCGCGCCGAAGGCTGCCAGCGCTCAAGAGAGAAGTCGATGCCGGCGAGCCGTCCATACGCCCGATAGTCGCGATTGAGCCAGATGTCCCAGACGGCAGCCCTCCATCCCGGGTCTCGGATGGCGTTCCAGATTCGGTCCCAGGTGAGGCCGAAGTACACCTGAGACGGCCACCACATGCGAATGTACTCGAAGCTGTGGTAGCGATCCCCGAGTATCGAATCGACCCTGGGCCAGTTGCCGTCGCCCGCGATGACGATGGGGGAGTTCAGCAGGTCCCTTCCCGGCGAGACGTCATAGTCACGGGCGTTCGGGTAGTCGCGCAGGTACCACATGAATGGGTAGCGCGCGTCGTTGTCATAGGCGACCTGAATGGCAAGCCCGTCGGTCGTCCTGCGGGAGAGGTCCTCAATCTGCGTTAGGATCGTCTTCGGTCCCGTGGCGGCATGGGCGTACACCAGGAATTCCGTAGCGTTGTCGTAGTTGATATACGCTGCCCGGAACGCCGCCCGTGCCGTCAGGACGAATAGGATTGTGAGGAACGTCACCGCGCTCAGGCGCATCGCCTCAGCGGCCTTCCAGCCTCGCGAAGCCAGAAGCAGCCCAACACACAGACCAATCGCAACTCCCAGCGAGATCAGAAACCTAGCGGTTGTCTCGACCTGTTCAAGCAGAAACCCCTGGAAGGGCGGCGTCGGGCTCATCAGGCTGCCGACCGTCCGAGCGATGGCCAGGATGAGGAGCATGAGCAGCACCGCCACCAGCAACCCGCGCCTCGCCCACAGTGCCCGCCAATCGACCGATTCGATCAGACGACCGATCCCCCATCCAGCCACCAGGATCAGGGGCAGCGCAATGTGAACAGTCAGCCAGGGCATCCTCTCGCCGGCATAGGAGAATGAAGCGAGCGAGGCAATCGTCCAGAATGCCAGAAAGCCGAGCGCCAGACGGTGGGCTCTCGCCATCCCTGAAGCTATTGCCGTTTCGGCTGTCTGGGCGAGCGCCTCCACGCTCGCCCGCCTCCCCATAAGGGCATATCCGCCTGCGATCAACGCGCCTGCCGCCGGCAAGAACTCGTATACCGGAATCTGCAGGAGCAGGTAGTAATACCAGGGCTGGCTTCCGCGTTCCACACCGTGCTGCCCCAGCCAGTAGGCCAGGGAGCCGATCGCACCGGTTGCCAGCCCCATCGCATGAGTGAACAACGTTGTGTAGAACGGAACGTAGATGGCGACGAATACGCCGGCCGCTGTCATCCACCGCCGCCAATCCCACGCCACGCCGACACCGATCGAGACCAACAGCAGCAGCGGAAGCGCCAGCCACAACCGCCTCACCGCTTCCGGCCCCACCAACAGCAGCGGGTTGTCCGTCTGACCGTACGAGGCAATCGTCTCGACCGGCAGGAACACCGCAGCGAGCTGCGTCAGCACGAGGCTTCCACTGACAACCAGGAGGTCCAGGGACGGGAACTCACTTCGCAGGCGCCGCCCGAAGGACGAGACCAGCGAGGCCACGATGAGCACAGCGCTCAGCGCAGCCAGCACCAGCCCCATCAAGCTCACGACGCCGTTCACCGGCGCGGCGACAAACTCGCGCCCTTCCTTGAGGGCGACCGTCGCACCCACCACATCCCGCATGAAGAAAGCGAGCGCCGCTCCCGCCCCCAACGCCGCTGCCACAATCCCCACCACGAACAGTACCCGTTCCCTTCGCCGGTTCCAGCGCGCACTCAGCGCCTGCCACACAAACCATGCCCCAAGGAACAGTAGCAGTTCCGCCGCGTACATGTACGCCGTCTCTTTGATGGCAAAGTGAAGGGACAGGGAGGCTGCCAGCAGGTAGAGCCATCGGGCTTGCCGCGTCTCAATATAGCTCAACACAGCCCAGATCATCAGCAGCCCGGCGACGATGGCATAGCCATCCTCTCGGGCGTAGCGCGAGTAGTACAGCATGTATGGCGAGACGAGCATCAGCGCCGCCGCCACCAGAGCCCCCGCCCTTCCCAGCCAGCGCCGCAGCGGCCACATCAGCCCGACGGCGACCACCCCCATGACCGCGTTCGGCAGACGCGCCGTGGCATCGTTGACGCCAAACAGGAAGTACGAAAGCGCCCACAGATGGAACTGGAGAGGCCCATGCATCAGCGGATCGTGGCGGAAGCCGAGACCGCGATAGAGGTTCCACGAGTAGTAGACGTGCGTGGTCTCGTCGTGGCTCATGACGCGCTGGCCCAGGCCGTAGAAGCGCGTCACGACCGCCAACGCAATCAGCACAACGTACGCCAGCTTCTCCGCGTCCCAGCGGATGCCGTCTGCGAGTATTCGTTCCAACCTGCCCCGGGTTCGTTCCTCGGCCGCGTCAGCGGTGCCCATTCTGCCTCCTTCGAATCGGCTTCGTGTCAACGCTTTCAGCCTTCCCGGCGGCAAGGCGCGGACGCCCCGGCGCCGCTTTCCCAACAGCCTCCTTCAGGCGCCGCACCTCAGGCGCAGTCAACTCGCGCCATTCGCCAGGCCGCAGGTCGCCGAGCTCCAGCGGACCCAATCGTGTCCGGACCAGTCGCTGCACCCTCAACCCCAGCGCCCTGGCTGTCTCGCGTATCTGCCGCTTCCGGCCCTCGCGCAGGACAACCTGCACGCACGCACCCCGGCCTTTGCTGCGTACCACGTGGACTGTGGCCGGCTCCGTGCGGACACCATCTGCCAGCACGACCCCACGGCGCCAGGCCTCCAGCTGCGCCGCATCCGGGAGCCGATCCACCCACACGCGGTATTCCTTCTCGTGCCCGAATCGTGGATGCGTCAGACGCAGGGCCAGGTCGCCGTCGTTCGTCAGCAAGATCAGCCCCTCGCTATCGACATCCAGACGTCCAACCGGAACCAGCCTCTCCGCCCGAGCAACCAGTTGACGGACCGTTGGCCGAGGTCCCTGCCGGCGGAGCGACGTTTCCACTCCCCGCGGCTTGTGCAGGACCACGTACGTTGCGGGCGCCTCATGTGGAAGCCGCTCGCCATCGAGCCGGATGTCATCGCTCAGAGTGTCTGCCCGGCTGCCCAGTTCCGCCGTCCTGCCATTGACTGTCACCCGCCCCGCCAGGATCAGCGCCTCACAGCTGCGGCGCGAGCCGAGGCCCGCCCGCGCCAGGATCTTCTGCAGCCGTTCCGCCGTCACCCGGCACCTTCCTCCGGTGGCGCCGTCCCCGCACCATCCATGGCCGGCAGCCCCAGCGGCGGGAGCTCACGCAACGAAGATAGCCCAAAATGCTGCAGGAACTCTGGCGTGGTGACATACAGGATGGGCCGGCCTGGCCCCTCGCTGCGCCCGGCCTCGTCAATCAAACCATGGCGCAGCAGCGTCCGCAGCGCACTGTCGGAATTGACACCGCGCACTGCGTCAATCCGCGGCCGCGTGACCGGCTGTTGGTAGGCCACAATGGCCAGCACCTCAAGCGCCGCTTGCGTCAACCGCGAAGTCGTCTCCAGCCCCAGCAGCCTCTCGACATCCCCCGCCACTTCCGGCGCCGTCGTCAGCTGCACCTGGGTCGCGTGCCGCTGCAGCCGGATACCTCGTCGTCGGCACGCCTCGGCCAGAACTTCCAGCGCCTTCTCCACTTCCCGCACGCTTTCCCCGAGGGCCGCAGCCAGCTGCTCGACCCGAACGGGGCCGGCGCTGGCAAACAACATCCCCTCCAGCCGCGCCACCATTTCGAGGCTGCCTGCGCCCGTCGCGGCCAGCATGCTATAATCGGGCTCCGGATTCGCCGATGGGGTCTCTGCGCTTGGAAGACTCAACGCGCTCTACTCACACGCGGCGGTCGCTTGCGGCTCTCCTGGCCGCGCTCTGCCTTTCCGCTCTGGCCTGCCAGATCGACGTCGGCGGCCCGGCCGCTCCCGGCGACCCGATCCCCGTCTCGACGGAAGCGGCCGCTCAGATCCGCGACGCCTGGCAGTCGGCTGTCGCTGGCGCGGTGCGCACGGGCAACGTCACGCTGCTCTTTGATGAGTCCCAGATGACCTCGTTTCTCGCCTTGCGACTGCACGCGCAGGAGGACCCGCTGCTCCACGACCCCCAGGTCTTCCTGCGCCACGGCCTGATTCAGGTCTACGGTCTCACCCGCCGAGGGGCGCTGCAGGCCAGCGTCTTGATTACGATCGCCCCTCAGCTCGACAGCGATGGCTCTCTCACCTTCCAGGTCATCTCGGCCGATGTTGGCCCGCTGCCCATGCCAGACGCGCTTCGCGATAGCGTGTCCGCGATCCTGACCGAGGCCCTGACCAGCCCCCTCGGCTCGCTTGCCACAGGGCTCCGAATCACATCCATCGCCATCGCAGATGGCCAGCTCGCCCTCGTGGCCAAGGTTCACTGACGCGCCATCGGTGGATTATACCAGCGGCCTCCGGCACCAGCAATGAAGCTCCGCCTGCTCACCCTCTCGGCCTCGCTCCTCGCCGCGGCGTTTGCGCTCGCTTCCTGCTCCGGGCCGCGCGCCACCGCCGGGACAATTCGCGTTCGCGTCCTCGCCCCCGAACAGGCACTCGAGCTCCACATCCCGGCTGGCTCCACCGCGCAGCAGGCCCTTGATGCTGCAGGCATCGTCCTCGGCGCCCTCGACCGCGTCGAACCCCCGGGTTACACGCTCCTGACAGATGGCTCGGTCGTCACCGTCATCCGCGTGACGGAACGCTTCGAAGTTGAGACGGTCACCATCCCGTATGAGCACCAGACCATCCGCAACGAGGCGCTCCCCGAAGGCGAAACGCGGCTCCTGCAGCCCGGATCGAATGGCCTGAAGGAAATCACCTACCGCATCGTCGAGGAAGGAGGACGCGAAATCGCCCGCAGCCCGGTGAAGGTCACGCTCGTGCGCGAACCGGTGCCTGAAATCCTCATGGTGGGTGCCCAGGCTGCCTACACCGCCATGGCCATCGATGGAACTCTGGCCTACCTCTCCGCCGGCAACGCATGGGTCATGCGCGGCACATCCGGCGGCCGCCGACCCGTCGTCGTCACCGGGGACCTCGACGGACGCGTCTTCTCGCTTTCGCCCGACGGCCGCTGGCTCCTCTTCACCCGACGCATGCCCGAGGACGTCGAAGGCATCAACACGCTCTGGGTTGTCTCAACAATCCAGGAAGGCGCCGAGCCCATCGACCTGGAAGCCGGCAACATCATCCACTTCGCCGATTGGGCGCCCTCCGCCTCAATTCTCACCATCGCCTACTCCACCGCCGAGCCAAGCCTCGCCGCACCCGGCTGGCAGGCGAACAATGACCTGATCCTCCTCACCTTCGCCGCCGACGGCTCCTATCTCCGCCGCCGCACTCTCATCCAGCCCAACGCCGGTGGCCAGTTCGGCTGGTGGGGGACGGACTTCGCCTGGGCTACGGATTCCTCGCTCGCCTACGCGCGGGCCGATTCGGTCGGCACCATCGACTTGCGCCAGCCGGAATTCCAGCCCCGGCTCGACATCACACCCCTGCAGACCCTCGGCGACTGGGCCTGGGTGCCCGGCATCGCCTGGGGCAGAGACCACCGCACCCTCTTCCTCGTGCAGCACGCTCCACCGGTGGGCATGGAGAGCCCGGCAGCCTCTCAGGCGTTCGACTTGATTGCCCTCTCCCCAGAAGTCAGCCCGCTCACACTCGCCCGCAACACCGGCATGTTCGCCAATCCGGTGACCTCTCCCGCCCGCCTGCTCCCAGGCGGCGAGGCCTCCTATGCCATCGCGTACCTGCAGGCCCTCTCGCCATTCGAGAGCGCAACCAGCTCCTGCCGGCTGGCCGTGATGGACCGCGACGGGAGCAACCAGCGCGTGCTCTTCCCACCGGCCGGCGAGATCGGCCTCGACCCGCAACACGTGGTGTGGTCGCCCGATGGCTCCCGACTGGCTGTCATCTATCGCGCAAACCTCTGGCTCGTTGACGCCACCACGGGCGCCGGCGTGCCGCTCACCAGCGACGGCCAGACGACTGCCGTCGACTGGAAACCCTGAGCGCCCGCCATCCTTGGGGCGCAGGAGGACGGCGTGAGAGTGCTCGTTACTGGCGGGGCTGGCTTCATCGGCTCCCACTTCTGCGACCGCTTGCTGGCCGAAGGTCACAAGGTGGTTGTCGTCGACAATCTGATCACCGGCACCACGGACAACATCGCGCATGTGGCCGGCCGCGAGGATTTCCTCTTCATCAAGCACGACGTCTCGAACTTCATCTACGTGCCTGGCAAGATCGACGCCGTCGTGCACATGGCGTCACCCGCCAGCCCCAACCCGATCTCCCCCTACGGCTACCCCAACTTGCCCATTCAGACCCTGAAGGTCGGCGCCCTCGGAACCCACAACGCCCTCGGCGTCGCCCGAGCCCACAAAGCTCGCTTCTTGCTGGCCTCAACCTCCGAGGTCTACGGCGATCCCCTCGAACATCCGCAGCGCGAGACCTACCGGGGCCACGTCGACCCAATCGGTCCCCGTTCTGTCTACGACGAGGCCAAGCGCTTCGCCGAGGCCATCACCATGGCCTACCACCGCTATCACGACCTCGATACGCGCATCGCCCGCATCTTCAACACCTACGGCCCGCGCATGCGCAAGGATGACGGCAGGGTGATTCCCAATTTCATCGTGCAGGCGCTGGCGCACCGGCCGCTAACCATCTACGGCGATGGATCCCAGACGCGCAGTTTCTGCTACGTCGACGACCTGATCGAAGGCTTGTACCGTCTGCTCCTCTCGGATATTCATCTGCCTGTCAACCTCGGAAATCCAAGCGAGATGACCGTCCGTCAGCTGGCCCAGGCCATCAACGAACTCACCGGCAATCCCGCGGGTCTGACGCTGCGCCCCGAACTGCGCTGCCAGGACGACCCCCAGCGCCGTCAGCCCGACATCCAGCGCGCCCGCGAGTGGCTGGGCTGGGAGCCCACCACCGGCCTCACCACAGGATTGCAGCGCACCATCGACGACTTCCGCCGCCGCCCATGAAGCCCACACCCAGACTGCGGCGCGAGATCACGCGCTTCCTCAAGTTCTCCGTCGTCGGCGTCATCGGCGCCGTGGTCGATTTCGGCACCTTCAATCTGTTGAACGCTTGGCTTGGCGTCTGGAGTGTCCTGGCCAGCGCCCTCTCCTTCTGCGCCGCCGTCACCAGCAACTTCCTGTGGAACCGACACTGGACCTATCCCGACTCGCGCGCTAAGCCGGTCCCCCAGCAGGCTGTGCAGTTCGTCGTCGTCAACCTCGTCGGCCTGGCCATCCGCACGCCCATCTTCGCCTTCAGCGAACCCCACCTCATCCGGCTGGCCGCTCACCCGCCCTTCAGCTTCGGGCTCGGCCCCACCCAACTCGGCCGCAACCTCGCCCTGGCCCTGGCGGTCATCGTCGTCCTCTTCTGGAACTTCGCCATCAACCGCCTTTGGACCTACTCCGATGCACCCTGAGACTGCCGGCACGGCATGGAAGGTGCAAGGGCTTCTCCACACCGCCAGGCCCCCAGGCATCCAGCCCTGGCCCGCGGTACGCCTTTCGTTGCAGGCGCCGGCCCTGTATAATGCGCTCGCAGCCCTGATCCGGCTCGGGAGGAGCTGTCAGCCGTGACAAAGGAGGCCCGAGGGAAGCTCATCCCGATCTACACCTCTCGCGGCGATTGGTCCGCCATGTTGGTCTTTCCCTACCTGTTCAACGTGCTCGGCGAGTGGATCGGCTGGCTCACCCCCGACCGCCAGGTCTACGACGTCGATGGCGTCTACGTGGGTTGGCTGACCGAAGAAGCCCGGATCGTGCGCAGACGCACCTACGATCGCAGCCCGCCCTCACGCATTCCGCCCCAACCGCCCAAGCGCATCCACCCGCCCGCGACCGTCCCCCTGCCACCCATGATGGGCGACCTGCCTTTCGAGCTGATCGACGTGCTCGAAGAGGAGGCGGAGCGCCTTCACACCGTCGACACGGGGGAGCTCAAGCAGGATGTCGACTGAGCCGTCGGACGCGCGATCCGAGGCCTCCCCATGAGCGAGCAAATTCAGACGCTCACCCAACTTCTCGAACGCGCCAGCGGCAAGCGCTTCCTTGAGGCGCCCCCACCTGAAGACCTGGGC
>CAZNRD010000001.1:0-41887 GCA_964575425.1 uncultured Anaerolineaceae bacterium | reverse complement strand
GGAGAGCCTCAATTTCCCGTTCCTGGCTCTGGTCGCCCAGCGAGAGATGAAGCTCGCCCTCCTCCTGGCTGTCATCAACCCGACCGTCGGCGGCGTCCTTCTCATGGGCCCGCGCGGCACCGGCAAGACCACCGCCGCGCGCAGCCTGACCGACCTACTGCCCGAAGTCCCGCGCAGCCGATGCACCTACGGCTGCCTCCCCGAAGACATCACCACCGGCGGCATCGACGCCGTCTGCCCTGACTGCGCCCGCCGCTACGGCGAGGGCGAGCCACTTACCTATATGGACCGCGTCCGCCTGATTGAGCTTCCGCTCAACGCCCGCCTGGAGGACGTCATCGGCGGCCTCGATGAACGCGCCGCCCTCCACCATCGCATGCGCCTCAACCGCGGCATCCTGTCGCGCGCCGACCGCAACCTGCTCTACGTCGATGAGGTCAACCTCCTGGCCGACGACATCATCGACGCCATCCTCGACGCCGCTGCCCAGGGAACCTACACCGTCCATCGGGGCCCTGTGACCGCCACGTACCGCGCCCGCTTTGTGCTCATCGGCTCGATGAACCCCGAAGAAGGGCGCCTGCGTCCACAAATCCTCGACCGCTTCGGCCTGCGCGTCGTCACCCGCGGCCTGACGCGCAAGACAGATCGCCTCGAGGCCTATCGCCGCGCTGTGGCCTACCAGACCAACCCACGCCGCGTGATCATGGAGTACGCGGAGGCCACAGAGCAGATGCGCCAGGAGGTGACCCAGGCGCGGGATGCCCTGACCTCGGTGCGCCTGACGCCTCGCGCCGAGAGCTATGGATTGCGCCTAGTGGAGCAGATGGGCATCGATTCCCTCCGCGCCGAGATCACGCTGTTCGAAGCCGCCCGCGCTCATGCCGCCGCCGACGGGCGCCGCCAGGTGCTCACCGGCGACATTCGCGCTGTCGCCCCCATGACGCTTCGCCTGCGCCGCTCCGCCTTCATGGAAGACTACCTCCACCAGCAGGCACGCGAGGAACGCCAGCTCCAGCGGGTCATCCGCTCGCCCAACCGGCGGTCCAGAACCACCCGCAGTCGCCCCTCCCACTGACCCCGCTTCGCCTCGGGACCAAAACGCGGAAGGAGGCCGCCCAGCGGCCCCTCCCGCGTTGTCACCCACAGCCGGACCTTACGCCGTCGCTTCTACTTCTTCAAGTGCTGCTCAAGATAGGCGACTGCTTCACCCACGGTCGTGATCTTCTGCGCGTCCTCGTCCGAGATCTCGCCGCCGAACTTCTCCTCGAAGGCCATGATCAGCTCGACCAGGTCGAGCGAGTCCGCTTCCAGGTCCTCGCGGAACTTCGCCTCCGGAGTGACTTTCCCCTCGTCGACGCCCAGCAGCTCGACAATGATCGCCTTGACTTTTTCAAACGTGTCCGTCATGGGTCTCCTCCATCCCTCTGCCGCAGCGGGCCGGCCCGATTGTAGCCGCACGACCGGTCCTGTCAAGGCACGAGTTGACACCGCGCCTCGCCCTTGATAAGATGGCCGCCGTCACCATTTTGGAACACCTCCTCATGAAGAAAGTTACGCCCACGCGCGGCCGCAAGGCGAACCATATCCGCCTCAACCTCGAAGCGGACGTGCGCTCCGGCCTCACCACCGGCCTCGAACGCTACCGCTTCGAACACCTTGCCGTCCCGGAGCTCGATTTCCGCGAGATTGACACCCACACCACGTTTCTCGGCCACCCACTGCGCCTCCCGCTCCTCATCTCTCCCATGACCGGCGGGACGCCCGAAGCCGAGCGCATCAACCTGGCGCTGGCCGAAGCTGCCCAGGCTGCAGGCGCGGCGATGGGCCTCGGCTCTGTGCGGGCCGCGATCGAGGAGCCGCGCCTTGCCCGCACCTTCCAGGTCCGTCGCGTGGCGCCGGATGTCCTCCTCCTGGCCAATCTCGGCGCAGTCCAGCTCAACTACGGCTTCAGCCTCGACGATTGCCGCCGCGCCATCGATATCGTCAACGCAGACGCCCTCATCCTCCACCTCAATCCCCTTCAGGAGGCGCTCCAGCCAGAAGGCGACGTCAACTTCGCCGGCCTCCTCGAGAGGATCGCACTCATCTGCCGCGGGCTGGGCCGACCCGTCGTCGCCAAGGAGATCGGATGGGGCATTTCGGCCCGCGCGGCGCGCCTTCTCGCGGAAGCCGGGGTCGCCGCCATCGATGTCGCCGGCGCGGGCGGCACCTCGTGGTCCCAGGTCGAGATGCACCGCGCCGTTTCCCCACTCCAGGCGCAGGCTGCAGCGGCGTTTGTCGACTGGGGCATCCCCACCGCCGAGGCGCTTGTCGGCGTTCGCACAGCCCTGCCATCGATGCCTCTGATCGCTTCCGGCGGCCTGCGGAATGGCATCGACGTTGCCAAGTGCCTTGCGCTGGGCGCGGACTTGTGCGGCATGGCGAGGCCGTTCCTCAAGGCCGCCGCCGTGTCCGCCCAGGCCGCTCTCGACGCCATCGAGCAGGCTGCCCTCGAGCTGCGCCTGTGTCAGTTCCTCACGGGCTCGCGCGACCTGGCCGCCCTCCGGTCCGCCACGCTGCTCAGGGTCTCGTGAGCTTCCCCAACACCACCCCATCCCTCACCGCCCGCATGCTCGAGGCCATCGAGCGAGACCTGCGCCAGGCAGTTGCCTTGCTCGACGCCCAGCACTGCTCTGCCATGTCCGAGATGATCGGCTTTCACTTCGGTTGGCTCGAGCCCGGAGGCAGCGGCAGTGGAAAGCGCATCCGTCCCCTTCTCACCACCCTGGCCTGCGCCGCCGTCGGCGGCGATTGGCCTCGCTCTCTTCCAGCCGCCTCCAGCGTCGAGTTGATCCACAACTTCTCGCTCGTCCACGACGACATCCAGGACAACAGCCTCGAACGCCGCGGCCGGCCGACGCTCTGGGCACGCTGGGGCATTCCCCAGGCCCTCAACACGGGTGACGCCATGTGGAGCCTGGCCCATCTCTCCCTCTACCGCCTGCGCGATCGAGGGACCGCCCCCGAGATCATCCTGAGCGTTCAACAGGCCCTCGACCAGGCCTGCCTGCACCTCACGGAAGGACAGCACCTCGACCTGGCCTACGAAACGCGCCCGACCGTCTCGGTTGCCGAATACATGCGCATGATCGAGGGAAAGACGGCCGCTCTCATCTCAGCTGCCGTTCGCTCCGGCGCCCTCATCGCAGGCGCCTCAGCGGATGCCAGCAGCGCCTTCGCCCGATTCGGCCGGCACCTCGGCCTGGCCTTTCAGATCCTGGATGATATCCTCGGCATCTGGGGAACGACCAGCCGCACAGGCAAGCCCGCCGGCGACGACCTGCGGGCGCGCAAGAAGACCCTGCCCATCCTCCACGGCCTCGAGCATTCCGACGAGTTTCGGTCGCTGTGGAACCGGAAACCACCCGCGGCGAACGATATCCGCGCAATGGCGCACGCCCTCGAGACCGCCGGCTCTCTCGACTTTGCCCGCGCCGCCGCCGAAGAGCACACCACGCTCGCTCTGGCTGCGCTTGATGACGTCCGCCTCGAAGGAGAAGCGGGGGAAGATCTCTCACGCCTCGCCCAGCGTCTCCTGCAGCGGGACCGCTAGACGAATTCCCGGAAGACTTGATTGCCGACCAGCCTGCCTCGCGGCGTCAGTCGAACGCGCCGGCCGTTGTCCACCCACTCGATCAAGCCCTGTGCAGCCAATCGATCCAGCGTTGGCCTATGCCGCTGCCACGACTGCGCCCCATGGCGTTTCGTGTATCCCGCCGCGTCAACGCCCGACGCCGTCAGCCGCAGTCCTAGCAATAGGGTGTCGTCCGCTGCCTCCTGAGGGGTGACGCGCCGCCATGCCTGCACAGCCGCGGATAGGGGAAAGGTCGACCTGGCACCGGGCCTCATCACCCGCTCGATGTAGCCGCGGACTGAGCGCCACACCGAATACCGGACGCCGGCAGCATACCCATGTGCTCCCGCACCCAACCCCAGGTAGGGGCGGTTCTCCCAGTATGTCAGATTGTGCCGGCAGGCGAAGCGCGGCTGACCATCAGCCATCAGCGGTCCGCGCGCCCAGTTGGAAATCTCGTACTGCACATAGCCTTCCCGATCGAGTCGCTGCGCCAGCCATTCGTACAGTTCGGCCGCCCGATCGTCGTCGGGAGCCTCCAGCATCCCCCGTTGAACCCACTCGCTCATCGGTGTCCCTGGCTCGAGGGAGAGGCAGTACGCCGAAAGATGCTCCACGTCCAGCTCAAGTGCTGCCTCCACAGACCGCTTCCATCTCGCCAGGCTCTGCCCGGGAATGCCGTAGAGCAGATCGAGGCTGATGTTCTGGAGGCCGGCACATCGCGCCAGGCCGACGGCCCGACGCGTGTCGTCGTGACGGTGGCGCCGCCCCAGCAGCGCCAGCGTCTCTTCGTCGGCGGCCTGCATCCCCAGGCTGAGCCGATTGACCCCCGCGCCCCGCACGGCCTCCAGCCACGACGCAGAAGCGTCCCCTGGATTCACCTCGACCGTGAACTCGGCTCGATCCTGCCACCCGAAGAGCCCACGCAACACAGACACCAGCGACGACAGCGCAGCCGCAGGGAGGACGGATGGCGTGCCACCGCCCAGATACAGGCTGTGCGCCCGCAGGGGGCTGCCGGCGCTCGCGGCCACCTGGCGGGCTTCCTCCGCCAGGGCCTCCGCGTAGCGTTGGCTCTGATGGGTCAATCGCGTGGTGGTGAAGAAGTTGCAGTACGCGCAGCGGCTGGCGCACAAGGGGATGTGACCGTAGACGGCGCAGCCATCCTCCGCCGGGGCCGCATGCAGAGGATTCGTGCCACAGGCCACATCCACTCCTCCATGCGCTCTCGACGCCCACCAGCCTGGGCCGCTAGTATAGCATTCCTACCCCACAGTTGCCTCGCAAGGCACCCGTGCTATAATCTCACAAACCGTCAGGCAGCCTCTGGAGACGCATGCGCAGGATTACCCGGACCCTGGAAGGAAAGGCCTCCGAAACCGGCCAACTCAGCCAGCTGCAGCCGGGGGCCACCCTGCAGGATCGCTACCTGATCCTGGGCGTGCTCGGCGCCGGTGGCATGAGCTCGGTCTACAAGGGCCGAGACCTGCACTTCCCCAACGTCACCAAACTCGTCGCCGTCAAGGAGATGCTCAACCTGGCGGCCGACCCCACGATGCACGACATGATCGTGCGCAACTTCGAGCGCGAGGCGGACCTGTTGGCCACCCTCTCCCACCCCGCCATCCCGCGCATCTTCGACTACTTCTCCCAGGGCAACAGCTCCTACCTGGTGATGGAGTTTATCGAGGGCAAGGACCTCGAGGCCATCGTTCAGGAAACAGAGGATTTCCTCCCCGAGCAGAAAGTGGTCTCATGGGCCATCGAGCTGTGCGAGGTCCTCACCTACCTGCACAATCACAAGCCCCAACCGGTCGTCTTTCGCGACATGAAGCCATCCAACGTGATGATCGACCATCACGACCATGTGCGGCTCATCGACTTCGGCATCGCTCGCGTCTTCCAGCCCGGCCAGAAGGGCACGATGATCGGCACCGAAGGCTACTCGCCCCCGGAGCAGTATCGGGGCGAAGCATCCCCGGCCGGCGACATCTATGCCCTTGGAGCTACTCTGCACCACCTCCTGACGCGCCGTGATCCCCGGGCCGAAGCACCCTTCTCCTTCTCCGAACGCCCGATCCGCAAGATCAACCCGGCCGTCTCTCCGGAGATCCAGGCCGTCATCGAAGCGGCGCTGGCCTACGATCCTAAGGACCGCTTCCCCAACGCCGAAGCGATGCGCCAGGCGCTTGTCAGCGCTGCCAAGAAGACGGGGCTGCTGAGCGGCGCCGAGGCGGGCCTTCTCATCAAGCCGCGCACAGACGTCCAGGAGGTGTGGTCGTTCGAATGCGAGGATGAGATTCGCGGCAGCCCGATCGTCCACAACGGCGTCGTCTACGTTGGGTGCTACGACAACAACCTCTACGCGCTCGACGCCAAGAACGGCCAGTTCCTGTGGAAGTACGCCACCGAAGGGGGCATTGCCACCCGGCCGGCCGCGCAGGACGAGGCCATCTTCGTCGGCTCCGAGGACTATCGGCTTCACGCGATCTCCGCCTCGCTCGGCCGCCTGATCTGGACCTACTACACCGATGGTCCCATCCGCTGCTCGCCCACCATCTCCCACGGCCACATCTTCGTCGGATCCGACGACACCCACCTCCACGTCGTCAACATGCTCAGCGGCCGCAGGGCATGGCGGGCCGAAGCCGCCGGCCCCATCCGCTCCACGCCTCTCGTGCTCGCCGAGCGCGTCTACTTCGGCTGCGAGTCCGGGGACTTCTACTGCATCGACTTTCGCGGCGAGATGAAGTGGCGCTTCAAGGCCAAGCGCGCCGTCACGTCCTCACCCCTGCTCGTCGAGGGCATGATCTACTTTGCCTCGCTGGACTGGACGTTGTACGCCATCGAAGCCGAAGGCGGCTGGCAGGTCTGGCGCTTCCGCATGGGCAAGCCCTCGATCTCCTCCCCGACCTACGCCGAGGGCCGCCTCTTCGTTGGCTGTGCCGACGGCATCATCTACTGCGTCGACGCGCGCTCCAGCCGCGAGGTTTGGCGCTTCCAGACGGAACATCAGGTGACAGGATCCCCCGTGCTGCACGAGGATTCGCTCTACTGCGGCTCGGCCGACGGCTCGATCTACTGCCTGGACTTCCGCTCCGGCCGCCAACGCTGGCGCTTCCCCACCGGCGGCCCAATCACCGGCACCCCAGCCATCGCCGATGGGGTACTGTACGTCGGATCACTCGACAAACGGCTCTACGCCCTGCTCACCTGAGGCAGCCTGCGCCAACCGTAAAGGGATTGCCACTTCAATGAACTTTCTCAAGCGCCTCTTCCGCAAGCAAGCCGCCGCTGAGGCCGACAGCGCAAAAACTGCGCCCCTGGACCCGGCAACCCTGGGCAAGGAAATCCTCGGCGAGAAGCGCAGGTACATCACCGTTGGCAGTGCCCAGTCGAAAGGCGTCGAGCGCAGCCACAATGAAGATGCCCTGCTCGTCTTGCTCGGCACCTCCGGCGGCGAGGAGGCCATCCCCGACTTCGGCCTGTTCATTGTGGCCGATGGCATGGGCGGGCATCGCTCCGGCGAGGTGGCGAGCTCGATCTCTGCCCGTGCCGTCGCCAAGCGCATCACGGAGCACGCTCTGCTCAACATCTTCGATATCGAGCGCGCCGAGGCTCCCAACGTTCCCATTCAGGAGCTGGTCCGGCAAGCGCTCGAAGACGCCAACCATGCCGTCGTCGAGCGTGTTCCGGGTGGGGGTACCACGCTCACGGTGGCACTGCTCGTGGGCGAGCAGATCACCTTCGGGCACGTCGGCGATACTCGCGCCTACATGCTGAACGACGGCCAGATGCGGGTCGTCACGCGCGACCACTCGCTCGTCGAACGGCTGCGCGAGTTGGGCCAGCTGAGCCGCCAGGAGGCCGCCAACCATCCGCAACGGAACGTTCTCTACCGCGCCATTGGCCAGGGCGCCAACCTCGAAGTCGACGTATTCACCCATCCCGCCCCGGCGGGTGGCTACCTCCTGGTTTGCTCCGACGGCCTGTGGGGCGTCTTGTCAGACGAGGACATCGCGCGCATAATCCAGTCTGCCAGCAGTCCGCAGGCAGCCTGCGAGCAACTCATGCAGGCCGCCAACGCGGCTGGAGGCCCAGACAACATCACCGCCATCCTGGTTCACTTCCCGGCCGACTGAGCTGAGGACGATCGCATGCCAGCCGTCCCGGACTACTATGCCCTCCTGGGAGTCCCCAGAAACGCGACAACGGAGCAGATTCGTCACGCCTTCCGCGAGGCGGCGCTGCGCCTGCATCCAGATCGCAACGTGCGCCCGGGCGAGACCGAGCTCTTCATGGATGTCAACCAGGCCTATGAAGTGCTCAACGACCCGGCCGCCCGCGCTGCCTACGACGAGCAGCTGCTCGCTGCCGAGGCCGAGCTCATCAGCAGCAGCAGCTTCCGCTGCACCCTGCAGCAGAGCCGGCGCTCGCTGCTGCAACTTGACGAGCCTCAGGTCCACTACCTGCTGATGGACATCCGGGCGGCCGAAGGGGCGCCCAGCGTCCGCCCGCCCGTCAACCTGTGCATCGTCATCGACCGCTCAACGTCCATGCGCGGCCAGCGCCTCGACATGGTCCGCTCGGCCGCTCAGGCCATCCTCGACGGCCTCGAACCGAGTGACACCGCTTCCGTCATCGCCTTCAGCGACCGGGCCGAAGTCGTCGTCTCCCCCTCGCAGGCCAAGGACCGGGCGGTCTCGCGCGCCCGCCTCAGCCTGCTGCAGCCCGGCGGCGGAACGGCCATCGCCCAGGGCCTGGAGACCGGACTGACGGAACTTAAGCAGTCGTTCAACAAGGAGGGGGTCAATCATCTCATCCTCATCACCGACGGCCGCACCTACGGGGACGAAAGCATCTGCCTGGAGATGGCCGACCACGCTTTGCGGGACGGCGTTACCATCAGCGGAGTCGGCATTGGCACGGACTGGAACGACCGCTTCCTTGATGACCTGACCGGCCGCACCGGCGGCGCCGTCGTCTTCCTGGATACGCCGCGCGCCGTGACCGCCTTGCTCCAGCGCACCTTCGACTCGCTCAGTCGCGTCTTTGCCAACAAGGTGCGGCTCGACGGCGCCTTCGCGCAACAGGTTGACCTGCGCGCCGCCTTCCGCCTTCTGCCAGAACCGATGCCGATGGGAGACACGCTGCCGCTGGCGCTGGGCCACCTGCCGCGCGACGGCCGCATCCGATTGCTCCTTGAGCTGGTGGTCCATCCCATCGGCTCCATGGACGAGCTCACACTGGCCAACCTCCTCATCACGGGGGAAGTCCTGGGCGCGGAAGCGCTGCAGCAGAAGCTGCCAGTGGAGATTCGCTCCCCGGTTTCGAACGAGCCAGACACGCATCCGCCGCCGACGGAACTCCTTGAGATGCTCAATGTGGTCGTGCTCTACCGCATGCAGGACAAGGCCCGCCACGAAGCCGAGCTGGGCCAGGCCTCCCAGGCCGCGCGGCGTCTGGAGACGCTGGCCACACACCTCCTGGCCGGCGGCGAGCGAGAGCTGGCCAAAGCGGCGCTGTCTGAGGCCGAACGGCTGATGCACACGCGCCACTTTTCGGTCGAAGGAGAGAAGCGCCTGAAGTACGGAACGCGTGCCCTGCTTCTCCCAAGCAAGTCCAGCGCGCCATGATCGAGTGCCCGGTCTGCAAGCACCAGGAGTTCATCGGTGCCCTCTACTGCAGTGAATGCGGCACGCGCCTCGTGCGGGCCAGCGCGCCGCCGGCTGCCGACATGCCGCGCGACCGGCCAGGTGCTGATGTCACCGTCACCCGCCCTGCAGGCATGGAGGGCCCCGAGCTTGCTGCCGGCGCCATTCTCGGCCTCCGAGTGGTCAGCTCAGGTCAGGTCATCTCCCTCGTCGGTCGCAGTAACTACACCCTCGGCCGCCTGATCGCCACCCAGGCGGTCGTGCCGGACGTCGATCTCAATCCCTTCAACGCCCACGATCACGGCGTCTCCCGCATGCACGCAGAGATTCGCCTCGCTCCAGATGGGGTCCAGATCATCGACCTTGACAGCGCCAACGGCACCCTCGTCAACGGGCGACGACTCCGGCCGCAGGAAGCCGTCGCCATTCGCAACGGTGATATCATCCAGCTTGGGAGTCTGAGTCTGCAGCTGATTTCGCGCTACCGAGGATAGAGGAACCCCATGGCCATGACTGTGCTGCTCCACCTGACCGGCGAGGACGCCGTTGTCGGCGAAATCGACCAGCTGCCTTCCCCCACCGACGCCAGCGTCACCGTCAACAATCCTCGCCGCCGCGACGGCAAGGACCTGCCCTACGTGCAGAGCAATGTGGTCACGGTCATCTTCCCCCTCCACCGGATCACCTTCATCGAAGTGATGCCGACGGCAGAAGAAGAGAAGCTGATCGGCTTCGTGCGCGAGTAGCCACGGACATGAGCGCCTCCCCCGCACGCAAGCGGCGCATCCTCGTCGTCGACGACGAGCCGCGCATGACCCGGTTCATCCGACTGAACCTCGAGCACGATGGCTTCGAGGTGACCGACGCCGCCTCCGGCACCCAGACTCTCGAGAAGCTGCGCGACGCCCTTCCCGACCTGATCCTGCTCGACGTGATGATGCCAGACCTGGATGGCTTCGAGACCTTGCGCCTGGTGCGGGAGATCTCGACCGTGCCGGTGATCATGCTCACTGCCAAGGGCGAAGAGGACGACCGCGTGCGCGGGCTGGAGCTCGGCGCCGATGACTACATCACCAAGCCCTTCAGCCCTCGAGAACTCGTCTCTCGCGTCCGGGCGGTCCTGCGCCGCACCGAGACCCCCGGCACGCCCGTCCACGAAGTGATCGAGGTCGATGACCGACTCAAGATCGACTTCGACCGCCGCGAGGTCTGGGTCGAAGGGAACCTCGTCAAGCTGCGCCCCACCGAGTATCGCCTGCTCTATCATCTGGTGCTGAATGCCGGCTGGGTCGTCCCCCACGAGCAGCTCCTGGCCAAGGTCTGGGGCTACGAGTACCGTGAAGAAACGCACTACCTGCGGCTGTACATCAACTACCTGCGGCAGAAGCTTGAGAAGGACCCCTCCAATCCGCAGTACATCCTTACCGAGCGCGGCGTCGGCTACCGCTTCGTCGACTTCCGCCGCCGCCCTGCCGGCGAAGGCTGACCTCGGCCCCCCATCCCTCCAACGGGATTCTTACATCCCTCTTTCGCCCTTCATACGCTGCCGACCTACCTTGCGAACGAACCTGCAGTTGAGGAAGGAGGTGTCGCCATGACCAGCCTGATCCGTTGGGAACCGTTCCGCGAGCTGCTCTCGATGCGCGACTGGATGGACCGAGTCTTCGAGGACGCCTTCACCCGGATAGACCGGCCGCTTGGCTTCCTCGGCATGCCGTCCGTCGACTTGTATCAGACCGACGACGACGTCATCGTCAAGGCCACCCTGCCAGGCGTCAAGCCTGAGGACATCAACATCTCTGTCACCGGCGACGTCCTCAACATCCGCGGCGAGGTCAAAGAGGAACAGGTCAAGGAGGGAGCCTCGTACCATCTGCGTGAACGCCGCTTTGGCCCATTCTCCCGCAGCCTGCCTCTGCCCACAGGCGTTGTCGCCGACAAAGCCAAGGCCGAGTTCGAGAACGGCGTCCTCACCCTCACCCTTCCCAAGGCGGAAGAGGTGAAGCCGAAGACGATCACCGTCAAGGCCAAGTGAGCCATCCTGCCGTCGGAGCATGCCTCAGAAGCCCGCGCTGCGTGCCGGCGCGGGCTTTTCTGCCCACCACTCTTGCCCGGCGCCAGCGGTTCGATTACAATCTGGACCGAATTGTGAGGGTTTGAAATGCCTCGACACCGCATCTTGCTGGTAGATGACCACGAAGTCGTGCGGCTGGGGCTTCGCTCCCTGCTGGAGCGGCATCCCGGTTTCGAAGTCGTCGCCGAGGCCTCGACGGCCCGCGAGGCCATCGAGCGCACTGCAGCCTACAGTCCCGATGTCGTCGTTATGGACATCCGGCTCCCCGGCGGCTCTGGCATCGAGGCCTGCCAGGAAATCACCAACCGCTTCCCCGACACCAAGGTCATCATGCTCACATCGTACGCCGAGGACGAAATGTTGTTCTCCGCTATCCGCGCCGGCGCGGCGGGCTACGTGCTGAAGCAGATCGGCGGCGACGACCTCGTGCGCGCCATCGAGTCCGTCGGCCGCGGCGAGGCCATGCTCGACCCCGCCGTCACGCAGCGCGTCTTCCAGGAAGTCCGCAAGGCCGCTCGTGAGGAGGAAGCCTCAGCCTTCGCCGACCTCACGCAGCAGGAGATGCACGTGCTTCAGCTCGTCTCGGAAGGCCGCACAAACCGCCAGATCGCGGAGGCCCTCTTCCTGGGCGAGGGCACGGTGCGAAACTACGTCAGCAGTATTCTCTCCAAGCTTGGCGTCCGCAATCGCGCCGAAGCCGCTGCATACGCTGTGGAGCACAACCTCAAGGACTACCTCTGAGCCTCTGCTCCCTCCACAGCCCGGCCCCGCCTCCAACGCAGGCCCCAGCTGCGTTCTCCTGCCACTCGCACATCCCTGCGCTCGAAACGCCACCACGCGAGCAGCGTGAACGCCATGGCCGTGCCGAGCAGTCCCGCCAGCCACTGGACGTTCAACCCCAGAATGGCATCACCGCTCTGGTAATAGTTGAGCGGTGAGAAGCGCGCCACCCCCTCAAGGTTCTTGTCGATCCGCGCCAGCGACGTAATGAAGAAGCTGACCACAAGGGCCAACCCTGCCACCATGGCCGCCAGCCGACGCGAGGGCAGCGTCATGCTCATCAGCAGCGAAAACGCGCCAAAGAGCAGCAACACGGCCGCGAGACACAGGAACGGCAGAGCGAGATCGATCACGCCCACGTCAAGCTCGGTCCAGCCCAGTCCGATCACGAAGCCGAGCCACGCCACGCCCAGGATGCCCAGCACAGCCAGGACAAGACCCAGCACACGGGCGAAAAAGAGTGCTGCCCGGCTGATCGGATGCGCCAGCAGCAAGTCCAGCGTCCCGTTCTCCTCATCCGCTGCCAGCAATCCGCTTCCCGCCAGCACGGCGTAGATGCCGATGACCAGAGGCATGTAGGAGAAGAACTCGATGGTGAGGTAGCCCTCGGGCGTCCCGAGCGTCGCCACCTCGCCGAAGAAGGCCATGAGTTCCGGCGGATAGCTCCGCATCATTTCATCGAGCTGGGCCACCTGGCTTGCCAGCGTGTCGTAGAACGAGAGCAGATAGGCAGCCAGCACCGCCAGCGAAAGCCCCCAACCGAGGATCTGCCCTCGCGCCCGGCCAATCTGCTGAGCCAGCATCGCAAGCATCTAGGCCACCTCCTTTGGCTCGCCGGCGTAGTACGCCATGAAAATCTCCTCCAGCGACGGCTGCTCGGTCTCCAAATCGACGACCGGCATGGCCGCCAGCACCTGGATTAGTCCTGCCATAGCCCCCTCCACCTGAAGGGTCAAGCTCGCGCCGTCACTGCTGACCACCTTCACCCCGCTGGCTTCTTCCAACGCCGCCGCGTCGACCGCGCGCGCGAACCGCACCCGGACCCGCCGGAACGACCGCTGTAGCAGCCTGGCCGTCTCGGCCACCTCCACCACAACCCCCGACCGGATGATCCCCACTCTCTCAGCTACCTCCTGAACCTCGCTCAGGATGTGCGACGAGAAGAAAACCGTCGCGCCCTCCGCCCGTGCCTCCGCCAGGATGCGCAGGACCTCCCGCTGCATCAGCGGGTCCAGACCGAAGGTGGGTTCGTCCATCAGAAGCAGCTCCGGCCGATGCATCAAGGCCTGGACCACACCGACCTTCTGCTTGTTGCCTTTGGAGAGATTCCGAGTCGGCATGCGCAAGTCCAGGTCGAGCCACCTGGCCAGCTGGCGCACGTGTCCCCAGTCGGCCCTGCCACCGCGCAGGCGGTTAAGGAACCGCAGCAGCTGCTCAACCGTCAGATTGTCGTCCAGCCGCAGCTCTCCAGGCAGGTAGCCGACGCGCGCTCGCACCTTCACCGGCTCGGCTTGTGGGTCGATGCCCAGCACTCTGGCCCGCCCTCCGTCCGGCCGGATGAGATCGAGCAGGCAGCGGATCGTCGTCGTCTTGCCCGCGCCGTTCGGCCCCAGGAAGCCGAACATCTCGCCCCGCCGCACCTCGAGGTTGACCCCGCGCAGCGCGCGCACCGGTCCGTAGGATTTGACCAGCCCTTCAATGAGGATCGCCGCGTCGTTTGTCATAGCGCCTCCGTACGGTTGCCGTCGCAAGCAGTCCGCGCAGCCGACTACTGGGCAGTACGCCCCGCCTTGCAGATCGATCTCAGCGAATCAATGGAGCGGCGGCGAGGGAGCGGCACCATCCCGCAGACCAAAGCGCGCGGCTTCGTAGGCCACGCATTCGAGCCAGTCGCTCACGGCGCCGTCCAGCCGACGCAAGAGGGCCAGCCGTCGGCCGATCGCGATCACGCGCTGGTTGGCCTCCTCGCACAGCACATCCACCAGGCGGCGATCCTCCGGGCTCAACCCGCTCGTCGCCCGCCGAACCTGCTCCTTCAGTGAGCGGCCGAGGCCCAGCCGCGACGTCCCCGCGCCACCAGCCACCAAGGCTTTCGGGACCCCCACCCCTAGCCCCGCCAGCGCCTCGCCCAGCTTCCTGCGCACCTCGGTCCCTTCGCGGTGCAGCGTGTGGCTGGCGGCCCGTATCTCCTCGCGTATCTCCTGCAGCGCGGCAAGCGACGGCGCTCCGGCCAGCACCAGCTCCTGAAGAAGGCTCTCCAGAATCGCCGAGTCTCCCTCCTCCAGGCATTGAGCAATCAACTGACTTGCCTGCATCCGCAGGTAAGCGCGCTCCGCGAGGTTCAGCAGGTCGTCCAGCGCATCGCCCATCGCAACCTCACCTGGCGAACATCATGCTTGCCACAAGGGGAAGCTGCCGCAGGTATTCCCGTGTGGAAAGCCCACGCCGATGTCCGTCCTCACACGCCAGCCGCGAGGCGTAGTTGCCAATCATCTTCATCTTCTCGAGTTCAACCGGCTGGTCTGCCCGAAGCGAAAGGCCCACCAGGCTCGCCTTCCCCGCCAGCACCGAGTCCCCATGACCGCCGCGGCACTCGCCGCACGGACAAGCCGCGCGAAGCCCGGCAGCGGACACCCGCTGTGGTCATCGTCGTCCCAATCCACCTTCGGCACAGCCCGGGAGCGGCTGGCTGTGATGTGCTTCGGGCGCGCTGCCGACACCGGATGGTCTCCTGCTTGTGATGATAGCGCCAAGCGCTCACGAGGGCAAACGCTCAGCGCGCCCCAATCCGACGGAGGTACTCCGCCACTGCCCAACCGCTCTTCGACTCGTCATTCGGATTCGCCACGAACCACCACACGCGCCCGTCGGCTTGTGCAGGACCTCCGCGAACTTGCAGCACTTCGTTTTCCAGCGCCAGGAAGAGGACGCGTGTGGAAAGGCCAGCCTCGGTGCGAATCCGCAGCCCATCGCCGCCCGTGCCATAGACCTCCACCAAATCACCGACAACGATGCCATGCCCGGCGCTCGGGTCAGGAGTGGGCGTGCCTGGCAGCGGCGTCGGCTCGGCAGCGGCCGCGGTTGGAGTCGCGCTGGGGGCCCGTGTCGGATGAGGGAAGACGGTGAACAGAGGGGCGGGCGGCTCTGCGTAGGTCCCATCTCGCTCCAATCCGCTTACGACGACCAGCGCGGCCACGGTCACGCCCCCAACCAGAACGCCTCCCACCAACCATTTCCAGCTCCCGCCGATCTGCGTCATCGAGCCTCCCGCGCGCTCAGGTCACCGCACGCAGAACGAAGCCGAGGGGAAGCAGAACGCACACTGCCAGCAGTTTCGCACCTTGCAGCCAATTGGCGTCGCCAATCCAGCCCGCAGACGGCGCCATGGCCAGAGCCGAGGCCAATGGCATCCAGGCTCAAGCAAGTCGCACTCACAGGAACACAGTCAGCACGGGCACGAGCGCCAGCAGCCAGCCACGCAACTTCCCGCTCAGTCCACCTACGGTTCGCCAGCTCATGACTTCCCCGTGCCCTGCAGCGACGGACCGGCGAAGAGGCGAGACCGGGGCTCGCGAGGGACCAGCACGCGCAGCTCTTGATGGCGGACATGCAGGCAGGCCGGTGAACTCATCGTGTACGGCTCGCCGTCCAGCTGCATGGTCAGCCGCGGGCCAGCCTCGAATCTCGCCTCCGCTGCCTGGAAGTGAACTACCCCTGGCGCGTCGACATGCGTCCCCCGAAAGACCTGAACTACGCGCAGCACCGCATCGGTCAGCGAGCGGCCGCTGATGAGCCAGAAATCCAGCAGCCCATCATCTACCCGCGCTTCCGGTGCCAGCTCCAGCAGGCCTCCGGCATACGAACGGATGTTGCTGCAGATGGCCACCAGGTAGCGATCCTGCCACCGTTTGCCTTCGGCCTCCACCTGCAGATCGATCCCGGTCCAATTCCAGGAATTCCAGACTGCCAGGATGGCATAGTGCGGCGTCGCGACCGTCTTCTCCCAGCGACCCCGCGGCTCGATGCTCTTGACAATGTGCGCATCGAGCCCCAGCCCAGCCCACATCAGGAACGTCCGCTCATTGACCTCCCCGACATCCACCACTCGGATGTCGCCGTGTGCCAGATGCGCCGCGCTCTCCTCGAGCGCAAACCAATTGGACCAGCCGAGCCTCGGAAGCCCCAGTTCCTGCGCCCACACGTTCGCCGTGCCGGAGGGAAGCACCCCGAGCGCCGTGTCACTTCCCGCCAGCGCACCCGCCACACGGCCCACGGTCCCGTCACCTCCGGCGACAAAGACGGCCTCGCACCCGGCGCGCACCGCGTCCAGCGCCACCTCGGCCACGTCCTGGCTTAGCTCCAACTCCACCACCTCCACATCCCACCCTGCGCGCGCCAGCACACTGACCGCCCGCCCTAGAAGAGGACCGGTGGGGAACCAGCCAGCAGATGGGTTATGAATCAGACAGGCCCTTCTCACATCTGCAATCCTTGCCGACAATTATAGCCCTGCCACGCATTAGCGCCTTGCTGCCGGACTGCGGCGGACACCGGCGCAGGTTGCCCCACCACCGTCCCAAAGGTAGAATCCTGTGAGGAGGCATGATGCTGATCCCCGGGCAGACCATACTGGCCGGCCGCTACCACCTGCTTGAGACCATCGGAGCCGGAGGAATGGCCGAGGTCTTTCATGCGCGCGACTTGCGTCTGCAGCGGGAGGTCGCCCTCAAGGTGTTGCGGCAGGACCTGATCGTCGATCCAACCTTCCGCGAACGCTTCCTGCAGGAAGCGCGCGCCGCCGCCAACCTGGTGCATCCCAACATCGTCACCGTCTACGATTTCGGTCAGGACGGGCAGCACTACTTCATCGTCCTCGAGTACGTCCTCGGGACCGATCTGAAGACCCTCCTTCGTCGCCGGGCGCGCCTCTCCATCGGCGAGGCTGTCGACCTCGTGGTCCAGGCTTGTTCCGGCATTGGCTATGCGCACCGGGCCGGCCTCGTCCACTGCGACCTCAAGCCTCAAAACATCCTCGTCACCCCCGACGGCCGTGCCAAGATCACCGACTTCGGCATCGCACGCGCCCTCGCCTCTATCCAGCCCGACGAGAGCTCAGACATCGTCTGGGGCAGCCCGCAGTACTTCGCACCGGAACAGGCCGCTGGCGGCCCTCCCTCGCCTGCCAGCGACGTCTATTCAATCGGCGTGATCCTCTTTGAGCTCCTCACCGGCCGCCTCCCGTTCGAGGGCGACGACCCAGTGTCCCTGGCCCAGCAACACCTGGCTGCGCCACCACCCTCATTGCGGGCTTTTCTCCCCGACATCCCTCCCGCACTCGAGCAGATTGTCCTCAAGGTGCTATCCAAGGAGCCTTCCGCCCGCTACCGCACGGCCGAGCAGCTCGGCCGGGTGCTGACGACATTCGCCCCCGTCGCCGCCTCTCCCCAGGCTGCCGTCGCCCCCGCGACACCTCTCCCTGCCAGCCCTCCCGACGGAGCGACCATCCCGGCCCCCGCAGCCACACCCACCATCGATTGGCTCGCCCTGGTGCTGGGGCTGCTCGCGTTCCTCGCGGTCGCCGGTCTGATCCCCTTGTGGCTGCTTGTCTACTTCCGCAGCGCGGGTCTTCCGTAGGCCCTTCCTCCGGGCTGAAGCAGGCGCGGTATAATGGCGAAGGTGGCCGCGGCGAACGCCGTCGGTCGGGCAGGTGCTCAGGAGGAAGTCTGTGAACCCGGCGCGAGGCAGAAACTCGCTTGTTCTGGTCGTACTGCTCGCCATCATCACGGTGCTCGTGCTCCGCTTCAACTCCAACCCCGCGGAGCCCGAGCGCCTCTTCCTCAGCCAGGTGGCCGAGGCGATCCGCGCAGGTGAAGTGCAGCAGATCATCGTCAACGAGAACGACCTCCGGGTAGTCTTCCGCAGCGGTGAGGTCGCGCTTTCGCGCAAGGAGCCTGGTGCGACGGCCGTCGAGCAGCTTCTCAGCCTGGGCGTACCCCCCGAGCTGCTCGCTTCCGATCGGCTCGAGTTCGACGTGAAGCAGCCCAGCGATTGGAACACCGTCCTCAGCCTCATCACCTACATCCTGCCTGCGCTGCTGGTGGTGGGACTGATCTGGTTCATGCTGCGCCAGGCGCAGGGCACCAACAACCAGGCGCTGATGTTCGGCAAGAGCCGGGCCCGTATGTTCACGGGCGATCAGCCGACCGTCACCTTCGATGACGTGGCTGGCGTCGAAGAAGCGAAGGAGGAGCTCCAGGAAGTCGTCGAGTTCCTCAAGGAGCCCGAGAAGTTCATCGCTCTTGGCGCTCGCATCCCCAAGGGCGTCCTGCTGATCGGCCACCCGGGCACGGGGAAGACCCTCCTGGCCAAGGCCGTCTCGGGCGAGGCCGGCGTGCCATTCTTCTCGATCTCCGGCTCGGAATTCGTCGAGATGTTCGTCGGCGTGGGAGCCAGCCGCGTGCGCGACCTGTTCGAACAGGCGAAGCGCCACTCGCCGTGCATCGTCTTCGTCGACGAGATCGACGCCGTCGGCCGGCAGCGCGGCGCCGGCCTGGGCGGCAGCCACGACGAGCGTGAGCAGACCCTCAACCAGATGCTCGTCGAGATGGACGGCTTCGACACCGACACCAACGTCATCATCATGGCCGCCACCAACCGCCCCGACGTGCTCGACCCGGCCCTGCTCCGCCCCGGACGCTTCGACCGGCGCGTCGTCCTTGATCGGCCCGACCTGCGCGGCCGGGAAGCCATCCTTAAGGTCCACGCTCGCGGCAAGCCGCTCGACCCCGACGCCAACCTGGCGACGATCGCCAAAGCCACGCCCGGCTTCGTCGGCGCCGATCTGGAGAACCTCGTCAACGAGGCCGCCATCCTGGCGGCCCGCCGCAATCGCAAGACCATCGGCCAAAGCGAACTCGAGGAAGCCATCGAGCGCGTCATTGCCGGCCCGGAGCGCAAGAGCCGCCTCATCAGCCAGGAAGAGAAGCGCATCGTGGCCTACCACGAGGCCGGCCACGCTGTCGTGGGCCACGTCATCCCTGAGGCCGACCCAGTCCACAAGGTGACAATCGTGGCCCGAGGCATGATGGGCGGCTTCACCCTGGCACTGCCTGAGGAGGACCGCACCCTCGTCTCGCGCAACAAGCTCCGCGCGGACATGGCGTTCATGCTCGGCGGCCGGTCCGCCGAGGAGCTGGTCTTCAAAGATGTCACGTCCGGCGCGGCCAACGACCTCGAGCGCGTCACCAAGCTTGCGCGCTCCATGGTCACTCGCCTCGGGATGAGCGAGGGCCTCGGTCCGATGGTCTACGGGCAGAAGGAGGAGCTGGTATTCCTCGGGCGTGAGATTGGCGAGCAGCGCGATTACTCCGAGCGCGTCGCCGAGGAGATCGATGCCGAGGTCCGGTTGCTAGTGCGCGAGGCCTACGAACGCGCGCTTGGCATCCTGCGGGATTACCGTCCCCAGCTGGATGCCATCGCCCAGCGGCTCATCGAGCTCGAGACGCTCGATAGGGAGGAATTCGAGGCCCTGTTTTCCCAGCCGGTCCAGCCGAAGACCAGCGGCACGCCGGTCCCGGTGCCAGCCTCCGCGAACTGACCCACGCTGCGGCCCACGGCGCGCCGCTGCACAGGAGAAGTCACTCCACTTGAGATCCCTTCGCGAATGGCTAACAGGAGCCCCGCTGCCCACGGGGAGGTTGGCCGCCGAGCGCCTGAACAAGATCCGGGCGCTCGCCACCTTTTCCCCTGGCGCATTGTCCTCAGTCGCCTACGCCAATCAGGAGATCTACCTGGGCCTGGCTGTTGCCGGTGCGGCGGGCCTGACCTACTCCTGGCCCATCGCCCTGGCCATCACCGGCCTGCTCGCGATCCTGACGCTTTCCTACGAGCAGACACTTCCCGCCTACCCGCACGGAGGCGGGTCGTATACAGTGGCGCGCGAGAACCTCGGACCCACTGCCGGATTGGTGGCGGCCGCAGCACTCCTCATCGACTACGTGCTCACCGCTGCCGTCAGCCTGACAGCAGGCATCGAGGCGGTGGCCTCAGCCTTTCCCGGCCTGTGGCCGCATCGGGTGACACTCTCGCTCGCCCTGCTCGTCATCATCACCCTTGCCAACCTCCGCGGCGTGCGGGAATCGGGTGCGCTGATGGCCTTCCCGGTCTACTTCTTCCTCGCCTCGTTTCTGGGGATGTTGGCCTGGGGGGCCTGGCGTGCAATTGCCGAACGTCCTTCGGCGTACGTTGCGCCCTCCCCGCCGCACGTTCCGGTCGGTTCCTTCTTGATCCTGCACGCTTTTGCAACCGGCTGCACCGCCCTGACCGGCATCGAAGCCATCAGCAATGGGGTACCTGCCTTCCGCGAACCGCGCATCCGCAACGCCCGCCAGACGCTCCTCGTGATGGCGTTGTTCATGGCGCTTCTCTTTCTGCCCAGTGTGGGTCTGACCCAATACCTCGGCGTCAGCGCAGCCCCGGACGAGACGATCCTATCCGCCCTGGCGCGCAGACTGCTCGGTAACGGGCCGGCCTATCTCGTCGTCCAGGTTGGCACCCTGCTCATCCTGGCTGTTGCAGCCAACACCAGTTTCGCCGGATTCCCCCGGCTCGCCTCCGTCCTGGCACTGGACCGCTATCTCCCGCACCAGTTCTCGCAACTGGGGGACCGCCTCGTTTTCTCGAATGGCATGGTGATGCTGGCGGGCCTGAGCGGGCTGCTGATTGTCCTCTTCGGAGCCGACACGCACAGCCTGATCCCGCTTTTCGCCGTAGGTGTCTTCCTGGCCTTCACCCTCTCGCAGGCAGGAATGGTCTTGCACTGGGCAAGACTGCGGGGGCCGCGGTGGCGCCTCAAGGCCGTCATCAACGGCCTCGGCGCCCTGACAACGGCTGCGACGGTCGTCATCGTCGGAGCAAGCAAGTTCCTCGAGGGCGCCTGGATCGTCTTCCTGGTCATCCCCATCTTGATGGGTGCCTTCCAGGCAGTGGCGGCCCACTACCGCGAGGTCGCGCGCGAACTCACCCTGCGGGGCCTGCCCCCGTCTCTCAAGCCCCTGCCCTCGCCTCGCGTCGTGATCCCGATCTCTGGCGTGCATCGAGGTGTGATCGAGGCGCTGCGTTATGCGCGCTCCATCTCGGATCGGGTGACAGCCGTCTACGTGGAGACCGCCCCCGGTGAGGGCGACCGCATCCGCCGCGAATGGAAGTCCTGGGGTCAGGGCGTGTCACTTGTCGTCGTGCCTTCGCCCTACCGGTCGATCGTTGGACCTCTGCTCGACTTTCTGGACGAGACCGATCGCGAGCACAACGACGGCACGCTGGCGACGGTGCTGATGCCGGAATTCGTCCCGGCTCACTGGTGGCAGCACCTGCTGCACAACCAGACAGCCTGGCTGCTGCGCCTGGCGCTGCTCTACCGCCGACGCCAATTCGGCCACGTGCGAGCGATCATCGACATCCCGTTCCACCTGCGCGAGTAGAGCATCGAAATCATCCCTTCTGCCCCGACATACCGCCCAGGTGAGTCCTCTAGATGGGTCGGGCTCTGCCAATCGAAGAGCAGTGGCTCCCCGCGCCTTCAGCGGCTTGGGGAGCCCGCCGACCGACAACCTTGAGCTTCGGCTAGGAGGATTGAGCCGCGGCCTGCTTCTCCCGATCCATGCGAACCAGCTCGCGCCGCAGCACCTTTCCCACTGTGGTCTTCGGCAGTTCGTTGATGAACTCGACGGCGGTAGGGACCTTGAAGGGCGCCAGCCGCTCCTTGCACCAGGCGCGCACTTCCTCCTCCGTCAGCGTCGCGCCTGGCTTGACGACCACCCAGGCCTTGACGGTCTCGCCCCGATAGGCATCGGGCACGCCGGCAACGCCCACCTCCAGCACGCTGGGGTGCTCGGCGATGACCTCTTCGACCTCGCGCGGCCACACCTGATAGCCGCTGGGCTTGATCAACTCCTTCTTCCGGTCCACGATGTAGAAGTACCCATCCTCATCCATGCGGGCGATGTCGCCCGTGTAGAGCCAGCCCTTGCGCACTGTGTTGGCGGTCTCGGTCGGCATGTTGTGGTAGCCCTTCATCAAGTTGGGCGACTTGATCACCAGTTCACCGATCTCGCCCGGGGGCAGCACCGTCTCGCCGTCATCCAGCGAGACGATACGGGCGTCCACATCGGGCAGGGGCAGGCCGATCGAGCCGGTGCGGCTCTCGCCATGGAGCGGATTGCAGTGGCTGGCCGTCGGTGCCTCGGAGAGGCCGTAGCCTTCCACCAGTTTGCCGCCGGTGAGCGCCTCGAAACGCTCCCTCGTCTCCCGCAGGAGCGGCGCCGAGCCCGAAATGCACCCTTTGATCGAGCTGACATCAACCTTGCGGGCAATGACGTCGGGATGGTTGTTGATGGCGTTGTACATCGCCGGCACACCCGGGTAGATCGTCGGCCGATACTTGCTGATCGAACCCAGGACGTCGTGCAGGTCGCGGGGGTTGGGGATCATCACCATCGAGGCTGCAGCCGAGATGGCGAAGCTCATCCCGGCCACCATACCGTAGACATGAAAGAGCGGGATGGCCATCAGGACGATCTCACCACCCTCGACGCAATCCGGCATCCAGGCGCGCATCTGCAGCGTGTTGGCGACGAGGGCGCTGTGGGTCGAGACCGCCGCCTTGGAGATGCCGGTCGTGCCGCCGCTGTACTGGAAGACACACGCGTCGTCGGGACCGATGTCGAGCTTGGGCAGGTCCTCCGGCTTGTGCTTGGCGATCACATCCTGCATCCAGACGTCCTCGCCGCTCAGCTGCACGCGGAAGCCGCCCTTCTTTTCCATGGCAAGGGTGAAGAGCACCCGCAGCACGGGCGGCAGTGTCTCTTTGAGGTTGGTGACGATGAGGCGCTTCAGGCGCGTCTTTGGCCGCACCTGACACAGCAGGTTGTAGAAGTTGCTCATCACCAGCATGATCTCGACGCCGGAGTCGTTCATCTGGTGCTCGATCTCGCGGGCGGTGTAGAGTGGGTTTGTGGCCACCACCGCTCCGCCGGCCTTGAGGATGGCATAGAAGGCCATCACGAACTGGGGCGTGTTGGGCATGAAGATGCCGACAGGGTCGCCCCGCTTCACGCCCATCTCGACCAGCCCTGCCGCCAGGCGGTCGGTAAGCGCTTCCATCTCGGCATAGGTGATCTTGGCTCCCTTGAAGACGGTGCAGGGCCGGTCGGGGTACTTGCGCGCGGCTTCTTTCAAGAAGTGGAAGAGGGGTACTGGAGGGTATTCGATGTGGTAAGGGACTCCCGGGTCGTAGTGCTTCAGCCAGGGACGGTCTTCCATGGGCCTCCTCCTAGGTTGGGCGGCTACGAGGCGAACATGCCTCTACTCTTTTATACAACGGAACTCGCGGCGGGCAAGATGGCAGTGATATAATCCAGGCGCCGGAAATCGGTGACATGTTGTCTGGAATGCCCAGGCTCCGGGTCGGCAGGCCATCCGCTGGTGCCAGCCCGGCGCGCAAGCAAACGTTCGTCCCAGCGATTACCATACCTCAGGAGGATTGGCCCTTGAAACCAATGGATGTCCCTGGTCCGAAAGCGCGCGACTACGTCGCCCGCGATCGTCAGGTGATCTCTCCGTCCTATGCCCGCGACTACCCGTTCGTCATGGACCACGGGCGCGGGTCGGAAGTGTGGGACGTCGACGGCAATCGTTTCGTCGACTTCACCGCCGGCATCGCCGTCTGCTCCACGGGCCACAGCCACCCGAAGGTGGTCGAAGCGATCAAGGAGCAGGTCGACAAGTTCATCCACATCTCGGCGGACTTCTATCACCCGAAGTGGATCGCCCTGGGCGAGCGCCTCAACGAGATCGCTCCCTTCGGGGAGCAGGCGCGGACCTTCATGACGAACTCGGGAGCGGAGTCGGTGGAGGCGGCCATCAAGCTGGCGCGCCACTACACCGGCCGCCAGCAGTTCATTGGCTTCGTCGGCGGCTTCCACGGCCGGACGATGGGCGCCCTGGCGTTCACCTCCAGCAAGCCTCTGTACCGCAGCGGCTTCCTGCCTGTGATGGGCGGTGTGACCCTCGTCCCCTACCCCGACCCGTATCGGCCGCTGCTCCAATCGAGCCGCTCCGACTACGGCGAAGCCGTGGTCGACTACATCGAGAACGTCGTGCTCGCACGCTCACTGCCCCCGGACGACTGTGCCGGCATCCTGGTGGAGCCGATTCAGGGCGAGGGGGGATACATTGTCCCGCCCGACGGCTTCTTCCCCGCGCTGCGCCGCCTGTGCGACAAGCACGGTATTCTGCTCATCGCCGATGAGGTGCAATCGGGCATTGGCCGCACCGGCAAGTGGTGGGCCATCGAGCACTGGGGCGTCGAGCCAGATATCGTCTGCGCCGCCAAGGGAATTGCATCAGGGCTGCCGCTGGGAGCGATGATCGCTCGCGGCAGCCTGATGGAGTGGCCGCGCGGTGCACACGGCAACACCTTCGGCGGCAATCCGGTCTCCTGCACCGCTGCGCTTGCTACGCTCGACCTGGTCGAGAACGGGATGATGCAGAACGCGGCCGAGGTGGGGCAGTACGCCCTGGATGCCCTGGCCGAGATCGCGGTCCGCCACCCGAGCATCGGCCACATCCGCGGCAAGGGACTGATGATCGGCGTTGAATTCGTCGCCGATAGGAAGTCGCGCCGGCCTGCCAAGAAGCTGCGCGACCGAATCGTGCATGCATCCTTCACGCGCGGCCTGCTCACCCTCGGCTGCGGCGAAAGCACTATCCGCATCTCACCGCCCCTCAACATCACCCGCGAGCTGATCGACGAGGGGCTGGGTATCTTCGAAGCCGCCATCAGCGAGGGCGAAGCCGCTGGCGTCGACTAGGCCACCATGCTGCCCGATCTGAGAGTCCGCCAGCGTGACTACCTGCTAGAGCTGGCCCGGACGATCACCGAAGAGCTGGACCTGGACACGGTCCTGGCGCGGATCGTGCGCGTGTCGGCCGAGATGCTCGCCGGGCACGCCGGCCTGATCGCGCTGCGGGATGAGAGCAGCGGCTGGCGCGTCGCCGCCGCCTACGGCATCAACCCCGCCTTTCTCAGGAACCTCACGCCACTCCTGGCCGATATCCCAGACCACGGCGACCCGGCCCGCTTCCAGCTTCCCGAGGTCAACCGCCGCCTACAGCGCATCACGCAGGCGGCCTCCTTGGGCCTGCTGAACGGTGTGGGGCTGCCGCTGATCGCGCGACGCGAGGTCCTCGGCGTGATCTTCGTGTTCCGCTCCTATCACGGTGGCTTCTCCAGCGAGGACCGCGCGCTGCTCCAGTCCTTCGCCGATCAGGCAGCGATTGCGGTGTACAACGCCCGCCTCTACACAGAGGTGACCCAGCAGAAGCAGTACCTGGACGCCGTTCTGGAGTCCGCCGCCGACGGTATCTTCCTCCTTAACCCGAAGCTGCAGTTCCAGCGCTTCAATCGGGCTTGCTCCCGCCTCCTCGGTTACAGCGCCGAGGAAGTCATCGGGCGCTCGCACTCTGAGATCATCCGCTGGCGGCGGCGCGAGGCCGGGCCTTCTCTCGAAGAAGCCGAAGCTGGCGGGTGGCCGCTGACCGATCAGGCAACGCTCTACGTCGAAGGAGAACTCATCACGCGCAGCGGTCGCTTCGTGCCCGTCGGCATCACCTACGCCCCCACCCTCTCGCCGAAGGGATCGCTGCTGAGCATTGTCGCCAACCTGCGCGACATCAGCCGATTTCGCGAAGCCGAGGAGCTGAAAAGCACCTTTATTTCGATCGTCAGCCACGAACTGCGCACGCCGGTGGCCCTCATCAAGGGCTACGTCGGTACGCTACGACGCGAGGATGCCCGCTGGGATCCGGCGGTGGTGAACGACAGTCTGGCAGTCATCGAGGAGGAAGCGGACCGCCTCGCCAGCCTGATCGATGACCTGCTCGACGCCTCGCGCCTGCAGGCCGGTGCCCTGACGCTCAACCGCGCAGACCTCGCGCTAGACAGCCTCTCCCAACGGCTGGTCGAGCGCTTCCGGACACAAACCGAAAAGCACACGTTCGAGGTGCACTTCCCGGCCGACTTCCCGACCGTGGTGGCCGATGAATATCGCCTGACGCAGGTCCTGTCGAACCTGCTGTCGAACGCGATCAAGTACGCGCCCGAAGGCGGCAAGGTGACCGTCAGCGGGCAGGTCCGGCCCGAGGAGGTTGTCGTCTGCGTCACCGATGAGGGGCCAGGCCTCGCCCCCGAAGACATCCCCCACGTCTTCGATCGTTTCTACCGGTCGCCCGAGTTTTCGCGCAAGACCAAGGGCGCGGGCCTGGGCCTGTATCTGGCGAAGGCTGTGGTGGAGGCGCATGGCGGCCGCATCTGGGTCGACGACCGCGCCCGCCGTGGCGCACGCATCTGCTTCTCGCTTCCGCGCGGCGCGCCCAGGTGAATCAGCGAACCTTAGCTGCCGGCTCAGGCCGACGACTTCCGGGCGAGCAAGGCCGCCGCACGCGAACCGGACCTCGCCCTAGAAACCGAGACGTCAAGCATGCCACTCACCCGAATGCAAGTGCGCTGCCCTCGCTGTGGAGCCGGCCTCCAGGCTGATGTCGAGCAGGTGGTCGATGTCTCCCAGGACCCCGCTGCCAAGGCACGCCTGCTATCCGGCAGCCTGAATCGCATCCGCTGCCCGGCCTGCGCCTACGAAGGGCAACTCTCCATGCCGATCGTCTATCACGATCCAGGAAAGGAACTGCTACTCAGCTACTTTCCTGTCGAGCTTGGCCTTCCCAAGAACGAGCAGGAGAGAGTGCTGGGGGGGCTTCTGAACCACGTCATCCAGCGGCTGCCGCCCGAGAAGCGAAAGGCCTACCTGCTGCAGCCCCAGGCCGTCCTGACGCCCCAGGGGCTGGTCGAACGCATCCTTGCCGCCGACGGAATCACACGCGAGGAGATCGAGGCCCAGCGGGCGAAGATGCGGCTCTTCGAGGAGATCATGCGCTGCCCCCAGCAAGAGTTGGAAGCCCTGGTCCTGCAACACGACGCGGAACTTGACGAAGGTTTCTTCCAGCTCGCGGCCCTCGCCCTGCACAGCGCGCCCGACCCGCGCGCCCAGGATGCCTTTTCCCAGCGGCTCGACCGCGTGCTCGAACTGTCGAGCTTCGGCAAGAAGCTGGCAGCGCAAGAGGCAGCGATCAGAGCTGCTGCCGAAAGCCTCCAGGGCGCCGGGCCTCAACTGACCCGCGAGAAGGTCCTCGAGCTAATTCTGGCCGCGCCGAATGAGGAGCGGGTCCAGGCCCTGGCGAGCCTTGCCCGCCCAGCCCTCGACTACACCTTCTTCCAACTGCTCAGCGAGCGAATCGAGGCAGCCCAGGGCGCGCAACAGGAGCGGCTGGCGTCGCTGCGTCAGACGCTCCTTGACATCACACAGAAGATCGACCAGGCCCAGCAGGCCCGCGTGGCACGGGCGGCCGAAGTCCTGAGAGCGATTGCGCAAGCCAGCGATACGGATGCCGCGATCCGTCAGGCGCTGCCGTACGTCGACGAACTGTTCCTCGGGCTGCTCGAGGCCAATCTACGCGCCGCCCGTGATCGAAACGACACCACGACCGCCACCCGCCTCCAGCAAATCGCTGACAAGATACGCGCGCTCATCCAGCAGGCGGTCCCCAAGGGAATCCGCCTGGCCCAGCAGGTGCTGGAGGCCGAGAGCGAGGCCGAGGCGCTCGCCCTGCTTGAATCGTCGTCCGCAGACATCGACGACGATTTCCTTCAGGCGCTGATCACAACGGCTCAGCGTGCCGAAGCGGAGAACGACAGAGAAGCCGCAGACGAAGTGCGGCGCCTCTACCGCGCTGCTTTACGCCACTCCATGCGGGCGAAGATGCACGCACCCAACGCCAGCGCGCCGCCGCAGTAGCCTGCCAGGATGCGTTGCCCACACTAGACGCGGCAGATCAGGCCTTTCAGGTACCGCCCTTCGGGAAAGTTGAGCGCCACCGGGTGGTCCGCCGGCTGGCCGAGCCAACCCACGACCGCTGCATCGACGCGTGCGTCGCGTGCCGCGCTGGCAACGATCTTCTGAAACAGGTCGGGCGGAATCCCGCCTGAGCAGGAGAACGTGAACAGAATCCCGCCAGGCCTCAGCAGCTTGAAGGCCAGAAGGTTGAGATCTTTATAGCCTCGGGCAGCGCGCTGAGCCTGGGCCGCGGTCGGGGCCAGGCGCGGCGGGTCCACCACGATGACATCAAAGGACTGTGCCTGATCGCGCAGTCGGCGCAGCACGGCAAAGGCATCCCCCTCAAGCCACTGGCAGTGCTCCTCGGGGAGGCCGTTCAGGCAAACGTTCCCCCGCGCCAGAGCGAGAGCTGTGCCGGAAGACTCGATTGAAGTCACCGCTGCGGCGCCGGCAGCCAGCGCCTCGAGCGTGAACCCGCCTGTGTAGCAGAACACATCGAGCACCTCTTTGCCAGCCACAAAGGGTTGCAGCAGACGACGGTTCTCACGCTGGTCGAGGTAGAAGCCAGTCTTGTGGCCATGCCGGATGTCAACCCGGAAGCGCAGGCCGTGCTGGCGGATGGTGAGGTCGGGCGGGGGCGGCGCGCCCCACAGCAGGCCGCTCCGCTGCGGCAGTCCCTCTCGGTCCCGCACCTCCACGTCGGAGCGCTCATACACCCCTTGGCATTCGTCGTCCGCCGCCAGAGCCGCCACCACGTCCTCGCGCAAGCGGTCGACGCCCGCGGAGAGGAACTGCACTACGCGCCAGTCTTCATAACGATCGACGATCAGCCCTGGCAGACCATCCGACTCCCCGTGAACCTCTCTCCACGCTGACGTGCTGCTCCGATCGATCAGGCTGCGCCGGAGGGCGATCGCCCGCTCCAGTCGAGATCGGATCCAGGAGCGGTCGATGATATCATCGGCGGACCACGTCCAGATTCGCACCCGTATTTGAGAGGCCGGCGAGTAGGCGCCGCGGCCAAGCCACTCTCCATTGTGACTTACGACATCAACGGTTTCCCCCAGGTCCGGGCTGCCCTCGACCTCGGCAATGGCCCCCGAGAACACCCACGGATGCCGCTGCAGCACCGACCGCCCACGTTGAGGCTTGAGTCGGATGACGCTCATGATCTGTTCACCGTCGGGATCCGGTTGACCGGTCCGCGGTGCGGCTACAGAAGCCCCACCGCTTGCGCCGCTTGAGCGAGAACGTCCACTGCCCGTTCGATGTCTTGCGGCTCATGCCCGGCAGTGACCGTTGCGCGCAATCGCGCCAGCCCTTCGGGCACGGCCGGAGACACCACAGGCAGCACGAAGATTCCGCGCCGGTGGGCCTCACGCGTCACGCGGAACGCCGTCTCGTCCTTCCCACAGAGCACCGGCACGATGGCCGTCTCGCTGCGCATGGTGTTCAGACCGCGCTCACGCAGAGCGGACAGGAAATGGCGAGTGTTGCGGCGGAGCAATTCGACGCGCCACGGTTCGTCCTCGATCACCCGCAGCGCCTCGCACGCGGCTGCGACCTGGGCGGGAGGCAGCGCCGCCGAGAAGATGTACGCCCGGGCGCTGTGCCTCAGGAACGTCACCAGGTCCGCCTTGCCGGCGATGTAGCCGCCCACGCTGGGGATTGTCTTGCTGAGGGTTCCCATCTTGATATCGATCACGCCGCGCTTGCCGAAATGCTCCTCGATCCCTCGCCCTCTCTCCCCCAACACTCCCAACGAGTGGGCCTCGTCGATCATCAGCCACGCCCTGTGCCGCCTGCAGACTTCCACCAGCCGCGGCAGGTCAATGATGTCCCCGTCCATGCTGAAGACAGCATCGGCCACCACCAGCTTCGCGGCAGAGGCCGGCGCTGCGTTCAGGCGCGCCTCGAGATCCTCCATGTCGTTGTGCCGAAAGCGCACGAAGCGCGCGCCGGAGAGCAGGCAGCCATCGACAATGCTGGCATGGTTGAGTTTGTCGCTGAACACATAGTCACGGCGCCCCACCAGCGTTGAGACAACCGACAGGTTTGTGACGTAACCGGAAGAGAACGTGATCGCGGCCTCGGTCCCGTGGAAGGCAGCGATCGTCTCCTCCAACTCGCGGTGGACGGTGAGGCTTCCCGCCAGGCTGCGCACGCCGTGCGTCCCGGTTCCAAAGCGGTCAGTCGCCTGCTGCGCCGCCGCATTGATCCGAGGGTGCCCGAGCAGGCCCAGGTACCCGTAGGAGGCGAACATGGCCATCTCCCGGCCGTCGACGATGACACGAGCATTCCCACGCAGTTCCGACACCGGGAGGTTGTAGAAGTACTCTCCCACCTCCTGCACCGCCTCCACCCGACGGCACATTGTCCGGATTCGCTCCAGGATGGGGTCGTCCTCTCTCGGCCGTTCCACGCAAACTCTCCCCTGGCAAACGCGCATTACGCAGGTTGTGCCGGCCCGCGCGGGCCGCAGCGCATTGCTCTAGCGGCCGCCAGGCCCGGTCTGGATCAGCGACAGCAGGCCGGCCTCGTCCAGAACCAGGATCCCAAGCTTGTTCGCCCGACGGAGCTTCGATCCCGGCGCCTCTCCCGCGACAACAAAACTCGTCGAATGACCGACGCTCTCACTCACCTTGCCCCCGCGCTCGAGAATCAATGCCTTGGCTTGCTCGCGGCTCATCGTCGGCAGGACGCCCGTCAGGACGAACGTCAGGCCCGAGAGCGTCTGCCGGACGGACGGACGGGGTACCGCCTCTCCTCCCGGCCAGACCCCAGCCCGCCTGAGCTTCTGAAGCAGACGTCGATTGTGAGACCGCGCAAACCATTCACGGATGGCACTGGCGGTGCTGGGGCCGATGCCCTCGATACCCTGCAGTTCCTCCAGGCTGGCCCCAGACAGCGCTTCGAGGTCTTCGAAGTGGTCCGCCAGGTCACTTGCAACGACCTCCCCAACGCCGCGAATGCCGAGCGCCAGGATCACGCGCGCCAGGGGACGCTCACGCGACGCAGCAATTGCCTGCAGCAAGTTGTCTGCCTTCTTTTCGGCAAAGCCTTCCAGCTTCAGCAAGTCCTCCCGCCGCAGAGAGTACAGGTCGCCCACGTCCGACACCAACCCGGCCTCCACCACCTGTTCGGCCAGCCGAATGCCAAACCCGACGATGTCCATCGCCGGTCGCGAGACGAAATGCTCCAGGTTGCGGACGAGCTGCGCCGGGCAGGCGCTGTTGACGCAGTAGACGGCGACTTCGCCTTCAACACGCTCCAGCTTCTCCCCACACGATGGGCATGCCTTCGGCGGGTGGTATGCCTTCTCCTCGCCGGTGCGCGCCTCGACCATGGGCCCGATCACGTACGGGATCACCTCGCCGGCCCGCTTGACCAGGACGCGGTCGCCCACGCGGATATCCTTCTCCTCAATGTAGTCGAAGTTATGCAGCGTGGCTTGCCGCACCGTAACGCCACCTACCTCCACGGGCTCGAGCACCGCATAAGGCGTGATGACGCCGGTCCGCCCGACGTTCACTCCGATGTCAAGCAGCTGCGTCGTCACCTCCTGGGCGGGGAACTTGTAGGCGATGGCGCCGCGCGGATCCTTGCCCACAACGCCGAGAGCGGCAGCCAGGCGCAGGTCGTCGATCTTGATGACCATGCCATCGGCATCGTAGGGCAGGCTGCTGCGCTTCCTCTCCCACTCCGTAACCACTCGCAGCGCCTCGTCGAGATCCCGGCAGATTGTGGCCTCCCGAGACACAGGGAAACCTAGCTGCCGCAGGTGGCCGAGAGTCTCCCATTGAGAAGTAAGCACGTCGCCATCCGAATCGACAATAGCGTAGCACAGCAGGCTGATCGGCCTCGAGGCCGTGAGCGCCGGATCAAGTTGACGCAGCGATCCGGCGGCGGTGTTCCGGGGATTCACGTAGGTCCGCTCCCCCGCCTCCCGCAGCCGACGGTTCATCTCCTCAAAGTCGGCGCGGGTGATAATGGCCTCTCCCCGCACCACCAGGCGTCTGGGCAGCCGAACATCGAGAGGCTCCACCGGGATTCGCAGCGGGAGGCTGCGGACGGTCCGCAGGTTCGCGGTGATGTCCTCGCCGAATTCCCCGTCTCCGCGCGTGGCACCCAGCGTGAACATGCCGTCGCGGTAGTGGAGCACTACCGTCAGGCCGTCGAGCTTCGGCTCCACGACGAAGCGCGCCCCCAGCACCCGCCGGTCCACTCTGGCGATGCGCTCGAACCAGGCGCGCACTTCCTCTGCATTGTAGGCATTCCCGAGGCTGAGTATCGGCGCCGGGTGGCGGACCTTCTCAAACCGCTCCGCCACCGCTCCGCCCGTGCGCTGTGTCGGCGAATCGGGGGTGATCAGCTCCGGATGCGCCTCTTCGACCGCCCGAAGCTCGCGCATCAGCGCGTCGAACTCCGCATCGCTGATCAGCGGCGAGTCGAGGACGTGGTAGCGGTAGTTATGGAAGTTGACCTGCCGCCGCAGCTCTTCGGCCCGGGCATGCACATCGGTTCCTGTCATCGCCGCGATTATAGCCCCAACCGCACGGCCTTGACACTGGAAGATGGCAGGCTAGCTCCACCACAGGCGAAATGCCGGCAGCAGCGCCCCCCACATCAGCCCCATCCCAAGGCCCATCCAGGACCCCGCCCACACGTCGCTGGGATAGTGCACCCCCATGCGCACGCGCCCAAGGCTGACGACAACAGCCAGCACCAGCGCTGCCGCCGAGGCAGCCGGCGGCCATCCCATGCCAAACGCCAGCGCCGAACCGAGGAAGCAGACCCGCGAGGCATCCCCGCTGGGGAAACTGGGGTCCCTGGGCGGTGGATTCTGCCGCACCTCGACCGCGTCGAGCTCCTCGAACGGACGCTTCCGCCCGATTCCCAGCTTCAACCCACGCTCCAGGAGGCTGCTGAGCACGGCCATCGCCAGGAGCAGGATCGCCCCTGCCGGATCCCATACAAAGGTCGCGCCCGCCACCAGGACCAATCCCCACGTTGTCCCCAACGGCCGGAGCAGCCGCACAGCCGCGTCCACAGCGGGCCCTGCGGTCAAGCCATTGATGCTTCGGAACAGCGCGGTGTCGAACGCCGCCACTCGAGGCTTTCGCCACATCAGACCGCTGGCCACGCCCGCTGCGGCCAGCAGCGCGCCCAGGAGTAGTTTCACCGCCGCATCGCCTCGGGCCAGACAGGAAAAAACATGAGCCATTCTTCGGGCCGAGCCCGAATCGCCTCCTCAAGCAGGCTCAGCACCGCCCGGCTCACCGCTCGCGCGTCTCGGCCTTCTTTCCCCATCGCCGCGGGATCCACTGTCCCCAGATGGGCAGCCTCATAGTGTCCCTGGCCGGCGGATCGCATTGCTCCAACAACGATGCGCGCCCCTGTGCGAATTGCGAGGCGGGCATGCCCCACCGGGAGGCGGGCTTGCCGATGGAAGAAGCTCAGCATCTCGCCTTCGGGCGCCGGCCGGTCTACCCCGGTGAGCACCAAGCCGCCGCGCCGCAGGCGCTCGAAAGCCGTCCGCAGGGATGCCTGCGAGATCGGCGTCAGGATCAGGCCAGACTGACGGCGCAGGCGGTTCTGCACGAGATAGCTGCCGCGAGGGTCTGAGTAGGACAATCCTTGCACTTCGAAGCCTCGCGCGGCCAACGTCAGGAGGAGCATGTCGAAGCAGCTCAGGTGCGCGCTAACGGCCACCGCACCGCGCCCGTGCTCTCGGGTCTGCTCTAGCGCCTGCTGCAGTTCCGGCATCATCGTGCATCCATCGATCAGGGCTTGCCGGCCGCGCGCCAGTGCGCGAAACAAGTCTACATAGCCGCGTGCGGCATGCACCAGCACAGCCTCCGCCGCCAGGTCGAGGAACGGATCCTCGAGCGACAGGCCTCGCACGACTGCCTGGTTGCAGCGGATAGCGTCGACGATCGGCCGGCCGCGCCGGCGGGCGCTGGCGTGCGCGGCTCGGTCGGCCAAGGGGTAGATGATCCGGGCGGGGAGAAGCCGGGCCAGCACCATGCCAATCGGCGGCCCGAACGCGGTGTTCGCGATGTCCAGCAAGTTCATGGCTCGGCGTGCTCTCCGCGAGACGCGAGGTTGCGCCGGGCTGCCCCCAGAATCACCGGCAGCCCGCGCACCAGACACAGCACAGTCGCAGCCCAGGCCACCGCCCGGAACACTTCGAGCAGGACGGCCGAAGCCCGCTGCGCTGCGCTGCCGGCAGCATAGCCCGAAAGCGCAAGCGCCAGGGTCAGGCCGCAGAACGCCGTGATCTTCGTGACGCTGTACGATGTACGCATCCACGGCGAGGCGACGATGAATCTGCCCAGGCGGGATCGGTGCTGTTCGAACGGCCGCAACCCCTGGCTGACGCCGATGCTGCGCAGGGCGTCGGTGAGTGTCGTGCGCCCAATGACGATCAGCGGGATGGCCACGGGGATTAGGTCCAGATCCGCCAGCGCCACCCACAGGACCAGCTCGTAGGTGCGGTCCGCCGCGATGTCGAGGACGCTGCCGATCAGGCTGGACTGACCCCGCGCCCGGGCCACCATACCGTCGACCGTGTCCAGCATCAGGAGCAGGAACAGAAACGGCACCGAGATCACCCGGACTGCAGGGCCGCCGAGGTACAACATCAGCATGAACACCAGCAGCCCGGGGAACCGGCTCAAGGTGATCCAGTTGGCCATGCCTCCTCCCGCGGCACCGCGATTCTAGCCGAGGGCGAGCGCGGGCGAAAGGGAGAGAGCCGGCATCCGGAAGGCGCGAGGGAGTCCCGGATTCCGTGAGGAGCGGCCTCGGGTGTCCGTCAGCCGCTTGTCAGTTGTCCCGTAACCCTGCCAGTGTTACACTGAAGCCGTATCGGGAATCCGGGAGGGGTCATGTCTGCAGGACGAATCATCGCCTATCTCGCGGCGGCGGTACTGCTCTTCTTCGGCGTGCTGTTTATCTGGGGCGCCTTCAGCCCTCAGGCCGCGGGCCAGGGGGGCGGATGGATCGTGGTCGGCCTGGTCATGGCGGCCATGGCCTTCCTGCTCATCTGGTTCGCCTCGCGCCGCAAGGCCGCGGAAGGCCAGGTCGAGATCATCCAGAAGATCGATCTCTCGGGGGACGTCAACCTGGAGAAGCTCAGCTGCCGGAACTGCGGCGGGGCGCTGACAGCGGACAACGTCAAGATGGTGGCCGGCGCGCCGGTCGTCTCCTGCCCCTACTGCGGCACAAGCTACCAACTGGCCGAAGAACCGAAATGGTGACCGGAGGCGCCGCATGAGAACCCTCACTCGCCTCGCCCTCGCCGCCGCGCTGCTGACGCCGCTCCTGCCCGCCTCGACCGCGCAGGCGCAGACTTACTCCTTCAGCCTCGACCGCGAGAACGTTGACGCCTACTGGCAATCCGACGGGACCCTGCGCCTGGTCTACACCTTCGTCTTCACCAACGATTCGTTCGCCTCGCCCATCGACTACGTGGATGTCGGCCTGCCGAACGACCAGTACGATTTGTCGGCGATCTCCGCGACCGTTGACGGCCGCCCAATTGGCCACATCGCGCCCTCGGAATACGTCTCCCCGGGCATCGAGCTGGGGCTCGGTGTCAACGCCATCCGTCCTGGCAGCACCGGCGTGGTCCAGGTCGTCATCGGCCGTGTCGAGAATGTGCTCTTCTCCACAACCGAGCCTGCCGGGTACGTCAGTGCGGTCTTCTCTCCCACGTGGTTCGACTCCGATTCTGTGCACGGCACGACCGACCTGACCGTCACCATCCACCTGCCGCCAGACGTCCAGCCCGGCGAAGGCCGCTGGTTCAGCCCGCCGCGCGGCTGGCCCCAGCAAGAACCCGCCACGGAGTTGGACGAGGAAGGTCGTGTCACGTACGTGTGGCGGGACAGGGCAGCAAATGGCTATACGCAGTATGAGTTCGGCGTGGCCTTCCCTGCACAGTACGTCCCGCAGACAGCGGTCGCCCAGCCCAACCTGTTCCAGCAGCTCGGTATCTCCGCCGAGGTGCTCCTGCCGCTGCTCTGCGTGGGTGGCTTTGCCCTCTTCTTGGCCTTCTGGATCGGCCTCGCCATCACGCTAGACCGCCGGCGCAAGCTCGCCTACCTGCCCCCCAAGATCGCCATCGAAGGTCACGGCATCAAGCGCGGCCTCACAGCCGCCGAGGCCGCCGTGCTGCTCGAAACACCCCTCGACCGCGTCCTCACCATGATCCTCTTCAGCGTCCTGAAGAAAAACGCCGCCCGCGTCACCAGGGAAACCCCCCTCACCGTCGAACGCCTTGCCCCCACGCCCGAAGGGCTGCGCAACTACGAAGAGGCGTTCCTCGACTCCGTCGTCAAGACCAACTCGCGCGAGCGCCAGAAGGCCCTGCAGGCCGTCGTCATCGACCTCGTCAGCGCGGTGAAGAAGAAGATGAAGGGCTTCAGCCTTCCCGAGACACGCGCCTACTACCAGGCCATCACGAAGAAAGCCTGGGAAGAAGTGGAGAAGGCGGGAACGCCCGAAATCCGCTCCCAGCGATTCGACGAAGGTCTGGAATGGACCATGCTCGACCGCGACTTCGAGGATCGCACACGCCGGACCTTCCAGCAAGGGCCGGTGTTCGTGCCAGTGTGGTGGGGCAACTATCGTCCCTCAACGGTCAGCAGCCCGACGCCAAAGGCAACCCGCCCAGCAGCCACGAGCGCCCGTCCCAGCGCGACGGGCCCCTCGGTCTCCATGCCGCACCTGCCCGGCGCCGACTTCGCCGCCTCGCTCGTCCGGGGCGTCCAGAACGCCGCAGGCAATCTGGTCGGCAACGTGCTGGCGTTCACCAGCGGCGTGACCAGCCGAACCAATCCGCCGCCGCCCCCATCGCGCAGCAGCGGCAGTTACCGGGGCGGCGGAGGCGGTGGCCACTCCTGTGCCTGCGCCTGTGCATGCGCTGGCTGCGCCTGCGCCTGCGCCGGTGGAGGGCGCTGAGGAAGGGCATGGCACGCCGTTCACCCGTCGCGCCTCCACAGCCCGGCCTCCACGCCTACCAGCGCCGCACCCCAGCCGGCGAGGCGCGCCTCCACCTCCGCCTCGAGCCCGATGGCAGCGGCCTGCTCCTGATCAACGCCGACCGCGCTCTGCACCTCAACGCCACAGCCGCGATGATCGCCTGGCTGATCCTCGAAGGCGCCGACGACAACCAGGCCGTCGCCGCCCTCCGAAGCCAGTATCGCGTCTCCGGCCACACCGCCCGCGCTGACCTCGCGGCGATGCGCCAGCAACTCGACGACCTCTCCCGTCCTGACGGACCCTGCCCCATCCACGACCTCGGCCTCGACCTTCTGCCCCCTTTCTCCCAGGCGCCCTCCGCGCCCTACCGCATGGACCTCGCCCTCACCTACCGCTGCAACAACGACTGCCCCCACTGCTACAACGCGCGGCCGCGCTCCTTCCCCGAGCTGGCAACCGACGCGTGGAAGGCGATGCTCGATCGCCTGTGGGAAGTCGGCGTGCCCCACATCTGCTTCACCGGAGGAGAAGCGACCCTGCGCCAGGACCTGCCGGACTTGATCGAACACGCGCAGTCGCTGGGCCAGATCACCGGCCTGCTCACCAACGGGCGCCGTCTGGCCGACCGCGGCTACCTCGACCGCCTCGTCAAGGCCGGCCTCGACCACGTCCAGACCACGCTCGAATCCCATGACCCCGCCATCCACGACGAGATGGTGGCCCGCTGCGGCGCCTGGCAGCAGTCGGTCGAGGGCATCCGCAACGCCCTGGCTGCAGGCCTGCACCTGATGACGAACACCACGCTCCTTGCGAGTAACGCGCACACCATCGTTGACACCGTGCGCTTCCTGGCCGACCTCGGCGTCCCCACCGTCGGCATCAATGCGCTCATCCACGCTGGACGCGGTGCCACCGTCGGCACCGGCCTGACCGAATCCGCCCTTGAACCGCTGCTCATTTCCATACGCGAGGAGACCGAGCGGCAGGGCATGCGCCTGGTGTGGTACACGCCCACCCAGTACTGTCACTTCGACCCCGTCCAGCTCGAACTCGGCGTCAAGGCGTGCACCGCGGCACGCTACAACATGTGCGTCGAGCCCGATGGGAACGTCATCCCCTGTCAGTCGTACCACGAGACCGTAGGCAACCTGCTGCGTGATCCGTGGCCCGCGATCTGGAACCACGACCTGTCGCTCTGGCTGCGCGAGCGCCGCTATCTGCCTGAAGCCTGCGCGCAATGCCCCGCGCTCACCGAGTGCGGCGGGGGCTGCCCGCTCTCGCTCTCCGTCACCCGCCCCCAACCGCAGGCGCTGACCGCTCCCGCGTGACTCGATCAGGAGCCTGCTCATGACCTCACGCCTCGCACGCTTCTTGCCCAGCAAAGCCTCCCCGGCGCCGATTTCACCCGGACTGTACCACTTCGGACCCCCGCCAGACGCAGCCCGTCCCTTTCGGCTTCACTTGCGCCTCGAGCCGGACGGCTCAGGGGTCCTGATCGTCAACGCCTCCATCATCCTGCACCTTAACCCGACCGCCGCCGCTCACGCCTACGAGTGGATTCGCGGCGCCAGCGAAGAGGCGGCCGCACGCGCCGTGGCGGCGCGCTACCGGGTCGGCTTCCGGCGCGCGCGCCGCGACCAGCAGTGGCTTCGCGAGCAGGTCCTCACGCTGGCCACCACTCCCGAGCTCGATCCCGTGCAGTTCCTCGACCTCGAACGCCGCGAACCGCACGAGGCACGCCCATCGTCACCCCTCCGCCTTGACCTCGCCCTCACCTACCGCATTGGCCCGGGAGGCGCCTTCGACCGTCTGGCTCGGAAGCGCGTCGACCGTGAGTTGACCTCAGAGGAATGGCAGCAGATTCTGACGTCGGCCTGGGGGGCCGGAATCCCGCACGTGACCTTCGCCGGCGGCGAGCCCACGCTGCGCGCCGACCTTGTTGCCCTGATCGAGCACGCCGAACGCCTCGGCCAGGTCACCGGCCTGCTCACCGACGGACGCCGTCTGGCCGAACCGGCACTCATGACCGCCCTCAGTCAGGCAGGACTGGACCACATCCTCGTCGCCGTCGAGATGGACGATCCAGCCACTCTCGACGGTCTGCGAGCGGCGCTCGCCAGCGATGTCTTCACCGCCGCCCATCTCACCCTTACTCCAACACCATCCCAGGACCTCGCCACGCCCATTCGCCATCTGGCGGATATGGGATTGCTGAACCTCTCGCTCTCGGCGACCGATCGTAGCCCCGAGACGGCGCAGAGGCTTTCCGAGGCCCGTGACTTCGCCGCCAACTTGGGGCTGGACCTGGTGTGGGACCTTCCCGCCCCCTACGCCGCCATCAATCCGATCAGCCTCGAACTCGACCTACCCCCTGAGCATCCAACGCACGCATCCCTGTACGTCGAACCGGACGGCGACGTCCTTCCGGCGCAGGGGATCGGTCGGGTTCTCGGAAACGCGCTGCGGGATTCGTGGTCTGCGCTCTGGGCCGCGGCTGCCTGACCCGGCCGACACCCCACGAGGCTCCGCCGTTGGAGTTCTGGCATCAGCGCTATGAGCAGCAGGCGGCGTGGACCCAACCAGTCCGCGCCCGCGCCTACGCGCAAGTGAATCTGGCCCACGCCCGCCGCGTGCTCGAAGTGGGCAGCGGGACAGGCGTGATCACAAGCGACCTTCATCAATGCACGGCTGGAGCGGTCGTGGGGCTCGATCTCTCCCGGGCGTCTCTCTCCTTCGCCCGCAACCACGATCCCGACACGCGCCTTGTCCACGGCGACGGCCATGACCTTCCCTTCGCCGACGATTCCTTCGACGCAGCCATCGCTCACTACCTGCTGCTCTGGGTCCGGCAGCCCGTGAGGCTGCTCCAGGAAATGGTGCGCATTCTTCGGCCTGGTGGTGCGCTTCTCTGCCTGGCGGAGCCGGATTACGGCGGCCGCATCGACCATCCGCCCCGTCTTGCCTCACTCGGCCGCAGGCAGTCTCGCGCGCTGCAACGCTTCGGAGCCGTGCCCGACATCGGTCGCAGGCTGCCGGGCCTTCTTGCCGGCGCCGGGCTGGTCGACCTCCACGCCGGCATCCTTGGTGCGGAGTGGACCCCCGGTCGCCCGCCCGACGACCTGAGAGTTGAGTGCGGCGTCCTGGCGCTCGACTGCGGGCTCCCGACAAGCGGAAGGGCCTTTGAGACCCTGATCGACGAAGAAGCCGCCGCCTGGAGGTCGGGCGACCGCGTCCTGTACGTTCCGACGTTCTACGCCTACGGGAGGAAGCCCGAGCAATCCTGAGCAAGGCGTACCGGAAGGAGCCGCGCAATGAAACCAGCGCAGCCATCGCCGCTACCCCGTCACACCAAGGTCATCTACGCACTCGGCGAACTGATGCCCTCGGTCGGCGTGGGCACAGTGATCCCCTTCTACTTCCTGTTTTTCCTGACTGACGTCGCCGGCATTCGCCCGGGGATAGCGGGCACCCTGCTCCTGGCGGCACGAGTCTGGGACGGTATCAACGATCCTCTGGTCGGCGCGCTCTCCGATCGCACGTGCAGCCGCTTCGGCCGGCGCCGTCCATTCATCCTCGGCGGGCTGCTGCCGATGGCCGGCTTCTATGCGCTGCTCTGGGTCGTGCCTCCGCTCGACGACACGCTGCAACGCGCGGCTTACTATCTCGCCATCTACTTCCTGTTCGACCTCTTCTACACGCTCGTGATCGGTCCGTACACCGCCCTCACGCCGGAGCTCTCACTCGACAGCGATGAGCGCACCTCAATCGTGACGTATCGCATGGCGGTGTCGATCGTCGTCGGGCTCCTGGCGGCAATTGCACTCCCCTTCGTGTTCGACGCCGCGCCGTCCATGAGGGTGGGCTTTGCCCGAGCCGGCCTTGGCCTCGGCCTCATCAGCCTGATCCCCTACCTGCTGATCGTCTTCACTGTGCGCGAGCGCCCCGAGTTCCAGTCGAAGAAGCGGGCCGGCCTGGCCGAGTCGCTGCGCGGCGTCCTGCGCAACCGCCCCTTCTGGCTGGCCCTGCTGGTGGGATGGCTTTCCTGGTTGGCGATCGGCGCGGTCGAAGCAGTATTTGCCTATTACGTCGTGTACTGGGCCGGCATCGCCGAGCAGGACTCGGCCATTGTGCTGGCCGTGATCCTGGCCAGCGCCACGCTGTTCCTGCCGCTGGTCAATTGGCTCTCGATGAAGTTCGAGAAGAAGTGGGCGTTTGTGATGTGCACTCTTTCCTGGGTAGCGGTGCACCTTGTGCTGTGGCAGGTGCCGCACGCGACTCCAACGCCGGTCTACATTGTCGCGTTCCTGGCAGGACTGGGCGTTGCCTCCGCACACGTGCTGCCGTCGGCCATGGGCGCCGACGTCCTCGAATCCATCGAAGTCGAGAGCGGCCAGCGGCAGGAGGGCGTCTTTGGCGGGGCATCAGCCTTCATCCAGAAATTGGGAACCTCGGTGGCTCTGCTGGCCATCGGATGGACACTCGAGTTCTCGGGCTATCGTCCCGGGGCCTCCGAGCAATCGTCCTCGGCGCTGACGGCGATGCGTATGATGGTCTCCTGGGTGCCGGCCATCCTTCTTCTGGGGTCGGTGTGGGCAGCGGCGGCGTTCCCCATCACGCGCGATGTCCACCGCAGGCTGGCCGAAGAGGCAGCCGCCCTGCGTCAGAGAAACCTCGCGGCGAGCTCGAAGCCGACCGAAAGTTGAGCGGCCGATCCTGAAAACGAGAGGGGCACGGCATTCCGTGCCCCTGCTCTTGCTCCCTGGGCGGCTGGACTCGCTAGTGTCCCGTTCCGGAAATCATGTTAACGACGGATCGCTCTTTCGATGAT